>JBPBPH010000065.1:0-106355 GCA_050954355.1 Janthinobacterium lividum
AAGCATTTCTACCACGTAGCGTTCGGTAGAAATGCTTCGGCAAGCGGACGCCAGATGAGCATGGCTGCCTACTCAGGCATTTGCCAGCTAACAGGCCCTAGGGCCTGTTAGCGCTTAATATGACGGACCCTTGTCGGTGCTGACGAGCTGCTCGGGCTCATCGGCATATTCTTCTAGGGGCGTGCAGCTGCAAATGAGGTTGCGGTCGCCGTAGGCCGAGTCGATGCGCGAGACGGTAGGCCAGAACTTGGCTGCCCGCACGTAGGGCAGCGGGTACACGGCCTGCTCGCGGGTGTAGGGGCGGGTCCACTGCTCGGTGAGCACCACGGCGGCGGTGTGGGGCGCGTGCTTTAGCACGTTGTCCTTGGCGTCGGCGCGGCCTTCCTCTACTTCGGTAATCTCTTGGCGAATAGCAAGCATGGCCTCGCAAAAGCGGTCGAGCTCGGCCTTGCTTTCGCTCTCGGTAGGCTCCACCATCAAGGTGCCGGCCACGGGGAAGCTCACGGTGGGCGCGTGGAAGCCGTAGTCCATCAGGCGCTTAGCAATATCCTCTACCTCCACGCCGGCTTTCTTAAACTGGCGGCAGTCGAGTATCATCTCGTGGGCGCAGCGGCCGTTGGCGCCGGTGTACAGCACCGGGTAGTGGCCATCGAGGCGGGCTTTGATGTAGTTGGCATTCAGAATGGCCAGCTCAGTGGCGCGCGTCAGCCCGTCGCCGCCCATCATCGAGATGTAGGCATAGCTGATGGGTAAAATGCTGGCCGAGCCCCACGGCGCCGCCGACACGGCCCCGCTGGCGCGGCCCTCCACTGGCACCACCACGTGGCCGGGCAGGTAGGGCACCAAGTCCTCCACTACGCCGATGGGGCCCACGCCGGGCCCGCCGCCGCCGTGCGGAATGCAGAACGTTTTGTGCAGGTTGAGGTGGCACACGTCGGCCCCGATGCTAGCTGGCGAAGTCAGGCCCACCTGGGCGTTCATGTTGGCGCCGTCCATGTACACGCGTCCGCCGTGCTGGTGCACCACCTCGCAAATTTCCTTGATAGTTTCCTCGTACACGCCGTGCGTGCTGGGATAGGTCACCATCAGGCACGAGAGGCGGTCGGCGTGCTGGGCGGCTTTGGCCTTGAGGTCGGCCACGTCGATGTTGCCGTCCTCGGTGCTCTTCACCACCACCACCGTCATGCCGGCCATCACGGCCGAGGCGGGGTTGGTGCCGTGGGCCGAAGCCGGAATGAGCGACACCGTGCGGTGGCTTTCGCCGCGCCCCTCGTGGTAGCCCCGGATGGCCAGCAGGCCCGCGTACTCGCCCTGCGCACCCGAGTTGGGCTGCAGGCTCACGGCCGCAAAGCCGGTTACTTCGCACAGCCAGGCCTGTAAATTGCGAAATAGCTGCTGGTACCCTAGGGTCTGGTTGGCGGGGGCAAAGGGGTGCAGCTGGCCAATCTCGGGCCAGGTGACGGGTATCATCTCCGCCGTGGCGTTCAGCTTCATCGTGCACGAGCCTAGGGGTATCATGCTGTGCGCCAGGCTCAAGTCCTTATTTTCGAGCTGCTTCATGTAGCGCAGCAGCTCGTGCTCGGCGTGGTGCGTATTGAATACCGGGTGGGTGAGGTAGTCGCTGCGGCGGTGCAGGCTCTCGGGCCACTTGGCGGCGTAGTCGGCAGTGGCTTCGGGGGCGGCGGGCGTCTGCTCTTCCTTGCCCAGCACCTTGGCGAAGAGGTCCGCGATGTCCTGCACGTCGTCGGCCTCGGTGTTCTGGCTCAGCGAAATGCCCACCATATTTTCGCCGTAGTAGCGGAAGTTGATGCCGGCGGTTTCAGCTTCCGCTTTCAGCGCCTGCTGCAGCTCGTGGCTTTCCAGGCGCAGGGCCAGGGTGTCGAAGTAACTTTCGTTGAGCTGCGCCACCCCTAGGCCTTTGAGGCCAGCTTCGAGCTGCTGGGCCAGCAGGTGGGTATTTACGGCAAACTGGCGCAGGCCCCTAGGGCCGTGGTACACGGCAAACATGCCAGCCAGCACGCTCAACAGCACCTGCGCGGTGCAGATGTTGCTGGTGGCTTTTTCGCGCCGAATGTGCTGCTCGCGGGTTTGCAAGGCCATGCGGTAGGCCTTGTTGCCGGCCGCGTCGATGCTCTGGCCGATGATGCGGCCGGGCAAAAAGCGCTTAAAGTCTTCCTTGGTGGCGAAGAAGCCCGCGTGCGGCCCGCCAAAGCCCATGGGCACCCCAAAGCGCTGCGACGAGCCCACGCACACGTCGGCGCCCAGCTCGCCGGGCGAGGTGAGCAGCGTGAGGGCCAGCAAATCGGCCGCCATTACTACGAACACGTTGTTTTCGTGCGCGTTAGCAATAAATGCTTGATAGTCAAAAATCTCGCCGTCGGCGCCGGGGTACTGCACGATGGCCCCGAACAAAGCCGGGTCGGTGAGGTCGGCCTGGCAGTGGTCGCCCACTACCAGTTCGATGCCTAGGGGGGTGGCGCGGGTGCGCAGCACGTCAATGGTTTGGGGCAGCACCTGCGCCGACACGAAGAACTTGGTGGCCGGCTTTTGCTTGGTTTGGGCGAAGAGCATGTGCAGCGCCTCGGCAGCGGCAGTGGCCTCGTCGAGCAAGCTGGCATTGGCGATGGGCAGGCCCGTGAGGTCAATCACCATCGTTTGGTAGTTGATGAGCGCCTCCAAGCGGCCCTGAGCAATTTCGGCCTGATAGGGCGTGTAGGCAGTGTACCAGCCGGGGTTTTCCAGGATGTTGCGCTGAATAACGGGGGGCAGCGTGGTGTCATGATACCCCAGGCCGATGTAGCTCTTCATCACCTTATTCTGGACCATCAGCTGCTGAAAATTGCGCAAAAAGCGCCGCTCGGTTTGGGCTGGGGGCAGGGCTAGGGCCGCGGGCAGCCGAATGCCGGCCGGCACGGTTTCGGCAATAAGCTGCGCTAGGCTTTCGGCCCCAATGGTGCGCAGCATGGCCTGCTGGTCGGCGCCGGTGGGGGCGTTGTGGCGGGTTTCAAATACGTCGGCGGGCGCAAAGCGAAACGACATAATTCCGTAGGTAAGTAGAAGAGAAGTAGGCGATGAAATGGTAACAAAGGTACGTCCGGCTAGGTGCGGGGGGGGGTATCAATTATTCAGTTATCAAGGAGCAATTATCAGTTCATCATTCCGAGCTTGCCAAAGAATCTCGCCTGCGCCGCCTAGGGGTCACTAGTACGATACGCTAGCAGCGCAGGTGAGTATGCCGCCGCAAGCTTGGAATAACGAACTGATAATTGCTCCTTGATAACTGATAATTGATAATGCCCGCCCCCCTGCTCATTGGCCTGCTGCGCGAGGGCCGCACCCCGCCCGACCGCCGTGTGGCCCTCACCCCCAAAAAGTGCGCGGAGCTGCAAGCCACCTACCCCGGCCTGCGCGTGCGGGTGCAGCCCAGCCCCCACCGCGCCTTCGCCGACCAGGAATATCGCGACCTGGGCTTAGAAGTCGAGGAGGACTTAACGCCCTGCGACGTGCTGCTGGGCGTGAAGGAAGTGCCCATAATCGAGCTGCTACCCGGCAAAACCTACTTGTTTTTTTCGCACACCATCAAGCTGCAGCCACGCAACCGGGCGCTGCTGCGCGCCGTGCTGGCCCTAGGCATCACGCTGATTGACTATGAGCTGCTGGCCAACGCGGCCGGCGAGCGGGTGGTAGCCTTTGGGTACTGGGCGGGCGTGGTAGGTGCCTACAACGGGCTGCTCACCTACGGCCGCAAGCATGGCCTCTATACCCTGAAGCCCGCCTGGCAGTGCGTGGATAGGGAGGACATGCAGGAGGAGTTTTTCAAGGTTAAGCGCCTGCCGCCCATCAAAATTGCCGTCACGGGCTCGGGCCGGGTGGCGCAGGGCGCGGTAGAGGTGCTGGGCCGCATGGGCCTGCGCCGGGTAAGCGTGTATGACTACCTCTACCTCAATTTCAACGAGCCGGTATACACCCAATTGCGCAGCTCCGACTACAACCGCCGCCGCGATGGTCGGGTGTGGGATACCCCTAACTTTCACCAGGACCCTAGGGCCTACGAATCGACGTTTGGCCAGTACCTGCCCGTCACCGATTTGCTGATTGCCTGCGCCTACTGGGACCCCGCCGCCCCTAGGCTATTTGCCGAGGCCGACACGCAACGCCTTGGCTTTAAGCTCAATACCATTGCTGACGTCACCTGCGACGTGGATGGCTCCATTCCACTTACCCAGTGCAGCACCACCATCGAGGCGCCGGCCTTCGACTACGACCCGGCCAGCGGCCAGCTTGGGCCACCCTATTCGGGGGCGGCTCACATCACCGTTATGGCCGTCGATAACCTGCCCTGCGAGCTGCCCCGCAACGCCAGCCGCGACTTCGGCCGCCAGTTGCTCGACCAGGTATTTCCGCACCTGCTGGCCGGCGACCCGGCCGGCGTGTTGGCCCGCGCTACCATTGCCAGCGGCGGCCACCTGCAAGCTCGCTTCGCCTACCTGGCCGGCTATGTGGCCTAGTAAACGGCAGCAAAATGCGCCCCTAAACCTGGTTTGGGGGCGCAATCAATCTAGTAACTAGTTGAGGCAAAAGCCTTACGGCTTGGTGGGCTGGGGGCTGGCCACGCTAGCTTTGATATCGATTGCCGGGGCTAGCACGGCCGAAATGGCGCCGGCCGCACTCACGCGCTTGAGCGTATTGTGGCCGGTATCGGCCACGAAGACGGTGCCGGCCGCATCAACCGCCAGGCCCGAGGGGTAGCTGAAGCCGGTGGCTAGCGTGGCTACCCGCCCAGCGGGGCTGATGGTAAGCACCCGGTGGTGGTAGGAGTCAGCCACATATAACACGCCGTCGGTGCCCATGGCCAGGCCGTGGGGCTGGTCGAGCACCAGGCCTTGGGCGGCCACGCTGGTTTGGCCGGTGGGCGTTATTTTTTGAATAGTGTTGGTGGTGCTTTCGGCCACGTACACGGCGCCATCGGCCCCGAGGGCTATGCCACTAGGCTTGTGCAGGTTTCTGGCCAGCACCTCAACCCGGCCCGCTGGGCTAATTTTTTGCACCGAGCCCCCGGCGGCGGTGCCCGCATCGGCCACGTAGAGGGTGCCATCGGGCGCTACTGCCACGGCGCTCGGGTAGGTGAAGCCGCGGCCGGTGAGCTTGTCGGGGACGGTAGCGGCGGGGGCTAGGCGCCACACGGCCCGGCTACCAGCATCGGCCACGTAGAGGGTGCCATCGGGGCCTAGGGCCACGCCGGTGGGGTACTTCAGATTGGTGCAAAGCACGGTGGTGATTTCGCCGGCGGGCGATAGCTTCTTCACCACGCTGTTGTCGGTATCCACCACGTAGAGCGAGCCGTCGCGCCCGAGGGCCACGCCGTCGGGATAGCCAAACTCGGCCTGGGCAGGGGGCACTTGGTGGCTGGGGGCCGCCGGGGAGCTAGGGGCTAAGCTGGGGGCAGGGCCTCCACTCAGCAGCCACAAAAGGACAACGGGGACTTGCACAGCGCTAGAATAGGTGAAGCAAACGCTTAGTCAATAAGCGAGTACGCTGGCCAAGATAAATAAGATTCTATTGATTGCCAAATTAATTCTATTAGTTGGCTCACTAGCAACCAAAAAAAGGCTGAATGAATCCTATTGCTAGCCCAGGCACTCCCCGACCTTTACCAGTATGAACCTTCGCACCCGCGCCAACACGCCCGAGCTAATGGACGACCTGAGCCTGGCCACCGAAGAGCTGCGCCAGAACCTGGACGAGCTGGAAACTATCAATACCTGGCTCGGCGGCTATCGCCCGGTGCTGGCTGCGCTGGCCCGGCTGCGCCCGCGCTTTCTGGCCGGCCGCCCCCTGCGTCTGGCCGACCTAGGCAGCGGCGGCGGCGATACCCTGCGCCACCTGGCCCGCTGGGCCCGCCGCCAGCGCCAGCCCGTCGAACTGGTGGGCATCGATGCCAATGCCTTTATGCTCACCTACGCCGCCGCCAAAAGCTGGGCCTACCCCGAAATCAGCTACCAGCAGCTCGATGTTTTCGGCACCGAATTTGCCAGCCAGCCCTACGATGTGCTTACAGCCAGCCTTTTTTGCCACCACTTCACCGATGCTGAGCTAGTGCCGCTGCTGCGCCGCTGGCAGCAGCAGGCCCGGGTAGCAGTTGTCATCAACGACCTGCACCGGCACTGGTTGGCCTACTATAGCATCCGGCTCTTAACCAAGATTTTAGGGGGTTCGCGCCTGGTGCAGCACGACGCACCCTTGTCGGTAGCCCGCGCCTTTTCGCGGGCCGACTGGCGGCGTTTGCTGGCAGTGGCGGGCATCAGCCAGTACTCGCTGCGCTGGTGCTGGGCCTTTCGCTGGCAGGTGGTGCTAACGGGCGCGGCTACTGCCAATTTGGGCTAGCTTAAATTCTTTGGATATAAAAGATTTTGAGCTATTAAATAAGCTCATAACAAGAGACATGAAGTAACTTTGTAGAGTCTTTTTCCAAGAAAGAAGTGAAAAATAATATTATCCTAAAAGAATCCGCATCCGGTTAGCTGCGCTGCCAAGTACGCACGTTTAAAGCCTGTTTTCCTTCTATCTCATCTAGCTTATATATGAATACACTGTACTCACTCTTACTTATCCACCGACCTAGGCGGCTATTAGCAGCCCGGCGGGGCCTAGTTTCGCTGTGGTGGGGTGCTTTGCTACTAGGGGCAACTACGGCGGCCGCGCAAGCGCCGGTAGGTACGCCCGGCCTAAATGCAGATTATTACCGGGGATATTTCAGCGATGCGCTGCTTTTCTTTCAGCAGCCAGCCGCTATTGCTAATCGACCCATTGAGCAACTCAACTTTCCGCAGGCCGAAAACGATAATTTTGGGGTGGGCGCCATTGCCGTTTATAATGCGCCGGGCAATCCAGACGAGTTCAGCGGCTACTTCCAGGGGCAGCTTTACGTGCTGACACCGGGGCAATACAGCTTTTACCTAGGCTCGGACGATGCCGCTTACCTCTGGCTCGATGCGGACCCGCAGGCGCTGGCGAGCAACAAGGGCGACCAGCAGGGCTTCCGCGAGGCGGTGGGCACCAGCACCCTTACGGCTGGCCTGCACACGCTACGGGTAGCCTACGGCGAGCACGGCGGCAGCCAGGGCCTGGTGCTGCAATACAGTGGCCCCAACCTGCCTAAGCAGCTCATTCCCAACGGCGTATTGTATACCCAGCAAGGGGCCATCCAGCCTACTCTTAGCGAACTAGAGCTGACGGCCGACCAACAGCAGCGGGTGCAGGTGCAGTGGAGCGTGGTGGCCGAGCGCAACTGCCAGGCCTACGTGGTGCAGCGCTCTACGGACGGGATGGTGTTTGAAACCATGCAGCGCCAAGCCAGTGTGGGCGTGGCCCCGCACACCTATGAATTTCTCGACCCTAGGCCTGCCATTGGCCAAAACTTCTACCGCATTCAGCAACTGCGCAGCGACCGCCCGCCGGTATACTCGCCGGTGCTGGCGGTGGAAGTAAAGCCGGTGACCTTCATCCTGAGCGTATACCCGGTGCCCAACAACGGCAATTTTTACTTGCAGGTGCCGCCGCTGGGGTCGGGCAGCGTGGGGCAGCTCAAGATAGTAGACATAGCGGGGCACTTGGTCTACCAGCAGTCGCTGCTTTTGGAGGATGGCCAGCCGCACTTTGTCAAGCCTGCGTTGGCGGTGGGCATCTACCGGCTGTTTCTCACCACCGAGCGAGGTACTTTCAGCCAGAAGCTGTCGCTAGATTATTAGGGCATAGGATTGACTTGGCTTGCTGGTTTGTCCTAGGTGAGGTGGCCGCGGCGTGCTTGCTGGGAGCCGGGTCCTGAGTAATGGTGCAGGCTAGACACACTAGTAGCACCGGCAGCAGGGTATTTCGCAGCAGAGGGATTATCTGTGTAGGAGATTTTCTAACTGCCTAATGAAAGCAAACCTACTCGCTGGTTGGGGACTGCTATTGCTATTTGCTGCCTGTAACCAATCGACGCCGGCCGCGAGCAGCGCGCCCGTTGTTGCGCCACCGGCTACTGCGTCTGTGGCGGTTCCGGTTTCGCCGGCACTCACGGTTCCGGTTCGCTTAGTAGCGTCTCAGCTTTATGAAAGCTTTGCGGCGGCATCCGACACCGTGTTGCGCTTGTCCGGTCGGCAATACCGCTTGAGTTGGCAAGTGCGTCTTGATACGCTGCATCCGCTCACGCATACCACGCCCCCCGATACCGCTAAGCGTTTCCGGGCGATACCAGCCGAGGCTTCCAGGGCTATTATACTGTGGAAGTGCGCGACTCGCTAGGCCACCACCTAGGCCGCTACACCTTCACAAAGATTGATTTTTACCCAGCAGTGGGGCCGGAGCTAGCTATTTGTAGCGAAGTGAGGTTACCTCAGCTGCTAGGCTACAGCGAGCCACTGGGCGGGCTGGTTTTCACGGTGCCCTTCAATGCCCCCGGTACCGATTGGTACAGACAAGTTGCTCTAGTGCTGTCGCTCACTGGGCAGGTGCGCTACCTGGGGCTCGGTTATGAGGGCGGCGGCCCTGCGATAACCGTAACCCTAGCTGCTAATGGCCGCACGCTGCTGACGATGAACGAGATACGGTACGCGGGCCGGCCGCCAATACTCCTAGGACGAGTTGGGGCCGAACTGCGCGGAGCCACGCTGCTCAACGACACACTGGCGCTGCTGCTCTATGAGCCAGGCCGACCTCGCACCCAAGCCGATGGCATGCCTTATCTCGACGCCACCCCTGCTCAACGGCGCCTACCCAATGCTTTTGTGCGCGATGTGCGCACGGGCCGCGAAGTAAGCCGCTTTCGTTACTACGGCTTTTACGAAGAGTTAGGCTTCACCATACCTATGACGGTGGTACCTCAAACTCAGGTGGCTTACCTACTCGATGCCGACAAGGGTTTGTACGTGCTGCCCCTACGTCAGCCAGCCGCTGGCCGGTTGCTGCCCTTTGCCTCCATGCCCCGCGCTACTAGCCCGCCAGCAGCGAGTGAGGTCAGCTTTAAACTGGCAGGCCTAATGCAGAGCTACCGCTTTCTAGTTGATACAATTCAGGTAGCTAGCGTGCGCTATCAGCAACTAAAGGCCTAACGCACTGGCTCACAGGCTCTGGCTATCAACTTTTTTACGTTCACCAATGCTACTTGTCAGTGGACACCGTGCATACTTCCAGCAGCATGGCCTCTAGGGTCAGCCCTGGCCCGAAGGCGCAGCTAAGCACGGGCGCGCCGTGGTCGGCGGGGGTGGTATGGGCCAGCAACTCGCGTAGCACGAAGAGAACCGTAGCCGACGACATATTGCCGTACTCGCGTAGCACCTGGTAGGCGTGGCGGTTGTCGTGGGCCGAGAGGCCCAGCGCCTTCTCGATGGCTTCCAGAATCTTGCGGCCGCCAGGGTGCAGCGCAAAGTGGCGAATGGCCCGGGCCGGCACCGGCAGCTCGTGCAGCAGCCGGGCCACCAGCGCCCCAATGCCGCCCTCAATGAGCGCCGGCACGTAGCCCGAGAGCGTCATCTCGAAGCCAAAGTCGCCGATGTGCCAGGCCATGTCGGCCAGGCCCGCTGGCTCGAGGCCGCAGTGAAAAGCGCGTAGCGCCAGGCTGGGCTGCGGGCCCGGCAGGGGCTCGCCCAGCACCAGCGCGGCCGCCGCCCCGTCGCCAAACAGGGCGTTGCTTACCAGGTGGTCGGGCTCGGGGCTTTTCTGGAAGTGCAGGGTACATAGCTCCACGCTCACCACCAGCACCCGCGCCGCCGGGTCGGCCCGCACAATACTGTCGGCTAGGCGAAGGGCATTCACGGCCGCGTAGCAGCCCATAAAGTTGATGCAGGTGCGCCGCACACTCGGCGCCAGTCCTAGGGCCTGCACCAGCTCAATGTCCAGGCCCGGGGCATACATGCCGGTGCAGCTCACCGTGAGCAGGTGGGTGAGGCTGGCCGCCGCCACGCCCGGCGCCTGGGTTAGGGTACTGCGCACGGCCGCCAGGGCCAGGGGCAGTGCCTCGCGCCGGTAGGCCGCCAGGCGCGGGGCCACGCGCGGAAAAGGCTCCAGGCCGGGCGTGTTCGGAAAAAAGTCAAACTCGCCCGCCGCCCGCCCGTAGTCGGGCAGCACCGAGTGGCGGTGCTCGATGCCCGACACGCGGTAAAGCGCCCGCAGCTTGCGCGTGGCGGCTTCATCCAGCTCGAGGGCCCGCGCCATAAACCCGGCAATAACCGGCTGAGCCAGGCGGTGGGGCGGAACGGCGGTGCCAATGGCACCCAGGTAGCTGGGCATGAGGAAAAGGAAGGCCCTAGGCCAGCGCGGGCGGCTAGGGCTCGGGACAATCTACGCAAGGGCGCGGCCGGTAGCAGTCGGGCCCGCCGCAAGTTTTCGGCCGGGCTAGGGCAGGCGGCGGTAGTATATGCACTTAAAATACTGATTTATAATAGTATGAAGCTAATGCTTGCCTGGCCCTGACGCCGCAGATAGCACGAATTTTACACCTGCTCTGCCGGCCGGCTAGTCCGCGCCCCTAAAACTCGGTGCCGTGCGTGCGGCGCATCAGGGCCCGCACGGCAGCGGGCCAGTGGCGCAGGCCGCCCACCACCAGCTCGCTCAACCGCGGCCCGCCAAAGAGGCGCTGCACCGCCCGCCCCACTTGCAGCCGCCCGGCAAAGTGCTTGCGCCAGGTGCGGGCGTAGGCGGCCTCCAGAGCCGGGCGCGGCAGCTGCCCGCGCAAAAAAGCCTCGGCCAGCGGGGCCACCAGCGCCGCGCCGTGCAGGGCCATGGCCATGCCGTTGCCGCACAGCGGCGTGATGAGGCCCGCTGCGTCGCCCACCATCAGTACGTGCTGCTCGACGCAGGTTTTGGGGGCGAAAGAAATCTCGTTTATCACCTCAGGGTGGGCATACAGGCGCTCGGCCGAGGCCAGGATGTCGGCCAGGCGCGGGTTGCGGGCCAGCACCGTAGCCTCCAAGGCTGGAATGCTGCCGGCTACTTTCAAGTTAGCACGCGTAGTTAAGTAGCAGAAGCATAGGCGGTCGTCTTCCACAGCCGAGATGCCCGCGTAGCCATCCCGAAAGTTGTGCAGCGCAATCACGTCGCGCCCGAAGCCGGGCAGGCGCAGGTGGTATTTCACTCCTAGATAGGGCGAGCGCTGCCCAAAAAACGCCCGGCCCAGCTGCCTATCCAGCGCGGCGCGCTTGCCGTAGGTGCCCAGCACCAGCCGCGCCGCCAGGCGGCGGCCGTCGGCCAGGGCCACGCGGTGCACACCAGCCGCCGCCTCAAACTCGACGCCGACTACCGTGGCGGGCAGTATAAACTCGACCCCCGCCCCTAGGGCCCGCTCGTACAAAAAGGCGTCGAGTTGGTAGCGGCTTATCCCGAAGCCGCCTAAATCGAGCGGGCTGCGCAGCAGGCGCCCCGCCGGCGACGACAGCTCGAAGTAGTTGATGGCGGCCGGGTTTAGCGCGGCCGGGTCGGCCCCTAGGCGGCGCAGGTAGGGCAGCACCTCGTTGCTCACGTACTCGCCGCACACCCGGTGAAACGGGTAGGCGCGCCGCTCGACCACCACAACGCGCTGCCCCCGCTGGGCCAAGTCTAGGGCCGCCGCCAAGCCCGCCAGCCCGCCCCCCAGCACGAGTACCGGAATTACCTCTGCTGTAGGCGTATAGGCTAGCTGCACGAAATCAAGGAGAAAAAACGAAATTCCGTTTATTTTAGTATGCGGTGCTTATAATAGCTCCCTAACTTTGCAAAACCAAAACCCGCGATGGACGTTAACTAACTCCAACCCCGCTAGTGTGTTCCGGTTGAATTTATATGAAAAAACGCTTACTTACTGTTATTTACTCGCTATATACCCTAGGGCTTGCCTTGGCCGCGCTGCCGCTTGCAGTGCAAGCTACGCCCGCCCGCCCGCCCCAATCGATTGCGCACGCCTTCCTCGACGACCGTTCGCTGACGGTGTATCCTAACCCAAGTACCGGCATTGTGCATCTCACCATTAGTGGCCTCGAAGGCCGCAAGGTCGACGTAAGTGTGCTCAACGTTATTGGCACGGTCGTATACCGCGAGTCGCTGAGTGAGCTAAACGACCATTTCACCAAAACGCTCGATTTGAGCCGCTTAGCTAACGGACTTTATTACGTAAAAATTGAGGCCGACAACGCCAGCCAGCTTTGCAAGCTGGTTATCCGCTGAAAGGATATTGCCCCCGCCAGCGCATAAAAAAAGCAGCCTCATGGGCTGCTTTTTTTATGCGCTAGACGTCGTAAAGCTGCCCTAGCGGGCAGCGCCGGTGGCTAGGTTGCGCACGCGGCGGGCAGTGTCGAGGGCGAGTACTGCGGTGGTCACCACCAAGGCAAGGAATACCCATTTCATAGTACAAAGGAATTTAAAGTGGAGGAGTAGGGGCGCCCGGCCAGCGGGGTAGGCGTGGGTGTTTAACCAGGATTGGTAAGGCAGGGTTACAGTAAAATTCGGGCTTTTACGGCCCTAGGGTAGCTGGCCGGCTAAGCACTCTAGCCAAGCACCCTAGGCCAGCAGGCCTAGCTAAGCGGGCAGCGCGCCCCGGCTGGCTAAGTGGAGGAGGTAGGCAGCCGCAGCTCGCCGCTCTGAATGAGTCGGTAGAGCGTGGAGCGACCCACGCGCAGGCGCCCGGCCGCTGCCACCACGTCGCCCCGCATATCGTTCAGGCTCTGCTGCATAATGGCCAGCGTTTGTTCGCGCAGCGAAGCATAGTGGCCCGTGGGCGCCGGGTCATCGGCCACGGGCGTGAGGTTGCGGAAGGGTAGGTCGGCGGCTTCGAGCTGCGAGCCCTCGGCTAGCACGGCGGCCAGCTCCACCACCGCTTTCAGCTCGCGCACGTTGCCCGGAAAGGCGTAGTGCAGCAGCGCCTGGCGAGCGTCCTTGCTAAAGAGCCGCGAGGACAGCTCGTTTTGCTGGGTAAAGGCCCGCTCAAACGCCGCCGCCAGCAGCAGCACGTCCTGGCCGCGGTTGCGCAGGGGCGGCAGTTCGATGGGCAGCCCCAGCAGGCGGTAGTACAGGTCTTCGCGGAAGCGGCCCGCCCGCACCTCGGCCGGCAAATCGCGGTGGGTGGCTACCACCAAGCGCACATCAAACGGAGTAGCGTCGCGGCCCCCCACGCGCGTGACGGTGCGCTCTTGCAGCACGCGCAGCAGCTTGGCTTGCAGCATCAGGTCCAGGTCGGCTATCTCATCAAGGAAAAGGGTGCCGCCGCTGGCTTCCTCAAAGCGCCCGGTGCGCCGGCTGGCGGCCCCGGTAAAGGCGCCCTTTTCGTGCCCAAACAGCTCACTCTCCAGCAGCTCGCGCGGAATAGCGGCCATGTTGAGGGCCACAAAAGGCTTGCCCGCCCGGCTCGACTGCGCATGGATGGCCTGGGCCACTAGCTCCTTGCCCGTGCCCGTCTCACCGCTTACCGACACCGTGATGCTGGTGCGGGCGGCCTTGGTTATTAGTTCGCGCACGCGCTGCATGGTAGCGTGCTCGCCCAGCAGTAGGTGCGGCGTGGGGCTGGCCGTCGGGGGTGGCGCGTCCTGCGGCTCGTGGGTTTTGGCTAGCGCCTGCCACAGCCGCTCAGAGCTGCTGGCATCCTTCACCAAGTAGGCCGTCACGCCCTGGCTCAGTAGCTGGGTTTCTAGGGCGTCGTTGGCTTGGTCGGCCAGCACGAAGAACGGGGCCTTAGGTAGGCGTTCGCGCAGCTTAGCCAGCAGCAGGGGCGGTCCCTGCGCCGCGTCGTCACTATCAAGCACTAGGGCATTGGGTAGGGCCGAGCCGAGGCCAGGCCGGGCAGCTAGAGCCGCAGCTACGTTCGCAAACCGCCGCACTTGGTGGTCGGGGTTCAGGCACAGGCGGTGGCACAAACGGGTAACGTAGTAGCTATCTGGGCCAATAAGCCAGATAATATAGGGGGTAGCGGTGGTCATCAAGTGATAGCAAGGGCAGATAGTCCCGAACGGTACTATCGAAAGAAATGGAAATTAATAAGCAGGACAATTTGATAGAATAATAATTATAAAATAGAGGTAATATAGCTAGCTAGCTAACAAAATTCGGCCAAAAAATTTACAGTTCAAACACCGTTGCGATAAATCAAGCCTTTATACGCGAAAATGCTGGGATTAAAATTTCAATTTGAGATAATCCGAACTTTACGATTTTCATTAATTAACTGATTACTAATGTGCTATATAAATTGGCAAATTCCTTGTGATAGGTGTGGTATAGCTCCACTGTATATCCGCTCGTTATGCTTACTCTTGTTAAAACCACAATTAGCTCTACTAGCTCTGCCGCGGCCTCCGTGGGTCGCCTTGTACTATTACTAAGCCTGCTGCTGGTAGCTGCTGCCGCGCGCGGCGCGGCTTACTATTCCTCGACCAGCCCGGTGGTCGTCACGCAGCCCACCGGCATTGGGTGCACGCCGCTGTCGTGCGGCGGGGTAGCAGTGGGTACGGCCGCGCAACTGGCCGATTTATCATTTGCTGCCAACGTGTATGCCGCTCCCAATAGCCCCGTTATCGTGCGGCTGCCGCTCACGGGCGAGGCACCCGCCGGCTACCGCGCCGGTATGCTAGTATCGAGCCTAGGCACCAACCTCTCACTGCTAAGTACGGTTACGCTCCGCTCGTACTTGAACGGGACGCTGCAAGAAAGCCAGGTAGTAGACCAGACGCTGCTGCAGGCGGTGCTAGCGGCGGGGGCCAGCGCGCCCGGGCAGCTAGAGTTCACCTCTACCAAGCCTTTCAACCAGGTAGAGCTGGAACTAGGGAGCGTGGCTAGCCTAGGGCCGGGGCTGCGGGTGCAGTATGCCTACGGGGTGCAGCCCAGCCAGGCCCGGCAAGCGGCGGGCTACGTGTCGCGCTTCGGCAGCCCGGCCGGCCAGTACAGTACTGGCGGCTGCACCAGCGGCATCAACAACCCCGAGCGAACAGCAGATAACGACCTGACTAACTACGCCACCTTTGCCAGCTTGGCCACGGTGAGCTGCCCCGAGCTACTGCGCACCAACCTAGAGGGCGTAGCGCCGGCAGGCTACCGGGCCGGCTTCGTGGTGGGCAACCGCGATAATCTGCTGAACGCTGACCTGCTAGGGGGCCTAGTGCTGAAAACCTACCGCAACGGTGTGCTGCAGGAAACCACCCAAAACTTGTCGCTGCTAGAGCTGGGTGTGCTGCCCAGCGGCCAGCGCCTGCTCAGCTTCCCTACCACCAAGGAATTCGATGCGGTGTCCATCGAGCGGGTGGGCGTGGCCACGGTGCTCGACAACTTGCAGCTGTACTACGGCACGGGCGTGGCCGCCACCCCGGCCACCCAAATTCGCTCGAACTGGAGCGATGCTAGCCAGCATTTCAAAACCTCCAGCAATGGAGTGCTGTGCGTGTCGCTAACCGGGTGTAGCGTGAGCAACAGCGCCAATGCCGCTGATATTGACCTGAGTAACTACGCCAGCCTGAACGTGACGGCGGGCGTGCTAAGCTCAGCGAGTCTGCAGCTTGACCTGAATGGGGGTGGCCAGGCTGGCAACCGGGCCGGGATGGTGCTGGCCCACCAGGGCGGCTTGTTCGACGCCAATGCCCTAAACCGCATTACGGTGCTCACCTACGATGCTGACGGCAACGTGCTGGAAACCAAAACTGGCTCGTCGCTGCTAAACCTGGATTTACTACCCGACGGCCGCCAAACCGTTAGCTTTAACACGACCCGCGATTTTGCTGCAGTAGGCGTAAAAATTGGTGGCGTGCTAAAGGTAGCAGACGATACCAACATCTACTACGCCTTCGCCGACGACTCCAACGGCCAAACGAACATTGTGGCCCCGGCCGCGCCCCTGCCCGTGCAACTGGTAAGCGTGGCGGTGCGGCGCGTGGCCACCAGCGGCGCGGCCGACATCAACTGGACAACCGCTAGCGAGCTAAATAGCGCCTCCTTCGTGGTAGAGCGCGCCACCGACCCGGCAGCGGGCTTCGTGGCCGTGGGGCAGGTGGCGGCCGCCGGCAGCAGCGCCACCACGCGCCAGTACAGCCTGCGCGATGCCGAAGCCGCTAGCCTGGCGGGCACTCTTTACTACCGCCTGCGCCAACTCGACCACGATGGCACCGCCACCCTTTCGCAGGTAGTGGTGCTGGCCGGCAGCGCCTCGCAGGCTAGTTTCAGCCTCTACCCCAACCCCGTAGCGGCCGCGGCCGTCACGCTGGGGGCGGGCAGCGGGAGCCTGCCCACTGGTGCCGTGGCGCACCTGTACTCGGGCCTAGGGCAGCTACTGCACCACTCGGCCGCCGTGGCCGAAGGCCAGGCTACCCTGGCGCTGCCTACCGCCGGCCTGACCCCCGGCTTCTACTACGTGGTGCTGCGCAACGCGGCCGGCCATACTATTGCTACCCAGCGCCTACAAGTAACTGGCCAATAGGCGGTTGATGTTTAATAATTAAGTAAGGCTATCCACAGTATTTTGTCCTGTTATTGGGTAAGTCCACCGTTATTGTGTACGATTAGAATAGTTAAAAACTACAGAAGCCCCACGGTTGCGTGGGGCTTTTTTTATGGGGTGGCCCTAGGGCCTAGGGGGTTAGCTCGAGCCAAGCGGGGCAGTGGTCGGAGTGCACCACGTCGGGCCAGAGGCCGGCCCCGTGCAGGCGCGGCAGCAGGGCAGGCTCCAGGAGCAGGTGGTCGAGGCGCCAGCCCACGTTGCGCTTGCGCGAGCCGGCGCGGTAGCTCCACCACGAGTAGTGGCCGGGAGCCTCGGGGTGCTGGTGCCGAAACGAATCAACCAGCCCGTCGGCCAGCAAATCCTGAAACCACTGCCGCTCCTCGGGCGTGTAGCCGGGGCTTTGCTGGTTGGCTTTGGGGTTGTGCAAGTCGATGGCCGTTTGGCAGCAGTTGAAGTCGCCGCCAATTACCAGGGGCGGCACGGCGGGGTCGCGCCGCAGCCCGGCCACGTACGCCCGAAACCAGTGCAGCCACGCCACCTTAAACGCCTGCCGCGCCGGCCCGCTCGTGCCCGAAGGCATGTAGGTATTGAGCACCGACACGCCCGCAAAGTCGAGCCGCAGTACCCGTCCCTCCTCGTCGTAAAGCGAGTTGCCGCAGCCCTCCACTATCCCTAGGGGCTGCACGCGGCTGAAGGTGGCCACGCCGCTGTAGCCGGGCTGCTGGGCGGGGTGCAGGTAGGCGTGGTACCCCAGGGCCGCCAACCCGCTTACGTCGAGCGCCGCGGTGCCAGCCTTTATCTCCTGCACGCACAGCACATCGGGTGCCGCCATGGCCACCCAGTCGAGCAGCCCCTTGCTCAGGGCCGAGCGCAGGCCGTTGAGGTTATACGAAACTATTTTCACGGGTGAGAAGGGCTAGGCGCCGGGCCCAACCCGCTAAGTTTACAGGTCTTCGTTGCGCAGGGCGTCGAAGTATTCGAGCATGTGCCATTTCAGCATTCGCTCCTGCTCCTTGAGGTTGGCAAAGGGTACCGGCGCCAGCAGTCGGTAGTGGGGCCAGCCTTCGGCATCGACGCGGTCTAGCTCGTAGTAGTTGCTGATACTGAAGAGCTTGCAGGTGGCAATGTGCATCAGGTCCTGCTTCTGCTCTTTGGTGAACGCGGCCACGCCCTGCCCCAGCTCCTGCACGCCAATGAGCAGCAGCAGGGCGTTGAGGTCGGGCCGGCGGCCGAAGCGCGCGTGCAGCTCGGCTAGCAGCGCCTCCCAGCGGGCGTTGAATTCGGCCTCGGTTTCGGCGGCCTGGGCAGGATTAGTGAGCATGGGGCGGATGCGTAGCCGTGGCGGTGCCGGGAGCCCCTAGGGCCGCTTCGGCCCGCAACACCTCCCAGTACTCCACGGCCCGGCGGAAGTGCGGAATCACGATGCTGCCGCCGATGAGGTTGGCAATGGAAAACACCTCAAACACCTCGTCGTCCGAGAGGCCTTCGGCGTGGCATTTGCCCAGGTGGTACTTCACGCAGTCGTCGCAGCGCAGCACCAGCGAGCAGGCCAGGCCCAGCATCTCCTTGGTTTTCACGCCGATGGCGCCCGCCTGGTAGGCGTTGGTATCGAGGTTGAAAAAGCGCTTGATAACCTTGTTGTCGTAGGCCAGCACGCGCTCATTCAGGCGCTGGCGGTAGTCGTTGAAGTCGGTAGTGAGCGACATCTGGCTGATTTATGAATTAAAAATTTATGAATTGCGGCTTTGGGCGCTGCGGTGGGCCCTAGGGGCGTTTTGCGGCCCAACCAAGCCAGTAGTTCGCTGGTAGCGGCCAGTTGGCTACGCGCTTAGCCAGGCTAAGACACGGCCGCTACAATTGACTTTCGGTTGCGGGCGGCGAACTTACGGCTCATAACCGCTTCGCCCCCGAAAAGATGCTGCGCCCGCTGCTGGCCGACTGCCTGGCCCTGTTTTTTCCGCAAGCCTGCCTGGCCTGCCAGCAGCCCCTGGTGGCGGGTGAGCAGCACTTGTGCACCGCCTGCCGCATCGAGCTGCCCTACACCGACTACCACCGCCTGCCTTCGGCCGACAACCCGCTGGCCCGGCGCTTTTGGGGGCGCCTGCCGGTGCAGCAGGTGCTTAGCTACCTGCACTTTATGCGCCACGGCCGCACCCAGCAGCTCTTGCACCAGCTTAAGTACCGGGGCCAGCGCCACGTGGGCCACACCCTGGGCCGCCTCTACGGCGCCGAGCTGGCCAGCGCCGGCCTAGGCCCCAAGTTCGAGGTGATAGTGCCCGTGCCGCTGCACCCGCGCAAGCTGGCCCGCCGCGGCTACAACCAAGCCGAGGCGTTTGGCAGTGGCCTGGCCGAAGCCCTGGGTTGCCCCAGCCGTGCCCACGCCCTACGCCGCCTAGCCGATACCGATTCGCAAACCCAAAAGAGCCGCGCCGAGCGCTGGCAAAACGTGGCCGCCGTGTTCGAGGTAGCCGACCCTAGGGCCATTGCCGGCCGCCACGTACTGCTGGTCGACGACGTGCTGACCACTGGCGCCACCCTCGAAGCCTGCGGCGCAGCCTTGCTCCAAGCGGGCGCCCGCGCCATCAGCATCGCCACCGTAGCCGCCGCCTGACCACTGATTAGCGCGGATTTCAGCGGATTTTGTGGGCGGCGCGCGCTTGCTTCACCGGCTAGCGTACTAGAGGTGCGAAGCGCGTTGGCTTCCTTAGCTAAAATGGCCCTAGGCCCCAAAAAACAAAAAAGGCTGCCTGCAGGCAGCCTTTTTCGATCGTCCACAAAAGCCGTGAAATCCGCTAAAATCCGTGCTAATCAGTGGTCTTATTTGTTGCTGCCGGCGTTAATCATGGCGCAGCGGAAGCCGATGGTGGCTGTGGCCGAGTCTTCGGCCATGAAGCGGCGGGTGCCGGGCGAGAGCCAGTAGGCTACGTCGCGCCATGAGCCGCCTTTAAACACGCGCACGTGGTCGTCAATCAGGCTCTGGTAGCCTTTCTTGTCGTACTTCTCCGCGGGGTCACCCACGCCGTTGCGGCGGAAGGGGTTGAGGTCCTCCACGTCCTGAAACGAGAGCGGGCGGTACACGTCCTGCACCCACTCGTTCACGTTGCCAGCCATGTTATAGAGGCCAAAGTCATTCGGCGGGTAGGCGTAGATGTACTCCGTAATCATAGCACCGTCGTTCAGGCTGCCCGCCAGGCCGGCATAGTCGCCGCGGCCCCGCTTGAAGTTAGCCAGGAACTGGCCTTGTTTGCCGCCGTAGGGGTTGCGCAGCGAGCGGCCATCCCAAGGGTAAATGCGCTTCTCTTCCTGGTTTTCGTTGCCTACCTCTTGGGTGCCGATGAGGGCCTGGGCGGCGTACTCCCACTCGGCCTCGGTGGGCAGGCGGTAGTTGGGCAGCGTGTTGCCATTTTCGATGGAGGGGCCGTCCTTGCCATTGGCTAGGGCGCCAGCGCCCCCACCTTCGGCGCCGCTAGCGGCCTTGGCATCACCCTTCTTATCCTTCTTCTTGCCAAACAGCCCACCGCCTTTCGAGCTGCCGCTGTTGCCTTTGGCCAGGCCCTCGTTCACCTTGGCCGTGCGCCAGGCGCAGTAGCTGTCAGCTTGCAGCCAGTTTACGCCCACTACGGGGTAGTAGCGGAAACCAGGGTAGCGCAGGTAATAGGTTACGTAGGGGTCGTTGAACGATAGGTCGCGGGCCCACACGGTGGTGTCGGGCAGGGCGGCGCGGTACTTCTCCTCCGACGAGTCTTTGCGCAAAAAGTGCAAATACTCCAGCCAGTGAATGTTAGCTACCTCGGCTTCATCCATGTAAAAGGAGGCGATAGTCACCGTCCGCTCCATGTTGTCGTGGTTGTTGGTCACGTCCTCTTCGGCCGAGCCCAGCACCGTGCGGCCACCTTCGATATATACCAAACCGGGACCAGTCGGAACCTTCTTGAAGCTGGCCACTTTCATTCCCTCGTCCGTATTGTACTCTATACCGGTCGTCGAAGATGCTTTGCCAGGGTTGGTGGCGGTAGGAGCCCCCTTGTGGCCGCAGCTGGCTAGAAATGCCAGACTACCGGCAGCCACCAGGCCGAGATAGTTATTGAATTTCATAGGTAAAGACAATTTTTAAAAAGCAGTAATTAATTAATTCGAGCAATCTGCTTGCAATATTACAAAAGTTCAAAAACTTGGGCAAGGGGCAAGCGGATAATTTCTTCTTTTTAGCTTGCGATACGCGCTTTCGAGCTTGTCAAACGCACGCAGCGTTAAAGTTATTTCGTGGGCGCCGCCCAAATCCTGCGCCAAGCGGCTCAGGCCCACGTCGTAGCTATAGCCAATTCTCAGGTCGCCCACCGCTACGCCGGCCACCGCCGCCAACACGTGTTGGGCGCCACTAGTTTCAAAGCCGGTGAGGTTGCGGTACACCGCCCCTAGGGTGATGGGCTGGGCCAAGAAGTACACGCCCGCCTCGGTGCGCCGCGAGCCGCCCTGCTGGCTGTAGCCGGCCACCGGCGTAAAGCTGATTTCGTTGGCTTCTACCCGGCCGTGGCTTTCGGGCGGTCGCACGTAAATCTTGAAGCCGCCGCTCACCGCTAGCCGGGCCGGCAGCTGCGCCTGGGTCTGAAAGCCCAAGTCGGGCCGGTTGAGGTGGTGCCCGCTCACGCTCAGCCAAAACTGCTGGGTGTACAGCACCGCGCCTACCCCTAGGGTTAAATAATTGGCCGCCGGAAAATCACTCAGGCTCTCGGCCGAGGGCCCGGTCAGCGTGCCGTCGGCCGCCAGCTGGTCGCCGAAGGTGAGATTGCCGTAGCCCACGCGCTGGTGGCCGTAGCCCACGGTGGCGCCCCCGCTCAGGGCCAGCTCGCGCGTGAGGCGGGTGTGGTAAGCATATTGGGCGCTGGCCTCCAGGCGCGTGTAGCCGGCCGTGCCCGCCTGGTCGCGGCTGATGAGTACCCCTAGGGCGTGGTGCAGCCCCGGCTGCGGCAGGCGCCAGTCGGCCGCCAGCTGGGTGGTAATAAATGAGCCCGCAAACTGCGGCAGCTGGTCGCGGAAGCTCAGCGTGGCGCTGTAGTCGTCCACCAGGCCGGCCCAGGCGGGGTTGGCCTGCTGGCGGTTGGCGTAGGGCTGCGAGAAGTACACGTCCTGCGCGTGGGCGGCCGTGGTGAGCAGGGTAGCAAGCGCGAGTAGCGAAAACTTCATACGAGGCCCTAACGCTGGCAGGGGCCGCGAAGGTACTGGGCCCTAGAGGTTGTTTTCACCGCAGCAGACGCGGAGGGTTTCGCGGAAGAAGCGCAGAGGTCGTTCTGCTGCGTCCCTTCTGCGAAACCCTCCGCGTCTGCTGCGGTGAAAACAACCCCTAGAAAAACCTACTTCTTCGTAATCGTGAATTCGACGCGGCGGTTGAAGCGGCGGGTTTCTTCCTGCTCGTTGCTGGAAATCGGGACGGAACCACCGTAGCCTTTAGTGCTCAGGCGCTTGGCTTCGACGCCCTTGGCTACCAGGAAGGCCTTCACGGCGGTTACCCGGTCTTCGCTCAGCTTCACGTTCAGGGCCGGGTCGCCCTGGTTGTCGGTGTGGCCGCCCAGCTCAATTTCCAGCGTCGGGTAGTTGCGCATGATTTTCACCAGGCGGTTCAGCTCGGGGAAGGAACTGGGTTGCAGAATAAACTTGCTCTGCGGAAAGAAGATGTTGTTCATCTTCACCTTCTGGCCCACCTTGAAGGGTACCAGAAATAAATCCTGCTGCTTCTCGCTGTACTTATTAGTGGCTGTGTTGTCGAGGCTGGCGTCTTCGGCCAGGTAGTCGGCGGCTTCGGCGCGGTAACCATACTGCACGCCGGCCGGCAGCACAATCGTATACGAGCCGTCGATGGGCGAGCTTTCGGCCACGCCAATCTCCTCACCCGTGAGCAAGTTTTCGTAGTGAATCTTGGCCCGGATGGGCTTTTTGGTCACGGCATCCAGCACCTTGCCCGTCACCAGCGTCACCACCTCGGGTTTGAAGGCGGGCGACAAAGCCACCCGAAAAATATCCTTCATGCCCTGGGTACCCTCGCGCGACGATACCAGGTAAGCATTGTCGCCGGCGGCCGACACGGTGTAGTAGGCGTCAAAGTCGGGCGAGTTCACCACCGGCCCGAGGTTACGCGGCACGCTCCACTTGGTCCAGGTGCTGTCCAGGCGCTTCGAGTAAAAGATGTCACTCTTGCCGTAGCCGCCGTGCCCGTCCGAGGCGAAGTACAGCGTTTTGTCGTCGGGGGCCAGGAAGGGGGCAAAGTCCGAGCCCGGCGTGTTGATGTTGGGGCCTAGGTTCACGGGCTTGCCCCACTTCACGGCGCGGCCGGGGCGGTCTTGCTCGCCCACCGGCAGGGGCTTCGGAAAGCTCACGTAAATATCCTGGCCGCCGTGGCCGCTGGGGCGTTGCACGGCCATGAGCAGGGCCTTGCCCGAGGTAGCCAAAAAGCCGTCGATGTGCTCGGGGTCATCGTTCTGGTAGTTGTCGATTTCTACCTTCGTGGGCACGCTCCAGCCGCCCGGCGAGCGCCGGCTCATGCTGAAGCCGTTGGGCCGCATCAGCCCGTCTTCGTACACGCCAATGAGCAGCGCCTGGGTGCCGTTGGCCGTTACCGAGGCCAGGCCGTTGGGCTCGTAGGGGCCGTTGGGCGGCGAGCCTAGGCCCTTGGCAATGCCCCAGGTCTGGTTTTTGCCGCTGGTAATCTTGGCGTACCAAATGTCCTGCGGGTCGTGGGTGCCGCCCACGTTATCGGGGTGAAACTGACGCGCAAAAAACAGCGTGCGCCCGTCGGGCGAAATCACGGGGTGGGTATCTACCACCTTGCTGTTCACGTTGGGCCCTAGGTTCTTCAGCGTCGAGTCAATCTGGGCCGCCTGCACTTCGGAGGCCTCGTTCTTGAAGTCTGTCTTCACCATTTGGGCCTCCACGTTGGCCACGCCGATGGCGTCGAGCTGGTTTTCGCCGGTCACTTTGCTGCCGTTCAGCGTCACTACCGCCCCGATGGTCAGGTATTTATCGGGCTTGAAAGTGACTTGCAGCGTGCGGTAGGCCGAGGGTAGCGGGCCCGGCTGGTCGTTTTTGTACACCTGGTGCCGTTGGCCCTTGGTGTCCACCAACTCAATCTTGACGATGGCGCCGGGATTCACGTTTTCAATTACCGTAATCTGCTGGGCCTTAATGCCATGGGCAAAGCGCACCTCCACAAACTCGGTGCTGCCGTCCTTGCCCGGCGTC
Organism: Janthinobacterium lividum; assembly: GCA_050954355.1. Classification (GTDB taxonomy): domain Bacteria; phylum Bacteroidota; class Bacteroidia; order Cytophagales; family Hymenobacteraceae; genus Hymenobacter. The sequence goes on from JBPBPH010000065.1 coordinate 23,660, forward strand.
CAGGCTTTTTCGCTGAGCGACCCTAGGGGCAGGGCATTGGGCTCGCCCAGCACCTGCTCGGGCGCGTAGGCCTCCTTGCCCTTGGCTTTTTGCGAAGAAACCTCCACTACTTTGGTAGCCCACAGTACCGACTGCGCCTGCGCGGCCGAGGCCATCAGCAGCGCGGCTGCTAAAAAATAACCGGAACGGGAATTCATAATAATACCAAATAAAATGATTTCTACTGAGTAACGTAACGCTGAGAATTGATAAAATACTATAATTAGCTAAATCAGGGCGTTGCCATTACGAACCTAATACCCAGCCCCCACCCTGGCAAATCGACGCGCCCGGCGGCCCCATCTTTGCGCCATGCCCGAAGTCGCCTCCGAACGCTATGATTACCTGCTGGTGGGCGGCGGCGCGGCCGGTCTCAGCCTGGCCTACCACCTAACCCAGGAGCCGCGCTTGGCCGGCCAGCGGGTGCTGCTCATCGAGCCCGCCCCCAAAAACCAGAACGACCGCACCTGGAGCTACTGGGCCGCCGCGCCGGGCCCGTTCGACCACCTGGCGCGGGGCCAGTGGCGCCAGCTGGCCTTCCGGGCGCCGGGCTTTGCGCGGGTGCTGCCCCTAGGGCCCTACCGCTACTACAGCCTGCGCGGGCTCGATTTTTACCGCTTCGTGCACGCTGCGCTGGCTGCCCGCCCCGCGCAGTTTACCCAGGTGCCGGGCCAGGTAGCCGCCGTGCTGGAAGTGCCCGGCGGCGTAGAGGCGCGCCTGACCGACGGCCGTCGCTACCGCGCCCGCTACGCCTTCGACAGCCGCCCGCCCGCTATCGAGCCTAGGCCCACCCGGCACCGCTACCTGCTGCAGCACTTCGTGGGCTGGGAAATCGAAAGCGACCGCGACGTCTTCGACCCGGCGGTGGTGGAGTTCATGGATTTTCGGGGCGAGCAGCACCACGAGGCGCGCTTCATCTACGTGCTGCCCTTCGGCCCGCGCCGGGCTCTAGTCGAATACACACTCTTCTCGGCCCAGGTGCTGCCCAAGGTCGAGTACGAGGCACATATCCTTGATTATCTTGCAAATACCCTAGGGCTGCCCCAGGGCAGCTACCGCGTAGTGGAAGAAGAAGTGGGCGCCATCCCGATGACCGACCACCCGCTGCCAGCTCGCGCCGGGGCCCGCATTATCAACCTGGGTACGCGCGCGGGACGCGCCAAGCCCAGCACTGGCTACGCTTTTCAGCGCATTCAGGCGCAGTCGGCGCGGCTGGTGGCGGCGCTGGCCGCTACCGGCCACCCGCCCGCCGATGCCACCGGCGACCGCTGGCAGTTCCGCCTTTTCGACACGCTGCTGCTCGACATTATGCAGCGCCGGGGCGAAAGTACGCGCGACATCTTTCAGCAACTGTTCGCGCGCAACCCGGTGGCGCGCATCCTGCAGTTTCTGGACGAGCAAACCTCCTGGGCTGACAACCTCCGAGTGATGAACTCGGTGGCGCCGGGGCCCTTTATGCACTCCATTTGGCAAGTGCTGCGCGGCCGGCCGGGGCGGCGGCCCTAGGGGCTAGGCCGCGGGCTTACGCGCCAGGAATTCGTATTCGGCCCGCACGCTTTCGGCGCTGATGGGCAGCAGCGCGGGCCTAGGGCGCGATAGGTTGAGCAAGTAGCCCGGCAGGCCCGGCAGGCTGTCCAGGTCGTGGGTGGTGCACAGCACGGTGCGCTTATCGGCTTCTACCCAGCTGATTATCAGCTCAAATACTCGCTGGCGGTAATACACGTCGAGCTGCTGGGTAGGCTCGTCGAGCAAATACAGTGGGGCCTCTTGCAGCGCCAGCTGCGCCAGCCACACCAATTGCTGCTCGCCGCCTGAGAGCTGCCGAAAATCCTGCCCGGCCAGGTGGGCGATGCCCACGGCCCCTAGGGCTGCGTCGGCGCGGGCGTAGTCGGCAGGGCCGTAGCTACTTAGTAGGCCGTGGTGGCGGTAGCGGCCCATCACTACCAGCTCGCGCACGGGCAGGCCAAACTCCAGGCTGCCGCGCTGGGGCAGGTAGCCCAGGCGCCGGGCCAGGGCCGGGCCGCGCAGGGTACGCAGCTCTTCGGGGCCCCCTAGGCGCACCGAGCCCTGGTAGGGTAGCTGCCCCGTGAGCACGCGCAGCAAAGTGGTTTTGCCCGCGCCGTTGTGCCCCAGCACCGCCACAAAGGTGGGCGCGGTGGGTAGCGCCAACGAAAAGTCGCGGAGCAGCACCCGGTTGGGGTACCCCGCGACTAAGTTTTCAATGCGTAAAGAAAAACCGCCTGTCATTGCGAGCCTGCGAAGCAATCGCATCAGAACAATAAGCCTGGAGATGAACCCTGACAATTACGTTCTGGTGCGATTGCTTCGCAGGTTCGCAACGACAGGCGGTTAGCCTATACTGACCCTAGTATTCGTCTTCGTTGAACATGAAATCTTCTTTGGTAGGGTAGTCGGGCCACACTTCCTCGATGTTTTCGTAGGGCTGGCCGTCGTCTTCGAGGCCTTGCAGGTTTTCGACCACCTCCATGGGAGCGCCCGAGCGGATGGAGAAGTCAATCAGCTCGTCTTTGGTGGCGGGCCAGGGCGCATCTTCCAGGTAAGAAGCCAGTTCGAGGGTCCAGTACATAGAGGGAATGGGTTAAGCTTGGGGTGCAGTAAAAAAGTCGACGAAAATAAGCGCTATACGCGCTACGCAAGAGCGCCGCCCGAAGTTAAGCGCCAGCGGCTTGCTGAAACAGCGCAATGAGCTCGGTCTTGGTTTGCACCTTGCGCTCAAAGGTGCGAATCTTACCTTGTAGCAACTGCCGCAACTGGTCGTTAGCGGCCGAATTGTTAAGCTTGCCTAGGTTGTCGCGCAAGGTAACCAACTCCTGCCGGTCGCTCTCAATAAATTTGCGCAGGGCCACTACGCTGGCCTCGGCGCGCTCCTGGGGGCCTAGGGGCTCGCCGCCCTCACCCTGGCGCTTGCGCAGGTAATAGTCGAGGGCACTCATTTCGAATACCTTATCGCAGGCTAGCATAAAGCGCTGCCACAGCTGGTCGCTTTCGGGGCCGCGCACGGCCCCGCTTTGCTTCCACTCGGCCTGCAGGGCTTTAGCCTGCGTTACGCCCTGGGCGGGGGGCACGCCCAGCAGGGCCTCAGCCCGGCGGGCCAGCTCGCGCTTGCGCACCAGGCTTTGCTCGGGGGTGCTGGGCACGCCGGTGCTGGCGGCGGCTTCGGCCGGGCGCTGGCTTTCGATGTGCTTTTTGAGGCGCTCGAAAAAGTGGTTATTGGCCGCCCGAAACTTCGTCCACATCTCAGCGGCTTGCTTTTTAGGCAGGTTGCCGTTCACGTCGCGCCAGGCGGTTTGCAGCTGCTTTAGCTGGCGCGACGTGGCCTCAAACTGGTCGGAATTTTTCAGCTTTTCGGCTTCCCACACCAAGTCGCGGTAGCGCTCCACGGTGCGGCGCGTTAGGGCCTTACGGTCGAGCTGGAACGCCTTGCGCCGGTCGAAGAAACTCTGAATTTCGGTGTGGAAGTGGTTTTCTAGCTCGTCGGTCAGCTGCTTGTCCACGGGCCCGGTTTTCAGCCAGGCCTGGCGCAGCTCCTTCACCGTTTCGCTGGCCGCCACCCAGTCCACGGTATCGCGCAGGGCCTCGGCCTGGGCAATGAGGCTGCGCTTGGTGGCCAGGTTTTTTTCGCGGTTGCGGGCCACCGAGCCGTTGAGCTGCTCCTCGGCCATGTGCAGGCGCTCGTGCAGCGCTTGGTAGTCGCCTAGGCCATCGTGCTGCCTGGTTTGCTCCTGCAGGTGCAGCAGCTTCATCAAGTAAGAGCCCTGGTTGTCAGCCGTTTGCAGGCGGCCTAGCAGTTCGTCAATCTTGGCTTGAAAAGCCACGAAGCGTTGGGCGAAGTAGCGAAGAGCATCGTCGTCGGTGCCTTTGACCGAACCGATGCGACGGGCCGGCTGGCCCAGCACGGGGCGCAGCCACACGCCCTCCTCTTCCACGTAGCCGTAGCGCTGGGCTTCCGTGAGTGGGTGGTCGGGGTGTTGCATTGGGAGAGAGTAGAGTGGAGCCGGAGCACGCCGCCCGCGGCTGCGCGCTTGGGTAGAGAATGAACCACAAGTTTACGGGGGAAATTGCGTGTTTTGGACTTTTGCGAAGCGTAGCGTTAAGTATAGCTTGATTATCAAGAAAATAACTAGTTACGCCCAGGGCTTGGTTTGGTACCAGCCTGCACCCTAGGCCGCCAAAACGCGCTAGCTTTGCGCCCCTGGCCGGCCGGGGCCACGTTGCCATATTCCTTTCGCCTTTACCCAAGCCCCCGTTATGTCCGACCAGCAGCCCACCATCATCTTCAGCATGGCTGGGGTAAGCAAGATTTACCCGCCCCAGAAGCAAGTTCTCAAAAATATCTACCTCTCGTTTTTCTACGGGGCCAAAATTGGCGTCCTAGGCCTCAATGGCTCGGGTAAGTCGAGCTTGCTCAAAATCATTGCTGGCGTCGACAAGCAGTTTCAGGGCGAGGTGGTGTTTTCGCCCGGCTACTCGGTGGGCTACCTGGAGCAGGAGCCCCAGCTCGACGCCACCAAAACGGTGCTCGAAGTAGTGCAGGAAGGCGCCGCCGAAACCGTGGCCCTGCTTAAAGAATACGACGAGATAAACGAGGCCTTCGGGGCCGAAGATGCCGACTTCGACAAGCTGCTGGAGCGCCAGGGCACCGTGCAGGAGCGCCTCGACCAGCTCGACGCCTGGAACCTCGACAGCAAGCTGGAGCGTGCCATGGATGCCCTGCGCACCCCGCCCCAGGAGGCCATTATCGGCACCTTGAGCGGCGGCGAGAAGCGCCGGGTGGCGCTGTGCCGCCTGCTGCTGCAAGAGCCTGACGTGCTGCTGCTGGATGAGCCCACCAACCACCTCGACGCCGAAAGCGTGCTCTGGCTGGAGCAGCACTTGCAGCAGTACAAGGGCACTGTGATAGCCGTGACGCACGACCGCTACTTCCTCGACAACGTGGCGGGCTGGATTCTGGAGCTGGACCGCGGCACCGGCATTCCGTGGAAGGGCAACTACAGCAGCTGGCTGGAGCAAAAAACCGACCGCCTGGCCAAGGAGGAAAACACTGAAAGCAAGCGCGCCAAAACCTTGCAGCGCGAGCTGGAGTGGGTGCGCATGTCGCCCAAAGCCCGCCAAAGCAAGGGCAAGGCCCGCCTGGCCAACTACGAGAAGCTGGCTGGCGAAGAAGCCAAAGACAAGGAGCAGAAGCTGGAGCTATTTATCCCCGATGGCCCGCGCCTAGGGGCGCAAGTGATTGAAGCCGAGGGCCTGCGCAAGGCCTTTGGCGACCGGCTGCTATTCGAGAACCTGTCGTTTTCGCTGCCTCAGGGCGGCATTGTGGGCATCATCGGGCCCAACGGAGCGGGCAAAACCACCCTGTTTCGGATGATAACCGACCAATTGCAGCCGGATGCCGGCACGTTTGAGGTGGGCCCCACGGTGCAAACGGCCTACATCGACCAGCAGCACGATTCGCTCGACGGCAGCAAGTCGGTGTTCGACACCATCACGGGCGGTACCGAAACCATGCTGCTGGCCGGCCGCCTAGTGAACTCGCGGGCCTACGTGAGCAAGTTCAACTTCGGCGGCGGCGACCAGGAGAAGAAAGTGGGCACCCTGAGCGGCGGCGAGAAAAACCGCGTGCACCTGGCCATGACCCTTAAGCAGGGCGCCAACCTGCTGCTGCTCGACGAGCCCACCAACGACCTGGACGTGAACGCTATCCGCGCTCTGGAAGATGCTCTGGAGAACTTTGCCGGCTGCGCCGTCATCATCTCGCACGACCGTTGGTTTCTGGACCGCTTGGCCACCCACATCCTGGCCTTCGAGGGCGACTCGGAAGTGGTGTGGTTCGAGGGCAACTTCTCGGACTACGAGGAAGCTAAGCGCAAGCGCCTCGGCGACGTAGAGCCCAAGCGCGTGCGCTACCGCAAGCTAAGCTAAGCAACCGCTTGGCTTGGTTAAGGGCCTAGGCCCGCGCGGCTGGCAAGGGCATCGGGGCTGGCTACTACTTGGCCGGCCGCTTGCGGCGCCTGGGCGGGGGCGCGGGCAGCAGCGCCTGCACGGCAGCTTGCAACATGCTGATTTGCTGCGACATGGCTAGGTGCGCGGCCAGGTGCTGGCGCTGCTGCTCGCGCAGTGCCCCTAGGGCTCGCAGCACGTCGCGGGCCAGCTTAGCCTCGGGCGGTGCCAGGGGGCGGGGCGGCGGGTTGGCCGCCAGGAGCGGCGCGGCGGCGGGCAGCGGCGCAGTCGCTTCGTCGATGAGCTTGCCTAAGTCAATTAGCGCCAGCTCGTTGTAGAGCTGCCGGGCCCGGTCAATCTTTTTGGTGAAGGGGCAGGGAATACTCCAGAAATTCGTTAGCTCGCCCTCCACGGCCTGGCGGTCGGCGGTAGCGCCGGTTTTGGCCGTGGCGGCGGCCTGGCTCAGGGTGCCTAGGGCCCCTTCCCAGTCGTCGGCCGAGCTGAGCGAATTCCAAGCGATGGTAGCCATAGGGGAGGGGATTAAAAGGAAAAAGCTTATTTTTTGGCGGCTTTCAACTCTTCAGCCAGCGTTTGCACGGCTTGGGCGTAGCGCACCAAATCTTGCCGGCTCACCTGGCCGGACTTGGCCAGCAGCAGGCGCAGCTCGTGGTGGCTACTTGCCCAGGTATCAAGTAATTGGGTGCTTTGGCTGAGTAAGGTCGCGTCGCGGGTGGGGCCGCCGTACCGGGCCTGGGCGGCGGCTAGCTGCGCCTGGGGTAGCTCGGCTAGCGGCCGGTAATACAGCTCGCGGCGGCGCAGGGCATCAAGTAGCGCAGCTTTGGCCAAGCGCTGCTGCGTGGGGGCGTTGCGGCGCCGCCAGGCAGCGTAGGCGGTGGCTACCGTGCGCTGGGGGTCGTAGTCCCACTGCCGGATGTGGTCCAGGGGCCCGTCGTGGTCGGTAGGGTTTTCCAGCGCAGCATACTTGCCGGCTCGCACTAGGTTGTCGGCCTGGGTGAGCGCCGCCAGCAGGCCCACAATGGAATCTTGCCGCTGCAGCGTAAACTGGTACCAGTACTGCACGTTGCGGTAGCCATCGGGCAGGTTGGCGTAGGCCAGCTGGTAGGCCATTGAGTCGATGGCGTAGAAGTGCCGCACGCCCAGGCGCAGCAGCTGCGCCGATAGCTGAATGGCCGAGTCCTGGGTGGGCGAGGCCAGCTTGCCGAGGCTGTGAATCGTTTTGGCGGCGTTCAGGTCGGTGGCTACTTTGCCCAGCGCTTTTAAAATGGGTTGCGCCGTGGCGTTGATAGGAGCCGCTACCGGCAGGGCAGTCCCCAAAAACTCCGCGCTTTTCTGGATGATGCTTTGGGTAGCGGCAAAGGCCTCGTTGAGGGCCGCGCTGCGCTTTTGGCCGGCCGCCGCTACCGCGTCTAGGGCCTTGGCGTAGGCATCGAAGGCGTGCGCCACTTCCGCAAACTTGCGCGCCTTGCGGGTGAGCTGCTGCCGGGCGGTGTCGAGCCGGGTTCGGTTTTGAGATTCGGCGGCGGGCAGCTGCACGCGGTTGAGGTCGGCCACTACCCGGTGCAAGCTCTCGTCAATGGCCGCGCCCATCGCAGTGGTGGCTTTCGTAAAGGGTTGTACGTCGGGCACTTCGCAGCTTTTGAGCAGCAGGCCCAGCAGGAGCAGGCCTAGGCCCCGGCCGTAGCGCACGGCGGCAGAGGTCGGCCCGGCATCAGAGCGTCGCATTGGCTAGGGCAATGGCTTTCGCCAGGTTATCGTCGGCCTGTTTTTGCAGCAGCTCGGTGGCGCTAGCGGGCGAAGCAGCCTCTGGGGTGGTGGCGCGCAAGCTGGCCGAAGCCGCCGGGTGGGCAAAGGCACTGCGCGCGATGGTAGCCACCGTGTGCGCGGCCTGCACTTTGGTGGCCACGGCTTTCGCTTGCTTGATGTCCTGAACGCTGCTCACGTAGCCCAGCACCGACTTCCAGAAGCCCGAGCCACCGCTGGCCAGTAGGCCCAGCACCACCAGGTGCCCCCGGCCCTTGAGCGGCGCGGCTAGCAGCTCCTGCCCCAAAAAAGCTGTGGCGATGCCCGCCAACACGGCCAGCACCTGCAGCACCAGCTTGCGCGCGGCCTTGGTGCCCGGCTGCTCGCTGCGAAGCCACGGAATCAGGTTTTTCACGATAGCCACCAGGCGCTCGGAAGCTACGCTGAGGGCCAGCACCACGGTGAGCAAGTTGGATAGGTTTTCGAGCATAAGAAGTTAATAGCCAGCGGTAAGATAAGCGAGCCACTGCGAACAGCCGCGGCGGGCCCCGGCCGGAGCTGCGCCAAAACCCGGCGGCAGTTGGCCGGGCCTCAACCGTAAGTAACGAGTCCTAATAGTGGTACCCAGCCTTCGCGCAGCACCCTGGTGGCAAGGCCTATGTGCGCACGCCGGCCTTGTGCAGCAAGGTGCGGCAGTGGCTTTCTACGATGCGCACGCGCAGCCAAAAATGCTCGACAATTTGCTCGTTGCGCAGGTCGGCCACTGCCAGGGCCAACACATGCAGCAAGGCGGTTTTCCTAGGGTAAGAGGAGTAATAAGTCGCCGGCCAGCGCGAGGGATTGCCCGCACCAACGGCCTGGATAGTTGACAAGTTAGAACCTATAACTAACGGCTACACATTAATTTTAAGAAACTTAATGTGTAGCCGTTGCTAAAGCAACTCATCCGGTACTATTGCTGCTAGTTCTAGCTGCGCACCCTGGCCCAGCTCGCCCGTGGGGTCGGCGTCGAGCAAGAGCGCGCGGGTGGGCGGCTGCCCCTCATGGGCTACTTCTTCGACGGTAGCAGGCAGAGCCAGGGGCGGGTAGCCAGGGCGATGCAGCCACAGCCCCAGGGCTGTGTGCAGCGGCGGCGCGGCCAGCCAGGCCGGTGCCGGCAGCGTGGGCAGCACCAGTAGCCCCAGCCCTGGCACGCGCAGGCTGCGGGCCACCCAAAATGTATCGGTATGCATAGCAACTGCTACGTAAAAACGCCGCGCCGAGCAGCTGCGTAGGTGCCGGCCGGCCGGGCCGGGGTAGCCCCGGCCACCGCGCCAGCTCGCCAAACTACCTCTAGGCGGGTGCCGGGCCCCTAGGCCTACTGCACCGAGGGGGCAGTTTTCATAATAAAGCCCTTGCGCTTGCCACGCTGCTTGATGCGGGTGCCGGGTAGCAACTGCATCTCCACGTGCTCGTCGGCGCAGGTGGTGGGCGTAATGGACTGGGGCTCGTAGCCGGCGGCGCTGAAAAGCAGCGTGGGCTTAGGCACGTTGGCCGTGGGCAGGGTATAGTAGCCCTCACTGTTGGTGATGGCCAGCAGCCGGGTACCCGGCACCGCTACCGTGGCGCCGGCCAGGGGCTTATCGTTGCCTAGCACATAGCCGCTGAGGGCGGAGCACGGCGGCCCTGCTGCTGGGGTCGTTGTTGGCGCGGTTGCCGGCGCAGTTTGGGCCTCGGCTATGGGGGCCGCGCCAAGCAAAAAAAACCCCACGAGCAAAAGATATTTCATAAGATAGTTACTGGTTATAAAAAAGTAGATAAAGCGATGATTAACAAAATAATGCTAAAATAAAATTGATTATTTCAGCGGGTAGGGGCCACGCCGGAAACAGACTGGTAAGGTAGCATAAAATAGCGAGGCCCCAGGGCTGGGCCGGCCGCCTGGCCCTAGGGGCCTATCGAAAAAAACGTGCCAGGTAGCCGCCGTTCTGCCGCTATCTTCGCTTATGCGCTTTTATACGTTGCTGCTTGGCTGGTTGGTGGGGCTGCTGGCGGGCCTGGCGGCCGGCCCCGCCGCGGCCCAGTTAGCCCCGCCCGCCCCGGCCCCGCTGCCCTGCCTGCTACTGCCCCTAGGACCCGCCGAGCGGGTGGCGGCCGCGCCGCTTATTGTGGAAGCCCAGGTGCTGGACGCCCGCGGCGAGTGGGATGCCGGCCACCAGCGCATTTTCACGCGGCAGCACCTGCGGGTGTTTCAGGTGCTGAAGGGCGCGCTGCCCGATACGGCCGCCCTAGCCCTGCTGGTGGAAGGCGGGCAGGTAGAGCTGGCCCGCCAGGAACTCACCAATACCCTGCGGCCGCTGCCGCCGGGCCGGCAAGGCATTTTCTTTCTAGTGCCCGCGCCTTGGCCCGGCCTGGCGCCCGCCTGGGCCGCCTACGCCTCCAGCCAGGGCGTCATCACCTTCGACCTAGCTCAGAATACGGCCACCGAACCCGCCCGGCCCTACGCCAGTCCGGCCGCGGCCCTCGCCCAAACCAGCCAGCTGAGCGGCCAGCCTGCCCAGGTGCTGCGCCCCAACCTGGCCCTGGCGGCCGCCGCGCAGCAAGCTGCTGCCCGCGCTGGAGTGGCTACTACGCAGCGGGCACAGGCCTTGATAGTCAGTAGTTTTAGCCCTGCCATTGCTGCGGCGGGCACGGGCGCGGTGCTTACCATCGTGGGCAGTGGCTTTGGCAGCAGCCGGGGCAGCGGGGGCGTCGATTTTCGCAATGCCGACGACGGCGGGGCCACTACCACCCGCGCGCTGGCCTTCGATTACCTCAGTTGGAGCGACACGCGCATTCAGGTGCGGGTGCCATCGCTGGCTGCCGATGGGCACCCAGCCGGCACCGGCCCGCTGCGCGTGACGGCCGCCGACGGCAGCACCGCCGACACGGCCACGCCCCTCACCATCGTGTATGCCCTCACCAACGTTGACAACGCCGGCGCCACCTTCGTAGACCGCCCCAACCACGTGGCCACCAACGGCGAAGGCGGCCTGACGTTTCAGCTGGCGCCCAACTTCCAAAGTAATGCTGCGGCCGCTGCGGCCTGGCAGCGGGCCTTGGCGCAGTGGCGCTGCCGCACCGGCATCAACTGGCGCCTGGGGGCTGCGGCGGCGGCCAATACCATTGCCCTGGACCAGGCCAACGTGGTGGCGTTCGACGAAGGCGCCAGCTTGCCGGCGCGGGTGCTGGGACGCACCACCTCGTACTACGCGGGCTGCTACGACCTGCAGGGCGAAGTGGTTTTTCGGGTGCAGGAGGTTGACCAGCAGTTTGCTATCAACCTGCCGTTTCAGTTTGGCCCGGCCCTGGCCACGGCCGGGCAGTACGATTTTGAGTCGGTAACCACCCACGAACTAGGCCACGCTCAGCAGCTGGCGCACCTCATTCGGCCGGGCGCCATTATGCACTACGGCATTGGGGCGGGGGTTAATTTGCGCACCCTCAACCCGGCTTCCGACGTGGCGGGCGGGCGGCTGGTGCTGCGCACCCGCAGCTTCTGGCAGCGCGGGTGCGGCGGGCCGGCGCTGCTGCCCGCGCCGCTCACCAGCCTAGGGCCCACCACTACGGGCGGGGCCATTTTTCCGTTCAGCACCCGCGACGAATGCTTCGTAAGTGGCTTCGTGCTGGAGCGCAGCGCCGGCCCCGACACCACGGCGGCCGCAGCCGGCTGGCAAGTGGTGGCCAGCGCCAGCGCCGGCCAGGCCAGCGGCCAGTACCAGCTGGCCGACTTGCAGCCGGCCCCCGGCCTGCGCTACTACCGCCTGGGGGTGCGCCGCCCCGATGGCACCATCGACTACGCGGCCCCGCTACCTGCCGGCGCCGAGGCGATAGTTGGCCCCCAGCTATTTCCTAATCCGCTGGCCAGTGGCCCACTGCAGCTCAGCTACCCGGCGGCGGCGGCCGGCACCCTGGAGCTACGCCTCTACGACACCGTGGGCCGCTACTGCCTAGGCAAGGCGGTGAGCGTGCAAGCGGGCCTCAACGTGCTTAGTCTGAATACCCTAGGCCTGACGCCTGGCTTGTATCTGCTGCGCCTCACGGCCAGCGGCCAGCCCAGCTACACCCTGCGGCTGATGCGCCTGTAAGCGGGTAGGGGAGTAGGCAGTTTACCGTAGCGCGGACTTTCAGCCGGCGAGTTTCCTAGAATCCTTACATTCGCGAACTGAAAGTCCGCGCTACTGCCTTTGGCCAGCCGCAGTACCCTAGGGCCTTAAAAGGCCGCGAGCTGCTCGGCCGTGAGGTTGCCGTTCAGCCACTCGCCGTCGAGCTGGGCGCCCAGCTTTTTATAAAAGCCAATGGCCGGCTCGTTCCAATCCAGCACCTGCCACTTCAGGCGCTGGGCGCCGGTGCGGCGCGCCTCGGCCACCACGGCTCCGAACAACTGCCGGCCGTAGCCGCCGCGCCGCGCCGCTTCGGTTATCACTAGGTCCTCCAGGTACAGCATGCGGCCTTTCCAGGTGGAGTAGGCGGTGTAGAAGAGGGACAGCCCCAGCAGTTCGGCGCCGCTTTCGAGCACGAAAAATCCGAAAATTGGCTCCGGGCCAAAGCCGTCGCGCCGCATCATGTCCAGGGTGTTGGTGACTTCGTGCGGGGCGCGCTCGTAGGCCGCCAGCTCCTGAATGAGGGCCAGCACGCGGGGCAAATCGGTTTCCTGGCCGCGGCGGATGGTGGGGGTGGGCATGTGTGAGATGGGAATAAATGCAGCAGCCTGGGTTGGTAAACTAGCAGCTTACCAACCCAGGCCAATGAAACAGGCGGAAGAAGTGGCCAGCTAAGGCCAGCCGCGGCCGAAGCACCGAGCTACAACTGCTCCTGCATTTTCTTGATGTCGTCGGTCGCGTTTTGGGCGCTTAGCTCGCGGTTGACGCTGTTGGCTGCCGGCGCGGGGGCTTTTTTGCCGCCGGTGGTGTCCACTACGGGGGGCAGCGGGGGCAGCGTGGTGGTGGCCACGTCGTCGTCCGACGAGGACGAGGCGCCGCTGTTCGGCGACTCGTCGTTGCACGAGGCCAGGGTCAGGGTGAGGGCCGCCGACGCCAGGAGCGCGGGCAGGAAGCGTTTCATCATCATGAGGGTAAGCCGATTTTCAGCCTGCAAGTTACGCAGAAGCCGGAATGAGCGCTGCAGAAAACCCGAGGCGGGCCCAGAGCACGGCCCCCAGCCACAGCAGCCGGGCCGTCCAGGCCAGCGTGCGCAGCCAGTTGGTGCGCGTGAGGCCGTCGATGGCCACGTAATTGAAGCCGCCGGCTTCGAGGCGGTTGTGGAAGGGCACGGACACGCAAAAAGTAACCAGCCAGACCAGCGCTACCAGCGCCGCCTGCCCCAGCGCAAAACCGGGCCCTAGGGGGCGCCAGGCCGCCCCGCCCAGCCAGCCGGCCAGGGCCAGCTCGGCCACCATGGGGGCGGCCACCGCCCAGCCCATGCCCTGCGTGTGGGCGGCGTGGTAGCGGCCAAACTCGGGTTTGCCCACCAGCCCCAGGGCCGGGTACGTGACGAGCTGCACCACCCAGACCAGCCCGGTGAGGTAGGCGGCCAGCGCAAAATTGAGCAGCAGCAGGTGCGGAAGCGACATAATAGGGCCCTAGGGCGGCGGCCCCGTGCAACGCTCCTACGCAAACAGCCGACTTCTAGGTGCCTTGGCCGGTGGGCGCTACTATTGCGCTGCCGAGTCAAGCGCGCGGCTTTCCTCCATGAAAAACTACCTCTACCTGCCGCTGTTGGTGGCCCTGGGCACCGCCTGCCAGTCGGGCCCTTCTGCTGGCACTGCCGGCAAGCCCGATGTGTTGCAAGCCGCCCTCGACACCACCGTGGCGCCGGGCGACGATTTTTTCACCTACGCCAACGGCACTTGGCTTCAACACCACCCCATTCCGGCCTCCGAAAGCAGCTGGGGCATCGGGCGCGAGGTGCAGAACGAGGTGTATGCCCAGCTGCGCACCATCAGCCAGCAGGCGGCCGGGGCTAGGGCGGCCGCAGGCTCGGCCCAGCAGAAAATCGGCGATTTCTGGGCCGTGGGCCTCGACTCGGCGCGGGCCGACAAGCTGGGCGCGCAGCCCATTCAGCCCGAGCTGGCCCGCATTGCGGCCCTCAAGCTGCCGGGCGACGTGCCGGGCGAAATAGCCCGCCTGGTGCCCCTAGGGGTGAACGCGTTAGTGGGGCCCAACGTGCAGCAGGATGCCAAGCACTCCGACCAGATGGCGCTGTCCTTGTGGCAGGCGGGCCTGGGGCTGCCCAACCGCGACTACTACTTCAACACCGACGCGCGCACCACCAAAATTCGCGCCCAGTACCTGCGCCACGTGGCCAATACCTTCAAGCTGCTGGGCCAGGACTCGGCCGCGGCCAAGGCTAGCGCGGCCAAGGTGATGGCCCTGGAAACGGCGCTGGCCAAGTCGTCGCGCAAGCTCGAAGCCCTGCGCGACCCCTACGCCAACTACCACAAGATGACGCCCGCCCAGCTCGACAAGCTCACGCCGGGCCTGAGCGTGAGCTGGCAAACCTGGCTGGGGCAAATGGGCGTGCCAGCGCAGGACAGCGTGATAGTGGGCCAGCCCGAGTTTTACCAAACGGCGGGCCAGCTGCTTATCACCAAGCCGCTGGCCGACTGGCAGGCTTACTTGAGCTGGCAAGTGGCGCACCGCTTTTCGCCCACGCTCAGCCAGGCGTTTGCCGACGAGAACTTCCACTTTTACGGTACCATCTTGCGCGGCGCCACGGCCCAGCGCCCCCGCTGGAAGCGCGTGCTCGATATGGAGGAGCGGGCCTTGGGCGACGACCTAGGGCAGCTTTTTGTGAAAGAGTACTTCAAGCCCGAGGCCAAGGAGCGCTACCAGAAGCTGGTGGCCAACATCGTATCGTCCTTCTCCGAGCACATTCAGCGCCTCGACTGGATGAGCGACACCACCAAGCGCACCGCCGAAGCCAAGCTGCGCCAGATAACCCGCAAGGTGGGCTACGCCGATAAGTGGAAGGACTACAGTAAGCTGCAAGTGGGCCGCAATTCGCTCACCGAGAACGTACTGCGCGCCAACCACTGGGACTGGAACTACGACCTGAGCAAGCTGGGTAAGCCCGTAGACCGCACCCTCTGGGGCATGACGCCCCAGACTTACAACGCCTACTACAACCCCAGCAACAACGAGATTGTGCTGCCCGCCGCCGCTTTCGCCATCCCCGGCATGCTCGACGCCGACGTGGACGACGCCGTGGTGTATGGCTACGCCGGGGCCAGCACCATCGGCCACGAGCTGACCCACGGCTTCGACGACGAGGGCAGCCAGTTCGACGCCAACGGCAACCTGCACGAGTGGTGGACTAAGGGCGACCGCCAGCGCTTCAAGCAGCGCGTGGCGGGCATTGTGCGGCAGTTCAGCGGCTACACCGCCCTCGACTCGCTGCACCTCAACGGCAAGGCCACGGCCGGCGAAAACATTGCCGACCTGGGCGGTATCGTCATCGGCCTCGACGCGTTCAAGAAAACCAAGGAGTACCAGGAGGGCCAGAAAATTGGGGGCCTCACGCCGGTGCAGCGCTACTTCTTAGGGTATGCCCTGGGCTGGCAAGACCACCAGCGCCAGGAGGCCCTGGCCTCGCAAATCCTGACCGACGTGCACTCGCCTGCCCAGTACCGCGTGAACGGCCCCATGGCCGACGTGCCCGAGTTTTACCAGGCCTTTGGCGTGAAGCCTGGCCAGAAGCTTTACCGGCCCGACTCGGCGCGGGTGAGAATCTGGTAGGCGCCTAGGGTAGCTAGACGCCCAAAACCGGTTGTCATGGCGAGCGCAGGGCGGCAATGGCAACCCGGATGACCCTAGAACGACCCGTGCTGGTGCGCTTGCTTCGCCACCGCTCGCCATGACAACTAGCTTTTGGCAAGCAGCTCTAACAGCCAACGCCGTCGCGTGAAGAACAAATGAGCAAGGGTTGAGCATCAAGGCCGAAGCTACCTTTGCCGGGTAGTTCACCCTAGGCCTAGTTTTTACTATTTGATGACTTCTACTTTTTTGCGGGCGCTGCCGCTGGCGGCGTTTACCTTGCTGGCCGGCACGGCCTGGGGCCAGGGCGGCGTGACGCCGCCCTCGTCGGTGCTGCCGGCCAAGCCGCCAGCGGGCTTCTCGGCCCAGCAGCCGGTGCACTACGAGCCCGGCGAGCCCGGCGACCACCACAACTGGAGCGTGCACTTCCAGCAAACGGTTATCAAGCAGTGGCACAGCGAGTTTCACGCGCCCTACCAAGATAGCCTGAGCTTGCAGGTGCGCGAAAATGCCAAGCTCTCGCTCACCACCACGGCCTTCATCGGGCGGCGGCTGTGGAAGGGCGGGGCCATTTTTGTGAACCCCGAGGTATCGGGCGGCAGTGGGCTGAGCGGCGCCTCGGGCGTGGCCGGCGCCCTCAACGGCGAAACCTTCCGGGTGGGCTCGGCCGAGCCGGTGCTGTACTTGGCACGCCTGTTTTTGCAGCAGCGCTTCGCCCTCACCGACGAGGTGGTGGACGACGAGGACGACCTTAACCAGCTGGGGGGGCCTAGGCCCACGCGCTACCTGGGCTTTGTGGTGGGCAAAATCAGCCTGGCCGACTACTTCGACCAGAACAGCTACTCGCACGACCCGCGCACGCAGTTCTTCAACTGGAGCCTGATGAGCGCCGGCGGCTGGGACTACCCGGCCAACACCCGTGGCTACACCGGGGCCGTGGTGGTGCAGTACATCAGCCCCGCCTTTGCCGTGCGGGCCGCCACCTCGCTGATGCCCACCTACGCCAACGGCCCCGACCTGGACTACGACTACGGCAAGGCCCACGCCGAAACCCTGGAACTGACCAAGGTATACAGCCTGCGCGGCCACGCCGGCACGGTGCGCCTGCTGGGCTACCGCAACCAGGCCGGCATGGGCAACTATACCCAGGCCCTGCTGCCGCAGTACAACCTCTACGAAAACGGCCGCTACCGCCCCAACCTCATTGCCACCCGCCAGGCCTACCGCACCAAGTACGGCTTCGTGGTGAATGCCGAGCAGGAGCTGAGCCCGTCGATAGGCCTGTTTGGCCGCTTCAGCTACGACGATGGGAAAAACGAAACCTGGGCTTTTACTGAAATTGACCGCAGCCTGAGCGTGGGTATCACCAGCGACGGCCAGCGCTGGCACCGCCCCACCGACCGCGTGGGGCTGGCTGTGGTGGGCAACGGCCTCTCGCCCGAGCACCGCGCCTACTTAGCCCGTGGCGGCTACGGCTTTATCCTGGGCGACGGGGCGCTTAACTACGGCACCGAGTTTATTACGGAGCTATATTATAGTATAGACTTCCCAAAGTACCATGCCGCCGTCAGCCCCGACTACCAGCTGGTGCTGAACCCCGGCTACAACCGCGACCGACAAGGACCCATCCACGTAGCTGGCCTGCGAATGCACGTAGAGTTCTGACACCCTAGGGGATATCCGCCTATATTTACCCCGGCATCCCAGTGCCGCCGCTATGTCTCCCGCTCAATTATCGCACTTCGACCTCTCCCGCAACTACACCTACGCCGATTATTTAACATGGAAATTTGAGTTGATTGAATTGGTAAAAGGCAAAATGCTGCGGCCCCTGAGTGGGCCTAGCCGCCGCCACCAAGATTACGTTGCCAATATTCTGGGTCAGCTACTGCCTTTCTTGCGCGGCAAGCCCTGCCGGGCCTACCACGCGCCCTTCGACGTGCGCCTGCCGCCGCCCGGCGCCGCCAGCTACGACGAGCAGGTGTACACCGTGGTGCAGCCCGACGTGTGCGTGGTATGCGACCCGGCCAAGCTCGACGAGCGTGGCTGCCTGGGCGCACCCGACTGGATAATCGAAATTATTTCGCCCGGCCACACCGCCCGCGACACCAAAATCAAGTTTGACCTCTACGAAGAAAGCGGCGTGGGCGAGTACTGGATACTGTTTCCGGGCGAGCAAACCATTGCCGTGTACCTGCTCGAAGGCGGCCGCTACCGCCTCTCGACCGAATACGCTGAGCCCGGCCCCGTGCCCGTGCGCATGCTGCCCGGCCTGACGTTCGACTGGGCGGATATCTTCACCTCGCCGTGAGCAAAAAGGGTTAGCCTTGAAAAAAAGGCAGTCATGCTGAGCGCAGCCGAAGCATCTCTCTCAAACGACACCCTAGGCGGTGCGGGAGAGATGCTTCGGCTGCGCTCAGCATGACTGCCTTTTTTTCAAGGCTATAGAAGGCGCCTTCATGCAACTGCCCGCGCCCTGGCCGCATCTTTGCGGGCCTTTTGCCGCTGGCGGGGCCTAGGCGGCCGGGCGGCTGCCTGGTAGCAGTTATTAGCCAATCGACCTCATGCGTAAAGTTATTTTTTTCCTAATGGTGCTGGCCGCGTTGCCGCTGCGCCTCTGGGCCTGGGGCGTCGAGGGCCACCGCGCCATCGGCAACATTGCCGAGCACTACCTCACCCCCAAGGCCCGCCAGAACCTGGCCGCCATCTTGGGCAGCGAAACGCTGACCATGGTGAGCACCCTGCCCGACGAAATGCGCTACCTGCCCGAGTTCAAGGACACCGCGCCCTGGCACTACGTGAACACCGCCGCTGGCCTCGCCCACGACCCCTACCTGGCCGCCGTAAAAAGCCAAACCACACCCAACGCCTACAGCGCCCTGCTGGCCCAGCTGGCCATTGCTAAGGACCCGGCCAGGCCCCGCGCCGAGCGAGCCCAGGCGCTGTATTTTGTGGTGCACCTCGTGGGCGATATTCACCAGCCCATGCACACCGGCCATGCCGAAGACAAGGGTGGCAACGATATCAAAATGACCTACCGGGGCAAGGACACCAACTTGCACAGCCTCTGGGATAGTGGCTTGCTCGATTACCAGGGCCTGAGCTACAGCGAGATGGGCCAGCAGTACAGCGTGCTGCCCAGCGCCGAGCGCAAGCAGTGGCAGGCCACCACCGACCCCGGCGAGTGGCTCTGGGAGTCGTACCAAATTTCGAGTAAGCTCTACGACGAAGCCGCCCAAAACCCCAACCCCGACTACCGCTATTACCCCGCCCACGCCGACATTATGAAGCAGCGCATCGAGCAAGCCGGCGTGCGCCTGGCCGCCGTGCTAAACGCGGCCTTCGGCTAAAATAGGTGCACGGTGGAGTAAAAAGTAGAAGGCTGTCACACTCATCCAGCGTCCGCTTGCCGAAGCAGCTCTCCCGAACACGACTGGCGCGGGAGAGTTGCTTCGGCAAGCGGACGCTGGATGAGTATGATGTTCCTTTTATAATTGTACACACCCTGGCTTCTGCCGCCGCGCCCGCTGGCAAAAGCCGAATTTACCCACTTTTTAAAAGCAAAATGCCCGCTAGTAGTGGGCCTTTTTGCGTAGCCGGGGCCTAGGGCTTTTCTGGAAAAACTAGGCTAGGGCTGCGGGGTAAAGGGTCAAAGTTACGGTGGCCACTGGCGCAGCTGCAAGGTGGCCCAGTGGAACTGACTTTTTTAACCTGCCGGAAATATCAAAAAACTGGCCTGGGCGCCTGGCTACCCGGTAAAATTGATTTTGAGCGGAAATGGAAAAATAATTCATTTGCAAATGATACTATGGCGCCCAAAAAGATTGGATAATTTTGCACGGTGAACTCGCTCAACCACCAGTTGAAAGAGCGCAAAGCGGCCGCCCCGGCCACGATGCGAGAAGCCGGGCTGGCTGTTGCTATCGGTTTTGATTCCGTTTCCCCGTTTTTTTATTGATTGCCGCTTCATTTAATTGAAGCGGTTTTTTTGTGCCCGGCCGGCGCCCCAGATTTTAAAAGTTGCAGGTTTTTCCCAGTTTTCTAACTCAAAAATTTCCTTCTACTTCTGTTATGGATACCAACACGCTTTCTCCGAGAGTAGCCGCCGCTACGTTATCTTCGACCGCCACCCACGCCGGCAACCGCAACCTGAGCACCGACCCCAAGCGCATGGCCGTAATAAAGGTGTGGGACTCGATGATGCGCGGCGCTCGCAGGTACTGCGAAGAGCAGGGCTTCGTAACCATCCACAACATGCCCCACATTGTGGGCGTGACCGGCGCTTGCGAAAACACCGACACCCTGTTTACCCTCGACTGGTACGACGGCAAGAAAATGTTCCTGCCCCAGAGCAACCAGCTCTACATCGAGATGTTGACCCAGGCCGTGGAAGGCGGCCGCGTGTGCGGCAAAATCCAGAGCTTCCGCAAGGAAATGACCGCCGACAACCGCCGCCTGGCGCAGTTCACCCTGTTCGAAATCGAGCATATCGGCGACCTCGACGAGTTGCTGGGCCACCTGGCCGGCATCGTGCACACGGCTTGCCGCGAAGTAGCTGCCAAGTGCGCCAAAGAGCTGGCCCTGTTTGGCCGCGATGCGCAGGACATCATCGGCCTGACGTTCAGGCGCATGACCTATGCCGATGCCATTGAACTGCTCAAGCCCAACGGCTTCCCCGACCTGCAATGGGGCGACGACCTGGGCGCGGCCGAAGAAGGCCGCCTGACCGAGCTGGAGGGCCCGATTTTCATCACCCACTACCCGGCCGACATCAAGTTCTTCAACATGCGCAACAACGACGACGACCCCCGCGTGGTAAACTCGTCGGACTTGCTGTTACCACTGGCCGGCGAGTCGGCCGGCTCGGCCGAACGCGAGCACGACGGGGCCAAGCTGCGCTACAAGCTGGAAACCAGCTCGATGCTGGCCGGCCTCATCCGCCAGGGTATGGAGCTCGAAGACTTCGAGTGGTACCTGAGCTTCCACGAGGAGCACGACGTGCAGCTGCACAGCGGCGCCGGCGTCGGGATGGCCCGCGTGGCGCAGTTCATCCTCGGCCAGACGGACATCCGCGAGTGCGTGCCGTTCCTGATTAACCGCGAGAACGTAATCTAGTAATGAGCAGTTTCTAGCGCTCGCTAAGACTGCTCATTGTTCATTGCCCATTATTTATTATGAACAAGCTTCTCACCCGCGTTGCCCAGGCCAATACGCTGCTCTGCGTAGGCCTCGACCCCACCGGCGCCGACGAAGACGTGACGCGCCGCCTAGCCCAGGTAATTGCCGAAACCGCGCCCTACGCCGCCGCCTTCAAGCCCAACCTGGCGTTCTTCCTGAGCCGCGACAACGGCGTGCAGCTGCTGCGCCAAGTGGTGCGCAGCGTGCCCGAGGGCATCCCGGTCATTCTGGACGGTAAGTTTGGCGACATCGCCAACACGGCCATGCACTACGCGCAGTTTGCCTACGACGTGGTAGGGGCCGACGCCGTAACGGTGAATCCCTACATGGGCGCCGATGCGGTGGTGCCCTTCGCCCGGCCCGGCAAGTTCGTATTTGCCCTGGCCAAAACCTCCAACGCCTCGCCCGTACAGGATGCGCTGCTGCAAAGCGGTCAGCCCGTAAGCGACTTCACCGCCAGTATATTAGCCGGTCTCGACGCCACCCACGGCAATATTGGTCTCGTAACCGGCGCTACCGATGCGGCGGCCCTAGGCCGCCTGCGGCAGTTGTGCCCGCAGCAGTGGTTTCTGGTGCCCGGCATTGGCGCGCAGGGCGGCGACCTGGCCGCCGTGCTAGCCGCGGGCTTGTTTGTCGATGGCACCGGCTTGCTGATTAACGCCTCGCGCAGCATCTGGCAGGCCGAAGACGCGGGCGCCGCCGCGCGTGAGCTGATGAACGAGATAAACGAGCACCGGGCGGTGGCTGTATAATCGTTTATTATCTGCTATGGAGCGCTCTTTTAAGTTAGGCGGTATTTTAGAAATGGATGGCTTGCCCTGTGTAGTTGTAGGATTAAGCGGACAAAGCCTCAATGATTATGAAATCCCTGTACCTGAAGACCATGTCGCTGTCTGGTTTGGAGATAGCAAAGCAGTACGTAAATCAGAGGGAGGCTTAGGTTGCTTAGGCACCGACGTGCATACAATACCCAAAGATTGTTTTGATAAAGGACCTCACATCGTAATCCGACATTAGACTTCTTTCATCGAAGCTTGTAAAGCTCGGTTTACAATTTTAGGCATGACCAACACCCTTTCTCCCGACCAATCCCCGGCCGAAGTAGCCGCCATCCTCGAAGCACAATTGCGCGAAGAGGGCGCGCTGCTGAGCGGGCATTTTAAGCTCTCTTCGGGGCTGCACTCGGATACGTACGTGCAGTGCGCCCGCTTTTTGCGCAAGCCCGCGCTGGCTGCGCCGGCCATGGCGGTGCTCGCCCAGCGCCTGCGCGCGGCGGGCCTGGTGCCCGATGCGGTAGTGGGCCCGGCGATGGGCGGCGTAGTGGTGAGCTACGAGCTAGCCCGGCAACTTGGGGTGCCGTCACTTTTTACGGAGCGTGACGCCAACGGTGAAATGACCTTGCGGCGCGGCTTCACCCTAGGGCCCGGCGAGCGGGTAGTCATTGCGGAAGACGTAGTTACGACTGGCAAGAGCACCCTCGAAGTAGCACGGGTTTTAGAAGGAATGGGAGTGGAAGTACTGGCCGTAGCCTCCTTAATTGACCGCACGAGTGGTGCCGCGCAGCTTCCGTTCCCGAACTTTGCACTGTTGCCGGTGCGGGCGGCCGTGTTTGCGGCCGATGCGGTGCCGGCGCACCTGGCCGGCGTGCCGGCCAGCAAGCCGGGCTCCCGGCCCGATGTACAGCCCTAGGGGTAGCAGCGGCAACCGGCCGCTCAATTGCCTATATAAATTCCACTAAATGGGCGGCCGCGGGCCGTCCTACGCATTGGAAACCACCCAGCATTCCATTCTCCTGTCTCTGCAACCCGGCCGCCACGACGGCGACGGGCAGCGGGTGGCTGCCGACGCCGCCCAACACCTGGGCCTGCGTACGGGCCGGGTGCACAGCGCCGCCCTCTACGCCGTGCGCTACCCTGGCCTCGGCGCCGAGCAGGTGCGCCGTTTCGGCGCGGCCTGCCTGCAAGACCCCGTGCTGCACACGCTGGCCGTGAATGAGTTGGCCGCGCCCGCCGGCGCCAAAAGCTACATCTTGGTGGCCAAGGCGCCCGGCGTGACCGACGACGAGGGCACCTCGGCCCAGAATGCCCTAGGCGACTTTTTGAACGAGCCAATTGACGTGCGCACCCAGCACATCTTCTCGAAGCGGCTGTACTGGCTGGAAAACGAGCTGCCCGCCGCCGACCTGCGCCGCCTGGCCGAGGAGCTACTGGCCAACAAGCTCATCAGCCGCTTCGAAGTAGGCCGCGTGGCCGACGGCGTGCGCGACTATACCCCTAGGCCCGGCGGTGGCGCCGACGCGCGCACTGAAACCGTGCACCTGCTGGGCCTCAGCGACGAGGCGCTGCTGCAACTCTCGAAGGACAAGGTATACGCGCTGAATTTGCCCGAAATGCAGGCCGTGCGCGACTACTTTGCGGCCCCCGCGGTGCGCGCCACCCGCGCCCAGCAAGGCCTGCCCGCCGACCCCACCGACTGCGAGCTGGAGATTATCGCCCAAACTTGGTCGGAGCACTGCAAACACAAGGAGTTCAGCGCCTTAATTCAGTATAAGAATACAGAGACGGGCGCCACCGAAACCATCGACGGGCTGTTCAAAACCTTCATCAAAGGCGCTACCAGCGAGGTAGATAGGCAGCTGCGGGCCAATGGCAACGACTGGCTTATCAAAGTGTTTTCCGACAACGCCGGGGCGGTGCGGATTAACCCCGAGTCGCTGTTCGTGTGGAAGGTGGAAACGCACAACTCGCCCTCGGCCATCGACCCCTACGGCGGAGCCATCACGGGCATTTTGGGCAACAACCGCGACCCGCTGGCTACCGGCATCGGCGGCGCGCGGCTGCTGTTCAACACCAACGTGCTGTGCTTCGGCGACCCCAATTACGACCAGCCGCTGCTGACCGGGCAGCTGCACCCGCGCCGCATTTTTGAGGGCGTGCGCAAGGGCATTGAGGACGGGGGCAACAAGTCGGGCGTGCCCACGGTGAACG
This sequence comes from Janthinobacterium lividum, assembly GCA_050954355.1. Taxonomy (GTDB): domain Bacteria; phylum Bacteroidota; class Bacteroidia; order Cytophagales; family Hymenobacteraceae; genus Hymenobacter. The sequence continues at coordinate 47,355 of JBPBPH010000065.1, forward strand.
GCGCCATCATCTTCGACGACCGCTACGCCGGCAAGCCGCTGGTGTACTGCGGCACCGGCGCGGTGCTGCCCATGCAGCTGGCGGGCCTCGATAGCTGGGAAAAAGTGATTCTGCCCGGCGACCGCATCATCATGGCCGGCGGCCGGGTGGGCAAGGACGGCATTCATGGCGCCACCTTCAGCAGTATCGAGTTGGATGAGGCCGCGCCCGCCACGGCCGTGCAAATCGGCTCGCCCATCACCCAAAAGCTGGCGATGGATTTCCTGCTGCTGGCCACCCGGCGCGGCCTGGTGCGATGCAGCACCGACAACGGGGCGGGCGGCCTCTCGTCGAGCATCGGCGAGCTGGCCACCATCTCGGGCGGCGCCACCGTCGAGCTGGCCCGCGTGCCGCTGAAGTACCCTGGGCTACGGCCGTGGGAGATTTTCCTGAGTGAGTCGCAGGAGCGCTTCACCCTGGCAATCGACCCAGCCCGGTTGGCGGAACTGCTGGCCCTAGGGCGCGAAATGGAAGTGGAGCTGACCGACATCGGCGAGTTTACGGACGGCGGCGTGCTCGACGTGCGGTTTGACGACCAGCCGATTGCGGGCCTGGCGCTGGAGTTTCTGCACGACGGGGTGCCGCGCAAAACGCTGGTGGCCGAATACACGAAGCCCGAAGCTCAGGAGCCCGCGCTGCCCGCCGAGCTAGACTACAACGACGTGCTGCTCAGGCTGCTGGGTGCGCTCAACATCTGTTCGCGCGAGTCAGTCATTCGGCAGTACGACCACGAGGTGAAGGGCCGCACCGTGGTGAAGCCCCTGATGGGCGCCACCGGCCAAGCCCCGCAGGATGCGGCCGTGGTGCGCTTCAACTTCGAGAGCTGGGAGGGTGTGGCCGTGAGCAACGGCATTTTGCCCCGAATGGGCGACCTCGACGCCTACCAGATGTCGGCCGGCTCGTTTGACGAGGCCGTGCGGCAGATTATCTCGGTAGGCGGCCGGCTGCCCAACCTTACGCCCAGCGACGGGATTTTCTGGTCAGTAAACGACAATTTCTGCGTGCCCGACTCGGTGTACGACCCCCTCATCAACCCCGACGGCAAGCAGAAGCTGGCCAAGCTCGTGCAGATGTGCCAGGCCCTGCGCGATGCCTGCGCCGCCTACTGCATCCCGCTGACGAGCGGCAAGGATTCGATGAAGAACGACTTTAAGGCCGACGGCGTAAAAATCTCGGTGCCGCCGACGGTGCTTTACTCCATGACGGCCAAAATGCCCGACGTGCGCACGGCCGTGACCAGCGACTTCAAGCAGGCCGGCGACGTGGTGTATCTGCTGGGCGAAACCTACGACGAGCTGGGCGGCTCGGAGTTTTATCACCTCTACCACGAGCTGGGCGCCAACGTGCCGCTGGTGCGCTTCGCGGCCGCCAAGGCGCTGTACACGCTGGTGGGCGAGGCCAACGCCCTAGGCCTAATCCAAAGCAGCCACGACCTGAGCGACGGCGGCCTGGCGGTAGCACTGGCCGAGTGCACCTTTGGCTACGAGGGCTTGGGGGCTTCGCTCGACCTAACCCCCCTAGGGCCCGAGCTATCCACTACGGCGCTGCTGTTCAGCGAGTCGCATTCGCGCTTCGTGGTCAGCATCGCGCCCGAGGATGTATCGGCTTTCGAGCGCATTCTGGCAGGCCGCGCCACGCGCCTGGGTTTCGTGACCGACGATGGGCAGCTGCGCGTGCGGCGCGGGCCGGCCGAGCTACTGGTTGCCGCCACCCACGACCTGCGCGCCGCCTGGACCAACGGGCCCGTAAACCAAACAATTGGCTTGGAGCCGGCAACGGCGCTACACCCCTACTAACTAGCAAGCGGCCACTCCTCTAACCGGGCAATTAGCAATGGCAGAACACGAGCAAGCACCGATGCCCAAGGCGTTGATTTTAACCGGCTTCGGCATCAACTGCGAGGAGGAGATGGCCGCCGCCTACCGCCTGGCGGGCGGCGCGCCCACCATCGTGCACCTCAACGAGGTGCTGCACGGGCGGGTGAGCATCCACGATTTTGACATCCTGAATTTTCCGGGCGGCTTCTCGTTTGGCGACGACCTGGGCTCGGGCGTGGTGCTGGCCAACAAGCTGCGCTACCGCCAAACCGGCGCGGGCGGCCGCACCCTGCTCAGCGACATCCGCGAGTTTGTGGCCGCCGGCAAGTTTGTGCTTGGCATCTGCAACGGCTTCCAGGTGCTGGTGAAGCTGGGGCTGCTGCCCAACCTGGGTGGCAACTTCGAGCCCGAAGTAACGCTGACCCACAATGCTAGCGGCCGCTATGAAGACCGCTGGGTGCGCCTGCAAGTGAACCCGGCCGCCCACACGCCCTTTTTGCGCGGGCTCACCGGCTTTGAGGTGCCCGTGCGCCACGGCGAGGGCCGGCTGGTGATTCCCGACGCGGCCACCCGCGACCGCATCACGGCCCTAGGCCTCAACTGCCTCACCTACGCTGGCCCCGACGACCAAGAAACCGGCACCTACCCGCTCAACCCCAACGGCGCCGACCTGAACTGCGCCGGCCTAACCGACCCCACGGGCCACATCTTTGGCCTCATGCCCCACCCCGAAGCCTACCTGGCCGGCTGCAACCACCCCGACTGGGGCCGCCGCAGGCGCCTAGGGCAGCTGCGGGACGAAGGTGACGGCCTCGCCATTTTTAAGAACATCATCACTCACCTCCGGCAGGCGGCGCCCGGCGTAGCTGCCGCCGCATCAGCCTAACTACTTTAGTATGAATACCCTTTCGCACTTCGCTACCCCCCAGCTCCAGCTGCTGCACCGCGGTAAAGTCCGCGACAGCTACCGCGTCAATGATGCCACGCGCCTGATTGTGGTTTCTGACCGCTTGTCGGCCTTCGACTCGGTGCTCGAAACTGCCATTCCGCATAAGGGCGCGGTGCTGAACGGGCTGGCCAATTTCTGGTTTGAAAAAACGCAGGCTATCATCCCCAACCACGTGGAGCGGATGGTGGATGCCAACGCCATGCTGGTGAAAGAGGCGCAACCCATTAAGGTGGAGATGATTGTGCGCAACTACATCACCGGCTCGATGCTGCGCGGCTACCAGAAAGGCCAGCGCACCTTTTCGGGCGTGACCGTGCCCGACGGGCTGACCAAGCACCAGCAGTTTCCGGCGCCCATCGTGACGCCAACCACCAAGGAGGAGTCGGACCGCGAAATCACCCCCGACAACCTCGTGAGCGAAGGCTGGGTGAGCCGCGAGCTCTACGACCAGATGGCCGAAAAGGCGCTGGCGCTGTTCAAGGTAGGCTCCGACTTGCTCCAGGAAAAGGGCATCATCCTGGTTGATACCAAGTATGAGTTTGGCCTGCTGAACGGCGAGCTGATTCTGATTGACGAAATCCATACGCCCGACTCGTCGCGCTTCTGGAGCGCCGCTGACTACGCCCAGAACCCCGAAGGCGCCGAGCAGATGGACAAGGAGTACGTGCGCCAGTGGCTGATTGCCAACAAGGTAGACGGCAAGTACCCTAGGGCCCTCACGCCCGGAGTAGCCCAGGAAGCCACCAACCGCTACCTCGACATTTACCAGCGCATCGTGGGCCAGCCCCTGGCCACGGCCGACGAAACCGCCACCGGCGGCAACGTGGCCCACCGCCTGGTAGCCAACCTGGTGAAGGCCGGCTTGATGAAGGACGCCTGGGTAAACATCGTGATGGGCTCGCCCGCCGACAAGGAGCACTGCCAGAAAATCCGCTCGTACTTCGAAGGCTACGAGGTATTTACGCAGTTGCGCGTGACCTCGGCCCACAAGAACGGCGAGGAAATCGGCCCGATGGCCGAAGTGTGGAACCGCTCGGTGGAGCCCGGTGTGATTATCGCCGTGGCCGGCCTCTCAAACGGCCTAGGGGGCGCCCTGGCCGCCAACGTCAACGTGCCCGTCATCTCGTGCCCGCCGTGGAAGGACTACGCCGAGCTGGCCATGAACCTGAACTCGTCGGTGATTATGCCCAGCGGCACGCCCAACCTGACCGTAGTGCGCCCCGACAACGCCGCCCAGGCAGCCTTGCGCGCCCTCAACACCCCTAGGCTGCGCGAACGCCTGCGCCACGAAATCGCGGCCACCAAGGCCAAGCTGCGCGCCGCCGACGCGGAGCTAAAGGCACTTTAACCCCAACTCGTTATGCAGCCCGACCAAGCCACTATCGCCCTGCTAGCGCAGCTATACCGCGACTTCAACGCCCGCGACGCGGAGGCTGTGCTGGCCCTGATGCAGCCCGATGTGAAGTGGCCCAAAGGCTTCGTGGGCGGCTACGAGCACGGCCGGGCCGCCGTGCGCGCCTACTGGGCCGACCAGTGGGCCAGCATCAACCCGCACGTGGAGCCGACCGGCTTCGAGCTGCTGCCCGACGGCCGCATTGCCGTGACGGTGCACCAGGTAGTGCGCGAGCTAGACGGCACGTTGCTCATGGACGTGTTGCTGCACCACGTATATCAGTTGCGCGATGGCCTAATTGAGCACATGGAAATTCAGTCTATTTAGCAGCATGGAGGCAGCGCACGCCAAAGCACTGGTAGATAGCTACCTCGAAGCGTACAACCGCTTCGACGTGCCCGGTATGCTGGCGTGCCTACAGCCTGACGTGCAGTTTGAGCATTCCACCAACGGCGACGTGACGGTGCGGCTAGCTGGCAAGTCCGCGTTTGAAGGCCAAGCCGTGCGGGCAGCCGCGTGGTTTGCCGAGCGCACCCAGCGCATCACGGCTTTCCATTGGCAGAACGAACAGGTAGAAGCAGCCATCGACTATTTCGCTATCACGGCCACCGACTTGCCTAATGGGATGAAAGCAGGTACGACGCTGAATTTCTCGGGCCGCTCTACGTTCTCGTTTCGCGACGAACTGATTGCTTCTATTCAAGACTTTAGTTAAGAATTTTCCTCATAACGTGAGCGGCAATACGCAACAACTCGTCCTGCTCGGCGCTGGTGCCCGCGAGCACGCCCTGGCCTGGAAGCTCCGCCAGGATGGCGCCACCGTGCACGTGCTGCCCGGCAACGCGGGTATTACGGGCAGCGTGCCCAGCATCAGCGCCACCGACTTTCCGGCCATCAGGCGCTTCTGCGAAGAGCGCGGCATCACGCTGATTGTGGTGGGGCCGGAGGCGCCGCTGGCGGCGGGCGTAGCCGACTTTTTCCTAGAAACGGACATCCGCGTTTTTGGCCCGCAGCGGCAGGCGGCTACGCTCGAAAGCTCGAAGGTGTGGAGCAAGGAGTTTATGCGCCGCCACGGCGTGGCCACGGCCCGGGCCTGGAGCTACCGCAGCGACCAGTTTGCCGAGGCGCAGGTGCAGGCCGAGGCCCTAGGGGGGCAAGTGGTAGTGAAGTACGACGGCCTGGCCGCCGGCAAGGGCGTGTACGTGTGCAGCTCGGTAGCCGAGGCCACGGCTGCCCTCGCCGAGCTACAGCAGCTGCACACCGGCTGGTTTAGCTTTCTGCTCGAAGAAAAACTGACCGGTCCCGAAGTCAGCCTCATTGGCCTCACCGATGGCAACCGCATCCGGCTGCTAGCCCCCGCCCAGGACCACAAGCAGCTGCTAGCCAATGACGAAGGCCCCAACACCGGCGGCATGGGCGCCTACTGCCCGGTGCCGTTTCTGGATGATAACTGGCTGGCTGCCATTCGGCGCGACATCATCGACCCCACGCTGCGCGGCCTGCAGGCCGAGCCGTTCGATTTCGTGGGCTTTCTCTATTTTGGGGTGATGCTGACGCCCTTAGGGCCCAAGCTGCTCGAATACAACGTGCGCCTCGGCGACCCCGAAGCTGAGGTGATTTTGCCGGCGCTGGCTAGCAGCTTGCTCGAACTAATTGAGGCGACGCTTGCTGGTAACCTGGCCCAAACCGTGACGCGGCAGCGGCCCGGCGCTTTCGTAGGCGTGGTGCTGGCCTCGGGCGGCTACCCGGCGGCGCAGTTTCCGACGGGCTTCCTTATACACGGCGTGGGCGAGCAAACCGCTGGCACGCACCTGTTTGTGGGCGGTGTGCAGCCCGGCGAGCAGCCCGGCGAGTTGCGCACGGCCGGCGGCCGGGTAGCCGTGGTGGTGGCGCACGGCCCCGACCTGCCCACCGCCGTGGAAGTAACCTACGCCGAAGCCGAGCGAATTCATTTTCAAGGTAAATACGTGCGCCCCGATATCGGCCAGCGCCCGGCGCCGGTGCTCGAAACCGGAGCTTACTAGGAGCTTACTACATGAGTGCTTCCCCCCTCGCTCGCCTGGCCATCTTGCTTTCGGGCCGCGGCTCTAACATGCTGGCGCTGGCCGAGGCCGTGCGCATGGGCGCGCTGCGCGGGCTGGCCGAAGTGGCGGTGGTGTTCAGCAACGACCCCGCGGCGCCGGGCTTGGCCTCGGCAGCGGCCCTAGGGCTGCCCACGGCCAGCCTGCCCTCCAAAGGCCGCAAGCGCGCCGAGTTTGACCAGGAGGCAGTCGTCATCTTGCAAACTTACCGGCCCGATTACGTGGTGCTGGCGGGCTACATGCGGGTGCTGTCGCCCACGTTCGTGCGGGCATTCGCGGGTAAAATTGTTAATATTCACCCCGCCGATACGCACCAGCACCAGGGCCTGCACGCCTACGAATGGGCATTTGATAACCACTTGCTTGCCACCAAGATTACGGTGCATTTAGTAGATGAAGGCTTGGATACCGGCCCCGTGCTGACGCAGCGCGTTGTAAATTTGGAAGGGGCCGCCACGCTGGCCGAGGTGCAGCGGCGCGGCCTCGCCGTAGAGCACGTGCTGTATGCCGAAACGCTGGCTGCGCTGATTCAACGCAATGCTGAACAACTAGGTACTACCGAACCACCAGAGAAAACGTCATGCTGAGCGTAGCCGAAGCATCTCTACCGCTTCGTTGTTTACCGACCAAGCGGCACGGTAGAGATGCTTCGGCAAGCGGACGCCAGCTGAGCATAACGTTTTAGTTTATCCCTTCTCGCCCTGTTACTACTCCTTGTTCATTGCTAATTATTAATTGCTTATGTGTGGCATTGTAGGTTTTCACGGCCCTGAGCGCGTGGTGGGCGACATGATTATTGGCCTCACCGCGCTGCAGCACCGCGGGCAGGATGCCGCTGGCATTGCCACCTTCGACGGCGACGCCTTCCACCTGCATAAGGGACAGGGCTTGGTGAATGACGTGTTTCGGCCCAAAAATGTGAAGAAGCTGACCGGCAATACCGGCATCGGGCACGTGCGCTATACTACCCAGGGCGCCAACGACTCGGACCTGGCCCAGCCCTTTACCACCAGCTACCCCTTTGGGCTGGCCATGGTGCACAACGGCAACGTCATCAATTTCCGCGACGTGGCCCGGCTGCTGCACGAGAAATACCACGTGCTGCCCAAAACCACCAACGACCTGGAGCTCATTATGTACACTTTCGCCTCGGAGCTGCGGGTGAAGGACTTGGACCGGCTGTCGGTGGTCGATATTTTCGACGCCGTAGAAACCACCCAGGAACTGGTGAAGGGCGCCTACGCCACCGTCACCATCATTGCCGGGCACGGCCTTTTGGCCTTCACCGACCCCCTAGGGATACGGCCGCTGGTGCTGGGCCGCCGCGACACGCCCGACGGGCCGGTGTACGCCTTCGCTTCGGAAAGCACCTGCTTCGACTACCTCGACTTTGAGTTTGTGGAGGACGTGGGGCCGGGCCAAGCCATTTTTATCGATAGCAACTTCCAGGTTCACTACAAAAACCAGCAGGAGCTACCCAAGGCGTTCTGCGTATTCGAGCAGATTTACTTTGCCCGCGAAGACTCGACCATTCACGGCCGCTTGGTGGCCCGCGAGCGGGTGCGGCTTGGCAAAATCATTGCCCGCAAGGTGGTGGACGCCGGTATCAGGCCCGACATGGTAATTGACGTGCCGAGCAGTGGCTACTTCTCGGCCTCGGGCCTGGCCGAAGCCATTGGCGTGCCCTATCGCCGCGCCATGGTGAAAAACAACCACATGGGCCGCTCGTTCATCGTGCCTACTCAGGCCGGGCGCGAAGACGTGGTGAAGAAGAAGCTCAACCCCATCAAGGCCTTTGTGGAAGGCAAAAAGGTGGCCGTGGTAGACGACAGCATCGTGCGCGGCACCACCTCGCGGCGCATCGTGCGCCTGCTGCGCGAGGCCGGCGCCACCGAGGTGTACTTCATTTCGAGCGCGCCGCCCATCGTGTCGCCCTGCATCTACGGCATCGACATGGCCATGAGCACCGAGCTGATTGCGGCCAATTACACGGAGGAGGAAATCTGCCGCTACATCGAAGCCGATAAGGTTATCTATCAAGACCTGAGCGACTTGCAGGACCTCTTTGCCGAGGAGCGCGGCCACGGCGGCTCGTGCTTCGCGTGCTTCACCGGCCAGTATCCCACCGGCGACGTAACCAAGTATTTGCGCCACGTTCAGGAAGAGCGCCTCAGCCACCGCGAGCCCGATAAGGCGCTGTCGGTGAGCGCCAAAGCCCCGGCGCCGACCGAGCATTAACTCAGTAAATAAAATTAGAACGTCATGCTGAGCCTGTCGAAGCATCTCTACTGCGTAAGTAATTACTAATCAATAGGATTGGTTGCGCGGTAAAGATGCTTTGACAGGCTCAGCATGACGTTTTTCCTTTCAGCAACCCCTAGCTAGCTATACGCTCTCATGTCTGCCCACAATACCCCCGACACCGGCTACTCCATTGAAGAGGGCAACAACGCCTCGCGCAACGCTTATTCGTGGGCCAAGAAAACCTTCGCTACCCGCGCCGGCCTGCCCGGCGAGCCGGCCCGCGGCCTCGACGGCGGCTTCAGCAACGAAATCCGCTTTGGCCAGGAGCGCCTGGGCATCAGCTCCGACGGTATCGGCACCAAGATTGAGCTGGCCGAGCGCCTCGACCGCTACGACACCCTAGGGTACGACCTAGTGGCCATGACGGCCGACGACCTCGCCGCTGCCGGCTTCGTGCCCACCAACCTGTCGAACATCATCGACGTGAACGCGCTGGATTACAGCGTAGTAGATGAGCTGATGCGCGGCTTGCACGACGCCTGCCAGTTCTCGAAAATTGCCATCACGGGCGGCGAAATTGCCGAGTTGGGCTCGCGCATTGGCGGCTACCCCGGCGCCCGCATGAATTTCAACTGGTGCTCGACGGCCATCGGCGTGCTGCACCCTAGCCTCGAGCAGCCCCTAGGGGGCACCAGCGCCCAAGCCGGCGATGCCGTGGTGGCGCTGCGTTCGCCCTCGTTCCGCTCCAACGGCTACTCGCTGGCCCGCAAAACCTTGCAGCGCCTCTTCGGTGATAAGTGGCACGAGCAGCCCTACGACGGCCCCGATGCCGCCCAGTACCCCACCTGGGGCGATGCCCTGCTGGCACCCTCACTCATTTATGCGCCCGCCCTCACGGCCCTGCTCGACGCTGGCCAGCCTCTGCGCGGCGCGGCCCACATCACGGGCGGCGGCGTGGCCGATAACTTCCAACGCGTGCTCAAAAACGGCCTCGGCGCGGTGCTCGACAATCTTTTTGCGCCCCTGCCCGCCATGCAGCGCCTCTGCGAGGTTGGCGGCATCGAGGCCGAAACCGCCTACCTCTACTGGAACATGGGCAACGGTATGCTGCTGGTAGTAGCCCCCGAAGCCGCCAATGAGGTAGTGCAGCAGCTTACTGCCCTAGGCTACGCGGCACAAGTGTCCGGCAGGCTGACGGCCGAGGCGGGCGTGACGCTGCACGTGGCGGCGGGGGAGCTGCGGTACTGAGAATTCAGGAAGCCTCGAATGCCGGGTAGAAGGGCAACTCGTATGTGCCGTGTTGCATCCTGTGTATAATGTTGGATGGAGACATAACCATGCCTATTTCGGCCATCTGCATTTCGTGTGTGAGCTTGCCTACTCGATGCATTTCTTTGTTCATACGCCAAACTACCCACTTGTAGGAAATCAACACGGGTTCCTGCCAAGCAGCCCGCCCATAGTCATAAGTATCTCGGAACAGAGGGGGCGCGGCGGCCTGCACGGCGGCGTGGCCGGCTTTCGTCCAGTAGCCTAGCTTGTAGCCCGTACCCAGTAAGCAGTGAGCGTAGAAACCCACCGCATCCGCCGCGACTTCCGGCAGCTTCGGCTGCTCAGCGACCCCGTAGCGGCTCCGAAAAACCTTGATAACGTTGCTGTCCAACTGCGTGTTATCGGAACCAATATATTGAAAAAAGCCTGTCTTTACTCCTAGCTCGACCCGGAATATACTGCCGGCCGTTATTCTGATTCTTTGCATGTCCATATAATTTGTATCTGGCTGCCTACTTACACCGCCCGCCCCGGCCGCTTCGACAGCATCAGCTGGGTGCGGAACTCATGCAGGCCTTGCTCTAGGCCCACGGGGTAGGTGTGGGGGTTGAGGAAGCGGCGGATGCTGGGGTCGAGGCTATTGACTTCCTGGCGGGCTAGGGCGCGGCTCTCAGCTAGGGTAGGCAAGGGCTGCACTAGCTGGCCGGCGCGCAGCACGGGTTGCAGCAGGTCGCGGTAAGAGGCGCCGGCGCGCACGGGGCGCCGCCGGGTGGCGTCGGCGGGGTCGAAGATGGTGGGGGCTTCGGGTAGCGCGTCCGGGGCGGCTACGTTGTAAATCATGTCGGCGCGGGGCTGGCCGCCAGCCTCCGCCAGGTAGCGGCGCACCTGCAGAATGCCGGGAATGCTGGTTTTGGCCTGCTGCTCCGACATCTTAATGGTAAAATCCCACCCTAGGCCGTCGGCGGTGCGCAAGGCGGCCAGCTTATACACGCCGCCCAGGGCCGGCTGGTTATAGGCCGTTACGAGCTGGGTGCCCACGCCCCAGGTATCGATGCGGGCGCCCTGCTGCTTGAGGCTCACGATGAGGCTTTCCTCCAAGTCGTTGCTGGCCACGATGCGCACCTTCGCCAGCCCGGCCGCGTCGAGCAGTTGGCGGGCTTCCTTCGACAAATACGCTAAGTCGCCCGAGTCGAGGCGGATGCCGCCCAGCTCGTGGCCAGCCTGCCGCATTTCCAGCGCCACCGCGATGGCGTGGCGCACCCCGTCGAGCGTGTCGTAGGTATCCACCAAAAACACCGAGTCGTCGGGAAAGGCGTCGGCGTAGGCGGCAAAGGCCTCCCGCTCCGAGCCGAAAGCCATCACCCAGCTGTGGGCGTGGGTGCCGCGCACGGGCAAGTTGTAGCGGCGGGCGGCCAGCACGTTGCTAGTGGCATCGCCCCCGCCTAGGTAGGCGGCGCGGCTGGCCCCTAGGCCCCCGTCGGGGCCCTGGGCGCGGCGTAGGCCAAATTCCAGCACGGCATCGTCGGGGCCGGCCGCGTCGCGAATGCGGGCGGCCTTGGTAGCAATTAGGGTCTGGAAGTTGAAGATGGTGAGCAGGGCCGTTTCTACCAGCTGCGCTTGCAGCAGTGGGCCTTGCACCCGCGCCAGCGGCTCGTTGCCAAAGACTACCGTACCCTCGGGCAGAGCGTCTACGTCGCAGGTAAATTTAAATTCGGCTAGGTAAGCCAGAAAATCGTCGGGAAACAACCGGGTGCCCCGGCTGCCCGTCAGGCTGGCCAGGTAGGCGATGTCGCCGTCCGAGAAGCGCAGCGTTTGCAGGTAATCCACAGCCAGGGCTAGGCCGGCCGCCACCGCGTAGCCGCCCTCAAAGGGCGCCTTGCGGAAGTAGAGGTGAAAGACCGCCTCGCGCTCGTGCAAATTATTTTTCCAGTACCCATACGCCATGGTGAGCTGGTAGAGGTCGGTGAGTAGGGCCAGCGAGGGCTGGTAGAGGCCAGAGATGGGCGCGTCGTTCATGGCGTAAAGTAAGCGGCCGCGCTACATTGGCCCGCATCGGCCCTGCCAAACCTGGCGCTGCCCTACCTTGCCGCCGTGAATGCACCGCTCTCCTCCTGGCCGCTGTGGCAGCGGCTCCTCCACCTGAAGCCAACCTGGCGGCTGCTGGTAGCGCTAGCCACTGCGGTAATAGCCTGGTTTTTGGCACCGCACCATTACCAACCGCTTGTGCGCCTGGTTATTGGCTGGGATACCTTTGCCGTGCTCACCCTATGCCTGCTTTGGGCCAGCATCTACTCGGCCGATGCCAAACGCATTCGGGCCGTAGCCGCTACCGAAGATTTGAGTAGGGCTCTAAGCTTTGTGTTTGTGCTGGTGGCGGCCAGCGCCAGCCTGCTGGCCGTGGTGGTGCTCCTAAGCACCAGCCACGATTTGCAGCCAGCAGTACTAATTCGCCACATCGCGCTTAGCATCGTGGCCGTGGGGGCTTCGTGGCTGCTGGTACACACGGTATTTACCCTGCGCTACGCCCACATCTACTACGACGCCGACGAGCAGGGCCATGACGTGCGAGGCCTCGACTTCCCCGGCGGAGCCGAGGAGCCCGACTACCTCGATATTGCTTATTTTTCCTTCGTTATCGGCATGACCGCCCAAACGGCCGACGTGGCCATTAGCGGCTACCGCCAGCGCCGCCTGGCGCTGCTGCACGGCCTCATCGCCTTTGGCTTCAATACGGCCTTAATAGCGCTGGTTATCAGTGGAGTGGGCGGAGTACTGTGAGTCAATTATCAGTGAACAATCTGATAATTGATGATTGCTCACTGATAATTGACTTAAAACAGGCTGCCCTGTACCTGCTGCGGAATGGGGCGGGGCAGTTGCACTGGCAGGCCCGTTAGGGCGTGAAAGCGCCCTAGGAAATGCTGCGCCCAGATGGGCGCGTGGCGTACATCTTTCTGGTGGATAAATACATACGCCGTGTGCAGGCCCTGGGCAAACCAAGTGGCCAGGCGCTCGGCCCAGGCGTCGGCCCGCTCGAAGTCGCTGCCTACTAGGCCGTGGCCGTTGAGGCGCACCAAGGCCGTGGGCGTGGTAAGACGCTGTACCAGCACGTCGCGCCGGCCGGCCACGTCGGTTATCACCAGCGTCTTGCCTAGGGCCTCCAGCGTAGCAAACGTCGCATCGGCCAGGCCGCGGTCGGCAAACCAGCGCGGGTGGCGCAGCTCCACGGCCAGCGGCAGCTCGGCGGGCCAGTCGAGCAGGAAGCGCTCCAGCCGGGGCAGGTTTTCGGGGCCGAAGTGCGGCGGCAGCTGCAAAAAGCAACTGCCCAGGGTGTCGCCCAGCTCCTGCATGGCGCGGGTGAAGGTAAGCGTAAGCGCTTCTACATTATAAAGCTCGCGCTCGTGGCTGATGCTGCGCGGTAGCTTGGGGCAAAACTTGAAGCCTGGCCCCGCAGCCGCCCGCCAGCGCCGCACGGTGGGCGCGTCGGGAATACGGTAGTGGGTGGTATTCAACTCAATGGAGTTGAACTGCTGGGCGTAGTAATGCAGGTAGTCGGGCTCCTTGGCTCCTAGGGGGAAGTAGCTGCCTAGCCACTCCTTATTGATCCAGATGGGGCAGCCCACATACAGGCTGGGCGCGGGCGGTGCCGCCGGGCGGGCGCGGGCCAGCACATGGGTCGTTTCGGGGTGGTCGGGGGGCAAGCGAAAATCAACGTAGCGCAGGTCGGGCAGGCGGCCAAAGTCCATAGGGCAAAGGTACGGCCCCACTGGCTGCCAAACTCGCGAGCGCGGGAATATACCAAAAACTTAGCAAGTAAACAAACTGGGGTCTTACTTAAACTAAAGCTTTAAGCCAAAATTTTATACCAGTCGGATAATCTAATTATGAGTGTTTCCTTAAAAAAATACAATAACAGGGTATTATATGCCTTAACTAAACACAATTGCCCCTAGTGTGCCTGGAGGACATGCATCTTAAATGCAAGGATTATTAGAAAAGGTCAATTGCTAACGCGTGTTAACCCGATTAGCAAAAAGGGAAGTAGTGATAATGTAGTGAGCGGGGTTACATTCGGTTGATTCACCATTCGGCTAGGCAAGCAATTGCGCATGCATTCAATTTCTTTTAAATCAGTTACTGCGTGGGGCCGCTTTGTGTGCCTGCTGGCCCTCGTATGGAGCACTACGGCAACGGCTATTGCCCGCCCCAAACCAGTGCCTCACCACGGCCGCGTCTTCATCCCGAAGATGCTGCCCACCCTGCTTCCCACCGCCCGCGAGGGCTATCAAACCGTGCTACGGGGCCGCGCCTCCTGGTACGGTAAATTTTTTCAGGGTATGGCAACGGCGAGCGGCGAGCGCTACAACCGCTTTCGTTATACCTGTGCTCACAAAAAACTGCCTTTCGGCACCCGCCTACGCGTAACCAACGTAGACAATGGCGTGACGGTAGTGGTACGCGTAACCGACCGTGGGCCCTTCCGCCACGAGCGCATTCTGGACCTTTCGGAGCAGGCCGCCAAGCCCCTAGGTTTGGTAGAAGCCGGGGCCGCCACGGTGATTGCCGTAGTAGTGCCCGACACTACCCCCCTAGGCTTGACCGATACTCCCACCAATTTGTCTTTGCTGCGCGCCAGCGACCCACGGCCCCGCGCGCCTTTCACGGCCTATTTGCTACCGTTGCTGCACCAGTCGCAGGAGTTGATGGCTGCCGTGGCTGCTGCCCCGCTAGCCGGTGTGCAGAGTTTGGCCACCACCGCACCGCCCGCAGTGCCGGGGCCGCAATTTGAAATACAGGCTGGCATCTTCGCCGATGCCCAGCAGGCCGAAACAGCCCTGGCTCGCATCTATACTATCGACTCTAACCTTCATGGCCACGTAGAAGCTACCACGCTAGGTACGCAGCCCGCTACCCGGGTGGTTATCAGCCAACTCGATAGCTGGCTAGCGGCCGAAATCGTGCGCCGCAACCTGCAGGTATGGGGAATTGCGGGGCTGGTGCAGCCTCAGTTGCCTGACTTAGCCCCCCAGCCAAAGGTCAGCACTGCTGCCCCCGGTATTGCGGCCCTTAACTAGGCTGCCTAGTTGCGCGCGGTCGCACTAACCGGCTCAGCACCGACCTTGGAAGTTGGCCCCTAGGGTTCTCTACGTTTACTTTACCACCACAAGGGCCGCCCTCTAGTAAAGAGAGCGGCCCTTGTGGTGGAGGAGCTAGGAGGATTATTCGTTCTCCGTAGCGCGATTAATGACGAAGATGGACACCACCGCTAGCGCCGCCACGGTGAGCACGAGTTGGGTGGGTGAGAAGTTCTTCGAGACTTTGCGCAGTAGCGTACCGCCGTTTTTCAGCAAGTCGTCCATGTTCTCGGTCTTGCCCTGAAACACTTTCACGGCTGCTTCAAAGGTGCGGGCAATGTCTTCGGGCTGAATTTTGTCAACGGGTTGGAGCTGGTCGGCCATAACAGAAGGGCTAGGAGATGGGAGTAATACAGGAAAGCGGCGCGGGCCGCCTGATGTCTTACGCAAAACCTGACTTTGCGTTCCTACGCCCCAGCTTACTCGGCCACCATCAGTACCAGCGAGCTGCTGCGGTCGGCCTCGCGCACCACGCAGTGATAGGCACCCGGCGCTAGGCCCTGCACTGGCAGCGGCACCCGCTGCAAGCCCGCGCCTAGGGCGCGCCCCTCTACCACGCGGCGCACCACGCGCCCTAGGCCATCGAGCAACTGCAGCTGCACCGCGCCGCCCTGGCTCTCAAACAGCGCCGTGGCTTGGGCGGCGGCCGGGTTGGGGTACACGCTGAAGCCCTCGACGGCCGCCGCGCCCACCGTGGCCAGCGCGCCCTGCGGCTTAATGACCGGCACGTAGGGAAACGCCTGTCCAAATAGCTGATTAAGCGTGGCTTGCGGCACCTGAAACCAGTCTTTCAAGATGCTAGTATACACGCTGCGGTAGTCAATTTGCATGGCCACGTTGTCGTTCACGCCGGCGTTGGCGGGCAGCGTGGGGTTGGGGCCGTGCACTAGGGGGTTGGCCTGCGCCCCAAATACGAGCAGCGGCGAGGCCGCGCCGTGGTCGGTGCCGTAGCCCGAGTTGGCCTTGATGCGGCGGCCAAACTCCGAGAAGGTCATGCCCACCACCCGGTCTTGCACCCCTAGGCGCTTCAAATCGTCCTGGAAAGCGTTGATGCCGTCGGCCACCTTGCCCAGCAGCGTGGCGTGGGCGCCGGTGGTGGGGCTGCCCGTGGCCGGCACTTGCAGCGAGTGCAAGTCGAAGCCTCCTAGCTGGCACACATAGATGCGGGTGCTCAAGCCACCGGCTACCAGCTGGGCTACTATCTTGAGCTGGTCGGCCAGCGCGTTTTGGCCGGCGGCGGGGTAGAGGGGCGACAGGTTCTTGGCCTTGCTGGCCGCCGCCTGAATGGTGGTGGTGTACACCTGCGTTTGGGCTACCACCTGGCGGATGAACGTAAGCTCGTGGCCGGCTTGGGTGGCGGGCGCGGCATCCACGCCGCCGCTCAGCAGCTGGTAAAAGCTGGTAGTGCTGGCAATGGCCATGCCCATGTTCACGCTCGGGCCCTGCACGCAGTTGCTCACCACCGAGCCGATGCTGATGGCCAGTGGGTCGGGGTTTTGGGCGCTGGGGTAGCCGGTGGGGTAGTTTGGAAACTCGCCGTCGAGGTAGCGCCCGCCCCAGCCGGTCGTCCACACCACGTCCGAGGCCGAGCCCGACGTCCAGATGTCGGTGGCCCGGAAGTGCGAGAAGTTGGGGTTGGGATAGCCTACACTTTGCACTACGCCCAGCTGGCCGTTTTTATAAAGCTGTTGTGCCGTGGCCATGGCCGGGTGAATGCCGGTGGCCTGCGTGAGGGGCAGTACCTGGCTCTGGGGCAGCGCCAGGTTGGGCCGCGCCGCCAGCAGGGCCGCGTACTGGTCTAGGGGGATAATCATGTTCAAGCCGTCGTTGCCGCCTTGCAGCTGCACGATTACCAGCACCTTGTCGGTTTGGGTGGCGGCGTTGGTGAGCGCCGCCAGCTCGGCCGAGTGCCCGTAGGCGCCAATGGGAAAGCCGCCCAAAAAAGCCGCGCCCGCCACCGTCGCGCCCGTCGTCTGAATAAATGTGCGCCGTTTCATAAGTGATAGTTGACTGCTTAAAACCTAGTCATTGGTTGATGCGCGACATGCTCGCAATGACAGACGACTCTTTATTCACTCAACTTAGCTGGTACTCGGCCAAGCCAGCCAGCGCCCGCAGCATGGCCTGCAGCTTGCTTTGCACCGCGGTGCGCTTGGCGGAGTTGGTGGGCGTGGCCAGAAACTGGTTCCACTCGCTGGTCCACTCAAAATCGGGTAGGCCGGGGATGAGCGCGTTTTTCAGGAATGCCAACTGGCTAGCCGTTAAGTCGAGGGGCACCATCAGGCGCGTAAATTCGGCAATGACCAGGTTGGGGTCTTGGGCGGTGGCGGCGGGCAGGGCCTGCACCCAAGCTACCGGGTCGGCTCGAAATGCGACGCCGCTTTTGGTAATGCCCGTGCCAAGAAATAAGTCGGTGGTTTGGTTACGGCGAGGCAGCGTCACCGAGTTTATCCACAGCTCGTGAAACTGCGGCGCCTGGTAGTAAGCCACCCAGCCAGCCACGTTGGGCGGGTCGCCCAGGCTTTGCTGCTGCACCAGCCCTAGGCCGTAGAGGTAGTCCCACACGCCATATTGGCCTAGGTAGTTGCTGGCCGGCGGCTGGGTTAGCTCCAACTGCCGGCACACGCCCACCACAAAATCGAGCGGGCTCTTGATGAGGCAGCCCACGGTGGCCGCGTCGAAGAAATGCTCCGAGCCCAGCAGCGCCCGCAGCACCGGCGTCACCTCGTAGTTGCTCTTAACCAGCAAGGCCGCTAGCGGCTGAATAATATCGCTTTCTACTTGCGCATCAATCACATAGTACACAAACCAGCGGTAGAGCTTGCGCACCAGAAACGCCGCCGTGGCCGGCTGCTGAAAAATCAGGTTGAGCAAGTCCTTGTACTCGCCCGCGCCATTGGGCGCAAGGCGGGCATTGCCAAAGGCGGCGCTAAACTGCTTGGTGCTCGCATCGTGGCGGTTGGACGTGAAGTAGCCCGCCACGGTGGCCGGGTCGTCGCGCCAGCCGGTTAGCACCTTGGCGGCGGCCTGCACGTCGGCCTCAGTGTAAGTGGTGTAGTTGCCGGCCCCAATCAGCGGGCCCTTGCCTAGGGTAAATAGCTCCAGCAGCTCGCGGCCGTAATTCTCGTTGGGCGCGGCGGCCGTGCTGGCGTTGCCATTGAGGTAGCGCAGCATGGCCGGGGTCACGGTCATATCAATAGCTAGCTGCCGCACGTTGCCCAGCGCGTACTGGCGCAGCAGCCGCGCGTACTCGTAGCCGTACTGCGCGCTGTTAATGTCGCCAAACTCCACCACGAAATGATTGTGCCAAAATAGCGTCATCTTCTCCGTCAGCGAGGTGCCCTGGCTTAGTTGCAGCCCCAGCCACCAGTCGCGCAGCGAGGTGCGGCGCGCGCCCTCCAAGGTTTGGTCGAAGGCTTGGCCTACCCATGTTTGCCCTAGGGGCACGGTGGTGTCGGCGGCGCTCACGTTCAGCGGCGGGCTGGGCGTGGGGGCGGGCGTCAGCAGCTGGCTGAGGGTAGCGGCCAGGGTAGAAGTCGCGGCCGCCTGAATTTCGCCCCGCGTGGGCCCAAACAGGCAGCGCCGCAGCAAGTGGGTTGCCTGCGCCGCGCCCCACGGCCCGGCGTAGGGCGCCAGCGTGGTGGCGGTAGCGGCGCTGGTGCGGGCCGGCAGCGTGGCATTGGCAAAGGGGCTGGCCTGGTCGAGCAGGCTGGGCCCCGCCGGCTGAGGAGGCTTGATGGGGCCGCCCGCCAGGGGGCGTTGGAGAAAAGCTCTACGTTCCATAGGCAGCAAGCGGGGCACTCCCTAGGGGAGCAGGAGGCGCGTAAAGGCGTGTAAATAAACCTGGCCGGTATCGGCCAACTGGGGCTGGGCGGCGCAGCTTACCTGAAAGATGGCGATGCCGGGCGAAAGTTTAACAACTGACTAGAAGAAATTTAAGAATTGAATAACCAAGCTGACGGCGCCTCTGGCCCCTAGGGGGGCGGGCAGCAAAAAGCCCCGCTGGGGAGAGCGAGGCTTTTTGCAGGCAGGGCAGAAAAAAGGGAGAAAAGCTTATTCGTATACCTTCACTACAAACACAAAATCTTGCAGACGCTTGAGCTGCTGGGGCCGGCCGGCGCCCGCCAGATGGTTGAGGCGGGGCAGGTGGTAGCTGGCCGTGGGCTGCTGGTTTTTAAGCGAGTCGACCAGCCGTACCAGGTACGATGACTTGGTGGCGAAGGCGGCGCCTAGGGCGTTTTCCTGGCGGCCGCTCACCACCCCAATCAGGTTGCCCTGCGCATCGAGTAGCGGCCCGCCCGAGTTGCCGGGGTTCAGTGGAATGCTGACTTGGTAAAAAGCCGTGTCGCCGTCGAAGCCCGAGCGGGCGCTCAGCGCGCCTTCGCCATACACTACGTCCTCGCGCGGGTAGCCTAGGGTATACACGCGCTCGCCCAGGTCAGCCTGCCCGGCCTTGAAGGTATAGGGCAGCCGGCCAAAAGTCTTGAAGTCAGCATCTTTAATGCGCAGGATGGCCAGGTCGTGCTTCACGTCCGAGTACACCGTTTCGGCGTGGAAGCGCTGGTGGTCGCGGCCCTCCACCAGCAGCGAGTCGGCCCCCTGAATAACGTGGGCGCTGGTAACCAGGTAGCCGTCGGCCGTGAGGGCGAAGCCCGTGCCGCTGTACTTGCTTTCGCGCACCGGCACTTCGCCGCTGCTTTGCTGGCCGTCTACCTGCTGCTGCAGTTGCTGCTGGCCCTGTTTCAGGCGGTTCACCTCGCGCACCAGCTTGGTGTAGCCGGGCATCGAGTGGGGCGCGTTGGCCGTGCGGTAGGCCTCTAGGCCCAGCAGCGTGCCAAACACGGCCAGCACCGCCACCGAGGCCGCCACGCCCACGGTGGCCCGGTACCCGCCCCAAAACTCGCGCAGGCGCTGCTCGGTGCGCGAAATGCGCAGGCGCGGATTTACGCTGGCCTGCAGCGGCGAGGCTTCTTCATCGGGGGCATCGCCGGCCAGCATGGCCGTGTGCAGCGCGCCAATGGTGCGGCGCGTGCGGCGGCGCTCGGCATAGTCGTGCAGGGTGCCGGTCAGTTCCAGGTAGTTGGTGTAGAGTTGGTGCAGCCGCGGCTCGGCGCTCAGGCGCGCCTCCAGGCTGGCCCGCGCGTCGGCCGCCAGCTCCCCTTGCTGGTAGGCCTCAAACAGGGCGTAGTAGTCGGCTTCGGTTTGCATCTTAGTGGGCTTCGGTGCGTGGTGCGTGGTGCCTAGGGTGGTCAAAATCCCCAGTACTACTCATCAAACGTCAAAATCAAGCTTCTTTATAACTAGCAAAAAACAATTTTTTCAAGCGCGCCAGGCACTTGTACTTCTGGGTTTTGGCGGTGTCGGCGTTGGTGTAGCCGTGCTCCGCCGTGAGGTCGAGCATCGATTTATCGAGCAAGTAGAAGCCTTCGAGCAGCGAGCGGCAGGGCTCGCCCAGGTGGGTAAGGGCCTCGCTCATAGTAGCAAAGCGCCGGTCGCGCTCTTCGGCTTCGAGCAGGTCGTCCTCGGCCCCCGTGTTGAGGTAGGGGCCGTACTCTTCCTCATCGAGCAGGCGCACGCCGTGCAGCCGGCTCTTGGTAGTTAAGCGCTTGAGCCACAGGCGGCGGCACACGGCGTAAAGGTAGGTTTTGATGAGGCAGCTCAGCTCCAGCGAGCCTTCGCGTACCTTCTCGTAAAACACCATCACGCCCTCCTGGTACACATCCCGGGCGTCGTCTTCGGAGCCGCTGTTTTGCAGCACGAAGTGCGATACCATGGGCCAGTGCAGGCGGTAGAGCCGGCTCAGGGCCCGCTCATCGCCGGCCCGGATGGCCTGGATAAGCTGGGCATCTGCCGCCAGCGCCGCCGAGGTGCTGTCTGTATTCATTCGCTTCGGGAGTTAATGCCGGCGGCTCCTTAGTAGTAACCCGCCAAAAAAAGTTTTTTTCGGGTGGGTTACCTAAGAATACGCCGGCCTATTAAGGGCAGATTTTGTTAAATCCCCTTCCAAATTTACCCCAGATGAACAATCTCCTGAAAGTATCGGCCCTTTTTCTAGCTGTAGGCCTCGCTTCGTGCGGCGACGGTGCCAAGACCACCGAGTCGACCACCACGACCCCGGCGACCACCGAGTCGACCACCACGATGAGCACCGACTCGAGCAGCACCATGAGCGCCGCCCCGATGGCTGGCGACAGCGCCAGCAAAATGGCTGCTCCGGCCAACGGCTCGACCACCACTACCACCACCGAAGAAAAGAAAATGTAATTGCGCGCCGGGCTTCGCGGCTCGGCACTCAACTTCCTTCCCGGAAAGAAAACCCTAGGCCCCGCGCCTGGGGTTTTTTAGTGCCCAGGCCCTAGGGGCCAAGTAGCTAGAAAGGCGGTCATGCTCAAGCTTAGCGCAGCAAAATTATCTTTTATCTCCTTGCTAATCAACAACTACCAGCGCGAGCAGGCTGGCGGCGATGCCGGGCCAGGGCTGGGTCAGGTCGAGGGTGGCGATGCGCACCGGGTGGCCGCCTAGGGTATAGCGGGCGTCGAGAGTGGCCGTGGCGGCGGGGTAGAGCAGGATGCCTTCGAGGACCTGGCCGGGGCTAGGGCGCTGGTTTTGGAGGTAGGCGTAGAGCTGGTAGAGGTGCGGCGCGATGAGGCGCGGCTGGTCGTAGCGCGGGCGCAGGGCGGCGGCGTAGTACTTGGTATCGAGGATAATTTTGCGGGTGGGGCTTTCGAGGGTAGTATCGGTGAGCATGGTGGGCAGCAGGGCCAGGTCGGCGGGCTGGGCGGCGGTGGCCTGCCAGGTAATGGTTTCGGTAAATATGCGGTACTGGCGCTGCTCGCGGCGGTAAAAATTGCGCACGGCCTGCTCGAAAATGCGCGCCATGAGCGCTTCGTCGCGCCGAAAATCGGCGAAGCGGTGGCGCCCCTCGGCGGCCGAGGCGGGCAGCGCCGTTTCGAATAGCAACTGGCAGATGTGCAGCACGAAAGCTTGGGCGGCGGGCAGGCGCTGGCGGCGCAGGGCGGCCAGCGCCTCGGCAGTGGGTGCGGGCGCTAGTACAGAGGCGGGCAGCTGGCGGCGCAGTTGGCTTACCTCGCGGCGCAGGGCTAGGGGCAGGGCCGACAAGGTAGCCAGCGCCGCCAGGGTACCGGCCAGCAGCCGGGCTAGGGGCTGGTCGGGGCTCAGCTCATCGAC
Source organism: Janthinobacterium lividum (assembly GCA_050954355.1). Taxonomy (GTDB): domain Bacteria; phylum Bacteroidota; class Bacteroidia; order Cytophagales; family Hymenobacteraceae; genus Hymenobacter. The sequence goes on from JBPBPH010000065.1 coordinate 69,473, forward strand.
CTCGCACACGGCGCGGCCCCGCGGCAGCAGCCCCCGGCCAATGGTGGGGGCTAGGGCCACGCGCCCGCGCAACTCGCTCAAGTCCTGCTCGGTACTGCGGTAGCCTAGCGGCAGGCCGGCTCGCAGCAGGGGCCGGGCGGCGTGCAGCAGCATCTGGGTCAGCAGCTCCAGTGGGCGGTGAAAGGGCGTGGCTTCCACGGCTTGCAGCACGGCCGGCGCGGGCACGCGCTGCCAGGCGTAGCACAGCAGGTAGTAAAGCGTGGTGAGCGGAATCATTGGTCAATTATCAGTTGTCAATCATCAATTATCAACTCGCAATGGTGTGCTGATAATTGATAACTGATAATTGACTACAAGCCGGCTAGCAGCTTGTGGAGCTGGGCAGTGGATTTTTCGGGCTGCTCGCGCCAGTAGTCGGCCAGCAGCGGGCCAATTTCCTGCTCAAAAATGAGGCGCAGCCACGCGGTGGCCGCCGTAGGCTCGTGGGCCGGCGGGGTGCAGAAGTAGCTGTGGCCAATCTCAAAATCGGGCCCTAGCTCGGGGTCGGCGGCGATGGTTTGGTTGAGGCTGGCCAGGCGTTCGGTTAGCTGCTGGCCGAGCGCGGTGGGCACACCGGCGCTGGCCAGCAGCAGGCGCAACGGCGCGCCAAACTGGGGCCGCAGGGGCACGAAGGCAAAGCGCCGCCGCAGCGCATAGTCGAGCGGCGCCAGCGAGCGGTCGGCCAGGTTGAGGGTGCCGATGACGTACAGGTTATCGGGCACGAAGAAGCGGGCGGTTTCGGGCGGGGCGTAGGGCAGGCGCAGGGCGTGGGCGGGGCCGCGCTTGTCGGGCTCCAGCAGCAGCAGCAGCTCGCCAAAAATGCGCGCCACATTGCCCCGGTTCAGCTCATCAATCAGCAAAAAATACGGCCGATTGGGGTCGGCGGCGGCGCGGGCGCACAGCAGCGGCAGCACCCCTGGCACCAGCTGAAACTGCCCCTTGGGACTAGGCCGGAAGCCGAGCACGAAATCCTCGTAGCCATAGCTGGGGTGGAACTGCACCAACTCGATGCGGCTATCGTCCTGGGTGCCCAGCAGCAGCCAGGCCAAGCGGCGGGCCAGGTAGGTTTTGCCGGTGCCGGGTGGGCCTTGCAGCAGCAGCGCCCGGCGGCGGCGCAGGCCCGCTAGGGCGTCATCCAGCTCCTGCTCAGTGCTAAATAGCTCGCCTAGGGCCTCGGCTTTGGTATAGGGCGCGGCGGCGTAGGCGGCGCGGGGCTCGGCCGCCAGGGTGGGGGCCGGCAGCCGCGGCGGGGTGGCAGGGTGGCCCGTATAAAGCGCCTCGGCCTGCTGCTCGGCGGCTTGTTCCTGGTCTTGGGCCGAGCCGGCGGCCAGGATGGGGCGCTTGGCTACCACCGTAAAATCGAGGGCTTCGAGCTGGGCATTAGTGGGCTGGCCGGCGGGCAAGGGCCAGCGCGCCTGGGCGTCGGCGTGGCCCAGGCGGTAGGCCAGCTCGGCCACGGCGCGGGGCGGGTAGCGCCGGCCCCGGTACAGCAGCTCGTACACGGTGCTGGGGGGCAGGCGGCGGCTTTCGCGCTCCACTAGGCGCAGGGCGCGCAGCACCTGCTCGCGGGTGAGCAGCGGGGCCGGGTCAGAAGTTGTCACCACAAGCAAACAGCGCGGAAAATAGGGAAGTGCAGGGTCTGCCCAAAAATACGTGGCCTAGGGCCCGGCGCTCGCCAAAGCCGCCCAGCCGCGCCTGGCTAACCCTGGGCCGAGGCCGGGCGCCCACTCAAAAACTCGGCCCGCGCCTCATCCAGCAACGCTAGTACCCGCGCCCGCTGTTGGCGCAAGGCAGTTAGCGCTGCGGCGGGCAGCTGCCGCACCCGCAGGCGCTCGCGGCGGGCGGTCAGCGTTTGCCAGTACCCTAGGGCATAAAAGCCGGCCAAGGGCAAGCTGAGCCCAAACAGGGCCGTGAGGCGCCAGTCGTGGGTGAGCCAGTGCTGCACGGCCGCCACCTCCAGGGCGTAGGCCAGCGGGAAGGTGACCATGCCCACCGCCAGCAGAATGGCGGCGATAAACTCAGTATCCTTGGTTGCTCGCTGGGCTACTTCGGCCGGTATTTTGTAAGGAATATAGTTGGTAAGGAGGCCGTAGAGCCACACTGGGAAGCCGAGCACCAGATTAAAATAGTCGGCCAGGCGGGTGCCGGGGCGGCGGCTTTGGTCGAGGGCCTCGTCGCTGAGGCGATGCTGATGCAGGGCGGCCAGGTAATTGTCGAAACCGGCGCGCAGCGTAGCCAGGCGAGTAGGGGCGTGCTCCTCAAACCAAGCCACGGCATCGAGCAGGGTACGGCTGAGCTGGAAGTTATCCCACAGCGTGGTGGGGTCGTCGTCGGGGTTGAGGTGGTTGCCGAAGGTGCGCTCCACGCGCAGGGCCAGGGCATCGTCGTCGGCGGCGCGGCTGATGACGAGGCGCCGGCTGAGGCGGCGGGCAATCTCTTCGGTTAGCTCGTCGGCGGCCTCGTTGGGACTGTGGTGGTAGCGGGCGGCGTAGTCGGCCACCCGAATGGGCGGGGCCACGTTCAGCAGCACGTCGGAGCGGAAGTGGCTGGGGTCGAAGTAATTGGTGCCCACGCACACAATCTTTAAGCCCAGCTTGAAGTCATGGCGGGCCTCGGTGCCCAGCGCAATGCGGGCGGCGCCGGTCTTGAGGGGGCGCAGGCGGCGCTCGCTCACGCTGCTGCCCTCTGGGAAAATCATGAGCGTGCCGCCGTGCTCCAGGTAGTCGTAGCAGCGCCCGAAGCTGGCCTCGTTACTGGCCGCCAGTTGCTTAGGCGTCAGCTTTTCAACCCCGCCCGCCACATCCTGCCGCCGGTAAATGGGAATGCAGTTGCCCGAGCGCATAATGGCCCCTAGGATGGGGTTTTTGAAAAACGTGCTCTTGGCCAGAAATGCCACCGGCAGGCGGCGCTGCACGGCCGTCAGCAGCGGGTCCAGGAGGGTATTGGGGTGGTTGCTGCACAGCAGCAGCGGCCCCGGCAGGCGCAGGCGGTCGGGGTGGCGCACCTCGTAGCGGCGAAAAAATATGCGCAGCCCCACGCTGACTAAGGGCTTCATCACGGTATAGAAGAGCATAGGCAATATTAGCTGGTAGCGACGAATGACTGAGGACGCGCGGCAGAAACAAATAAGCAGAACGACCTGCGCAGTTGGCGCCCGCTTGTCAAAGCAGCTTTACCAATGATACCCTAGGGGTGTGGTAAAGACGCTTCGGCAAGCGGGCGCCAACTGCGCAGGTCGTTCTGCTTATTTGTTTCTGCTGCGCGTTAGCCGCTAATGGATGGCTACTTAGAAGGCGCTGCTCAGGTCGTCGAGGTTGTTAGGATTTTGGTGGCCCGAAGTGCGGGCGTCGTAGCGGCTGCCGTTGGCGGGGCCTTGGTCGCGGCGGTTGTTGCTGCGCGGGCCCTGCGAGCCGGGGCCACTGCCTGCTTGCACCCTAGGCTTGCCACTGGGGCCAGCCGCGCCAGGGGCCGGAGCGCCGGGACCGCCGAAGCGGCTGGTGCCCCAGGGGCGCTGGCCGCGTGCCACGGGCTCGTTGCCCTTGCGAGTGTGGGGCTGGTGGCCAAAAAAGTCGTCTTTCGAGTGGCGGCCGCGAGATTTATCGCCGGGCCCGTGCGGCTGCTTGCGGCTGCCGCGCGTCAGCAAGAAGGCGGCACCAGCGGCTAGCACGCCAATGCCCACTGCCTTCTGGGTGGTCGTGAGCGCGTTGAAGCTATCGAGGGCTTTGTTGCCCAGCGCTTTGGCTTTTTGGGGCAGCTCCTTGGCTTTGTCAGCCAGGTCGCTGTCTGCGAGCCACTTCTTGCCCGAGTCTACGGCCTGCTTGCCACTGTCTAGAATGGCTTGAATACCGGCGTCGGCTTTGGGCGTGTAGCTCTCATAGCTTGAGCCGGTGGGGCCGGAAGTTGACTCGGTGGTCGACAGCGGGGCATCGACCTGAGACTTGGCAGGGGCCGCACCGGGCGCGCCCTTGGGGGCATTGTTGGTAGGTTGCATGGAAAAGAACCGGCTAAAGAAGTGAACGCAAGCGGCCAGCCGGCCGCCCTGGCCCTTGTATTCGTAAGGAGGGCCTAGGGGGTTGCCAACGGCGCTGGGCAGTAGCAAGGCGCGCCGCTAGGCAGTGCGCGCCGCTAGGCAGTGCGCGGCGCGGTGCAGGCCGGCAGCCAGCCAGCGTGCTGCCCGGCAGCGGAGGCAGGCGGGCGTGGGGCCTGCGGGCAGTTCGCGCACCGTGGCGCACGCGTGGCAGGCGTAGGTACCGGGCGCGGGCAGCTTTAGCAGCGGCTGCTTATACAGCTCGGGCCAGATAGGCAGGCCCGGCCGCTCGTGCTGGGGCTCGAAGAGGAAAACGCTCACTTCGCCGGTGGCCTCCAGGTAGAGCCGCCGTACCTGCCCTAGGTGCTCTACCTGGTACTGCCGCAGCTGCCCAAACAACTCCTGCGTCGTAAGGTTGGCCTTTTTGAAGGTTGGTAAATCGATTTCGCCCTCCACCACAATCAGCTCGGGTGCGCCTTCCAGCAAGCGCTCCACGCGCGGGTGCTTGTCAATTATCCAGTTGCTGAGCACGTACAGCCCGATGATGACAACGAAGATGACGACCACGTACAGCAGCGGCACATCATGGTAGAAGGTGGCGTCGTCGGCAGCCGAGCCCAGCACCAGCACCAGCCCAAACTCGAACAGCGAAAGCTGCCGCACCCTGCGCTTGCCCGATGTGCGCAGCGCCGCAATAGTGAGGATGAAGGTGACGACGCAGCGAAAAATAATTTCCAGTAAAAAACCAACTGGCGCTTGGTCGGAAATCAACAGCCGCTGCCAATCGAAAGGCGTGACGGTGGCTAGCATAAACGGCGGACAAGGCATGGCCCAGCGTACGCAAAACGGCCAGTACTAGTGAACGTTTCATGAAAACTTGATGCGGCCTGATGGCGGCATTTTGGGCCTAGGGCCCGCGCCCGCCAAACAACCGGCCCCGCCCGGCGTTTTGGATAGCAGTATCAAGCTCTGCCGTAAGTAGTTTATGTATCGATTTGCGCAAAAAATTTGTCTGGTGTCGGGGGCTACCTCGGGTATTGGCCGGGCCACGGCCGTGCGCCTGGGCCGCGAAGGCGCCACCGTGGTGTGCCTGGGCCGCGAGGTGGCCGCCGGCCACGCCGTAGAGGCCGAGATTAAAGCTGGGGGCAGCGAGGCGCTGTTCATCAAAACCGACGTGGGCCACGACGCCGACCTGGTGCGCGCCGTGGAAACCACCCTGGCCCGCTTCGGCCGCCTCGATGTGCTGGTGAGCGACGCGGCCATGATGACCTTCGTGCCGCTGCTAGCGTTAAAGCCCGCCGACTGGGACCAAGTGATGAACGTGAACCTGCGGGCGCTGTTCCGGCTCTGCCAGCTGTGCGTGCCGCACATGCAGGGCGGGGTGGTAGTGGCCATTAGCTCGGTGCACGCCTTTCAAACCACGCCCAATGTGGTGCCCTACGCCGCCAGCAAGGGCGCTACCGAGGCCTTTATTCGCGGCCTTAGCCTAGAGGTGCCGCACACCCAGGCCCGCATTGTGGGCATCGCACCCGGCGCCGTCGAAACCCCCATGCTACGCAGCAACCCCAACGTGCAGAACGGCACCGAAAAAATAACCGGCCAGATAGGCACGTCCGACGAGCTGGCCGCCGCCATCTGCTTCGTGGCCTCCGACGAGGCCAGCTTCATCAACGGCACCACCCTGGTGGTAGACGGCGGCCGGCTGGCGCAGTTGTAGCTCCCTAGGGCTTAGGGACGCGTGAAGGCAAGTAATCAAAAAGGCGGTCATGCTGAGCTTGCCGAAGCATCTCTACCACGCAGTACTATGCGGTAGAGATGCTTCGGCAAGCTCAGCATGACCGCCTTTTTTCCTAGGAGTTCCTAGAAGACTTTTACTGCCAGCCGCCGCCTAGGGCCCGGTACACGTTGACCGTAGCGTTGAGCTGCTGCATCTTGGTTTCGGTCAGGTCGAACTTCGACTCTAGGGCATCGCGCTGGGTAAGCAGCACTTCGGTATACTCGGCGCGTACGGCTTTGAAGAGGCTGTTAGAGATGCGGTTGGCTTGATTGAGCGCCTGCACTTCCTTGAGCTTCGCGTCGTAGCTCTGCTGCAGGTTGTTGATGTTCGAGAGCTGGTTGGCCACCTCGATGTAGGCGTTCAGCACGGTGCGCTCGTAGTTGTACACCGCCTGCAGCTGCAGGGCGTTGGCCGTGGCATACAGTGCCTTAATACCGGCGCGGTTGATGAGCGGGGCCGACAAGTCGCCGGCGATGTTATAGAGCATCGACTCGGGCGAGTTGAACAGCAAGCCGGGCTTGAAGGCCTCGAAGCCTGCCCCAGCCGAGATGCCCAGCGACGGGTAGAAATTGGCCCGCGCCACCTGCACATCGAGCTTGGCAGCCACTAATTGCTGCTCGGCCTGCCGAATATCGGGCCGGTTGCTGAGCAGCTGGGCGGGTACGCCAGCCTGAATGCTTTGCGGTACCAAGCCGTTGAACGCCTGGTCGTCGCGGGTGATGGGCCGCGGAAACCGGCCCAGCAAGAAGTTAATCCGGTTCTCGGTTTCGGTAATGCGCTGTTGCGTCTTGTATTGCAGGGCAGTCGTGTTCTGCACCTGCGCCTCGAAGCGCTTCACGGCCAACTCGGTTACGCGGGCGTTCTCTTTTTCCTGGCGCACGATGCGCAGCGCATTCTCTTGAATCTCAATGTTCTGCCTGATGATGGCCAGCTGATTGTCCAGCGCCAGCAGCTCGTAGTACGAGTTAGCGATTTCGGCAATCAGGTTGGTCACCATGAAGTTCTTGCCCTCGACCGACGCCAGGTAGCGCGTGGCGGCCGACTTGCGGGCGTTGCGCAGCTTGTGCCAGATATCCACCTCCCAGCTCGCGAATACTCCTAACTGGTAGTTGGCCAGCGGCGTGGGCGTGCGGCGGTCGGGCTGAATATTGATGGCCTCCTCGGTGGCGCCTTGCAGCGTGTAGCGGCCGGGCTTCTCAGCCTCAGCGCTAGCCCCTAGGTTCACCGTGGGCATATACTCGCCCGCGCGGGCCTGCACTTCGTTGCGGGCAATTTGAATTTCCTGCAGCGTGATGTTCAGCTCCTGGTTGCCCTGCAGGGCCGTGTCGATGAGGGCAGTCAGGCTGGGGTCGGTGAAAAATTCTTTCCACCGCACCCGTGCCGTACTAGTCGTGTCCTGAGTGCTGTTGTTGTAGGTAGCGGGCAGGCGGCGGTTGGCGTCGCGCTGCGCAAACTGCGGCAGCTTGCAGCCAGCTACGGCCAGCGCTAGGCCGGCCGCAGTCAGACTCTGATAAAGGCGTCTTTTAAGCATGAGTTACAACTTCTTCTTCCACTAATACCCGCTGCTCGAAGCCCTCGCTAATGGGGTATTCATTTTCATCATTAATCAGCTTGCGGCCCGCGGCTATCGTGCCGAAGAAGTAGTACAAGCCGGGGATGATGATAACCCCGAACACGGTGCCGAATAGCATGCCCCCTAGGGCCGCCGTGCCGATGGTACGGTTGCCGTTGGCGCCGGCGCCGGTGGCCAGCACCAGCGGAATAAGGCCCGCAATAAAGGCGAACGAGGTCATCAGAATGGGGCGGAAGCGGGACCGCGCGCCTTCAATGGCGGCGTCGCGTATCGACATACCTTTTTCGTGCTGCTGCACCGCCACTTCCACAATGAGCACCGCGTTTTTGCCTAGCAGACCTACCAGCATTACCAGGCCCACCTGAGCGTAGATGTTGTTGGCCAGTCCCATCACTTTGAGCAGCAGGAAGGTGCCGAATACGCCCGTGGGCAGCGACAGGATAACAACCAGCGGCAGCAGGAAGCTCTCGTACTGCGCGGCGAGCACCAGGTACACGAAGGCCAGCACCACGAGGAAGATGTAGATGGCCTCGTTGCCGCGCCCTACCTCGTCTTTCGACAAGCCGCCCCAGTCGATGTCGTAGCCCCTAGGGAGGGTTTTGGCCGCTACCTCCTGCACGGCCTTAATGGCTTCGCCCGAGCTGTAGCCTTGGGCCGCATCGCCGCGGATGGAGCCCGTGGTGTACATATTATAGCGGTTTATCTCATTGGCGCCCTGCGATTTCACGATTTTCATGAAGGCCGAGAATGGCACCATCTCGCCCTTGTCGTTTTTGGCCCACATGTTCAGCACGTCCTCCGGCAGGCGGCGGTACTCAGGCGAGGCCTGCACGTACACCTTAAAGAAGCGCTGGTACTTGATGAAGCCCTGCTCGTAGGTCGAGCCCACCATGATGCTGAGCGTGTTCATGGCGTTGCCAATGTCCACGCCCTTCTGCATAGCTAGGTCGTTGTCAATTTTGAGCTCGTACTGCGGGTACTTAGCCGAGTAGAAAGTGAAGAGGCCAGCTAGCTCCTTGCGCTTTTTGAGGTCTGCCAGGAAGGCGTCGTTCACTTTTTCCAGGGCCTTGTAGTCGCCGGTGCCGGTTTTGTCGAGCAGCTGCAGCTGGAAGCCGCCCGCCGCACCGTAGCCCGGCACTGCCGGCGGCTCAAAAAACTCAACGTTGGCGCCCGGAATTTCGTGGGCCTTTACTTCGAGCGCCGCAATAATGTCGTGGATGGACTGCTTGCGCTCGCTCCACGGCTTGAGGTTAATCAGGCAGGTGCCGGCGTTCGAGCCGCGGCCTTCGGTAAGCACCTCGTAGCCCGCTAGGGTCGAAATGCTCTGGATGCCCGGTACGTCCTTAGCCAATTGCTGCAACTGCTGCGAGATGGCGTAGGTGCGCTCCAAGGTCGAGCCGGGCGGCGTCTGCACAATGGCGTAGAGCATGCCCTGGTCTTCGCTCGGGATGAAGCCGGTAGGCAGCGAAACCGAGATAAAGAAGATGCCGGCCATAAAGCCCGCTAGCATCAGCAGCGTTACCAAGCGCTTGGCTACCAGCTTTTGCAGCAAGCCGACGTAACTGCCCGTGAGGCGGTCGAAGCCACGGTTAAACCAGTCGAGGAAGCGGTTGATAGGGTTTTTCGGACGCGGCTGGCCGTGGGTATTCTTCAGCAGCATGGCGCACAGCACCGGCGTGAGCGTGAGGGCCACGACGCCCGAAATGATGATACTCGTGGCCATCGTAATCGAGAACTGCCGGTAGAAAATGCCCACCGGGCCGCTCATAAAGGCTACCGGCACAAACACGGCCGTCATCAGGATGGTGATGGCAATGATGGCCCCGCTGATTTCGCCCACCACTTCCTGCACCGCCCCGAAGGGCGAGAGGTGCTTTTCGGCCATCTTCACGTGCACCGCTTCCACCACCACAATGGCGTTGTCCACCACAATACCAATGGCGAGCACGAGCGCAAAGAGCGTAATCATGTTGATGGTCAGCCCAAACGCCTGCATGGCCGCGAACGCGCCAATGAGTGACACCGGCACGGCGATAATCGGGATGAGCGTCGAGCGCCAGTCGCCCAAAAACAGGAACACCACGATGGCCACCAATATAAAGGCGTCGCGCAGGGTATGAATTACGTTCTCGGTCGAAGCGTCGAGAAAGCTCGACACGTCGTAGCTGATTTTGTAGTCCATGCCGGGCGGGAAGGTCGTCTTCTTCATCTCGTCCAGCTTGGCCTTCACCTGCGCAATTACGTCGCTGGCGTTGCTACCGTAGGTCTGCTTCAGCACGATAGCCGCCGAAGGGTAGCCGTCGAGGTTGGAGTAGATGTCGTAAAATTCCGAGCCTAGCTCGACGTTGGCCACGTCTTTCAGGCGCAGCATTTCGCCGCTGGGGTTAGCCTTGAGAATGATGTTCTTATACTGGTCCACGTCGCTGAAGCGGCCCTGGTACGAGAGCACGTACTCCAGGGCTTCGGCCCGGCCGCCGTCCGAGCGCCCGATGCGGCCCGGTGAACCGATTACGCTCTGGTTGCCGATGGCCTTCATCACGTCATCCACCGAGATGCTGTAGGCGCGCATTCGGTCGGGCTTCAGCCACACGCGCATGGCATACTGCCGGCTGCCCAGAATGTTGGCCCGCCCAATGCCGTTGATGCGCTGGATTTCGGGCAGCATGTTTACGCCGGCGAAGTTGAAGAGAAACTTCATGTCCGTGTTCTTGTCCTTGCTATACAAGTTCACGTACATCAGCATATTAGGCACCACGCGGTTTACCACCACGCCCTCGCGCTGCACCAGCTCGGGCAGGCGGTTGAGCACCTGTGCAATGCGGGTGTTGATGTTGACCACCGCTTGGTCGGGGTCGGTGCCGAGGTTAAACACCACCTGCACGTTGGCCTCACCGGCGCTCACGGCGTCGGAGGTCATGTACTTCATGCCCGGCACGCCGTTGATGGCCTGCTCCAGCGGAATGAGCACCGACTCGGTCAGCACCTTAGCGCTGGCCCCCGGGTAAGCCGCGCTCACCATCACGGTGGGCGGCGAAATCTCGGGGAACTGCGAGGTCGGCAGGGTTTTGATGGCCAGCATGCCTAGCAGCACAATCGCTATCGAGATAACGATGGCAAATACCGGCCGGCGAATGAATTTACTAAACATAGAATAAGGCTACTAGTGAAAATTATCGAACCTACTCAGAATACACTTTCAGTGTGGGCAGCACCTTCTTCATATCCTCGAAGGCGTAGCTAATCTTATCGCCGTCCTTCACCTTGCGGATACCCTCCAGCAAAATCTTGTCACTAGCCGAAACGCCCGACTTAACGACGTACAAATCAGGCATTTCAGATGCTATCTGAATTTCGCGCTGGTGCACCACGTTTTTGGCGTCTACCACGTACACGTAGCGCTTTTCCAGCACCTCGAACGAGGCCTTCTGCGGGATGATGAGCGCGTGTTTCAGCGGCACGGTCATGAGCACACTGCCGGTTTCGCCGTTGCGCAGCAGCCCGTTGGGATTAGGAAAGGTGGCGCGGAAGGCAATGTTGCCGGTTTCGTTGTTGAAGTCAGCCTCAATGGTTTGCACCTTGCCGGGCTCCGGAAATACCTCGTTATTGGCCATCATCAGCTGCACGTTCACCTGGTTGTCGGCCTTGGCCTGGGCTTTATAAGCCAGGTACTCGGCCTCGGGCACGTTGAAGTACACCCACATCTTGCTGTTGTCGGAGAGCGTCGTCAGCAGGTCGCCCTCGTCCACCAAGCTGCCCAGTCGGCCCTGGAAGTGGTCCATAATCCCATCGAAGGGCGCCTTAATGGCCGTGAACTGCAAGTGGGTTTTGGCCAGCGACACATCGGCCTTGGCCTTATCGTACTTGGCACGGGCTAGGGCCAGCTCGTTCTTCGACACGATGTTGCTGTCGGCCAGGCTCTGGGTATTGTGGTACTCAATGCCCACATAGTTGGCCTCGGCCTGCGACTTCTGCAAATCAGCGTTGTAGATGAGGGGCGTAATCTGGAACATGGCCTGGCCCTTCTTCACTTCCTGGCCCTCATCCACAAAAATTTTCTGCAAATAGCCTTTCTCCAGGGCCCGCAGCTCGATGTGCTGGTAGGCGTGAATCTGGGCCACGTACTCTTTGGTAACGGTGGTGTCTTTAGCTAATGGACTGGTAACCAGCAGCTTGATTTGCTCTTCTTTTTCTTCCGGCTTGCTCGAGCAGCTCGTGAAGCAATAAACAGCACCCAAGCTCATCCATAAAAAAATACTTTTCATAAGAACCTTACTTACTAGGCTAAGTGACTAATAACTAGAAAAAAGAGGTATTGCATCGGCAGTGGCGCACCAAATGGCCCTGACCAGGGCGAGCCCTGCGCCAAGCACCGCAGCTTTTTAAGCAGCCCGCATTTAGGGTGGGTAGCCAGCGGGCAGCCTAGGGCCTTCGCGGCTAACATACAAAAACCATCAAAGGATGGATTTGCCAAATAGATGTTTTTACATGCTTCGCAATCAGCGTTGTTCAGACGGTGGCAAGCTGCTGAACACCAGCAAAATAACTGGCTTCAATCGAAATCTGAGAGAGCAAAACCTTGGGAATACGCCGGGGCTGTACCGCCAGCTCCGACATGCTGGGTACTACAAAACAAACCCGCTTACATTAAAAAGGCATGAACTGCCTAGCCACACAAAGCGAGTAGCGCGTTTGGCCGCTAGGCCTGCTAACTGCCCCCAGCCAGCTAGCGGCTTACCGGCCAGCGGCTTGGTTGGTTAATGGGGCTTGCCGGTGCCAAGTGTGCCCGGCAGGCCTAGGCCCCCTGGCAGCGCCTAGGCCTGCTGGGCGGCGCGCAGGGCCCGCACGTGGGCCGCGGCGCCTTCCCGCGCCTCCACTTCAAATTTATTCTGGTAGTAGCCCACCCGCGCCGACTCGACGAGGTACTGGTAGAGGAAGCGCGCCAAGCCTAGGTCGCGCACTTGGCGCAGGTGCACCTCTTCGTGCGCCACCCACTCGGGGTCGGCTAGAAACTCGGCGCGAGTAGCCCCGCTCAGGTGCACGGTTTGGCCGAGCACCATGGCTACGCTGCCCTTATTGCCCAGCACCAGGCGGGCCACTCGGGCTAGCGGGGAATTAACAAAAGTTTTGGGAGGAGTCATAGTGTAAAATTCGGGCTTGGCTACGTGATGGCGAAACAAAGGGTTGCCAACTAAATAAGCAATTTCCAAGGTTTCGACTGCATTTTTGGCCTAAAAACAGCCTTTTTTGAAGAAAAAGCTAGGCAGTTTAAAAAGTTTTGACTTAGCTTTGGCCGAGTCGTCCCGCTATGGTCAATTAGAAAAAGCCAAATCAGACGTTTCATTCAACCTCTACTTTTCTGCTGCAACCCGCAGTTCTGCCTAGCGCAACAAGCTCACTCCCGCTAATCCTTTTGCTGGTTTGGTGGCCCTAGGGCCCGGCCAGTAATACCCCACCCAACGACGGATAATGAAGAACCTTCTGCTGCCTTGCCTCGCCGCCGCTGCCCTCACCTTATCGTTCTGTTTCGAGCAAGCCCCCGATGCTTCGGTCTCAGCTAGTGCCTCGGCACCAGCTGCCGCCGAAGCATCGCTGCTTACGGGCCTGCTGCCCAGCGCTGGCAAGCCCGCCGCCGATGAGCCCGCCGCCGTAACGGCCTCGCGCGACTCGCTGGCCTATGGCTACTACAACCAGACCCTAGGGGTGCACTTGGCCCACACCGAGAACAAGAGCCTGCTGCAAACCATTACCGACTGGTTGGGTACGCCCTACAGCTACGGTGCCAACTCGCGCCGTGGCACCGATTGCTCGGGCTTCGTCACGAAAGTATTTAAATCGGTGTACGGCATCAGCCTCAAGCGCAGCTCGCGCTCAATGTTTGGCACCGTGAAGCGGGTGGCCAAAGCCAACATGAAAACCGGCGACTTGGTCTTCTTCAGTCACGGCGGCGGCAACATCTACCACGTGGGCATTTACCTCAAGGATGGCAAGTTTGCCCACGCCGCCTGCAACGGGGGCGTCATGGTTAGCTCACTCAACCAGGCCTACTACCACCGCAATTTCTACGCTGCGGGCCGCGTGGCGGGCACCCAGGCGCCCACCACCATAGAGGGCATAGCCATCGACGCCGAAACGCTGGCCGCTGCTGCCAGCGCCCGGCCCGAGTAGCCGCTGCGCAGTCCTACCAGTTACCTTATCAGTTACCGCCCCTGGCCGCTCGGCCGGGGGCGTTTTTTTGGTGCTGGATAACTTAGCCCCGCCGAACGCAGTATGAGGCCCTAGCGGGCCAAGCGGCCGGCTTTACTTTTCCTCGTAATGGCTACTTCCAACTCTACTACCCCGCCGAGCGGCGGCGACGTTGCCGGCTCCGCGTTTTTTAAGAAGTTTTTGGCTTCGGCCGAAAGCTATATTCAGCAGCCCTCGCGCCTCAAAAAGCTGCTGGTAGATGCCTTTGACAAGGCGCGCGAAAAAAAGGAGATTGGCGCCATCGCCCACGACGTGTGGGATACGCTGCAAAGTTTGTTTCGCCTTGTCAAGCTCAGCGCTTCGGGCGAGTACACGGGCCTGCCCTCCACCACGGTAGTGGCCGCGGTGGCGGTGCTCATCTACTTCATCTCGCCCATCGACCTCATTCCCGACTTTATTCCGGTAATAGGCTTGCTCGACGATATGGCCCTGGTGGCGTGGTTCTCGACGTCCATCAAGCATGAGCTGGATAAGTTTCACGATTGGGAATCGGCCAAAGCCGCCACCCTGGTGTCGGACGAGGAGATGTGGCGCCCCAACGCCAGCCAGGCCATGACTGCCAACCGCTCGGCCAAAAACGCCGGCACCTACGACCTGCCCGATGCCCCATCGCTCGCCGGCCAATCGGCCACCGATGCGGGCCTAGGCTCGCCCAGCAGCTCCGTCAACACTTCCGTGCATACGCAGGGGGCTGATATGAGCCCCGATAGCCACCGCACCAGCGACGTAACTGCCAACACTACCGATGGCAGCCGCCACCTCAACGACGGCCGCGAAGCCACCGGCGGTAACATCCGCTAGACCACTGACTAGCACGAATTTTTCCGGATTTCACGGATTTTGTGGACGTAAAAAAAGAGGCTGCCAGCAATGGTAGCCTCTTTTTTATTTCTCCGTTTCAGAGCTAAAAGTACCCTAGGGGCGAATAAGCGGTCGTCCACAAAATTCGTGAAATCCGGAAAAATTCGTGCTAATCAGTAGTCTAGGCGGCATGGGCCGCTACGTAGCGCACGAAGTCGCCCACGGTGTGAAAGGGCACCTCATCGGGCACGGTGATGTGAAAGCTGCGCTCGAGCTCCAGAATGATATCGACCACGTCAACGGTATCGAAGCGCAGGTCGCGGCTCAGGCTGGCGGTACGGCGCAGGCGCACGGCTTTAATGGCCTTGCGCTTGCTGATGATGTGGAGCACTTGCTGCTCGATAGCTTTGGAAGGAGCCGGGGGGGTAGAAGTAGCGACGGTAAACATTCTTGCAAAAAGAAGGGAGATAGTTGAAATAAAAATGAGTAGCTGGCCGGTACCCGCAATTATTCGACCAAACAATGCAGTGCACCGACCAGCTACCTATTTTTAAGCCAGCACCGGGGGCGTAGCGGCCGCTACTTCTTCGCGGTCGGCGGCGTGCACTTCCTGATGCGGGTCGTTGGGGTTGCGGCCGCTGAACTTGGCTTGGAGCTTCTCGTTGAGCAGGTACATAACCGGGACTACCAGCAGGGTCACAAGGGTTGCAAACGAAAGCCCGAAAATTATGGTCCAGGCTAGCGGGCCCCAAAACACCACCGATTCGCCACCGAGGTAGAAGTGGCCATGGCCCGAGTTGAAGAGCTCGTAGAAGTCGATGTTCAGGCCTACTGCCAGTGGAATGAGGCCTAGGATGGCCGCCGTAGCCGTGAGGATAACCGGGTTGAGGCGGGTGCGGCCAGCCAGCACCAGCGCATCGTGCAGGTTCATGCCCTGGCTGCGCAGCATATCGGTAAACTCGACCAGCAAGATGCCATTTTTTACCACGATGCCGGCTAGGGCGATGATGCCCACACCCGTCATTACCACGCTGATATTCATGCCGGTAAGGGCCAGGCCAAGCATCACGCCGATGACGGAGAAGATAACCTCGGACAGGATGATGAGCGGCTTACTCACCGAGTTGAACTGCGTAACAAGCACCAGGAAGATGAGGGCAATGGCCCCTAGGGCCGCTACGCCCAAGAAGTCGCTGGTTTCCTTCTGGTCCTCTTGCGCGCCGCCCATGCGGATGGTGTAGCCGGGCGGGGTGGGAAAGCTCTTGAGGGCGCGCTCGACGCTGGCTACCACGTCGTTCTGGCCGTAGCCGTTCAGCACGTTCGAACTGATGGTGATGACGCGGTGCGTGTCTTTGCGCTTGATGCCGCCGTAGGTAGTGCCGTAGTTCACGTCGGCCACCGACGAGATGGGCACCTGGCGCACGGCCCCAGTAGCATCGCGGAAGGTGAGCGGGGCATTCACGATGGCGTTCACGTTGTCGCGGTAAGGCTTGGCGTAGCGCACCTGAATGGGGTACTCGTCGTCGGCGGTTTTGAATTTGCTGGCCTCGTAGCCGTAAATAGCCGTGCGCACCTCCGAGCCAATTTGGGCGGTGCTGATGCCCTCGCGGTTGGCGCGGGTGCGGTTGATGCTCACCCCAATTTCGGGGTTGCGGTCCTGCAAGTCCGAGCGCAGGGCTTCTATCCCCGCAATGTGCAGCGAGTCGACGTAGCGGCCCACGCGCTTGCTGAGAGCGGCCAGCTTGGGGTAGTCGTCGCCGCTCACCTCGATGGCAATGGGCTTGGCCTGGGGCGGGCCGCTGGCCTCCTGGTCTACCGATACCTCGGCGCCGGGAATGCCCTTCACGACTTCCCGAATCTTATCCATGTAGATGTGGGTCTTGGGGCCGATTTGCTGGCTTAGCTCCTTAAACGCCACGCCCACTTTGCCCATATGCGATTGTGATACGCCCGTGGCCGTAGCCTCGCTAGGGTCGCCGGCGCCGATGGCCACGTTGGTAATCACCGATTCTACGTCGGGGTTATTATGGCCAATCACGCCGTACACGCGCTTTTCGAGCAGGTTAGTCACCGAGTCGGTTACTTCGACGCGGGTGCCCACCGGCATGCGCAGGTAGGTGTAAATGAACTTGGGGTCGCCCTTGGGGAAGAAATCGACCTTGGGCTTGCGCGCGCCCACGGCCATAATGCTACCCACAAACAGCACCACCAGCCCGCCCATAATGGCCAGCTGCCGCCAGGTGCTGCCGCCCACGGCCAGCCCCACTAGCCGGGCGTAGCCATCCTGGAAGCGCGGTAAGATGCTGCGCTGGAAGGCGGCAATCATGTACACAAACACGTATTTATCGAGCAAGCACAGCACGATGACGGTTAGCATCAGGTTGCCCAAAAACTTCGAGCCGGCCGCGTAGCCCCCTAGGGCAATGGCCAGCATAACGCCCATGGCAATTAGGAAGCTGCGCGTCAGCTTGGGCCGCTCTACCCGGTCGAGATGCTCCTCGCGCTCCATGAAGCTCACGGCAAACACCGGGTTCATGATGAAGGCCACAATCAGCGAGGCCCCTAGGGTGAGGATGAGCGTAACGGGCAAGAAGTACATGAACGAGCCCACGATGCCCGGCCAGAACAGCAGCGGCACAAATGGCGCCACCGTGGTGAGCGTGCCCGCTAGCACCGGCACAAACACCTCGCCGGCCGCGTACTTGGCGGCCTGGGCGGTGCTCAGGTTGGGGTGCTCGTGCAGCAGGCGGTGGGTGTTTTCAATTACTACAATGGCATCGTCTACCACTATCCCTAGGGCCAGCAAGAAGGCAAAGAGTACAATCATGTTCAGCGAGAAGCCGAACAGGGGCAGCATCACGAACGCCAGGAACATGCTCAGCGGCACCGACAGGCCCACGAACAGCGCGTTGGTAGTGCCCATGAAGAACATCAAAATCAGCGTCACCAGCAAAAAGCCGATGATGATGGTGTTGATCAAGTCGTTGAGGGTATTGCGGGTGTCATTGGAGGTGTCGCCCGTAATCGTAATTTTCAAGCCCTTGGGCGCTGTTTTCTCGGCGTCCTTCACAATCTGGTGAATTTTGTCCGAGGCGTCGAGCAGGTTTTCGCCCTGGCGCTTCACCACGTTCAGCGCCACCGAGGGCGCGCCGTCGAGGCGGGCGAAGCTCTCGCGGTCCTTAAAGGCATCCTGCACGGTGGCAATGTCGCCGAGGCGCACTGGGGCGCCGCGCAGGTTCTTGAGCTGGATGTTGGCAATGTCGGCCGCGTTCACGTACTGGCCGGCTACGCGCACGGCGCGCTTCTGCTCGCCCACGTCGATGGTGCCGCCCGATACGGTGATGTTTTCGCGGGCAATGGCTGCCGTAATGTCGTTGAAGCTCAGCTGCGAAGCTTGCAGCTTATACAAGTCCACATCCACGTTTACTTGCTGCTCCAGGGCACCCACAATGTCTACGCGGGTGATTTCGGGCAGCGCCTCAATCTTATCCTGGAAGTCGTCGGCGAGCTTCTTGAGCTGGGCGGCGGGCAGGTTGCCGCTCAGGTTGACGTACATAATCGGCTGCTCCGAAATGTTGACTTCCTTCACCGTCGGGTCGCTGGGCAGGTCGTTGGGCAGCTCGGTGCGCGCCTTATCCACGGCATCCTTGATAAGCTGCTTGGCCACCTGCACGTCGATGCCGGAGTTAAACTCCACATCTACAATGCAGTAGTCCTGGTTAGAGGTGGAGTTGATTTTCTTCACCCCGTTCACGCCCTTAATCTCCTTTTCGAGCTGGCGCGTCACCAGGTTCTCGATGTCGGTAGGCGAGGTGCCGGGGTACACCGTAGCCACGATGATGCGCGGAATCACGATATCCGGAAACTTCTCCTTGCCCAGCTTCACGTAGGCAAAGATGCCCATCACCGTCAGCAGCAGCGTAATAATATAGATGCTGGTTTTGTTGTTAATCGACCAACTGGTAGGGCCGAACTCCTTTTCAATGTCTTGCATAACAGGTAGCGACTAGTGGCGGAGTAGGTAGGGGCTAGGGCCGGTGGGCCGCTTAGCTTATTTTTAAAGTCTGGCCTTCGTTCAAGTTCTGGTAGCCGGCCGAAATCACCTCGTCGCCGGGCTTAAGGCCGCTGGTTATTTCTTGCTTGCCGTTGTAGGCCTGGCCGGTTTTGATGACGCGCTTCTGGGCCACGGCCTTGCCGCCCGTGCGGCCCACTACCAGCACGTAGGCGTTTTCCTCGTCGTGCTGAATCAAGTCCACGGGCAGCACGGTGGCATTCTGGTGGCCGTAGTTCTGGATGCGTACGGTAGCCACCATGTTGGGGCGCAGGCGCGCGGCCGCCGCCGCTGGCAGGCGCAGCTCGGTGGTGAAGGTGCGGCTGGTGGGCGAAATAGTGCGGCTCACGGTGCGCACAGTGCTGTTCAGCGCCTCGCCTCCTAGGTCGGGCAGCGTCACCAGGGCCTTGTCGCCGGCCTTGATGCTGCCGGCGTAGGCTTCCGAAATGTCGGCCAGCACTTTGCCGCCCTGGCCGCTATTGAGTTGCGCCACCGGCGTGCCGGGCGCCACGTTCTCGCCCAGTTTCGGCAGCACGTTGTCCACCACGCCACTGTAGGGCGCCACTACGTTGTAAAGAGCCTTTTGCTGGTTCATGGACCCTAGGTTGCGCTGCAGGGCCTCGTAATTATTCTTGGCCTGCAGGTACTGAATTTCGGTGCCAATCTGCTGCTTCCACAGGCCGGCTTGCTTCTGGTACACTACGTGGGCCAAATCCAGGCGGGTGCGCAGCTCGGCCATGTTGGCATCTAGGATGCTGGCGTCGATGGTGGCCAGCACCTGGCCGCGGCGCACTTGGTCGCCGCGCTGCACGCGCACGCTGGTAAGCGTGCCCGCCGCCCGCGCCGCCACGGTCGAGTTCTGGTCGAAGTCGACCCGGCCCTGCACCTCCAGGTAGCCCTGAAAATTTTCGGGCGCCACCTTGATAATGGATACGGGCACGGCCGCATTCGCCTCGTCGGTGGCTTTGGCGCCGGTTTTGGCCTCCAGGTCGGCAATCCTGGCCTGGGTGGCCTGCTGCTCGGCCTTGAGCTTAGCCAGTTCGGCCTGCGGGTCTTTGCTGCCGCCGCAAGAGGCGAGGAAGAGCGCGGCGGCCAGCAGATAGGTGGTGTTTTTAAGCATCGTAAGAATCGTTGTCATACTGAGCGCAGCCGAAGCATCTCTCCCGCACTCGTTGAATTACTAACCCTGCTGTCGGCGAGCGAGATGCTTCGGCTACGCGGATGCCAGATGCGATGATGTTCTCTGATAGTTAACTACTTGGCTTGCGAATACAGCTCACCAGTGGCTTTGTCGCGGTCTACCTTGGCCACCAGCACGTCATAAATGGCGGCGTAGTAGTTAGTCTGGGCTTCGCGCAGCGAAGTCTCGGCCGTAATTACCTCCAAATTGGAGCCCACACCGGCCTGAAACTTGATGCGCGTTACGCGGGCCACGTCGGCGGCCAGGTCGAGGTTGGCCCGCTGGTTGTCGAGCACGTCGAGGGCGTTCACCAGCGTGGTGCGGCTCTGGGCATCTTGCAAGTCAATGCTTTGGCGCAGCGTTTCGAAGCCCCGCTCGATGGTTTGCTGCTGAATGCGCGCCTGCTGCACCTGGTACTTGCGCCGAAAGCCGTCAAACACCGGGATGTTGAGCGCCAGCCCCACGTTGCCGAAGCCAAACCAGTTCTGGTTCGGAAAGCCGGACCCGTTGCGCGAGTCGGGCCCGCGAAACTTAAATAAATCAGCTGCCGAGGCCGACGAGCCCGAGAAGCCGTAGGCTGCCGTCAGGCTCAGGCGCGGGTAGGCGCTGGTGCGGCGGTTGGCCAGGTCGAGGCCGGCTAGGGCCTGCTGCGTTTCTAAGGTCGAAAACTCAATGCGGTTGTTGTAGTTAAAGGCCGCCTGCGCTTGGCTGGGCTGGCCGGTATTGGTGGCCGCGGGCGCGCCGGCAGGCTGGCTTTCGGTAGCCGTGGGAGCCGGAGCGCTGGGCAGCGCGCCCAGCCCATCTGCCCCGCCGCCGTTAGTGAAGCTGGCCACCCCTAGGTGGCGGCGCAGGTCGTTGGCATCGACCACGGCCGCGCCGAGCGAGTCGGTTAGCAGCACGGGCTGCACCTGCGGCAGCCCCATCTGAAACTTGAGCAGCGCCACGCTCAACTCGGTGAGGCGCTGCGCCCGCTGCTGCTCCACCACCAGGTTGTTGCGCTGCACGCGCAGGCGGTCCACGTCGAGCTTTTCGGCAAAGCCCGCCTTGAAGGTCTGGTTGGTTTGGTAGAGCAGCGTATCGAGCCGCTGCACGTTGCGCGAGAGCAGCGTGAGGCGGGCGCGGGCCACCAGGGTGCTGTAGTAGGCCTTGCTCACCTGCTCCACTACGTCAATCTCGGCCTGCTGGGTTTGCTTTTTCGACAACTCCTGGTACGTTTTGGCCGCCTTGAGGCCTAGGAAGTACGAGCCGTCGAAGATTATCTGCGACAGCGAAGCCGAGGTATTGCCCGCGTACTGCAAGCCAAACGCAATGGCCTGGGGCGGCAGCGACACCGGCGTCGTCACGGTGTTGATGTTCACCGTTTGGCCGGCCTGCGCCTGAGCAATGTCGCCCGCCGTGAGCGGAATTGACGTCAGGCCGCCCCCAAAGGCACCCACGTCCACCAGGCTGCGCTGCAGCTTGAAGTTGTCGGCCAGGTTGGCCCCGATGTTCACCTGCGGCAAGCCCTGGGCCTTGATTTCGCCCACGCGGGCGATGGCGGTTTGCTCGGCTAGGCGGGTGGCTAGCAGGCTGGGCTTGTTTTGCACGGCGTAGCGCACAGCCTGGCCTAAGCTCAGGGCCAGGGGGCCGCTGGCGGGCACGGCTGGCAGCGCCGTTGGGTTTTGGCGGGCGCCGGCTGGCTGCTGGGCCAGCGCCGGCCCTAGGGGGAGTAAGGCCAGCAAGGTGCCGGCCACGAGGTTTCTCATAATAGTGAAAACCAAACTGTTAACTGAAAAACTAAGGCTGGGTGGCCGGCGACCGGTGGTAACGCTCGATGAGCTCGTAGCCCGCCAGCGTCACCACGCCCCGTAGGAAGTGGTCGTCGAGCACTCGGTTTACCCGCAGGGGCGCAAACTGGGTGGGCGGGTACAGCTCGGGGTCGAAGGTGAGGTCTATCTGGGCCAAGCTGAGGCGGGCCAGTACCTCCACATCGAGGTCGGCCCGGAACAGGCCTTCGGCCACGCCGCGCCGCAAGTTTTCCGTTATCTGATTGAGAATAAAGGTGTTTTTGTGGTGTTGAAAGGCTCCCCAGGCGGCCGGGTGGTACTTGCGCAGGTCGTAGAAGATGCTGGGGTGAACGTGGGCGAACTGCTCATCGGCCCAGGCGGTCAGGTCAAGCAGTTGCTCTACCGCGTTGTGGGCGGGGGCCTGTACGCGCAGGCATTCGCTTTGCACGCGGCTCATGTGGTTGGTCATGGTGGCCGTCACCAACTCGTCTTTGTTGGCAAAGGCCTTGTAGAGCGTCTTTTTCGACATTGCCAAATCGGTCGCGATGTCGTCCATGCTCACGCTTTTAATGCCGTTGCGCATGAAAAGTGCGGAGGCGTGCTGAAGGATGCGGGCTTGAAGTTCCATGAATGCGGCCGCAAAGGTACATCGGAAACTTTCAATGGGTTTTAAGTTTCCAAAAGTTTTTTAGTTACCCTGTTAGGTTGCTTGCCCAGCGTGCTACTCGACGCAGCTAGCGCGCCAGTATTTTTTGCTAGCCAACAAATTTATCTTAACTTCACCAATTTACCAAAAGCATTAGCAATAAAATACTCAAAATAATAGCTGCGCTAGCGGCTCCCAGCGCGCTGGTACCTTTGCACTCCACCTACGCTTGCTCATGCCTCCTTTTCAACTCCGCGTCGGCTTTGGCTACGACGTGCACCAGCTGCAAGCCGGCCTGCCGTTCTGGCTCGGCGGCATTGAAGTGCCGCACACGCACGGCGCCCTCGGCCACTCCGACGCCGACGTGCTCATCCACGTGATTTGCGACGCGCTGCTGGGCGCGGCCAACCTGCGTGATATCGGCTTTCACTTTCCCGATACCGACCCGCAGTACAAGGGCATTGATAGCAAGAAGCTGCTGGCTGGCGTGCTGCGCCTGCTGCGCGAGCGCGGCTACGAGGTAAGTAACGTGGACTCGACCATCTGCCTCGAACGCCCCAAGGTGAATCCCCACATCCCGGCCATGCAGCGCACCCTGGCCGAGGTAATGGGCCTCGACGCCGACTTGATTTCCATTAAAGCCACCACCACCGAAAAGCTCGGCTTCGTGGGCCGGCAAGAAGGCGTGGCCGCTTACGCTACCGTCTTGGTTTATAAAAGCTAAGTAGCTCGGCCTGCTAGTCTAAGCCACTCTTTTTCTCTCCTATGAAATACTGTTCCCTGCTGCTGGCCGCCCTCGCCCTGCCAGCCACCGCCCAAACGCCCACCAAGGTCAAGATTAAAACCAAGCCCGGCACGACCGCTACCAAGGCGCCCACCGCCGCGCGCCCGGCGCCCGCCGCGCCCGCGCCGGCCGACTTGCCCCAGGTGTACGCCGAGCGCTATATCACGCAGGACCACCTGCGGCGCGACCTGGGCGTGCTGGCTTCGGATGAGTATGAGGGCCGCGAAACCGGCACCAAGGGCCAGCAAATGGCCGCCGCCTACATCACCCGGCAGTTTAAGGATGATAGCCTGGTGGCGCCCGTGGCTGCCAACGCCGCCAACCCCTACCTGCAAACCTTTAGCCTGGAGCGCAGCGCCTGGCAGCCGGGCGGCACCCTGGCCCTAGGGGGCAAAACCTACAAATGGCTGGAGGATTTCTATGCCTTTGGTCGCTCGCCCTTTCAGCAAGCCACGGTGGTGCAGCCGGTGTTTGCGGGCTACGGCATCGAGCAGGGCGACTACAGCAACTATAAAGGCTTGGACGTAAAGGGTAAAGACCTGCTGGTGCTGCTGGGCGAGCCTACTTCGGCCGAGGGCAAGCCCCTGCTAGGGCAAGATGGCAAGCCCTCTAAATGGGGCGTCGATTACCGGGCCAAGGCCGCGCTGGCCGCGCAGAAAGGCGCCCGCAGTGTCTTCTTCATCAGCCAGGACGCTGGCTTTGCCAAAACCGAGGCGCGCCTGGCGCCCCGCATCATGCAGCCCACCATTGCGGCGGCCGAGTCGGGCAACAGTCGGGCGGCGTCGTTTTTCGTGTCGCCGGCCCTAGGACTGCAGCTGCTGGGCACCACCGAGGCCAAGCTCAAGGCGTTTGAAGCCGCCACGGCCAGCGCTAAGGCACCGGCTGCCAGTAAGTTCAAGCCCGCCAAGTTCACGCTCAACGCCCCGCAGGAGCGTAGCGCCGTGAGCACCGAAAACGTGCTGGGCTACCTGCCGGGCACCGATTTGAAAGACGAAGTGCTGGTGGTATCGGCGCACTACGACCACTTGGGCATCATCGGCGGCGAGGTGTACAACGGGGCCGACGACGACGGCTCGGGCACGGTGGGCATGCTCAGCATTGCACAGGCCTTTGCCAAGGCCGCGCACGCTGGGCACGGCCCGCGCCGCAGCATCCTCTTCCTGGCCAATACGGGCGAGGAGAAGGGCCTGCTGGGCTCGGAGTACTACGCCGAGCACCCGGTGTTTCCGCTGGCTAACACCGTGACCGACCTCAACATCGACATGATTGGCCGCACCGACGCAGCCCACCTGGGCAAGCCGGACTACGTGTACGTTATCGGCTCCGACAAGCTCTCGTCGCAGCTGCACGCGGCGCTGGAAAGCGTGAACAAGGCGCGCGGCGGGATGGACCTCGATTATCGCTTCAACGACCCCCAGGACCCCAACCGCTTCTACTACCGCTCCGACCACTACAACTTCGCCAAAAAGGGTATTCCGGTGGCGTTTTTCTTCAACGGCGTGCACCCCGACTACCACCAAGCCAGCGACGAAATTTCGAAAATCGAGTTTGACAAGCTGGAGGCGCGGGCCCGGCTGGTGTACTACCTGGCCTGGGATTTGGCCAACCGTGACCAGCGCCCGGTGGTGGACTCTAATAAGCTTTAGAGGCTTTTAGCGCGAAGGCTGGCGAAGTTCAGCGCGAAGTTTGGTAAAGCCGCTGCTTACGATTATGCATGAAAACGAGCTTGACGGCTGTATCCGAACTGCTGCCTTTAGGGTGCACACGCCCCTAGGGCCGGAACTGCTGGAAAACGTGTATAAGGTGGCGCTGGCGCATGAGTTGCGCAGAGCAGGCTTGCTGGTAGCTACTGAAGTAGGCGTGCCAGTGGTGTATGACGGTATTCAGCTGGAGGTTGGCTACCGGCTCGATGTACTGGTAGTAGGCAAAGTGATTGTTGAGTTGAAGTCAGTAAATGCCCTCGCGCCAATTCATTTCAAGCAGTTGCAGAACTACCTGGGGCTAACCGGCTGCAAGCTGGGGTTGCTCATTAACTTTAATGAGCTTTCCCTGCGCGAGCATATCCATCGCATAGTCAACAGATTATAAGCGCGGCTTTACCAAACTTCGCGCTGAACTTCGCCAGCCTTCGCGCTACAACATGAAGTCCACCCAGTTCCAGCATGACGCCGAGGCCAAAGCCTTCGACCTCGAGCACCGCCGCAAAATCCGTTTCAACATCGGCAAATACGATGCGGCGGTGGCGGCGGGCCTAGGGCACTACCACGACCACGAGCTGGCCCGCGCCCGCGCCGCCTTCCTCAAGGCGCAGGTGCTCGAAAAGCTCGACCAGTACCTGTTGCAGTTCGAGGAAGCCTTTACGGCGCGCGGCGGGCGGGTGGTGTGGGCTAACACCGCCGAAGAGGCGCTGGCCGAAATAGGCCGGCTGGCCGAGGCCCGCCAGGCCCGCACCGTGGTGAAAGCCAAGAGCATGACCACCGAGGAAATCCACGTCAACCACTACTTGCAGGCGCGGGGCGTGGAGTCGGTAGAAACCGACCTGGGCGAGTATATCGTGCAGCTCAATGGCGAGCGGCCCTATCATATCGTGACGCCGGCCATGCACCTGAGCAAGGCCGATATCACCACTATCTTCGTCAAGCACCTCGGCATTGAACCCACCGACGACGCCCAGGAACTGGTGGCTCACGCCCGCCGCTTGCTGCGCCACAAGTACACCAGCGCCGAAATCGGCATCACGGGCGGCAATTTCCTCGTGGCCCGCGAAGGCGCGGTGGCCGTCACCGAAAACGAGGGAAATGCGCGGCTGTCGGCCACTTTCCCGAAGCTGCATGTGGCGGTGGTGGGCATTGAAAAGCTTATTCCGCAGCTCACCGACCTGGGCCTGTTCTGGCCCTTGCTCAGCACCAGCGGCACCGGCCAGCAAGTGACGGTTTATAATACCGTGTACTTCGGCCCTCGGCAGCCCGGCGAAGCGGACGGCCCCGAGGAGATGGTCGTCATTTTGCTCGACAACGGGCGCACCAACCTGCTGGCCCGCCCAGACAGGCGCGAGGCCCTGCGCTGCATTCGGTGCGGCGCCTGCCTCAACGTGTGCCCGGTGTACAAAAATATCGGCGGCCACACCTACGAAACCACTTATTCGGGGCCCATCGGCGCGGTTATCAGCCCGCACCTGAGCGGGCTGCCCGAGCACCAGCACCTGAGCTACGCCAGCAGTTTGTGCGGCGCCTGCACCAGCGTGTGCCCGGTGCGCATCAACATTCACAACCTGCTGCTGCTCAATCGCCAGGAGGCCGTGCGCGAGGGCCACGTCCCCACCGTCGAGCGCGTGGCCATTGGCCTCTGGCGCTGGAGCATGCGCCACCGCTGGGCGCTCGACGTGCTGCCCGGCCGCCTCAAGGAGTTCAGCCTAGGGTACCTGCTCGACCAAAGTGGCTGGCGCAAGCGCCGCGAAAACCTGCAAGTGGCCGACAAGTCGTTTCGGGAGCTATGGCTGGCGGGGAAAGCCGCCGGATAAGTCGCGCCACCCGCGGGCCAGCTTCGGCTAAAGCCGCCGGTGCCTCGTACAAGCGCCCATGAACGAAGCGGCAGAGCTAGGAATACGCATTGCGGCCGGCGTGGCGGGCGGCTGGTTGGTTATTACTACCGTGTCGGGCGCCATTCGCTCGTTTGTGCTGCCGCGCAACGAAACCGTGCGGCTCAATGCCTTCGTGTTCAGCGGCATTCGGGCCTTGTTTGACTGGTCGGCGCGGCGGGCCAGCAACTTTGCCCGGCGCGACCGCATTATGGCGCACTACGCCCCGGTGGCGCTGGTGGCGCTGCCCATTGGCTGGCTGGCGCTGGTGGGCCTGGGCTACACGGGCATTTACTGGGCCCTAGGGGTCGAGAACCTCACCAAGAGCTACGAGCTGAGCGGCAGCTCATTGCTTACGCTGGGCACTACCTCCGAGGGTGGCCTGGCCATCAACGTCTTCAGCTACTCCGAGGCTACCCTGGGGCTGCTGCTGCTCACGCTGCTCATTTCGTACTTGCCCACTATTTCGCAGGTGTTTTCGCGGCGCGAAGTGGTGGTGACGCAAGTGGAGCTGCGGGCCGGCGAGGCGGGCACCGCCGCCGGCCTGCTGGGCTGGCTGGGGCACGATGGCAGCTTCGAGAACGACGACGCGCAGTGGCTGGCCTGGGAGCGGTGGTTTGCCGAAATCGACGAGAGCCATACCTCGCTGCCGGTGCTGGTGTTTTTTCGCTCGCCGCAGGCCGGGCGCTCGTGGGTGCGCACGGCGGGCCTGATTCTGGACGCGGCCAACCTGCTGTTTTCGGCGCTGGCGGTGCCCCGCTCGCGCCAAGTGGTGCTGTGCTTCGAGGCGGGCGCGCTGGCCCTCAACCGGGTATACCGCTACTTCGGCCGCAAGGCCGATACCCAGCCTGCCGAGCTGCGCTCCAAGGAGGAACTAGCCAGCTTCGACACGGTGCGCGAAAGCTTTGCCCGCAGCTGGCAGCAGCTGCGCGAGGCGGGCCTGCCCCTGGTAGCCGACGAGGAAGTGGCCTGGCAGCACTACCAGGAGCGCCGCCGCCGCTACGCCCCGGCCCTAGATTTTTTGAGCGTGCTGCTGATGACGCCGCCCATGGAAAACTAGCCGCCCTAGGCCCTATGGCGCCCCGAAGGCCCTAGGGCGGGCGCTATTCGTCGGGCAGAATGTTGACGTCCTGCACCAGCACCAGCCGCTCAATTTCGCGGCCCCTGGGGGTGTTGGCCAGGCCGCCCAGGGCGGTTTCCTTGTAGCGGGTTTCCATGCTTTGGCCCACCTCGCCGAGCGCCGCCACGCACTGGTCAACGGGAATAACGGGGTCGATGCCCGCGATGGCAATCTGGGCCGAGGAAAAAGCAATGGCCGCCGCCGAGGCGTTGCGCACCACGCAGGGCACCTCCACCAGGCCGGCCACGGGGTCGCACACCAGCCCCAGCATGCACTGAATGGTGATGGCCACGGCCGCGAAGGTTTCGGCTACCGAGCCCCCTAGGCAGTA
The DNA here is from genome assembly GCA_050954355.1 of Janthinobacterium lividum. Taxonomy (GTDB): domain Bacteria; phylum Bacteroidota; class Bacteroidia; order Cytophagales; family Hymenobacteraceae; genus Hymenobacter. The sequence goes on from JBPBPH010000065.1 coordinate 97,388, forward strand.
CACGATGGCCCCCGCGCCCATGGCGGCGGCCGAGCCGGTTTCGGCCTGGCAGCCGCCCACCGCGCCGGCCAGCGAGGCGTTTTGCTCGATGATGAGCGCCACGCCCGCCGCCACCAGCAAGCCCTCCAGAATCTTCTGGTCGGGCAGCTGGTGAATACGCTGAATGGTGGTGAGCACGCCCGGCAAAATGCCCGAGGCGCCGGCCGTGGGCGCGGCCACCACCCGGCCCATGCACGAGTTTACCTCCTTAGCTCCTAGGGCACTGGTAACGAGCTGCTTGAACTCGGGCGAAAGGACAGTGACGGGCGAGGCGGCCAGCTTCTTGGCGCCGTTGTTTATCATGCCCGAGCGCGAGGTCATATCGCCCGTCAGGCCAGTGTGCACGGCGTCGCGCATCACGTCGTAGGCCCGCTGCAGGCCCACCCAAATGGCCTCCTCCTGGGCACCTTTCTGCTCAATCTCGTAGTCGAGCACCGGCTGGTAAAGCGGCTGGCCGGTGGCGGCGCAGTGCGCCTGCCAGGAGGCAAAATCGGTGAAAAGGAGCGACATGGGTGGGGGAGGGTAAGGGCTGACGTTTACTCAAAAGTAAAAAGAACGTCATGCTGAACTTGCGAAGCATCTCGCTTGCAATCGATAGGAAACGAATCCAACGGTGCAAGCAAGATGCTTCGCAAGTTCAGCATGACGTTCTTACAAATGCAGTGGCTCGCCGTTATTGCGCGGCGGGCTCCTTGGTCGTCACTAGCTTGACGGACGCCGAGTTGATGCACAGGCGCAGGCCGCTGGGAGCGGGGCCGTCGGGGAAAACGTGGCCCTGGTGGGCGTCGCACACATTGCAAAGCACTTCCACGCGCACCATGCCGTAGCTGCTGTCTTTCTTATACTTAATCACGCTGTCCTCCACGGGCTGCGTGAAGCTGGGCCAGCCAGTGCCGCTCTCAAACTTGGTGCGCGAGTCGTAGAGTGGGGTGGTGCAGCAGGCGCAGGCGTAAAGTCCGGCTTCGTGCGCCTCGCAGTATTCGCCGGTGAAGGCGCGCTCGGTGCCGTGCTCACGCATGACGTGGTACTGCTGCGGGGTTAGCTCGGCTTTCCACTCGGCGGCGGTTTTTTCGACGCGGCGGGGCGGCGCGGGGCTGCCGTGGTTGGCCAGGCGGATAACATCATTCCAGGTTTGCATCTCAGGTTGGTTTTAATAGGAGGGAAAACAGGTCGCACCCTCTTCGGAAAACGTAAACGCTTCGCTGGAAGTTTACCCCGCTGGCGGTTGGGCGCGGGTAACGTCAGCTTTTTCTTTGCTACCATGAAAATCCTCACCGCCGCCCAAACCCACCAGCTCGACCAGGCTACCACCCAGCAGCAGCACCTTACCTCGCTGGCCCTGACGGAGCGCGCCGCCCAGGCCCTGCTGCGCTGGTTTGATAATCGCTTCCGGGCCGATAAGCCCGCCGATACGCTGGTGCTGTGCGGCCCCGGCAACAACGGCGGCGACGGCCTGGCCCTGGCCCGCCTGCTGCACGAGGCCGGCTACCCCGTGCGCGTGGCCCTGCTGCCCGCCGACAAGTTTGCCCCCGACTACGAACACAACCTGCACCTGCTGCCCAAGGTGCTGAACGTGCGCGAGTTGACTGCCGGCTCTTTGCCCATCATCGACGCCGACACCCTAGTGGTCGATGCCCTGTTTGGCACCGGCATCAGCCGCCCGCTCGCCGGCCTGGCCGCCGACTTGGTGGGCCACCTCAACGAGAGCGGGGTGCGGGTGCTAGCCGTGGATGTGCCCAGCGGCCTGCTGGCCGACGCGCCCCAGCCCGACCCCGCGGCGCCGGTGGTGCAGGCCACCTATACCGTGAGCTTCGGGCTACCCAAGCTGGCATTCCTACTGCCCCAAAATGCGCGCTACGTGGGCCAGTGGTTTGTGGAGGATATCCAGCTCAGCCCCCAGTTTATTGCCGAAACCGCCACACCCTGGCACTTCACCGAGCTAGCGCCTACGCCCGGCGTGCAGCTGCCCGAGCGCCAGCAGTTTGCTTACAAAAACACGTATGGCCACGCCCTGCTGCTGGCCGGCAGCCGGGGCAAGGTAGGCGCGGCCGTGCTGGCCAGCGGCGCCTGCCTGCGCGGCGGGGTGGGCCTGCTTACGGTGGCCGTGCCCGGCTGCGGCTACGACATCATCCAAACTACCCGCCCCGAGGCCATGTGCCTACCCGATGCCGAGGCCGGCTTCATCAGCCAGCTGCCCGACCTAGGGCCCTACCAGGCGGTGGGCATTGGCCCCGGCCTGGGCCAGCACGAGGCCAGCCGCGCCGTGCTCGAGCAGTTGCTGCGCACCGCCCAGGTGCCGCTGGTAATCGACGCCGATGCCCTGAACCTGCTCGGCGAGCACCGCGCGCTGCTCAAGCTGCTGCCGGCCGGCACCGTGCTCACGCCCCACGTGGGCGAGTTTGCCCGCCTCACCAAAAAAGTAACCGACGACTACGAGCGCCTGCAGCTGCTGCGCGACTTCGCCAAAAAGCACCAGTGCGTGGTGGTGCTGAAAGGGGCCTATACCGCCGTGGGCGCCCCCGATGGCCAGGTGTACTTCAATAGCACCGGCAACCCCGGCATGGCCACCGGCGGCAGCGGCGACGTGCTAACCGGCTTGCTGCTAGCCCTGCGCGCCGACCAGCGCTTGGATGCGCTTACCGCCACCCGGCTGGCCGTGCTGGCCCACGGCCGCGCCGGCGACCTAGCCGCCGCCCACACCGGCCAGGCCGGCCTAATAGCCGGCGATTTGGTACGCTGCATCGGCCCGGCCCTGCAGGAGCTGACGCGGTAGCCCTGGGGCACGCGGCAGGCCTAGGGAACGAAATTTTTCGGGCCGCCCGCGCAACGGCTGGGGGTGGCAGCGCGGTCAGGCCCTTACCTAGCCCCGAGGGGCCTAGGGGTTAGTTGCTTACCCACCCAGCCGTTGCCCGATGAAAAAACTGCTTCCTACCCTGCCCAGCCGCCTGCTGCCAGCCAGCTTGCTGCTGCTGCTGGCCTGCACCCGCCAGGAGCCCACCCCCACCGACTACTACCTGGCCTACGCCGACTACCGGCCGCTGTTTATGACCCGCGCCGTGCTCGAAGGCTCGGTGGCCGCGCTGCCGGCCCAGGCCCTGCACCACCCTGGCAAGATTTACCTCAGCGGCGACTACCTCTTCATCAACGAGCGCTACGAGGGCATCCACATCGTGGACAACCGCGACCCGGCCCACCCGCAGCCGGTGAGCTTTTTGCGCATTCCGGGCAACGTGGACTTGGCCACCCAGGGCACCGTGCTCTACGCCGACAACGGCCCCGACCTAGTGGCCATCGACATCAGCGACCCCGCCCACGCGCACCAGTTGAGCCGCACCCGCAACGCCTTTCGCGAGCTGCCCATGCCCGTGGCCGGCGTGCTCGAAGATGCCTGCCAGCCCATCAACCGCCCCACCGACGCGCTGGTAGTGGGCTGGCGCAAGCTAGCCCCCGGCGAGGCCGCGCCCGTGAAAATATACAACTACCGCAGCAGTGGGGGCGTGTTTTACTCGACCACCGCCGTGCTTAATAGCGCCGCCCCGGCCGCCCTCGGCGAGAGCGGCAAGGCAGGCTCGACGGCGCGCTTCTGCATTCTGAACCAGACGCTCTACACGGTGGATGAGCAGAGCCTGCGCTCGTTTAGCTTGCAGAGCCCCACTGCGCCCACCGCAGGGCCAGTAGTGCAGCTGGGCTTTGGCATCGAGACGATTTTTCCGCACGACCACTACCTCTTCCTAGGCTCGCAAACCGGCATGTTTATCTACGACGCCACTACGGCGGCCTCACTGCGATACACGGGCGGTATCAGCCACGTATACAGCTGCGACCCGGTGGTGGTGGACGGTAATTTTGCCTACGTAACGCTGCGCAGCACCGCGGAGGGCAGCAACGGCAGTGCCAGCATTACGCGCAATATATTTACTTGCGGCGGCTCTACGCAAACCAACGAGCTGGACGTGGTGGATATCAGCAACCCGGCGCAGCCCCGGCAGGTGCGTATCTACCCCATGAGCGGACCACTAGGCCTAGGGGCCGAAAACGGCCGCCTCTACGTGTGCGACGATGGCTTGAAAGTATTCGACACCACTAAAGCTCCCGCCCTTACGCAGGTGCAGCAACTGAGCGCCCGCCTCACCGACGTGATTCCCAACGGCGACTACTTGCTGGCCGTGGGGCCGGGCGGCCTCTACCAGTACGCGGTCAGTGGCCCGGCAATGCGCCAGGTGAGCGTGCTTCCCATTATGGCTGACTGATGAAGCCTTTTTCCTTTCGTAGCTGCCTAGGGGCTGCGGCGCTGCTAAGCCTGGGCCTAGGCAGAAAAGCAGCCGCCCAAGCCCCGGCCGGCTGGGCCCTGAAAGCTACTCCGCAGCACTTGGTGCTCAGTGGCTACTGGCTCGAAGCCGAGCGGGCCCGCCCCGGCCACCCGCGCCAAAGCTTCACCCTAGGCCCGCAGCTATATGCCGGGCCCACCGGACGCCCCGACGCTGCCCGCGACTCTTTCGAGCCCAACCGCGACGGCCGCGTGCGCGGCGCTGGCTTGCAGCTGCAGCACCGCTTCTACCTGGGGCCGGGCGCGGCCAGCGGCGGCGTGCCTACGGGTTTCTACCTAAGCTATGCGCCCCAGCTACAGTTCTTTAATCTACGGTTTGCGCGCCTGCAGTGGCACCAGGAAACCGGGCCTGGCAACCTGCCCTACGTGCTCTACGGCCCCGTGCCCTACCACGAAAACGTGCTGCGCTACGGCGTGGCCGGGCAGGCGGGTTATCAGTGGCCGCTGGGTGGCCGGGCGCTGCTCGACGTGTACGCCGGCCTAGGGCTGCGCCAGAGCTACTACTGGTCAAGCTTCGGCAACAGCCAATTTCGCAGCGGCCCTTCCGACTACGCCAGCCGGGGCCTGTACGTGCCCGCCGGTTTCAAGCTAGGGGTGCTGCTAAAGTAGCGGCCAGCTGCCGGCTAGATAGATGGCACTGTTGAATAATGCTCATATTTTGGAGAGCAAGTTGTAAGCTTCCCCTCAAAGTAGGCCAGTCAAAACTGGAGGCCGGTGGTATTTTTCAACCCCCCCCCTTTTTTACCGCCTCATGAAAAAGAGTCGATTTAGTGAAGCCCAGATAGTGGGCATGCTGCGCCAGCAGGAATAAAGGCAGACCGTCGCGCAGATTTGCCGCGAGCATAGCATCAGCGAGGCCACGTTCTACGCATGGAAAAACAAATTTGGCGGCATGAGCACTAGTGAGTTGCAACGCCTTAAGCATCTAGAAGACGAAAACCGCCGCCTCAAGCAGCTCTACGCCGAGCTGCGCTTGGAGAACCAGGTAATCAAGGAGGTGTTGCCAAAAAAGTAACCACCCCCACGGCCCGGCGCGCAGTGGCCTACTACGCCTGCGCGCGCGGGCTGAGCCAGCGCCAGGCGTGTCGACTCATGGGCTTGGCCCGCGACAGCTACGCCGCCCCACCGGGTGGGGGACGTGGGGGACTCCAGCCCGCTGATGCCGACCTGGTGACCCGCTTGCGGGCGCTGGTCAAGCGCCAGGGGGGCTGGGGCTTTTGGAAATACTACTACCGCCTGCGCAAGCGCGGGGTGCTGGTTAATCACAAGCGCCTCTGGCGTAGCTATCAGGCAATGAACTTACAAATAGGTAAACGGCGCAAAAAGAAGCGCTTGCCTGAACGCGTTAAACGGCCGCTGGAGGTACCCGCCCACCCCAACGTCTGTTGGTCACTGGACTTCAGGCGCGATGCCTTGACGGACGGCCGACGCTTCCGCACCCTGAACGTGGTCGAGGACTGGAACCGGGAAGTGCTCGGCCTCGAAGTCGATTTCTCCCTACCCGCCCCGCGGGTGGTCGCCCTACTCACCACGCTGGTCAGCCGCTACGGCCCGCCGACCCGGATTCGGGTGGATAATGGTCCCGAACTCATCAGCCAGGTGCTCCAGACCTGGTGCCAGGGTCAGCAGATGGAACTGCACTGGATTCAGCCCGTCAGTCCGACCCAAAACGCCTATATTGAGCGCTTTAACGGCTTGTTCCGCCGCGAGCTACTCAACGCCTATCTCTTTACCACGTTGCGGCAGGTGCGCGAACAATGCCAGAGCTGGCAGTATGATTACAAGCATTTGCGGCCGCACGAGGCCCTTAACTTTCTAACTCCCATTGAGTTTCGTCAAGCTGCCTAATTCTAGTTTTGACTGGCCTACTTTGAGGGGAAGCTTATAGGCGCAGCTCGTTCACGCTCACATAATGGTTGAAGGCTTCCTCAGGCTGCCGGCTGTGCTCGGGCATCTACATCCGAAATAGACCATCGAAGGTGGCGCCTACTGACGAGGCAGGTTCGGCAACGGCCACCAGCGTCAGTACTAGGGCCGCCTCGACGGCCGCCTTGAGTTCTTCCTTGGGCAGCTTGCGGCCTTCTTTATGCGCGTGTTTTAGGGCCGTGGCGGCGGCCTTAGCGGCGCGATTCAGTAGGCAGCGGCCGCAAAAAGTCAGGAAATTACGCCGCGGCCAGCCTAGGCTGTTTGGCCACGAGGCGCTGCGTTAACTCCTGCACGACCGCCGTCAGCTGGGTTTGGGTGGCCAGCGAGCGCGTAGGTAAAATAAAGCCCCGTTCGTGGTTGGGGCGCAACTGCTGGAGCCACTGGCTTGCTGCTTCCATGTCGCTGAAGCGGGTTATCTGCGGGCCGGGTAGCCAATGGAGGACGGTTTGCACCATATGCTGTCCCAGCAGCGAAGCCGCGTGTACCCAGGCCACATGCTTGATGCCGGCCAGGGTCATGTGGGGCAAGAAATCGGTGATTAGCCACGGCGCGACGCCCCAGCTCACGCCCGTTACTCGCTCGTTGCTGTTGAGGATGCGCGGGTAGGGGCGGTGCAGAAAGCAGGTGCCCAGCGCTAGGCAGGCTTCCTGCACGAGAGGCAGCGTTAAGTTGCCCTTCCAGTCCAGAAACAACCAATCGTTGGACGAATCATAGTGAATCGTGAGGCAAGCGGTGCGGCGAAGAATATGCAGTTGCATGCGAAAAGGGAAGCATGGGGGCAGCTTGGTTGACGCTGCGTGAGGTAAAAAGATGATGGCTTACTTTACCTGCTCACTTAAACAAGGGCAAGCGCGGGGGGGTGTACTCCCGCCGCCTCCAGCGCCTGCTTAAACCGGGCTACGGTCTGCGCCAGCTGCGTGTCCTGCCGGGCGGGGCGCGGCAGCAAGGCGCAGCCGCTGACGTAGTCTGGGCGCGTCTGCTGGAGCCAGCTGGCGGCGTCCTCTATGTCGCGAAAAAGGCTCACGTTGAGGTGGGGCAGCTGCTGCAGTACCTGCTCTGCGAGGTTGCGGCCGCGCACGGTGGGCGCGTGCACCCAGGCTAGTTGTTTGATGCCAGCCAGCGCCAGGCCCGGGAAGTAGTGCTTAGCCAGCCAGGGAGTTATATCCCACGGCAGGCTTGTCACCTGGGCGTCACTGTTGAGCACGCGCGGGTAGGCGTGCTCGATAAAGCACTGGGCTACTTCTAGGCAGGCGTACTGCACGGCCGGCAGCGTTAAATCTCCCTCCCATTCCACGTAAAGCCAATTATTCCACGAGTCGAAATACACGCTCACGTGCGGGGCCGAGCATAAGGGCTGCAAATTCATAAGAAGGAAGCGGAGGGCAAATAGAGAATAAAGTGCAAAGCTCCTCCGTTAAGCTCGGCAATTAAAAAGTGGGTAAATGCAAAAGGCCCTTGCCAGTAGCGGCAGGGGCCTTTTGCAAAAATGAGTAGATTAAAAAACTAGCTCAATTGGGTGCTATTGGGGGTGAGCGCAAAAAAGGAGGTTACCGGGAAGGCGTGTTCCTAACAGCTTGGACATCTAGGCGCAACTGGTGGGTGATACTAGGCACTCCCAAGTAAACCTTACCCGGCTCCACCCGCCCCTACCCAAGCCTAGAGGCTGAGCAGCAGTTTGGGCCTAGGGCTGTACGTTGGTGTAAGTGCCGGCCTTAACGGTGTGCACGGTGGTGACGGTGCCCGGCGAGAGCGAAGCCAGCACCTCGCCGGAGAATGTGCCAGAGACCTTATTACTGGTAAAGGCGGGCAAAGGCGAAGAGTGGAAGATGTTGTAGGGCTGCGAGAGGCCGCTCATTTGCAGCAGGATACTCCCACTGGCGCGTAAGCGTAGGCTGAGCTAGGCTGGCCGGTGGGCTTGCGCAGGGCAATGGATAGAATTTCCGGGCCGCCGGTGGGCTGCGGCGTGGTGGTCAAGGTAACGCTCAGGTAGTCATAGCCTGCGGCGGAGCTAGTGGCTTGCGTGGCCTGGCAGGTGCGGGCCTGGCCGTCGAACTCGTAGCTTGGGGCTGCGGGTCGTCTTTTTTAGTGCAGGAGACCCGAAGCCGGTGAAAAGCAAGGCAATGGGCAGGAGCGTAGGTAGGCGTAGTAGAATAGTAGGAAAATGGTTAGTTATAGCTGGCTCGCAATAGCGTACTGATATCTTTCTTACCTAAGGTTCTTGTCTTTCAGCTGCCCTGCAGCAGTTTAGTTTCCCGTGGTCCAGACCCGCGCCTCGGAAAGGTCCACAAAGCGGCGCACCTCGCAGGGCAGCAAGGGCGTGGCACGTATGTAGAGCCACCTCCACGGGGCGGCGGTTGAGCGCGTCCTAGGGTTTGAGTTGGGCGAAACTTCGCAGCCCGTCGTTGTCCAGCGATAGGAGTATTTTCCTGCTCGGCCCATTCCAAGTCGCGGGGCGGCTGGTGCCTTGCTGGCGGTCGTCGGCTACTCAGCCCTTCACCTAGTGCTGGTGGCTAAGCTGGAGCACTTGGCGCAGCGCGACGCGAAAATTGGCGCTGGCCGCGTAGCGCAGCCACTGTAGTGTAGTACTCCCCAATAATTGGACAGGTTAGGCAGGCTATCTTAGTCAACGCCATGAGTCCCAAACGTACCCGCCGTCGCTACACGGCCGAGTTCAAA
>JBPBPH010000064.1:0-103236 GCA_050954355.1 Janthinobacterium lividum
TGCGCTCCAACTGCTGAACCTGCGGGACGGTCAAGGTAATAGGCGCGAGTTTCATATCCCTAATCTACTACCTGCTTACTTTTGACGCACTACTTAACTATACTGCTATGCCCCAACAAATCATTCTCACTGGCGCCACCGGCATGGTGGGCGAAGGCGTGCTGCTAACGCTCCTAGGGCAGCCCGAGGTAGAGCAGGTGCTGAGCATCAGCCGCCAGCCCAGCGGGCACCAGCACCCCAAGCTGCGCGAGTTGCTGGTGCCCGACTTCTTCGACCTGGCCGCTACTGAGCCCGAACTGGCAGGTTATACGGCCTGCTTCTTCTGCGCCGGAGTATCGTCGGTGGGCAAGCAGGAGGCCACATACACTCACCTCACTTACGACCTGACGCTGCACTTTGCCCGCACGCTGGTGCAGCATTCGCCGGCGGCTACGTTTTGCTATATATCGGGGGCGGGCACTGGCGGCCGGGCTATGTGGGCGCGGGTAAAGCGGCGCGCCGAAACCGACCTGCTGGCCCTAGGCTTCCGGACCGCCTATATGTTCCGGCCGGGCTTTTTGAAGCCGGTGCCGGGCCAGCTGCACGTGCTAAAAATGTACCGCTGGGTAGGCTGGCTGTTTCCGTTGGCCCGGCGCCTGGGCTTTGGCAGCACCCTGCGCGAGCTGGGGCTGGCCATGCTGCACGCCACCGAGCGCGGTGCCCCTAAGCCGATGCTGGAAGTGCGGGACATTGTGCAACTAGCCCAGTAACACCAAGCTCCGGCTTGGTGCTGCCCGAACGACCTAAGGAGTGACTTGGCGTTGCGGCGCCAGGCCGGCCCTAGGGGGTCATTTGCCTGCTAGCCACAGCAGCGTTTCGTAATAAGGGCGGCCCTGCACCCGCGCCTTCAGCCAGGCGTAGAAGCTGAGCACCTGCAAGTCCTCACGCTCGGCTGACACGAAGGCCGGGATGGCCGCCACGCGCTGCGCAAACTCGGGCTGCCTCACCACGGCGGGCGCCTCGATAACGACGCGCACGCATTCGAGGTAGCGCAGCACCGGCTGGTAGCGCCCCCCTAGGGCCACGGCGGGCGCCTCGGCCGTAGCGGGCGCGCCCGGAAACTGCTCGTGCAGGCGGCGCTCTAGGGCCCGCACCCGCGTCAGGGCCAGGTCGGAGTTGCCCAGCTCTAGCTGGATAAGCAGCTCGCCGACGTTGTGGTTTATGAGCCACTCCAGGCCCAGGTTTTGCTCCAGCCAATGGTCGGTGCGGTCTAGGCTAATGAGCGCGTGGTTGGCTTTGGCAAAATGACCCTCGGCAAAGTAGTGAAACGCCAGCTGCAGGCGAGCCGTGAGCTGGTCGGGCGGTAGCAGTGGCGGCTTGCGCTGCAGCGCCTGCTCTAGCATACCAATGCTCTCGGTATTGCGCCGCAAAAAGGCGTAGTTGGCCGCCAGCAAGAAACCAAAGCGCGGCCCTAGCTCGGCAAAGCGCTGGCCGGCCGCCGCCAGCACCGCCCGCCCCTGCTCGAGGTAGGCCACCGACTCGGCAAAGCGCCGCGCTCGGTACAGCGCGTGGGCCAGCATGTAAAGTAGGCGCAGCTGGTGGCCGCGCTGGGCGGGCGCAAAGCCGTGGCGGCGCTCCATCAGCCGGTAGCAGCGCTCCGTAAACTGTGCAAAGGCCGCGTAGTCGCCGCGCACCAGCATGGCGCTGCGCGTAATGCTCAGGAGCCGGGCCAGCAGCGAGGGCGAGCGCGCAAACGCCTCTTGCAAGTCGTACTCGGCCAATATGTTGCGCAAAATCTCATCGGCTGGCACGGCGCGGCCGTGCACGCGCGCCTGGCGCAGGCGCTGCCGCAGCAGGCTATCGGCAATGCCGGCGCGCTCTTCCTCATCGGCGGCTTTTTTGTTGCGGTTGCGGCGCACCAATATCTCTTCCAGCGGCTCGGCGTCGAGCAGGTGCGCATACTGTATCTGCAGGTTGTACACCGCGTTTAGCGGTTCGTACTGCTCGTTGTCGGCGGCCAGCTTCTCGGCCTTGCGCAGCAGGTTCCAGGCCAAGCGGGGCACCCCGGCCTCCAGCAGGTAGCGGGCCAGCGAGAGCTGCCCACGCAGCGAAGTGGCGGCCGTGTCGTCGAGCTGGCGCTGGCGCAGCAGCAAAAAATCGGTGAGGTGGCGCAGCAGGCGCTTGCGCAGGGCGTAGTAGGCGGCCGGGTTGGGTTCGCCGGGGTAAAGCTTGTCGATAAGCTCGGCCGACGAGTGCTCGCGGGCGTGCAGCAATAGCGCCAGCAGGCGCAAATCCTGCCGGCCTGTGGCCTTGCGCCGCTGCCACTGAATGAACTGCACCAAGTCGCGGCGGTCGTCGGGCGGGAGGGTTTGCAGCGTCAGGCGGAGGTCGTCCATAGGAAAAGGCGGCAGAGCGCGCCCGAAAATATAGCCGCGGCGCTAACCTTCGCTAAGCGCTGCCGTAGAAAGCTGCATAACTGCTTTCTTTCACCATACCCCACCCTCAACCAATTTTCAGCCATGGACGCTAATAACAATAATGTCAACGATAGCACTGAGCTGCGCGCTCGTGGCAACTGGAACGAAGTAAAAGGCGCCGCCAAGCAGAAGTGGGGCCAGCTTACCGACGACGACCTGACCTACGACGAAGGCAAGCAGGATGAATGGTTTGGCGACCTGCAAAAGAAAACCGGCCACGCCATCGACGACATCAAGGATTGGTTCTCGAAAACCTTCAGCGGTACCAGCGACGACCCCAACCGCCCTTCGAACGACTACCGCAGTTAGTTTTTGCTGCTGTATATAGCGTAAAGCCCCGCTTCCAATTGGAAGCGGGGCTTTTTTGTGCCCGGTGTCCTAGGGCTCGGCTAACCCCATAGGCTGGCGGCTACCCGGTACGTGTTGGCGTGCGCCTCTACGATGTCGCTTATTTTTTCGGAATAGCCGCCGCCCATGCACACCACCGTGGGCAGTCCCCGCTGGTGCAAGGCATTCAGTACCAGCTCGTCACGGCGGCGGCAGCCGGCCCGGCTCAGGCTCAGGTGACCCAGCTTGTCGGTGGCCAGCACGTCGACGCCGCTGAGGTAGAACACGAAATCGGGCCTCACCCGCTCGTCGAGCAGTTGGGGCAATACGTCGCTCAAAATGGCCAAGTATTCGGCGTCGCCGGTGCCATCGGGCAGGGCAACGTCCAAGTCAGACTGCTCCTTGCGCCCCGGAAAATTGCGTGCCCCGTGCATCGAAAACGTAAACACGCGCGGCTCGTGCTGAAATAAAGCGGCCGTACCGTTGCCCTGGTGCACATCGAGGTCGATGATGAGTAGCTGGCGTACCCTAGCCCCCTCATAGGTTAGTAGCCAGTTGGCGGCTACCGCCTGGTCGTTGAGCAGGCAAAAGCCCTCGGGGCGCCCAGCAAAGGCGTGGTGCGTGCCCCCAGCAATATTGAGCGCCGCGCTGGCGTTGTTTAAGGCGTACCGGGCGCAGCCGATGGTGCCGCCCAGCAGCACCAGCTCGCGGTGCGCCAGGGCAGGGCTCCACGGAAAGCCGCTGGCCCGCTCCTCCTGCCTCGTGAGCTGGCCGTGCAGCAAGCGGTGCACGTAGCCGGCCTCGTGCGTCAGCAGCACGTCGGCCAGCGGAGGCGGCGCGGGCGCAAAAAAATCGCTGGCCGTAGCCGTGCCCTCGTGCAGTAGCTGCTGCGGTAGCAATTCGTACTTCAGCATTGGAAAGCGGTGGCCCGGCGGTAGCGGTAGCACGTAGCTGGGAGCAAAGGCAATGGTCACAACCGAATGCTGGAGGTTATAGCTAAATAATGCAAATTTTGCACTTCACTAATTAGTTGTTAGTTTGCGCAGCTTTTCGGGGCCATCCTACATCCGAACCCCCTAGCAGTTACGTACTTTTGATTCCCTTATTATTTAATCTGTTATTATATCCACTGCCTTTCGCTCTTTTATCTATGGCTTCCCCCGCCCATTCATCCCATTCGCACTTGCGCACCAGCTACCAGCCCCGCCTGCGCCGGTCTTCCTTTAACGGGGCCAAGCAGCTTGCGGCGGTGCAGGCGCCCACCCACCGGGTATTGCTCACCGTGAGCTTGCTCATTGTGGCGCTGCTGGTAGCTATTGGCACCATTGCTTATCACGTAGCCATTGGCAACTAAGCCCGGCGCCGGGCCCTAGGCCCCTACTCATCAAAAAGGCTACCGGCCAAGCCGCCCAATACCGAGCCGCTCTCCTTTTTGGCGTTGCTGCCCCACGGGGCCAGGGCCTGAATGAGCTTTCTAACGGGCATCGACTGAATCCAGACCCGGCCGGTGCCGCGCAGCGTGGCCAGCAGTAGCCCTTCGCCCCCAAATATCATCGACTTGAGGCCGCCCGCCCGCGCCACGCTAAAGTCGATGCCCGGCTCAAAAGCCACCACGCAGCCCGTGTCTACGCGCAGCAGTTCGTTACGCAGGTACTTCTCCACAATGGTACCGCCGGCGTGAATGAAGGCCTTGCCATCGCCGGTGAGCTTCTGCAAGATGAAGCCTTCGCCGCCAAATAGGCCGGCCCCAAATTTTTGGTTGAAGTGCAGGCTGATGGCCGTGCCCTTGGCCGCCGCCAGAAAGCCGTCCTTTTGCACGATGAGGCCTGCGGGCATCGTGCCCAGGTCGATGGGAATAATGGTGCCGGGGTAAGGCGCCGAAAACGCCACCCGGCTGCGGCCCACGCTGCCCCGGTTAGTGAAGTGAGTTAGAAACAGGCTTTCGCCCACCAGCAGCCGCGTGCCTGCCTTGAAAAGCTTGCCCAAAATGCTTTGGTCGGGCTCTGAGCCGTCGCCCATCTTGGTTTCGAAGGCGATGGCCTCGTCCATGTACACCATGGCGCCGGCCTCGGCCACCACGGTTTCCTGAGGGTCCAACTCCACTTCCAGCAGCTGAATATCAGTGCCTAGAATGCGGTAGTCAACATCGTGCGAGCGCATGGCCAAGGTGTTTAGGGGTGAAGTGCCAGTTAATGGCACCTGCTTTATCGCCCCGCCGCCGCCCCGCATTACGGTGCAGCCCCTAGGGGCCAGCCGGCGGCAAAGGCCCTAGGGGCAAGCTAGGTGCTACTCCAGTTCGGCGCGGGTTTCGGCGGCCTCGTCGGCGTCGGTAGCGCTGTCCTTTTTGCGCTTCGACTCGCGACTGGTGCGCTTCATAAATTCCTCGTCCGACTCTTCGGGCTCTTCGGCTTCGGCGGCGTCAATGTCCTCCTCTGCTTCGCGCGCCCCGCTGGCGGCCGCGGCGGCGGCGCGCGCTTGGGCTTGGGCCTCCTCGCCAAAATTGCCCTCGCGGTGCACTATCTTCTTGTCGCGCACGTGCTTACCTAAAAACTCGTTTATCTGCTCGATGGAGTAGTTGGAAGTGATTTCGCCCAGCGGGTTCACACCGATTTCAAAGCCTTCGAGGTCTTTGTGCACGCGGGCCTTCTTTTCGGGCTCGGCGGGCTTTTGCTTGGGTTTGGTGGGTTTCTTAGCCATGATGGGTAATTAGCAATGAACAATGAGTAATGAGTAGTTACCCCGCATACGCAAAAGCCGTCCCCGAGTGTTCGGGAGCGGCTTTTGCGTATGCGGGGTAACTACTCATTACTTACCCTAGGCGCTCGGTGGCAGCGCGCAGGCGCTGGGTCACCTCGCCGGTGCCCAAAATGGCCAGCGTCTCAAATAGGTCGGGGCCGGCGCCGGCGCCCGTTACTGCTACGCGCAGGGCCTGCAGCACTTGGCCCGGCTTGAGGCCCTGCGCTTCTACAGTGGCGTTGAAAATGCTTTTAAGCACCTCGGCATTGGCGCTGGGCTCCGAGTCGGCGGGCAGCGCGTCGGCGTAGGCCCCTAGGGCGGCGCTCACCGGGGCGTTCCACTTCTTGGCAATCACCGCTTGGTCATACTCCGTGGGAGCTTCGAAGAAGTACTTGGCTTCCTGCCAGAAATCCTGCGGGAAGCTCACGCGCTCCTTCATCACGCCCACCACCTGCTCAGCCTTTTCTGCTGAGCAGTCGATACTGTGCTCGGCCAGGGCCGCCAGCAGGTAGGGCGCTAGCTCGGCGTTGGGCTTGGCGCGCAGGTAGTGCTCGTTGAACCACTTGGCCTTGGCCACGTCGAACTTGGCGGGCGACTTGCTCACGCGGTCAATCGAGAAGGCCTCAATCAGCTCGGGCATCGAGAAAATCTCCTGGCTCGTGCCGGGGTTCCACCCTAGGAAAGCCAGGAAGTTGATGAGCGCTTCGGGCAGGTAGCCATCTTCACGGTAGCCGCGGCTGAGGGTGGGCTCGCCGGTTTCGGCGTCGGTACCGCGCCATTCCAGCGCAAACACCGGGAAGCCTAAGCGGTCACCGTCGCGCTTGCTGAGCTTGCCCGTGCCGTCGGGCTTGAGCAGCAGCGGCAGGTGGGCAAACTGTGGCATCGTCTTTTCCCAGCCTAGGTAGCGGTAGAGCAGCACGTGCAGCGGCGCCGAGGGCAGCCACTCCTCGCCCCGAATGACGTGCGAGATGTCCATCAAATGGTCATCCACGATGTTGGCCAGGTGGTAGGTTGGCATGCCGTCCGATTTCATCAGCACCTTGTCATCAACCGCCGAAGAGTGCACCACTACCCAGCCGCGAATGAGGTCCTGGAAGCGAATTTCCTCCTTGCGCGGCACCTTCAGGCGAATCACGTAGGGCGCACCCGCGTCGAGCAGGGCCTGGGTTTCGTTTTCGGGCAGGGTCAGCGAGTTGCGCATTTGGGTGCGCGTAATGCTGTTGTACTGCGGGTTGGGCACCTTGGCGGCTTGCAGGCGCTCGCGCATGGCGTCCAGCTCCTCGGGCGTGTCGAAGGCGTAGTAGGCGTAGCCATCGCGGATGAGCTGGTCGGCGTACTGGCGGTACATGGGCTTGCGCTCGCTTTGGCGATAGGGCGCGTGGGGGCCGCCTTTCCAGGGGCTCTCGTCCAGCTCGATGCCCACCCACTCCAGGCTCTGGCGGATGTAGTCTTCGGCGCCGGGCACAAACCGGTTCTGGTCGGTGTCCTCGATGCGCAGTATCATGGTGCCGCCCAGCTTGCGGGCCAGCAGGTAGTTATACAAAGCCGTGCGCACGCCGCCAATGTGCAGCGGCCCCGTCGGCGAGGGTGCAAAGCGCACCCGAACAGGTCTTTCACTCATAATGCCGCAAAGGTACAATAGGCGTAGCGCGGACCGAAAGCCAACGCTACTGCCTTACCGCGATGCACGAGATTTCCACTTGCACGTCACGCGGCAGGCGGGCTACTTCCACCGTTTCGCGGGCCGGGGCGCTGGCTTCGTCAAAGTACGAGCCATACACCTGGTTGATGGTGGCAAAGTTACCCAGGTCCTTCACGAAGATGGAGCACTTCACCACGTCGGGCAGGCCTAGGCCAGCGGCGGCCAGCACGGCCGTCAGGTTGCGCAGTACTTGGTGGGTTTGGGCAGCCACGTCGCCCTCACCCATCAGCTGGCCCTGCGCATCGAGCGGTATCTGGCCCGATACGTACACGGTACTGCCCGCCTTCACGGCTTGCGAGTAGGGCCCAATGGGCGCCGGGGCCTGGTCGGTGAGGATAATCTGGTGGGGCATGACTTGAAGTAGAAAAAGAATCCGAACACAAAAGAACGTCATGCTTATCTGGCGTCCGCCTGCCGAAGCATCACTACCGAACGATACCCTAGGGGCGTGGTAAAGCTACTTCGGCAGGCGGACGCCAGATAAGCATGACGTGTAGCTGGCGTTGCAAACTAAGAGCCTACTCCACCGTCACCGACTTGGCTAGGTTGCGGGGCTGGTCGACGTTGCAGCCGCGCAGCACGGCAATGTGGTAGCTCAGCAACTGCAGCGGCACCACCGACACCAGCGGCACCAGCACCTCCGAAGTCGGCGGCACCTCAATTACGAATTCGGCCATGGCCGGAATCACCGTGTCGCCCTCCGTTACTACGGCGATGATGCGGCCCTTGCGCGCCTTCACCTCCTGAATATTGCTCACCACCTTCTCGTAAGAGCTATCCTTGGTGGCAATTACCACCACCGGCATGTTCTCGTCGATGAGGGCAATGGGGCCGTGCTTCATCTCGGCCGCCGGGTAGCCTTCGGCGTGGATGTAACTGATTTCCTTGAGCTTGAGCGCGCCCTCTAGGGCCACCGGAAAGTTGTAGCCGCGGCCTAGGTAAAGGAAGTTGGGCACATCCTTGAAGATTTCGGCAATCTGCTGAATCTCGGTGTCCATTTCCAGCGCCCGCTCTACCTTGGCCGGGATATTATGCAGCTCCGCGGTTAGCTCGCGCAGCTTGGTTTCGGAGATGGTGCCGCGGCGCTGACCGATGCACATGGCCAGCAGCGTGAGCACCGTTACCTGGGCCGTGAAGGCTTTGGTACTCGCCACCCCAATCTCGGGGCCGGCGTGGGTGTAGGCACCGGCGTCGGTGGCGCGGGCAATGCTGCTGCCCACTACGTTGCAAATGCCGAAGATGGTAGCGCCTTTGCTCTTGGCTAGCTCTAAGGCAGCTAGGGTGTCGGCCGTTTCGCCGCTCTGCGAGATGGCAATCACAATGTCGCGCTCCGAGATAACAGGATTGCGGTAGCGGAACTCCGAGGCGTACTCCACCTCTACGGGCAGGCGCGCCAGGTCCTCAATCAGGTATTCGGCCACCAGCCCGGCGTGCCAGGAAGTACCGCAGGCCACGATGATGATGCGCTGGGCACTCACAAACTTCTGCTCGTAAGCGCGAAAGCCGGCCATGTTGAGGTGGCTGCCCCCTAGCTCTAGGCGCCCGCGCATCGAGTCGAGAATGGAGCGGGGCTGCTCAAAAATCTCCTTGAGCATAAAGTGCTCGTAGCCACCTTTTTCAATACTGTCCAGCTCCAGTTCTAAGCGCTGAATGTAGGGCGTTTGGGTCACATCCTCGCGCGAGCGGATGGTGAGTTGCCCGTCCTTAATAACGGCCAGCTCGTAGTCGTTCACGTACACCACCTCGTTGGTGTACTCGATGATGGGCGTGGCGTCGGAGGCCACAAAAAATTCACCTTCGCCAATGCCGATTACCAGCGGCGAGCCCTTGCGGGCCGCAATGAGCTGGTTGGGCGCGTCCTTGCTCAGCACCACAATGGCGTAGGCGCCAATCACTTCGTGCAGGGCCAGGCGCACGGCTTCCTCCAAGGTGCAGTCGTTTTGCGTCTGGATTTCCTCAATCAGGTTCACGAATACTTCCGTGTCGGTATCAGAGTGAAACACGTGGCCCTGCTGCTGCAAGTGCGTTTTGAGGGCCGCGTAGTTTTCAATAATGCCATTGTGAATAATGGCAATGCGCTCAGAAGTAGAGTAGTGCGGGTGGGCGTTCACGTCGTTGGGCTCGCCGTGGGTGGCCCAGCGAGTGTGGCCCATGCCCACCGTGGCGTGCGTGTCTTTGGTAGTCAGAAAATTTTCCAACTCCGCCACTTTGCCCTTCTTCTTATATACGTTCAGCGCCCCGTTGAGTAGGGCCACGCCGGCCGAATCGTAGCCGCGGTATTCCAGCCGGTGCAGGCCTTTTAAAATAATAGGACAGGCCTCACGATGGCCCAGATACGCAACGATGCCGCACATGTGCAGTAGGATTAAAAGAAGTTAAAAAATAATTGGTAGCAGCCACAAATAATTTGTGGCTAAGTAGTGAGGCAAGTTAGGGGCTAGCGGCGGGCAAGGCTGCTACACCAGCCGGTCTAAAACCAGTTCGGCCGCTGGCCCCGCCCAAAGCGAGACCAACGGCCGGAAAGGGAGCTGCAAAGTTACGGCGCTTCGCAGTTTCTTATCAACAAGCTAACTATTAGTTAGCCAATTCATTATAAAGAGCCTGGTACGACGAAAGCAGATTTTCGTCGGTAGCTACCTGGGGCAAGCTCTTGCGCGAGGCATACTCGCTAAACAAGCCGTTGAGGTTATCGGAGAAATCTTCGTCCGAGCGCACTACGGTATCGGCGTAGTCCATACCCATCTTCACGAAGCCCGAAAAGTCGGCGGTTTGCAGCGAGGTCAGCATCTGGTCGTCGATGTCGAGCATCTTGGCTTTTTCCACCAGGTTGCCCTCAAACTTGTCCATAAACTCGTTGTTGTAGACCGTGAAAACCGACTTGGCATCCTTGAATACTGGGTCTTTCTTGTAAGTCGTTTTCAAGTAAAGCGGGATGAGCGAAGTCATCCAGTCGTTGCAGTGCACGATGTCGGGCTGCCAGCCGAGCTTCTTCACCGTTTCGAGTACGCCTTTGCAGAAGAAGATGGCGCGCTCATCGTTGTCGAGGTAAAACTTATCGTTTTTGTCTACTAGGGCCGACTTGCGGTGGAAGTAATCTTCGTTGTCAATAAAGTAAACCTGTAGCTTCGCGGTCGGAATGGAAGCTACCTTGATAACTAGCGGCTTTTCGTCGTCGCCCACGGCAATATTGATACCCGAAAGGCGCACTACTTCGTGCAAGCGGTTCTTACGCTCGTTGATGATACCGAAGCGAGGCACGAAGATGCGTACCTCGGCTCCGCTCTCCTGCATGGCGGCGGGCAGGCGGCGCAGCAGCTCCGCTACTTTCGTGGTGTGGAGAAAGGGGTCAATCTCGGTGGCCGCGTACAGGATGCGCAACTTCGACATGGGAGGGTTGGCTAATGGGTTGAGAACGGGCCATAGTTTGGCTCCACAAAATTACGCATTTTTTCGTGAATTTGCAACAAAATTCGCCTAACCCTATTCGTTTGAAGCTCAACTGAAATGCTAACTTTTACATCCGCCGCTGAGTGGCGGAGCTACACCGAAAACGCGCGCCGCGCCGGCCGCCGCCTAGGGCTAATTCCCACCATGGGGGCGCTGCATGCCGGGCATCTGCAGCTGGTGCAGGCCGCCGCCGCCGAATGCGACGAGGTATTGGTTAGCATCTTCGTCAACCCCACCCAGTTCAACAACCCCGACGACCTGCGCCACTACCCTAGGGTGCCCGAGCAAGACGCGGCCCTGCTGGCCCCGGCTGGCTGTACGGCCCTGTTTTCACCCTCCGTGACGGACATGTATCCGCAGCCCACGGTGCTGCGCTTCGACTTTGGTGCCCTAGAAAGCGTGATGGAAGGCGCCCACCGGCCCGGCCACTTCAACGGCGTGGCCACGGTAGTGAGCAAGCTCTTTCACCAGGCGCGGCCGCACGCGGTGTACTTCGGGCAGAAGGATTTTCAGCAGGTAGCAGTTGTGCGCCAGCTAATTACCGATTTGAGCTTCGACCTAGAGCTGGTAGTGTGCCCCACTGTGCGCGAAACCGACGGGCTGGCCATGTCATCGCGCAACCGCCGCCTGGGGGCCGAAGCGCGGGCCCTAGCCCCCCTACTCTACCAAACCCTGCAAGCAGCCGCTCAGCAGGTGCTGCAGGGTGTGGCGCCGCCTTTGGTGCAGCAGCAGGCCCTAGGGGCCCTAGGGGCCGAGAAGGCCTTCACACCCGAATACTTTGAGGTGGCCGACGCGCAGACGCTGCAGCCCCTGTCAGCCTACGAGCCGGGCCGGGGTGTAGTGCTATGCGTAGCCACCTTCCTAGCTGGTGTGCGGCTGATTGACAACGTGGTGGTAGAACAGCCTTAAAAGCCCATCATGCTGAGCTTGTCGAAGCATCTCTACCGCGCCCCTAGGATATTGTTCGGTAGAGATGCTTCGACAAGCTCAGCATGACCGCCTCTTTTATTCTGTTCTCACTTGCTCTGCTGGTAGTCGACGTCGGTGTTGTCGCCCAGGTTAAGGCTGTGGTTGAGGCCGCGGAAGGAGGCGTCGGAGCCCACGATGCAGTCGCTCATCACGGCCGAGCTGAGCTCGGAGTACGAGCCGATGATGCTGTCGCTGACGATGGTATGGCGGATGATGGTGCGGTCGCCAATGGCCACGTGCGGGCCGATGATGGAATGCTCGATGCGGCAGCCCTCGCCAATGCTCACGGGCGGGATGATGACGGTATTGGGGAAGTCGGGATGGGCGGGCGCAGTGCGAAACTCGGGCGCGTCGAGCAGGCGAGCGTTGGCTTCGAGCAGGGTTTCCTTGCGGCCGCAGTCAAACCAGTTGTCGACGGCGGCGGTGCGCATGGGCTCGCCCTGCTCAATGAGGTGCATGAGCGCGTCGGTGAGCTGAAACTCTTCGTGGGTGCGGGTGCCGCTGGCAATGAGCCACTCCAGGGCCTCGGCCAGCTTCTCGGCGTCGGCCATTTTGTAGAGGCCCACCAGGGCGTAGTTGCTCTTAGGGATGCGCGGCTTCTCAACCACGCGGTTTACCTGGCCGGCGGCGTCGGTTTCGACCAAGCCAAAGAGGCTGGGGGTTTTCACTTCCTTCACGGCCAGCACCGTGCCGGGCTGGCGCAGCAGGGCGGGCAGGTCCACATCCACAATGGTATCGCCCAGCAGGATGAGCACGCCGTCGGCGTCGTGGCGAAACTCTTCGCGGGCCAGGTACAAGGCGTGCCCTAGGCCCTCGCGTGGCTCCTGCACCACGAAGGTGGCGTCGAGGTCGGGGTAGTGCAGGCGCACGTAGCGCTCGATTTTTTCGCCCAGGTAGCCAATCACAAAAATAAACTCGGTGAGGCCAGCGCCGCGCAGCCGGTCAATGATGTGGCCCAGAATGGTATTACCGGCCACTGGCACCAGGCTTTTGGGCTGGGTGTGGGTGTGGGGCCGCAGGCGCGAACCGATGCCGGCAACGGGGATGATGGCTTTCACGGGAAGCGGATTTTACGAGCGAAACACAAACGAGCCGGCCAAGCTACTCAACCGCGCGTACTAGTCTGCGTACTTTGCGCCGACTCGCGGCCGGATTTAACCAAATTTGCGCCGCGAAGTTGGCTCTCATCCCTCAATTTCTTTCTTTCATCGGATTATGAAACGCCTTCTCCTTTATTTCGCGGCCCTCGTGACGCTGCTTTCGCAATCTTCGTGCGGCTACAATGGCATGGTGCAGCGCGACCAGACTGTTAAATCGCAGTGGGGCGCCGTGCAAAGCGCCTACCAGCGCCGCGCCGACCTCATTCCCAATCTAGTAAACACCGTGAAAGGGGCCGCCAACTTCGAGCAATCGACCCTGGAGGGCGTGGTAGCAGCCCGCGCTAAAGCCACTAGCGTTAATATTTCGGCCGACAACCTGACGCCCGAAAACATCCAGAAATTTCAGGCGGCCCAAAGCCAACTCTCGTCGGGCCTAGGGCGCCTGCTGGCCGTGGCCGAGAACTACCCGCAGCTGAAAGCCAACGAGAACTTCCAGGAGCTACAGGCCCAGATTGAGGGCACCGAAAACCGCATCAACGTGGCCCGCGACAACTTCAACGGCTCGGTGAACGACTACAATACGTTTACGCGCTCGTTCCCTAATAACCTGTTTGCGGGCATGTTTGGCTTTGCGCCCAAGGGCTATTTTGAGGCCGACGCCTCGGCCAAGGATGCGCCCAAAGTTGACTTTGGCGACATGGGCGGCAAGGGCAACGCACCCGCGGGCAGCACTAGCACCAGCTCAGGCGACGCCAGCAACGGCAACGGCAAGTACTAACCGCCACCCCCGGCGCGCCGCGACAGCTTAGGGCTGGCCGCGACGCGCCGGTTTATTTTTCTCTCTGCCATGACCCACCCGCTCACCGCCGCCCAAGAGGCCGCGCTAGTTGCCGCTATTAAAGAGGCCGAGCTGCGGACTTCGGGCGAAATTCGGCTGCACATTGAGGACCGCTGCCCCACGCCTGAACCGCTGGACCGGGCCGCCCAAGTGTTTGCCGAGCTCAAAATGCACCAAACCAAGCTGCGCAACGGCGTACTGTTTTACCTAGCCTGGCAAACGCGGCAGTTCGCTGTTATCGGCGATGCGGGCATCAATTCGGCCGTGCCCGACGAGTTTTGGGAAGCGGTGAAAGAAACTATCCTCGACGATTTTCGGCAAGAAAAGTACGTGGTAGGCCTCGACCACGGCATCCGGCTGGTGGGCGAGCAGCTGCGTCAGTTTTACCCCTACGATGCGGCCACCGACGTAAACGAGCTGCCCGACGACATTTCTTACGGCGACGACGCCCCTAGCCCTACTCGCTCATGAGCCAAGCGCCGCGCTTTTTATTCGTACCGCTTCGGGGCCGGTTGCTGCCGCGCCTGGGGGGCCTAGGGCGCTGGCTGCTGGCCTTGCTGTGGCTGCTTGCCCTAGGGGCCCAGGCCCAGCAGGTGCCCCCGCGCCCCAACCCACCCAAGCTAGTGAACGACCTGGCCGGCATATTGCAGCCCGACCAAGTAGCGGCGCTGGAGCAGAAGCTGTTGGCCTACAACGACAGTACTTCTTCGCAAATTGCCATCGTAACGGTGCCTTCGCTGGGCAACAGCGACATTTTCAGCTACTCTCAAAAACTATTTCAGGACTGGGGCATTGGTCAGAAAGGCAAGAACAACGGCATTCTACTGCTAGTATCGCTGCAAGACCGGCAGGCGCGCATTCAAACCGGCTCGGGTATGGAAGGTGCCGTGCCCGACGCGCTGGCCAAGCGCATTATCAACTACCGCCTCAAGCCGGCTTTTCAGCAGCAGCAGTACTACCAGGGCCTCGACCAGGCTACCGACGACTTGTTCATGCTGCTAAAAGGCGAGTATAAGGCCGACCCCGACCAGGCTAGCAACAGCCGCGACGGGTCGGGGTCGGGCATCGGTTTCTGGATAATTATCGGCGTACTAATACTAGTGTTCCTGTTCCGCTCGCGGGGTGGCGGCGGGCGCGGCGGCATTGGCGGCGGTTTCGTACCGCCCATCATCTTCGGCGACTTCTCGGGCGGCCGCGGCGTGTTTGGCGGTGGTGGCGGCTTTGGGGGTGGCGGCGGCGGGGGCTTCGGCGGCTTTGGCGGGGGCAGTAGCGGCGGCGGCGGCGCCAGCGGCAGTTGGTAGTAATGAATTAAAGAAGAACGTCCTGCTGAGCAGGACGTTCTTTCAATTTTCGTCAGTAGCCACTTCCTTATAAAACGGCTTGTCGTAAAAAGGCCGCAACAGGCGCACTACTTCCAGTGCATCGGCTAGGGCCTGATGGGCCACGTGGGGCTCAGCCGTGCCGGCGCGGGCCTGGCAAATAAGCATCGTGGGCAGGCGCGCGTCCTTGTGCCAATTGAGGTAGAACGCGGCGGGGTCGAGGGTAGCCGGCTCGGCTCGTACTAGGGTGCCCCAGCCGGGCAGCTCGCGCAGAAAAAGCAAGTCGAAGGTAGCCACGTTTTTGCCGGCCATTACCACACTCACGCAGTCTTTCTTATTGGCCTTGAAACCGTTAGCCAGCAAAAACTCGCGCAGCTGCGGCAGCACCTCGTCGGGGCGGCAGATGTCGGGGGCATTCAGCTTGGTTTTATCGGCTAGCTCGTGCAGTAAGCCCGCGTTCAGGGCCAGGGCCCCGGCCGTGCCGCAGATTTCGGGGTGGCGCAGGGCGCGCCGGAAAGCCGGCAGCTCCCCTAGGGGCAGGGCGGCAGTGCGGCGGGTATCCTCCACTACGGCGGCCAGCTCCAGCACTTGGTGGCGCAGAGGATCGGGGCCGCTCATTTCGAGGTCAATGGAAACGTAGCGCATGCGGTAAAGGATTACTAGAGTACAGGAGTAAAGTAGAGGGGGTACGGCCTAGCTCCCTAGGACGTTCGCCGCCGGCTACTTTACTCCTGTACTCCAGTACTCGCTTACTCCTTCCAGCGTAGGTCCATCAGGCGCAGTTGCAGGGTGCGGCTGCCACGAAACTCGTTCATTTCCAAGGAATAGCACGTTTCCAGGGCAGCATCGGGGTTATCGAGCAGCCTAGGCAGGTAGTGGCCCAGGCCGAAGCCGATGGCCTCCACGACCAGGCCTGGCGACTGCTGGGGCTGGGTGAGGCGCATTTTGAGGTGGCCGGCCACGCCCACGGGCCGCACCGAGCCGGGCACGGCGCGCAGGTCGGTGCTGGCAAAAATGGGCTGCGGGTTGCCGGGCCCAAAGGGTTCGAGCTGACTCATTTCGTGCAGGAAGCCTTCGGTCAACTGCTGCAAGTCGAGCCAGCCATCCACGTCGATGGGGCGCACGGGGCGCTGGCCAGCGGGCTGGCGGGCCGCCACCTCGCGCATAAACTGCGCGCGGAAAGCCTCCACATTTTCGACGGGCAGGGCCAAGCCCGCGGCGGCCTTGTGGCCGCCGAACTGGCGCAGCAGCGGGGCGCAGGCTTCCAGCACCTCGTGCACGTCGAAGCCGGCCACCGAGCGGGCCGAGCCGGTAGCCAGCCCGTCGCGCTCGGTCAGGATAACGGTGGGGCGGTAGTACTGGTCGAGGCAGCGCGAGGCCACTATGCCCAGTACGCCCTGCGGCCAGTGCGCCTGGTAGAGCACGGTAGCCGGCGCGGTAGCCCCTAGGGGGTCGGCCTCAATCATAGCCAGCGCCTCCTGGGTGGTGCGCGCGTCGGAGAGGCGGCGCTCCTGGTTCATGTGGTCTACCACTTCAGCCGTGTAGCGGGCCTCCTGCTGGGTAGAGGCCAGCAGCATATTCACGGCGCGGTGGGCGTCGCCCATGCGCCCGGCCGCATTGATGCGCGGCGCAAAGCCAAACACCAACGAACTGAGGCTCAGCGGCCCCTGGCGCGGCGCGGCCAGCTCGTGCAGCGCTGCCAAGCCGGGCCGCAGGCCACCTAGAGGGCTAGGGGCGGCCAGGTGCAGCGGCACCGGCCCATCGAGGGTATCGGCGGCGGTGTAGCCCTGGGGCTCGGCGGGCGCGAAGGCCGCGGCCTGGGTCACGTTGAAGCGGCGCAGACCGTGGGCAGCCAGAATGCGGTTTTCGCCCGTTACGGGCACTACGTCGGCCGCGATGCTGACCGCCACCAGGTCGAGTTGCGCGTAGAGGGGGGCTAGGGGCAAGTCGAGCTGCTCGGTTAGGGCCTGCATCAGTTTGAAGCCCACGCCGCAGCCCGATAAATCGGGATAGGGGTAGTGGCAGTCGCGGCGCTTAGGGTCGAGCACGGCCACAGCGGCGGGCAGCGCTTCGCCGGGCAAGTGGTGGTCGCAGACGATGAAATCGACGCCCTGGGTATTGGCGTAAGCCACTTGCTCCAGGGCCTTTATGCCGCAGTCGAGCGTCACCACCAAGCCAAAGCCGTGCTCCTTGGCAAAGTCCACGGCCTGCACCGAAATGCCGTAGCCCTCGCGATGGCGGTCAGGAATGTAGGGCTGCAGGCGGCTCAGCTCCTCGGGCGTGTTGGGGGCGTCGGCCAGGGGGCGCAAGTAGCTCACTACCAATGCCACCGACGTAATGCCATCCACGTCGTAGTCGCCCAACACCAGCACTTTCTCACTCCCTTCGAGGGCGCGGCGCAGGCGGGCAATAGCCACGTCCATGTCGCACATCAGCCAGGGCGAGGGCAGGTCAGTGAGCCTCGGATCGAAGAAAGCCTGGGCCGCGGCGGCCGTTTCGAGGCCGCGCTGGGCCAGCAGGCGGGCCAGCACTGGCCCAATGGGTAGCGTCCGCGTTAGCGTGGCCACTACTGCGGGGGCCGGGTCGGGGGCAAATACCCATTGCTTAAGCGGAATAACGGACATAGATAGGGTTAACGCAGGAATAACCTCAAAATTACGGCATAATTACCCGCCGTACCTTTGGCTCCTGCCCATCCCTGCTTCATGCGCCGCCTCCGCGAGTTCTATCAGCGTTACCGTCAGTACGTTTCCACCGATGCGCTGATGTACTTGGTCTTCATCGTGGTGCTGGGGTTACTGTTCCTTTTTTTCCGCTAGGCTTATAGATTTCCTGTCCTTGCAAGCCTGCGAAGCAATCACATCTGAATAATATCGGGTTGGGCTATCCGGATTGAGATTGCTTCGCAGGCTCGCAAGGACAGGAAAGCACTTTGGTTTTATTGTACTGCGTCGCCGCGCAGGTGCCGGAAGCGCTTGCGCGCCTCGGCCACGTAGATGCTGCCGGGATATTTGGTGAGCACCTGCTGGTAGTGCTCCTGGGCCTTGGCCTTGTCGCCCAGGTTCTGCTCCTCAATCTCGGCCAGCAAAAATAGGGCGTCGTCGCTCAGCACGTCGTACTTGGGGTTACTGGTAATCTGGCCTAGGGTGGTGGCCGCGGCCGCGTAGGCGCCGGTGCGGCGCTGCAGGCGGGCCTTCAGCAGCAAGGCATCGTCGGTGATGGTGTGGCCGGGGTAGCGGGCCAGCAGCGCATCGAGGCCGGTGATGGCCGGCGGCAGCTGGTTGCGAAACACCAGCGCCTCCACGGCGGCGTAGTCCCTCAGGGCCAGCCCTAGGGTGTCTACGGCCAGCCCTTCCTGAATGAGCAGCGAGAGCTGCATAGCGTCGTTGGCTATTTCGCGGGTTGTGGCTTCCTTCAAAATATCCAGGTGGCTCTTGGCCAGCTTAAAATCGCCGGCGAAGTAGCTCAGGCGGGCGTTGCGCAGCTTGGCTTCCTGCCCGATGGGCGCCTCGGGGTTGGCCTTTTCTACTTGCGAGTACAGCAGCGTGGCCTCCCAGGGCTCGCCCTTGAGCAGGTCGATGTCACCGAGCGCAATTTTAGCTTCGGCTACGGCTTCGGGCGCGGCGCGGGGCATGTCAATCACGCGCTGCAGCAGCGGCACGGCCCTAGGCTGGTCGTCGAGCTGAAAGGCGTAGAGCTGGGCCAGGCGGTTCAGGGCCGGGGCCGCCTCGGGCGTGGCACCCAGCTCGGCGATGAGGGCGGCGTAGTCGGCCGCCAAGGCGCGCAGCTGGCTTTGGTCGACGGGGTAGGTGTCGCGCACCTGTGCCTCGCGAGCTTCTAGCAGCAACTGGCGGGCGCGGCCGTAGAAGGGGCCGGTGCGGTACTCGCGCAGCACATAGTCGCAGGCGGCCACGGCGGTGGCGTAGTCACGGTTGCGCTGCGCAATGCCGGCCAGGGCCAACACCCTCGCCCCCTGGGCCTGGGCGCGGCGGTCGAGGGCGCGGGCCTGCACCAGCGCGCCCGCAAAATCGTGGCGCTGCACCTGCAGCCACAGTAGCAGCTCGCTGTAGGCCGACTGGTCGGGCTGGGCCTGCACCTTTCCCACCAGCAGCTTCTCCAGGGTGTCAAAATCTTTTTCCTCGCGCAGCGCATTTTGCAGCATGTTGCGCACGAAAGGCAGCTGCTGCGGGTCACGCTCCACCAGGCGCAGGGTTTCGTCGAGCAGCTTGTCCTGCTGCTGGCTCTGGGTGTAGAACTGGATGAGCTGGGCGGCGTACTCGGTGTTATTATGGGCCAGCTCGCGGCCGCGCAGGTAGGTTTTTTCGGCCCACTGCGGCAGTTCGCGCTGCTGAAAGTCGGCTCCCACCGGCGCCACCTGCGGCGGCGTCAGCTGGCTGATTACCTTCTGGTACTGCTTGTCGGCGGCCGCGGCGTCGCCGCTGGCGGCGTACAGCGCCCCGAGGGCCACGCCGTAGGTGCCCTCTTCGGGGTGCTGGCGCTGGCCGCGCCTGAGCAGCTTTTCGGCATCCTTGTAGCGCTTCAAGCCCTGCAAGGCCGCTAGGTAACTGGGCAGCACCCCGGGCGCGGTTTGCTCGTCGCTTTTCAGTTTTTCAAACAAGAATGCAGCCTTTTCAAACTCGCCCCGCGTAGTGTACTCGCGGGCCAGCGTAGCGCCATCCACCGGCGCCCAACTGCCCGAGTTGCCGGGCTGCGGCGGCCTAGGCAGCATCTGGGCCCGTGCTGGTGCGGCAAGGCCCAGGCCGGCAGCCAGCAGTAAGAAGGAAGTACGGCGCATAATTTTCACGGCTAGCCTAGGCTGGTTTGGCTGCTTTAACGCCGGAGCGGCGCTGGTTTGTTCACGGCCTAGGGTAGCCCGCCTATAATGCCCCTAGCCAGCTGCACAGCTGCCAGCCCAGCAGGCCAGCCAGCAGCGTGGCCAGACCAAGTAACTCCGGGCGCATAGCCTGCCAGCTGCGCTGGTACACGTAGCTGTTGACCAAGGGAATACCGCCTAGGGATAGCACCAACGCCACCGGAAGCGCCAGGCGCTTTAGCTCTTGGGGCCAGGCGCTGGAATGGCGAAAGATGAAGCACAGCGCCAGCCCGAGGCCGATGCAGAGCAGGCCCGGCAGGCCGCGCTGCACGAAGGAAATGGTGGGTTTAGGTTGCATAGCTACCAAGTGGTTTTACTCCAGCAAGATAGCGCGCCGCTGCTCATCGGGCCCGTCGCCTAGGCCCCGCCGGCCGCCAAAGGCCCTAGGTCCCAAACGCAAGTGGCCGCACCCTAGGGGCGCGGCCGACTGGTAAACGCAGCTTGGGTGGCGTTTAAAAGAACTTGGCGCGGTTGTCTACCACCTTGGCGTTGGCTTTCAGGGCCTCGTAGGTGAGGTTGTCCTGGCGCTGCTGGCGCTGCTGGGTAAGCTGCTGGCGCAGAGCCTTCACGTCGGCGGGGGCAGCGGGCGGCGCTACGGCCAGGCCCTCTACCACTAGCACGCCCTGGTCGCCCTGCACGGGGGCCGACTTCTGGCCCGCTTTCAGGGCGAAGGCGCGGCCCACGGCGTCGGGCTCGAAGCCTACGCCGGGGATGACGCCCTGACCGGCGGCTACGCCATCGGCGGTTTGCACCACGGCGCCCTGGCCGGCGGCTTTAGCCTGGTCTTCCAAGGTGCCGGCTTTGCCTTGCAGCTTAGTTATTATCTGTTTGGCCTTTAGCTCGTTGCGCACCTGGGCGGTTAGCTCGGGGCGCACGCTCTCGATGGTGGCCGTGCCCTTGGTGCGGCTATCGGTGAGGGCGGCGATGATGTGCTGGTCGCCGATATCAAACTTCTTGACATCGCCCACCTTAGTTTCGCCGTCGGGGCCTAGGCCGAAGGCCCAGCGCACAATTTCGCGCGCATTCTGCAGGTTGTTCACGCTCTGCGCGTCGCGGGCCACGTATTTGGCTTCCTGCTTTTGCAGGGTCTTGTCCTTGGTGGGCAGGGCGCGGAAGGCTTCCAGGCTGGTGGCGTCGGCCAGCAGCTGCTCGGCCTTGGCGTAGGCCGCGTCGCGGGTGGCGTCGCTGGGCTGCACCGATTTGGTGATGGCCGCTACCTGGTAGGTATTGTTGGTTTTGGGCGCCGTTACCTTGATGATGTGATAGCCGAAGCTGGTTTCGACCAGATTGGGCAGCAGGCCGGGCTTGCTG
The DNA here is from genome assembly GCA_050954355.1 of Janthinobacterium lividum. GTDB lineage: Bacteria > Bacteroidota > Bacteroidia > Cytophagales > Hymenobacteraceae > Hymenobacter. Next base: position 21,079 of record JBPBPH010000064.1, read on the forward strand.
GCCGCAAACACGGCCTTGCTGAACTCGGGCACCATGCGGCCTTCTTCAAACCAGCCCAAGTCGCCGCCCTGGTCCTTAGTGCCGTCGCTGCCAAACTGCCGGGCCATGGCCCCAAAGTCGGCCCCAGCCTTGATTTTGTTCAGAATGTCCTGGGCCTTAGCCTTGGCGGCGGCCTTCGCCTCGGGCGTTTGGGCGTCGGGCTTCACGAGGATGTGGCTGGCGCGGGCGGCGGGCTTGGCGCCGGCCTTCTCACCCGTCACCTTGAAAAGGGCTAGGGTGTTGCCGTTCACAAAGGGGCCGTACACCTGGCCCACCGCCAGGGGCAGCTGCTTGCGCAATTGCTCGGGGAAGCTAGGGTCGCCAGGCGAGAGGAAGGCGTGGTTGTAAGGCTGGTCGGAGTTGGCGCGCACAAACAGCGAGTCGTTGGGCGCGGTGCCGAACTGCGTGGCCAGACCAGCTACGCTCTGGCGCAGGGCGGCGCTGTCTTCCTTCGAAGCTACCTCGGGCACCACAATGTACTCGATGCTGCGGCCGTCCTCTACCTTGTAGCGGCCCTTGTGGCGGTCGAGGTAGTCTTGCAGCTGGGCGTCGGTGGGCTTAAAGGCTGAGTCCGACACGCTGGTGTAGGGCACGAACAGGTAACGAAAGTTCGCCTTGCTATTCTGAGCTTTGTCAAACGCCTTGGCCTCGGCCGTAGTCACGTACACCGAGTTTTTCAGCAGCTCGTTGAACTTGCTCACCGGGCCCTGGAAAGTGCGCAAATCGCTCTCAAACTGCGTGAAGGCGGCTTCCTGCTGCGGGTTCTTGTTGAGGTTGCGCAGAAAGTTGAGCAGTGCGTCTTTGCTAAACTGGCCGGTTTTGGGGTCGGTAAACGACTGCTTCAGCGAGGGGTTGATGTTGTCGCCCTGCACCATGTCCACCAGCTCGTCGTCGCTTACGGCCAAGCCGAGCTTCGCGATTTCGGGCTGGTAGGCGTACTTATACAGCAGCTGGTTCCACACCTGGTCGCGCAGGTAGCCGGTGGCTTGCTCGTCGGGCTGGCGGCCCTGCTGGTTAGCGAAGTTTTGCTTGGCTTGCTCCAGCGCGTTGGTAAACTCGGGCAGCTCAATCTTGTCGCCGTTCACGGTGCCCACCACCTGGCCATCGCGGCCAAAGAGGCGGTTGCGGCCGCCAATCAGGTCGCCGCCCACAATGAAGAGCAGCATCCCGACGGCCACGGCCCCCACGGCTACGCCCGATTTTTCGCGAATCGTGTTAATTAATGCCATTTAAAAAATAAGATAATTCCGGGGGCCGCAGCCAAATGAGGTGCAAAATAACCACCGCCCGGCCAAACTTTCAAGCTGGGCCTAGGGTCGCCGCCGTTAAAAAGGCCCGGCTAGCGGCGCGGCGCCTTTTTCTTTTGCTTTTTGGGGCGGTTCAGCTCGGCCACCTGCTGGGCTACTTCCAGCTCTTTGGCGCGGCGCGCGTCCTGCTGGCGCCAGTAGTTGAGGGGCAGCCAGCAGGCCAGCGACACCATAAAAATCCAGTAGTTGCGCCCCAGGTCCTTTTGCAAAACCGTTTGGTATGCGCCAATCACGAACGATACCACGCCCAGGGCCATTAGCACCGTGCGCGCCAGGGATTTATCGAATTGCATATAGTACTAAAAAAGAGCGTTGACTAGCATAAAGGCGGTTATGCTGAGCGAAGCCGAAGCATCCCTACCGCGTAAGTAGACTTAACGTCAGAAGTTAGTTACGCGGTAGAGATGCTTCGGCTTCGCTCAGCATAACCGCCTTTTTTATTATCATCTAGCAGGACGTTCTTGCTTGTTTGTATCCCTAGGGCACCGATTCAAAGCTACTGCCCGCCTACCCCGCCGCCACCGCCGGTAGCCGGCCCAACACCGGGCGCGCGCAGGTTGGTTTCAAATAGCTTGAGCACGCGCTTGTACTCGTCGGTCCACGACGAAGCTTCTAAGAAGCCGTGGTCTTCCACCGGGTACACGGCTAGCTCCCAGTTGTCTTTGTGCAGCTCGATGAGGCGCTGGCTGAGGCGCACAATATCCTGGAAGTGCACGTTGGTATCGACCATGCCGTGGCACATGAGCAGCGCCCCGCGCAGCCCGGCCGCGTAGTTGATAGGCGACGAGCGGGCGTAGGCCACGCTATCGGCGTAGGGCTCGTTGAGGATGTTGTCGGTGTAGCCGTGGTTGTAGTGCGCCCAGTCGGTGACGGCGCGCAAGGCGGCCCCGGCCCGGAACACGTCGGGCTGCGTGAACAAGCCCATCAGGGTGATGAAGCCGCCGTAGGAGCCGCCGTAGAGGCCCACGCGGCGCGCATCCACGCCGTACTTCTCTACCAGCAGCTTGGCGCCGTCTACCTGGTCGAGGAGGTCTTTGCCGCCCATGTAGCGGTAAATGCCCGTGCGCCAGGCCCGCCCGTAGCCCGCCGAGCCGCGGTAGTCGATGTCGAGCACCGTGTAGCCGCGGTCGGCCAGCAGGTTGTTGAACATGTACTCATGCTGGTAGTTACTCCACCACTTGTGGGCATTTTGCAGGTAGCCCGCGCCGTGCACGAATATCACGGCCGGCCGCACCGGGTCGGGGTGGGCGGGGCGGTAGAGGCGGGCGTACACCGCAGCCCCGTCGCGGGCCGGGAACGTAATAATTTCGGGGTCGCGCCAGGCATAGCTGGCAAACTCGGCGGTGGTGGAGTGGGTAAGCTGGCGCATGGGCGCGCCCGGTCGGTTGGGCATCACAAACAGCTCCCAGGGCTGGTTGGCGTAGCTGTAGCGCACCAGCAGCGTTTTCTCGTCGGGCGAGACGCTCACCTCATAGCCGCCGGGCCGAGTGGTGAGCTGCACCAGCGCCCCGCCCGCCACCGGCAGGCGGTAGAACTGCTGCTCGCCGGGGTGGTTTTTGTTGGCCGTCAGGTACCAAGTTTTCTTGTCGCGGGCCAGCTGCACCTGCTGCACCTCAAAGTTGCCGCTGGTCAGGGCCTTTTTCTGGCCCGTGGCTACGTCCACGGTATACAGGTGCGAGTAGCCGGTTTCTTCGCTCTGAAACCACACGCGGCGGCTATCCGGCAGCCAGCCCACGCTGCCGCCCCCGCTCCCGCCCCCAATGCCGGGCCCGCTCACCCAGGCGTCGTCGTGCTGGCGGTCGAGCAGCTTTATTTTTTGGGTTTCGGGGTCCAGGGCCAGCAGCCAGCGGTCTTTGTTGTCGGTGGCGCGCACCACCAGCAGGGCGTGCTGGCCATCGGGGCTCCAGGTGGGGCCAAAGGGCTGCACGCGGCGCAACTCGGTGGTCAGCTTGGTTTTGGGGCCTAGGGCGGCAGTGCCATCGGCGGCGCCCGCGGCGGGCACGGGCGCCTTGGCTTTGAGGACGTACTCCTGGCGGTAGGCGGGCTGCTCGCTTAGGCCCTGCAAGTCCTGATAGCCCAGCACAAACGTCGTGTCGCGCCCCACGTCATAAATGCCCAGTTCGTAGGCCCGCTGGGCGGCGCCCACCTTGCCGCGCGTATTCAGGTCCTCGGTAAAGCCCGAGGCCGTGACGAAGCTTGGCACGATGGCCGCCCTGTCGGTGCTGGGCTGCACCAGCGTGTAGGTCACGAAGCGGCCATCGGGCGAGAGCTGCAGGTTTTCCACCGTTTGCGCCCCTAGGTAAATGGCCTTGGGTTGCAGCCGGGTCAGGGCTTTTTGCTGGCGCTCGCGGGCGCGGCGGTCCTGGTCGCGGGCCCGAATCACCTCAAACAGCGCCAGCTGCTCTTGGCGCAGGTACTGCTGCTGGGGGTTGGCGGCCGTTTTGGGCGGGGGCGGCCCTAGGCGGAAGTCGGTGCGCTGCACGGTTTCGCCGGTGGCGGGGTCCCAGGTAAAAAGGTTGCCGGCGCGGGTGTAGCTCACCAGTTGCTCGGCCAGCGCGAAGCCGGGGTTGCTTTCGCGCTCGGCCGTGTTGGTGGCGCGCCGGACGCGGCCGGTCTTGAGGTCGAGCAAATAAATGTCGCCGTTCAGCTCATACACCTTGCGGGTGTAGCCCAGGTCATACTCGCCGCGCGGGGGCGGCAGCTGGCGCTGGCTGGCCAGGGGCACCGGGCGCGGCACCCCGCCGGCGGGCGTCGTTTCGTAGAGCGAGTCGTGGCGGGCCCGGTGGGGGTTCCACTGAAAGTAGATGCGCCGCCCGTCCTCGCTCCAATAGGCCTCCGAGGGCAGGCCGCCCATCCACTCGGCGGGCTCGCGCATTATTTTTTCCACCGTGAGCGGGCCTAGGGCCCCGGCGGTTGGTGGGCTGGGCGCGGCCAGCGAGGGGGCAGTTTGGGCCGGGGCAGCCAGCGGCAGCCAGCCGCCAGCCAAGAAGAGCAGTACAGAACGGTGCATAACGCAGAAAGCCAAGTAGCTGCCCCCAATGTAGCCACTACGCGGGCTTGGCTGCACGGCGGCCGCTTATTTACCCTGGGTGCGGGCCTCTTCGAGCGTGAACGTGCCGAGAGGCTTGTAGATGCTGTAGCGCGAAAAGTCCTGGTTGGCCGTCAGGCCGTAGCCAGTGAGCACCTCAGCGGGCGTTTCTACCCGCACAAACATCTTGCGGTCGGTATAAATCTGCTGCTTGCCGCGGTCGTAAAACAGCTCCTCAGTGTTGAGCTTTTGCTGCTGGGGCACGTTGGCCACGCGCACGTCGCCGCGCATGATGTAAAGCTGCTTATTGCTCTCATACTTAGCCCATTTAGCCTGGATGGTGTTGACAACCAGCTTCCCCGTTTTGGTATCGTAAAAGGTAACTAAGGCCCCCTGGGGGTACAGCACGTCGCCGCTCTCAAACTGCTGCTTCAGCGGCCCCGTTAGCCGGATGTGCGGGCGGGCCGAGTCGCTTATCAGCGTGATAACGTGCTCGGTTTGCAGCAGCGGGCCTTTGTAAGTGGGCAGCTTGGGCGCTTCTTGCTCGGGCTGGCAGCCGGCGGCCAGCAGCCCAAGCAGCATGGCGGCCCCTAGGCCCCTCCGTACGCCTGCCCGCCTGGCCATGCTACTGCAGGCGCCGCTTGATAAACCAGCGGTTGCCGAGCGTGGCGGCCAGTTGCATGCGCAGGTAGGTTTCGCGCACATTGCTACCCGAGGCGTTGCCCACTACGTAGTTGGTGTTGCCGCGCTGCCCTAGGGCAAAGCCCAGGCTAATGGTGGTCGATTCGAGGGGCGTGCCGGTGGGCAGCGGGAAACCAAAGCCCCAGTGCACGGCCCGGTCGTAGAGGTTTTCGCCCTGCGGCGCGTAGGGCATTTGGGCCACGCTCAGCCCTAGGCGGTAAGTCACGCGCTGAAAGTAGTGGTCTACTGAGCCGGGGTCGGGGGTAAACTCGCCGCCCGCCGCCCCGCGCCAGGTGTTGGTGAGCGCGGTAGTAGAGAGCTGGCTATAGGGCCGGAACTGCGACCACTGCTGGTACGACCCATCAACGCTCACCGACCAGTTGCGCGAGTTATCTACCGAGAGGCCTGCCTGCGTCTGGGCCGGCACGTAGGTACTGCCCACGTCGCTGGACAGCTGCGTGACGGCGCCGATGGTAGCGCCGTTTGCATCGTGCTGGGCGGCGGTGAGCGTGCGGGTGGCACGCAGGTTGGTAGGGAAGCTGTACACGGCGCCCAGGTTCAGGTTCAGGTCCTTGGTTACCTTGTGGCGGTAGTGCGCCGCCGCCCGAAACAGGAAATCAGAGTAGCGCAGTTGCTCGTCCTTCACTACCAGCTGCCGCGCCGCCAGCGTAGTCGTACTGATGGCCGTGCCCACCGTTTGGTCGATGGTGCCGAATAGGTAAGAGGCGCTGCCGCCCAGGTTCAGGTCGCGCAGCACGTGAATGCCCGAGGCCAAGTAGGCTTCCGACAAGCCGCCCGTGCCGTGGTACTGCGAATAGGCTATTGCCGTAGGGTCGCCGTTAACGGGGCCCGTGGTAGTGGCATCGTAGGATACCGAGCTAAAAGGCTTCAGGCCGAGGGCGCCCGCCCAGCGGCGGTTGAGGGGCACGGCCAGGGCCAGGTAGCCCAGGCTGCCGCTGCCGCTGCGGTTGGAGGCGGTGGCCGTGCGGTTGGTTTTTGCTTCCCCGTTGAAGGCGGCCTCCCAGGTGGTGCGCGCGGTGTAGGTGAGCAGGGCTGGGTTCAGCTCGTTTACATTGCCGGTATTAGGCGCGGCGAGGCCGGTGCCGCCCATGCCCAGCTGGCGCACCCCACCCAGGTTGCCCTGGTAGTCGCCCAGGCCCAGGCGCGAATACGGCGAGTTGGCCTGCCCCTGGCTTTGGGCCAGGGCAGGGCCAGCGGCCAATAAGGCTGCCCCAATCAGCGCCCCAGATACTTGCTTAAAAGTCGACATTATAGCGCAAAATCATTTCCAGGCCTAGCAGCACCAGTTCTGGCACCACAAAGATACGCCCGCTGGCGGCCTCCAGGGCTGCTTGCAGATGCGGGGCATCGCCGCCCGTGAGCACCACGCCCAGGCCGGGGTAGTGGCGCTCGTAGGCGGCTAGCAGGCCCACCACTTCGGCGGCGACCCCGCGCAGCACCCCGCTGTGCATAGCAGAGGCCGTCGAGTCACCAATTAGTTGCACCGCCGCGGTGGCAAGCGGCAAGTCTAACAACGGCAGCCGGCCCGTAAACGTGTGCAAAGCTTGCAGCCGCATGCGCAAGCCCGGCGCGATGCTGCCGCCGTGGTAGGTGCCATCGGCGGTTACCAAATCCAGCTTCAGGGCCGTGCCAGCATCAATTACCAGCGTGTCGCACCCCGGCCGCAAGCCCGCCGCGCCCACTGCACCCGCCAGCCGGTCGGCCCCTAGGGTATGCGGCGTGGCGTAGGCATTGCGAATGGGCACCGGCGTAAAGCCTGGCCTAAAGGGCAGTACCTGCCCTAGGGTCCCGGTTTCGGCTAAGGCCGCCAACCAGGGCTGGGTGGCAGCCTCGGCGGCTACCGAAGCCAAAATGGCCTGGGCAGGCTGATGCTGCTGCCAAAGTGCTGGCAGCTGGGCAGGCGCCAGCAGCACGCCGTGCTCGCGCAGCTGCCCATCCGCAAATAACCCGTATTTAAGGGCCGTATTGCCTAGGTCTAGTATTAAGCTGGTAGCCATTTTTTAGCTGTTGGCTCTGGGCTGCTGACTATTGGCTTTGCGTCAGGCGGTAGCTAACAGCTAGCAGCCCAGAGCCAACAGCTAAAAAAGGGCTACATAAAATACTTCAGGCGGATAACTTCCTGCTCACTCAAGAAGCGCCACTTGCCGCGGGGCAAGTCCTTTTTGGTGATGCCGGCGTACTGGACCCGGTCGAGGGCCACTACTTCGTAGCCCAGGTGCTCGAAAATGCGGCGCACGATGCGGTTGCGCCCGATGTGCAGCTCCACGCCCACGAAATGCGGGTTGCCGGCCACCACGGCTACGTCATCTACCTCGGCCTTGCCATCCTCCAGCTCTACCCCGGCGCTGATGTCGCGCAGGTGCTCGGCCGTGAGGGGCTTGCTAAGCTCGACTTGGTAAATCTTCTTGTTCTTATGCGAAGGGTGCGAGAGCTTCTGCGCCACTTCGCCGTCGTTAGTAAACAGCAGCAGGCCAGTGGTATTGCGGTCGAGGCGCCCCACCGGAAAAATGCGTTCCTTCGAGGCGTTAGCTACCAGGTCCATCACCGTTTTGCGGCCTTCGGGGTCATCGGTGGTCGTGATGAAGTCCTTAGGCTTATTGAGCAGCACGTACACCAGCTTCTCGCGGTTGAGGTTGGTTTTGCCGTACTGCACCGTATCGCTCGGCTGCACCTTATAGCCCATCTCGGTCACTACTTCGCCATTCACCCGGATTTCGCCGGCTGCAATCAGCGCGTCGGCCTCGCGGCGCGAGCAAATGCCGGCGTTGGCGATGTAGCGGTTGAGGCGCATCTCCTCAGTGCCGAAGTCTTCCTCGTCGCGGCGGCGCTTGTTGCCGCGGTTTTTGTCGTCTTCGTAGTGCTTCAGGTTCTTGTAGTCGGGGGCTTGGCCAGTGCCTTCGCCGCGTCCGTAGCTGGTGCCCGAGGCTCGCCCGCCACGCACCTGGTCGCGCATGGTATCGCGCCGCTCGCGGAACGAGCCGCCCGCGCTGGGGCGTTCGCCGGTACTGCGCGGCTTATCATAGCTACCCTCGCGGCGGCTGTCGGTGCCGCTGCTGGGGCGGCGCTCATGGCCGTCATTGTTGCGGGGCTTGTCGTAGCTGCCTTCGCGGCGGTCGCCGGTAGGGCGGCGCTCCTCGCGGCTGTAGCTGCCTCCTTCGCGGTTGCTGCCGGCGGGGCGGCGGTCGGCGCGGTCGTCACCCTCACGGCTGCCATAGCTGCGGCGCGGTGCTTCGGCATCGCGGCTACTACCCTCGCGGTTGCCGTAGCCGGCGGGCTTGCCGGTGCCGCGCTCTTCCCAGGCGCGGCGCTCGTCGCGGCCCTGGTAGGCAGGGCGGGCTTCCGCGCTAGCGGGGCGGCTGGCTGGGGCGTTTTCACCCGCTGGGGTGATGGGGTCCTGCTTGATAAACTTGCGGCTACGCTCGCCGGGTTGGCCGCGGGGCACCGTGGGCTTGCCCTCGTAGCGCACCGGCTGGCCCTGCCAAATACTTTTCTTAGGCCGTTCCTCCCGGTCAGAGGCGGGGCGCTCGCCTTCCGCGCGGCGCGGCCGGTCGTTGTGGGCTGGTCGGTCGCCGTAGCTGGGGCGCTGCCCTGCGGCGGGGCGCTCGCTGCGCCCTTCGCGAAAGCCGCCACTGCCACTCGGCCGCTCGCCGCTGCCAAAGCTGCGGCGATTATCACCGCCCTTGCTCCTAGGCTGCTCGTCCCCGCCGAAGCTGCGTCGGTTATCGCCGCCATAGCCACCGGGGCGGTTACCGCCAGCGCCACCAGGGCGGCTACCACCAGGGCGGTTGCCGCTGTAGCCGCTGCTGCCACCGGGCCGGCTACCTTGGCCAAAAGCTGGGCGGGCCGCCGAATAGCCTTCGCTGCGGCCACCCTCGCCGCGGTTGCTGCGCTCGGGCCGGTCGCCCCGGTCGGGGCGGCTGCCGTAGCCGCCGGCGCTGGGGCGGTTGCTGTAGCCGCGCTCGGGCCGGTCGCTGCGGTCAGAGCCGGGGCGGCCGGTGGGCCGGCGGCCCGATTTATCGTTGGGAGAAGAATGCTGCTTGCCCATGGTACTTGCGGGGGTTTAACGAATTGGCTGCCTGTCGGCGCTAGGTTTTTTAGTGCAATACAAAGCCCGGACTCCTAAGCTAGGCGCCTACTGCGCCTGCCGGAGTCCGGGCCATAAAAAGCGGGAACGGCTCAGTCGCGCCGGGCCAGCTTGGCCTCAATCGAGTGTTGGGTGTGCGGCACCGCGCGCAGGCGTTCCTTCGGAATGAGCTTGCCTGTGCCGATGCACACGCCGTAAGTGCCGTTCTTGATGCGAAGCTGGGCGTTTTCCAGCTGCTGAATAAACTTCATCTGCCGGGAAGCTAGCTGGTTAAGGCTTTCTTTTTCAGCAGTTTCAGCCCCATCTTCCAATACTTTTAGCGAAGCCGCCGTGGTATCAGTGCCCGACTCGTTGTTGCGGGTCAGGGTTTCCCGGATGAAAAATAATTCTTTGCGGGCTGCAGTGAGTTTATCCTGGATAATCTGGTCAAACTCAGCTAAGTCTTCCCGCGAGTAGCGGAGGTTTTCCTCAGTCATCGAAAGGAGCAGTAAAGGTATTTTTGAATGGGTAGCCGGGTGGCGGCATGGGTTGCAACGCGCCGGTAAAGCAAAAAGTTTGACTGCTATTCGCTAGGCCAGTAGTCTTAGCAAAGGTAGGGTTTTTCTGCCTTTTCCCTTCACCCAGGGCCTAGGCGCTTCAAAAGCCTAGCATCTGGATGGCGGCCACCGCAGCTTCGGTGCCCTTGTTGCCATGCCGGCCACCGGCGCGGTCCCAGGCCTGCTCCAGGGTGTTAGTGGTTACCAGCCCAAAAATTACCGGCTTGTTATACTTCAGCCCTACCGTGGTCAGGCCCTGCGCCACCGCATGGCAGATGTAGTCGTCGTGCTTGGTATCGCCCTTGATAACCACCCCTAAGCAAATAACCGCATCTATTTCCTCGTGCTGGGCCAGCAGCTGCGCCCCTAGGGTTAGCTCGAAGCTGCCGGGCACCGAGTTACGGAACACATATTCGGATTTGGCGCCGTGCTTGAGCAAGGTGTCGTAGGCGCCGGTGCTGAGGGTTTCGGTCAGCTCACGGTTCCAGTCGGCTACCACCAGCCCAAACCGCTTTTCGCTAATATCAATGAAGTTGGTGCTGTCGTAAGCACTGAGGTTTTGGAGCGCCGTGGCCATAAGTAGGTGCGGTAATTAAAAGCAAAAGTAGGTGCCTAGCCCGCGAGCAACGGCGCGGGGGCCTAAGCAAAGCGGCGCCGCCCAGGGGGCCAGCGCCGCTTTCATACTTCTTGCGCCCCTAGGGCAGAGGCAGCTACAATGCGGCCTTACGCTGCCGGGCTTCGGCTACTTCCTGGGCGCTTTGGTAATCGTTGACGATGCGGTCATATACCTTACCTGCGGCGTCCTTGTCGCTGGCGGCTTCTAGGGCCACGCCCTCCTTCAACAGATAGCCCGGCGAGAAATACTCGTTGGCATTATAGCCGGCGGCTTTCTCGTAAAGGTCGGCGGCTTCTTTGGGCTTGTTCAGCTCCAGCTGGGCGTCGCCCATCAAGGCGTAGGCGCGCGCCTGCACTAGGTAGTCCGACGAGCTGAACTTATTTAGGTCATCGTAAGCCTGCTGGTATTTGCCGAGCTTGAGGGCAGCCACGCCAGCGTAGAAATCAGCCAGGTTACCAGCTTTGGTGCCACTATATTCGGCGGCTACCTTGTCAAGGCCGGGGTGCTTACCGTCGCCCTTGGTGGCCTTGTTCAGCGAGTCGGCTGCCCAGTAGCTCACCGCCCGGAACATCGCAGCCTGGCCCTGCTCGTTCTGTTGATTGCGCCAGTAGTTGTAGCCAAAGATGCCCACTACCACGGCCACCACGGCCCCAAGCACACCCAGCAATAGGGTGCGGTTGCGGCGCACAAAGTCTTCCGACTCGGCTAGGCGATTAGCCAGCGCATCGGGGTCTTCCAGCAGTGGGTTCTCGGTCGGAAAACCTTCGGCTGCCGCTAGCGGGTCGGCCGGTACGGGGCGCACCGGCTGGCGGGCGCCGGGAGTTTTATTGGTATAGGGAATTTTCGACATACTAAAAAGTGCACCTTTGGCGGCGCGGGCGGACCTAGGCGGCGCGGCTTAGGCTAGTGCCAGGGCCGCGCTACCGGCAGCGGTTACAAGTTAATCGCGGATATAAGGATAATCGTTTTGCACGTACACGTCGTGGTACAGTTCGGCCGCATCGGGGTAGGGCGAGTTTTCGGCAAAATCCACCGACTCCTGCACCCGCGCCTTGATTTGCTCGTCGATGGCCCCTAGGGCTTCTTCGGTGGCGAAGCCGTTGGTGAGGATGGTGTGGCGCACGGCCTCGATGGTATCGCGGTGGCGGTACTCCTCTACTTCCTCTTTGGTGCGGTACTTGGCTGGGTCACTCATCGAGTGGCCCTTGTAGCGGTAGGTCTTAAGCTCTAAGAAGGTGGGGCCTTCGCCGCCGCGGGCGCGCTCGGCGGCGCGAGCCACGGCATGGTGCACGTCCTCCACGTTCATGGCGTTCACTGGCTCGTTAGGCATCAGGTAGCCTTCGGCAATCTGGTGCAGCTCTACTACGTTGGAGCTGCGGCTCACAGCGGTGCCCATGGCGTAGCCGTTGTTTTCTACCACAAAAATGACGGGCAGCTTCCACAGCATGGCCATATTGAAGGCCTCGTGCAAGGCACCTTGGCGTACTGCGCCGTCGCCCATATAGCAGATGCAAAGCTTGCCCGTCTTGTTATATTTCTCGGCGAAGGCGATACCCGCGCCCATTGGAATCTGGCCGCCCACGATGCCGTGGCCACCCATAAAGCCAACTTCCTTATCAAACATATGCATCGAGCCGCCCTTACCCTTCGAGCAACCGGTAGCCTTGGCAAACAGCTCGGCCATGATGGCGTTGGGCGAGGTGCCTAGGGCTAGGGGGTGGGCATGGTCGCGGTAAGCGGTAATATATTTATCGCCCGGCTCCAGGGCCGACACGGCGCCCGCTACGCAGGCCTCCTGGCCAATGTATAGATGGCAGAAGCCCTTAATTTTTTGCTGGCCGTATAGCTGGCCGGCCTTTTCCTCAAACTTTCGCATGAGCTGCATCTGCTCGTACCAGCGCAGGTATACTTCCTTCGAGAATTCCGCCTTTGCGGGCGAAGCGGCCCTAGGCTCAGGCGAGGTGTTGTCGCCTGCGTGGGCGTCGGGCAGCACTTCTACCGGAGGCTGTTGCACAGTAGCCACCCCCGTTGCCTCGTCTACCACAACCGGGGTAGCGTCTTGGGTGGCTTTTTTCGCCTGGCCGTTGGTGTCGGTTACCGCTTTAGTAGCTCCCTTTGTCTTCGTCTCAGCCATTGTTCGAAAAGTATAAATTCGCGTTAGGAGCGCGAAATTACGTACTACCGGCCGTACTCCCATTGCCCCTGCATGACGCTCGACCAGCTCCACCTACTGTTTTTCAAAAACTACGACGAAGCCAGCCTGTCTTTTGGTTCCGGCATCAACTGCTTTATCGGTGATAATGGCACAGGCAAAACCAACCTCCTCGATGCTATTCACTACCTAGCGCTCGGCAAAAGTGCTTTTGGTACTACCGATGCACAAAATATCAAGCAAAATACTGATTTTTTTGTAGTTAAAGGCAGTTTTTCCACTCCGGAGGCTGATAAGACGGAAGCTATCCAAGTAAGCTTGCGCGCTGGGCAGAAAAAGATTATTACGCATAACAAGCAACCCTACGAGCGCCTAGCCGACCACATTGGCCGCTACCCGGCCGTGCTCATCTCGCCTTACGATACCGACTTAGTGCGCCAGGGTAGTGAGGAGCGACGCCGCTATTTTGACAGCCTGCAGTCGCAGCTCGACCACGATTTCTTAGAACTGCTTATTCAGTATAATAGTCTATTGCGCCAGCGTACCGCCACGCTTAAGCAGAGCAATGGTCAGCATGGGTTCGACGCCCTGTACTTGCAAGCGCTCGACGACCAGCTGGCCCCGTTGGGAGAACAACTCTCTCAGCAGCGCGTCGAATTCCTGGCGCAGTTTCTACCTGCCTTTCAAGCTCATTACAGCCAACTGGCAGAAGGTCGCGAGCAGGTTACCATCGATTATAAGAGTCAACTGCCAGGTCAGAATTTTCGTCACCTACTACTGGCCAATGAGCGCCGCGACCATTTACTGCAACGCAGCACCGTGGGGCCACACCGCGACGATTTCGTTTTTCTAATGGATGGCCTACCTGTCAAAACCTACGCCTCACAGGGCCAACAGAAGTCATTCGTTATTGCCCTCAAGCTGGCGCAGTTCGACCTGCTTACCAACCGGGATGCGCGCCTTGCTAGCCCTAGGCCCTCTAAGCCACTGTTACTACTTGACGACATCTTCGACCGCCTAGACGACAAGCGCATTGCCAGGCTACTGCAACTGGTAGCTAATCAAACGTTTGGCCAGGTATTCCTAACCGATACCAACCTGGCCCGCACAGATGCTGCGCTAGCTGGCATCGCGGGAGAAATTAACCGCTTCCGCATTACCAGTGGGCAGGTATCACTTATTGGTGGTTATTAGCCGCTGACGCATCCTTTATAGCGTATTTTTGGCGTTACGGGCCACCTCGCGCTAGCACAGATTAGTGCCGTTGCCCCATTAGCCACGTGAAAAAGCCAAGCTCTTCTCCTACTGCTCGTCAAGCCGACACCATTCCGCTGAAGGAGGGTCTAGAGGCTTTAATAAGGGCTTATCGGCTTGGTGGCAAGCTGAGCGAGGTATCACTGGTGGCTAGCTGGGAACGCGTGATGGGCAAAGCTGTTGCGCTCAAAACTAAGGAGGTCTACGTCAGCAAAGGCAAACTCTTCGTACGCCTTACCTCTGCTCCTTTGAAGCACGAATTGGTAATGGCTAAGACGCGTGTGCTAGACCTACTTAATGCAGAAGCTGGTACTCAGGTAGTATCAGAGGTTGTGTTTTTATAGCGATTATTATGAGTAGGCTTACTGCGCCTTGCGCAGTACAGACCAAGCAAACTGCCCTAAATGCGCTGGTTAGTATCGCTGTTTATCGTCACTTCAAATATTGCCAAACTTCAGGTATTACCGACTGAGGTAATAGTTGCATAAGTTATTACTGCCATTTTGTTAGCAGTAACAGCGTAATCACAGAAATGCTTAGCCTACTTCAGCGCAGTTTGTTTTGACAAAACTTGGGTGAATTTACCTAAGCTTTGTCGTGTATTCTGGTAGCGCTTTTTGCAATCGGCTTGTTACTAAAAACATAAATTATTATGGCCTTTAAGCATACCGGTCTTTCTACGCTACACTAGTTGTGTGATCACATAATTAATCCGCTTAGGCAATTATTTATCTGTAGGCGTTAACCTACTTAGTGCCAAATAATTATTGACAGTTCTTTATTTAGCTCTAAAAACCGTCGTTGTAAACAGGTCGTTTGAGCGCATGACAAATATGTTTCACGTGAAACATATTTGTCAGCGAGGGCCATACACTTTGAGCAAAAGCTCATTGTAGGCTTCTAAAAGAGTAATGTACTTGGCTTGGAGGGCAAGAAGCTGTTTCGAAACGTCCGTTTCTACAGGCACAATAGCCGTACTACGGACAGTTACAGGGTGTAATACAGGAACACGTGTAACATTAGTTACAAACGGTAGAGTCGATTGTTGGGCAAGTGTAAAATCATCAGAAAAATCATGTCCGATAATCTGGCCGACTAATTTTACAAATCCAGCATCGAGTGTATCATCTTTAAATCTGCGATAGATAGTAGGTCGTGTAATACCTAGTTCCTCCACAATGTGCTTAATGGAAATACCGCTGTTTTTAATAGCGTTCTGCAATATTTCGCCTTGATGGGGCATCAGATAAGGTGTTACGAGTTACAGTGCAAATATGTGTATCGTATCAGCATAAATCTATAATGTGTAAAGATAAATATAGAACAATAATGTGTAACACGGTTTTGTAGATTGTAATGCGTGTAATAAAACAGATGTGAAATGCAAATACCAAGTGTAATATTCTTTACATAAATTGTCTTAACACAATTTGCGCACTGTCAGGATAGTCAGTCGTTATTCCTGCTAAGCCCCATTTAGCAGCTTTTTTTAGCGCATCACTATCATTTAGCGTCCAGCAAACTAGTTGGAGTGCTGAATAACGATTATGCAATTCTTGTATTAGCTCCGGACTTACTACATAATAATCAGGTCCGAATACTTCGGGTATAAAACCTAATTCCTGGAATACGGTAGCAGGGTCAAAAGGAATTTCGGTAAGCAGGCACACATCTAAACTTGGTTGCTGGCACCGGACTTCTTTCAAAATGCGCACGTCGAAACTCAGCAATGTGATACGACTAAGGACGGCGGCGGGACAAGCACCAAGCACTAACCTTACAAATTCAGCTGGCCTAGGATGGTATAAGCCTTCAGTAGCGAGCGTACTTTTAACCTCAATGGAATAGCTTACGGGTAGGCGACCAAGTTGCTGGCAGGCGGCCTCAGTGGCCAATAATACTTCGCGTAGCAAAGGCCGGTAAGTGGGTGCTACTTGCTGCTGTGGAAATAGGGGATGAGAAAATACGCCTACTCGGCATTGACGAATTGAGTCATAATTCATTTGGTATAGGTTGTACTGGTGCTCTTGACTAGAGTCAATAGGTTGCCCAGCTGGCGATAGCCCTAGGTGGGCCGATAACCAAGGCTCATGGGCAACTACTACTTGGTTGTCGGCGGAGATAACTACGTCTAGTTCGAGTGCATCCACTCCTAGGGTTAGGGCGTGCAGAAAGGCAGGTAATGTATTTTCTGGGAATAAGCCACGGCAGCCGCGGTGGCCGTGCAACTGGGGCCGGACAAGGGATAAAGCAGATGAATTGTGCATGGTGCTTGTACGCAATGGCAACCGACTATAGGCATGGCCCGATTTAGCTTTGCAACGGCGAATGAGCAGTTCTTAACTCGTCTCCGTCCATATGAAGCGTTTACTATTTTCGGTAATACTCCTGGTGCTAGTGGCTGGCGGCTACTACTATTTTCGCTACCTACGCGATACGCCGATAGCTGCTCTTATGCAGGCGGTGCGCGCTACTCAAACGCACGATGTAACTACTTTCGACCGGTTTGTAGATGTGGAAGCGGTTACGAGCGGAGTACTAGACGATGTAGCTAGCCAAAGCAACCTCTTAGGAGCGCTGGTACCGGGAGGTGGCTTTGCGCTTAGAGGGGGCTTAGGGTTGCTGAAGCCCCAATTGGCTAAGGCAGCCCATGCCGAGGTTGAGCGCTTCGTGGAAACAGGCTCCGTAGAAGCGGCCACGGCTGCTGCGCCAAAGCACTTGCTGAACGTCTCGTTTCTAGGACTGATTGGACGCGTGGTGGGACCCGGCAGCAGCTTCAAAGGCATTAAGTATACCACAACTACCGGCGATGAGGCCCGAGTAGGTGTTGAGTTTACGCGGCCTCACTATGACACGACCTTAGTAGCTGACATTGTCCTGCAGCGCCAGCCTGATGGACACTGGCAGGTGAAGCGCATTGCAAATACCGGCGCTCTGCTGCGGCAGGCCGTACGCCTAGAGAAGTAGCCCGAGCATAACGGCCAGCTAGCGCAATCTGTGACGAAACAAATTTCTCCCTAGGACCTACCGGACGTACAAAGGCCCTAGACTATCGCATAGTATAGGGCCTTTGTACGTCCGGTAGGTCCTAGGGAGATTAGCCTTGCCGACCAGAAAAAAGCAGGTAGATGATAGAACCACCAATGGGGAAAAACCAAATAATGACACCCCAAATTAGCTTCTTACCGAGTGACCAGTCTTGCTTAAGCAAGCTAACGAGGGCATAAATGGCTAGAATGAGGTAAACAATTCCGGCGACGCTCAATTGGCCGCTGTTATTGTAGCGATTGCATCCGGTAGCTAGTAGCAGTACCGATGAGAGAATAGCCGGCATAGAGAGCCGAGAGGCGAAGTTGGTGAGTTGGCGCATGGTGTGAGAAGAACTGATTCGCTGGTTTCTACGCAAATTGTTCGCCAACGGCCAATTTATATACTTATTTTATTGATAATCAATTACTTATGAAAATATCCGAATATCTGAGTCAAAAAAGTGCCTGCTACGCTCGGTAGTAGTACCAGCGTTACCAGCACTCCATAAAGGGCTCCGTAGAGGTGAGCATCGTGGTTGATGTTGTCGCGCTGCTGACGGCCCATGTAATAGGTATAAACCAGGTAGAGCACGCCCCAGATAAAGCCTGGAATGCCGAAGGGGATAAACATCATGTAGACCTTGCCAACGGGCTGAAACAGGATGCCCGCGAATAGTACCGCCGATACGCCGCCCGAGGCCCCTAGGCTGCGGTAGCCGCGGTCGCGGCGGTGGCGGAAGTAGGTGGGCAGGTCGGAGAGGATAATGCCGCCCAGGTAGAGCCCCAAGAAAGCTAAGACGCCCGCCGTAGTGCCTAGCTCGCTGATGAAGGCACTAAGTGCCAACCCGCCGAACGAGTAAAAGGTAATCATATTAAAAATGAGGTGGCCCCAGTCGGCGTGCAAAAAGCCCGACGTGAGAAAACGGTACCACTGACTGGGGCGCCCACTCATGCGATAGGGGTCAAGCACCCAGTCTTCCATTAGCTTGGGATTAGACCAGGCATAGACGGAAACCAGCACGGTAAGGCCGAGTAGAATGAGCAGGGGGTTAGCAAGCATAAGGGAGGGAAATTAGGAGCCAGGCTAGGGTGCCTGCCAAGGCCGAGGACTACGCGCCTACGACTCGCGTTCCAGCAGCTGCAGGGCCAGTTGGCGCAGCGGCTCCTTGCGCGGGGCCGGCACCTCCACCCGGTTTAGGTGCAGCAGCGCGGCCTCAAAGTAGTGGTTGATGAGCGCCTCCGTTTGGGGGCGAATGCCCAATTCGTCGTACACACTACGGACGGCTTGCACCTTGGCTTCGGCATCGGCAACGGGCTGGCCGAGGTAGCGGCCTAGGGTAGCTTGCTGAGCAGCGCTAGCCTGGGCCTGGGCGGTAAGGAGCAGGTACGTTTTCTTATCAGCAATAATGTCGCCCCCCACCCGCTTGCCAAAAGTAGCGGCGTCGCCATACACATCAAGCAAGTCGTCGCGCAGCTGAAAAGCTAAGCCCATATCGGTGCCAAACTGGCGCAGGTGCTCGGCATCGGCGGCGGGGGCGCCGGCTAGCACGGCGCCTAGCTCCAAGGCAAAGCCGAGCAGCACGGCCGTCTTCAGCCGAATCATATTCAAGTAATGCGCAATGCTGACGGTAGGCTCGGCTTCGAAGTCCATGTCCCACTGCTGGCCCTCGCATACCTCGGCAGCAGTTTGCGAAAAGCGGCGCAGCACCTGGGGCAGCCGTGCCAGCGGCACGTGCTCGAGCAGTAGTTCGTAGGCGCGCACCAACATCACATCGCCTGCCAGGATGGCGGTGCTCGGGCTCCAGCGCTCGTGCACGGTGGGCTGGCCGCGGCGCAAGGGCGCCTGGTCCATCAGGTCGTCGTGCACCAGCGTAAAGTTGTGGAAGACTTCGGTGGCCAAGGCGGGCTGCACCAGCGGGCCTAGGTCGGTGGTGAAGAGCTGACCGCCGAGCAGCGTAAGCAAGGGGCGTAGGCGCTTACCCCCTAGGCCCATAATGTAGCGGATGGGGTCGTAGAGGGTAGCAGGCTGCTGGCCGTAATCGAGCCGGGCAAGGGCTTGATGAAGGAGGGTCGAAAAGTCGGTTTGCACGGGGCAAAGATCGGGACATAACGGTGGATAATATCAGGGCGAGCGCCGCGCGGCAAGCGCACTAGAACGAATCCTAGCGGACTGTTCTAGTGCGCTTGCCGCGCAGCGCTCGCCCTAACAGCTGGTACTGACTGCGGCTACCGGCGGCGCTTGCCCTTGTCGCGCCCGCCGCCTTTGTAGCCGCCACTGTTACTGCCGCTACCGCCGCCATTGCGACTACCGCGCCCACCGCCGCGGCCGGTTTCGCGCTCGGCCCGCTCGCGCTGCTTCACGCCCTCGGGGCGATTATCGACGAGCTCCATGTCGATGGTGCGGTCGAGCAAATTGGCCGACGTTACCACCACCTGCAGCTCGTCGCCGAACTGGATAATGCGCTTCGAGCGGCGGCCCACAATGCGGTAATTCTCCTTATCCAGCTCGAAGCTGTCGCCCGGAATGTCGGCAATGCGCACCATGCCTTCGCACTTGTTGGCTTCTATCTCCACGTAAATGCCCCGCTCCGTCAGGCCCGATACCACGCCCATGAACTGCTCGCCCACGTGCTTGCCAATGTACTCAACCTGCTTGTATTTGATACTGGCGCGCTCGGCATCGGCGGCCTGCTTCTCACGGCGCGACGAGTGCTTGCACTCTTCTTCCACCGGTTCGGCGTCCACGTTCTTGCCGTCCTCCAGGTAATGCTCCAACAGGCGGTGGGCCATCATATCGGGGTAGCGGCGGATGGGCGAGGTGAAGTGCGAATAGTGCGCAAACGCCAGCCCAAAGTGCCCTAGGGGCTCGGTGGTGTAAATAGCCTTCGACATCGAGCGGATAGCCAGGCCCTGAATCACGTTTTGCTCGGGCCGGCCCACCACCTCCGTGCTGAGCTTGTTAAGCTCAGTACTCACTTTTTTGGGGTTACTCAGGTTAAGGGTATGGCCGAACTTCTGGGCAAACATGGCGAAGTTTTCGAGGCGGTCAGGGTCGGGCGCGTCGTGGGTACGGTACACCATGGTGAGGCGCGGTTTGGTTTTCTTCTTGTTGAACACGTACTCGGCCACGCCCTTATTGGCGAGCAGCATAAACTCCTCGATGAGCTTGTGCGCGTCCTTGCGCTCCTTCACATACACGCCTAGTGGAGTGCCATCCTCGCCCAGCTTAAACTTCACTTCCTGGGTTTCGAAGCTGATGGCGCCTTTACGGAAGCGGCCGGCCGACAGCTTTTTGGCGATGCCGTTGAGCAAGTTAACTTCCGTGGCGTAGTCGCCCTCGCCGGTTTCGATGCGCGTCTGGGCTTCCTCGTAGCTAAAGCGGCGGTCGGAGTGGATGACCGTTTTGCCAAACCACGACTCGTGCAGCTTGCCCTTTTCGTCGAGCTCAAATACGGCCGAAAACGTCAGTTTGTCCTCGTTGGGCCGCAGCGAGCACAGGCCGTTGGAGAGGTTTTCGGGCAGCATCGGAATCACGCGGTCCACGAGGTACACCGAGGTGGCGCGGCTTTTCCCCTCGCGCTCCAGCTCGGTGCCTAGGCGCACGTAGTGGGTCACGTCGGCGATGTGCACGCCTACTTCCCAGTGCCCGTTTTCGAGTTGGCGCAGGCTAAGGGCATCGTCAAAGTCCTTGGCATCGGCCGGGTCGATGGTGAAGGTGGTGATGCCGCGGAAGTCGCGGCGCTTAACAATCTCATCCTTGGTAATCTTGGTCGGGATGCTTTCAGCCTCCTCCTCCACCGCGCTCGGGAACTCAAACGGCAACCCGAACTCAGCCATGATGGCGTTTATCTCGGCCTCATTCTGGCCGGCCGCTCCGAAGTTGCGCACGATGGTACCCACCGGGTTGCGGCCCTGCCCATCGTGGTCCGGAAAATCGGTAATGCGCACTAGCACCTTGTCGCCGTTGCGCGAGTCGGCCAGCCCATTGGGCGGCACCATCACGTCGAAGTACGCCTTGCGGCTGTCGGGCTTCACGAAGCCAATAGAGCCGTGCACCTGCAGGCGGCCCACCACTTCGGTGCGCTGGCGCTTGAGTACTTCTACTACATCGCCCGTCAGGCGGCCGTCGCGCACACCACGCAGGCGCACCCGTACCAGGTCGCCATCGAGGGCGTAGCGCAGCTGGTCGGTGAAGATGCGGATGTCGTCGCCCTGCCCATCCTCGCGCACCACGAAGGCAAAGCGCGGCGTAGCCAGCGATACCGTACCAATGATGGTATTAGCGTCGCGCTGGGGGCGGTCGGGCCCATCGCCGGGGTGGTCGAAGCCCGCCGAGCGGCGCCGGTGCACGATGGGGTCCTGGCCAAACTCGGCTTCGGGCAGCGGGGCGGGACTATGGTCCTTTTTGGCGGCTTTGCGGCCCTTAGGGGCGTCAGCAGCTGGCGGCAGGTCGGTGGGGCTAGCCAGGCGGTATTCATCGTTTTGCAGCAGCTCTAGGCGGCCTTGCTGGCGAAACTCCTTCAGGATGGCGAAGAGCCCTTCGCGCTGGTCTTTAGTGGTAACGCCGAGGCGGCGCGAGAGCTGCCGGTAGCCAAACACCTTGCCGGGATTATCGGCAAACTGGCGGTAGACGGTTTCGGCGTTGAGGCCAGTAGCGGGAGTACCACCCAGCTGGGCGGGGGCTGCCTTCGCGCGGGCGGCGCGGGGGGCGGCGGAGTCTTGGGGGTTTTTCATTGAATACAGACGGCCGCTAGACAGCTTGAAATAAGATTGACGGCGGCGGCGGGTGGCGCCAAGCTCCAGCTTGGCGAATGGAAGAGGTGAAAAAGCAAACGCCCAACCGGCGCTTCTGCGTTACCAAGCTGGAGCTTGACTTACGCCCGCCTGAGAGATTGGCACTACTGCACCCGCGCCGCGATGCGGGCGGGGTCGTCACTGGGGATGGCCGCCAGCAACTGTTGAGTGTACGGATTTTGGGGGTGGGCGTACACCTCGGCGGCGGGGCCGCTTTCCACCAGCCGGCCCTCACTCATCACCAGCAGGCGGTCGCTCATGAAGCGGGCCACCGACAGGTCGTGGGTGATGAAGAGGTAGGTAATACCCAACTCCCGCTTCAGGTCGTTGAGCAGGTTGAGCACCTGCGCCTGCACCGATACGTCGAGCGCCGACACTGACTCGTCGCACACAATAAGCTTGGGTTGCAGGGCTAGGGCCCGCGCAATGCAAATGCGTTGCCGTTGCCCGCCGCTGAACTCGTGCGGGTAGCGCTGCTCGGCATCGTCGCTCAAACCCACGGTACGCAGCAGCTCGCGTACCCTGGCTTTTTGCGCGGTGCGACTGCCACCCACGCCGTGCACCCGCAGCGGCTCCAGTATCGCCTCGCCCACCGTGAGCATGGGATTGAGCGCCGCGTAGGGGTCTTGAAATACCAACTGAAACTCGCGCCGCCGGTGCCGCAGCGCCTCGGCTGGCAGGCGAGCCAAGTCGGTTCCTTCAAACAGGATGCGGCCGGCGGTTGGTTCCGTGAGGCGGAGCAAGGCCCGGCCCAAGGTGGTTTTGCCGCAGCCCGACTCGCCCACTAGCCCCACCGTTTCACCGGGGTAAATGATAAAACTGACGTCATCCACTGCTTTAACAACCTCAGTTTGGCGAGCGAAAAACCCTTTGCGCAACGGAAAATACACCCGCAAATTCTCGACCTGCAACAACGGCCCGGCTACCGCTACCGAGCCGTTGGCGCCGGTTAGGCCCCTAGGGCTTGCGCTGGATGATGGGTCAGTAAGAGTCGCTCTTTGTTCCCCGTGGAACGGTTTGGAAGTTTCGTCTTCGCGTCGTAACTGCACAGGCGCGGCATTTTCGGCATTTAGCTCGGTTTTGGCGGGCCGCGCTACGAGGTTGCCGGCTGCATCTACGGCCATAAAATCGGCTACCACCGGCAGCCGGCTCTTACCAATAGAAAGGCGCGGGCGGCAGGCCAGCAGCCCCCGCGTGTAGGGGTGCTGGGGGTTAGTAAAAATGTCAAGCACCGGGCCTTGCTCTACCACCTGGCCCTTGTACATGACCAGGATGCGGTCGGCGATTTCGGCCACTACCCCTAGGTCGTGGGTGATGAAGAGGACGGCCGTGCCGTGCTCACGGCGCAGGTCGCGAATGAGCTGCAGGATGCGCGCCTGCACCGTTACGTCGAGGGCCGTGGTGGGCTCGTCGGCAATGAGCAGGGCCGGGCGGCAAGCCATGGCCATGGCAATCATCACGCGCTGCTTCTGGCCGCCGCTTATCTCGTGCGGGTAGCTTTTGAAGATGGCCGCCGGGCGCGGCAGCTGGGCTTCGGCAAATAGCTCGATGGTGCGTGCTTTGGCCTCGGCTCGGCCTAGGGTAGTATGCAGGCGCAGGGCTTCCACTACCTGGCTGCCGCAGGTCAGCACCGGATTGAGTGAAGTCATCGGCTCCTGAAAAATCATGCTGATGTCGTTGCCGCGCACCCGTTGCAACTCGGTTTCCGAGAGTTGCAACAGGTCAATGTCGCCCAGCTTCTCCGAGGCAAAGCGCGCCACGCCGCTCTCGATGCGCGCGGCCGGCTTGGCCAGCAGCCCGAGTAGCGCCAGCGAGGTGACCGACTTGCCCGAGCCCGACTCGCCCACAATGGCTACGACCTCTCCCCTATTCACTTCAAAGGAAATGCCCGCCACGGCGCGCGTATTGGTGCGCCGCGAGCGGAAGTCAATGGTGAGATTCTGGACGGAGAGTAAGGGGGGCATAACGGAAGCACTAATGGCAAGCCTTCAAAAGTAGGCGGCGACCAAAGAACGCCGGGCCGCGCCGGTTGAGGCAAGGTTACCGAACAACTTTAGTGGCGCGGTAGCCTTGCTTCAGCCGGCGCGGCCCGACGCTCTCTACCATTCCCCCTACCCTACCGGTGGCTCGGTTGCGTCCGTCTCGCGGGCTTTCTCAGCGGCTTGCTCCTGCTTGAAGAAACGGCCCTGTAACAGTAGAATGAGCGCTACACCCACGAAGATGGACGAGTCGGCGACGTTGAAAATGGGCCAGAGCGATACGTATTTCCCCCCCACCACCGGCCAGGCGGTGGGCAAGAAGCCTTCGTAGATGTCAACGTAAATCATGTCGATAACCTGCCCGAAAAACCACTTGCTTGGCGCGCCAAACGGCGCATTGTGGTAGATGACGCCGTAGAAAATGGAGTCGAGCAAGTTGCCTAGGGCCCCGCCGAGAATGAGGGCCATGCAAGCAATAAAACCCTTGGCAGCCCGGTGCCGCACCAAGTAAGCAATGTAGTAGCTCAGGCCGCCCACGGCCAGCAGCCGGAAGCCCGTGAGCAGCAGCTTGCCGTAGGGCGGCGGCAGCTCTACGCCAAAGGCCATGCCGGGATTGATGGTGTAGTGCAGCTTCAGCCAGTGACCGATAAGCGGAATCTCACCGGGCAAACCTGGCTGCATATGCGTGTGTACCAGATACTTGGAGAGCTGGTCGAGCATGATAACCAGCAGGGCCAGCATGAAAAAAGGCGCTACGCTGCCGCGACGCGCTGAGTAGCGCGCAGGCATGGACGAAGAAGCTACTGGCAAGTCGGACTGCACGGGCGAAACTCTTATTATTTTGTACTGTTTTATACCTAGTTATGAGGTTTCAGAACCATCTAAAACGACCTAGCCTAGGGTTTGTGCGCAAGAA
Organism: Janthinobacterium lividum; assembly: GCA_050954355.1. Taxonomy (GTDB): domain Bacteria; phylum Bacteroidota; class Bacteroidia; order Cytophagales; family Hymenobacteraceae; genus Hymenobacter. Next base: position 45,515 of record JBPBPH010000064.1, read on the forward strand.
AACCTATCCGCGTTTTTGGGCGCGAGTAGTTTTTTCACTATCAACTAGTTACGACTTCCAGGTGAGCGGGCACCTGGAAGTCGTCAAACGCTAGCACAGCGCTAGCGGCCAACTCCGGCACGAAGTCGAGGCGCTGGGCCTGCACCTCAGCGCGGATATAGTCGCCGAAGTTGCGCACGGCGGCTTGCAGCTCGGCGGGCGCGCCGGCCCCTAGAGTCACGCTGATGCGGTCCTGCACTTCAAGGCCCGAATCTTTGCGCAAATTTTGCAGGCGGTTGACCAGCTCGCGGGCCAGACCTTCCTGGCGCAGCTCGCCGGTCAGGGTCACATCGAGGGCCACGGTGAGCGGGCCGTCGGTAGCCACGAGCCAGCCGGGCAAGTCGTCGGTGCGGATTTCCACGTCTTCGGGTAGCAGCACCGTTGGGTCCATACCATCTACATCTAGGACGATGCCATCCGTTGATTGAATCCCATCAATTTCAGAAGCGCTCATGCGCTGGATGCGGTCGGCAACGGCCTTCATCCTAGGGCCGTATTTCTTGCCAAGCACCTTGAAGTTGGGCTTCACCGACTTCACCAGCACGCCACTGGTATCATCCAGAAATTCGACGTGCTTCACGTTCACCTCGGCGCAAATCAGGTCTTCGACTTTACCCACCTGCTCCTTGGTAGTGTCGCTGAGCACCGGCACCAAGATGCGCTGCAAGGGCTGGCGCACCTTCAGCACCGACTTTTTGCGCAGCGAGTGCGTGAGCGAGCTGATGCGCTGGGCCAGCTCCATGCGCTCTTCCAAGGCGCCGTCGATGAGACTAGTATCGGCCTCGGCCAAGTAAGTCAGGTGCACCGACTCAGCCACGGGTTGAGTTAAAAGCTCAGGCGAACCTTTTAACTCTCCAAGGGTAAGGTTGCCGTAGAGCCAATCGGCGAAGAAGGGCGCGATGGGCGCCATGAGCTGCGCCATGGTGCTGAGGCACTCATAGAGTGTTTCGTAGGCGGCCTGCTTGTCGGTGGTCAGCTCGCCCTTCCAGAAGCGGCGGCGCGAGAGGCGCACGTACCAGTTGGAAAGCTGGTCAGTCACGAAGTCCTGGATGGCGCGGGCGGCCTTGGTGGGGTCGTAGTTATCGTAGTGGCCGCGCACTTCGGCCAGCAGGCTTTGCAGCTTGCTCAGCACCCAGCGGTCGAGTTCGGTGCGCTCGGCCACGGGCACCCTAGGCCCCGCGCCGGCCCGGAAGCCGTCGAGGTTGGCGTAGAGCGCGAAAAACGAGTAGGTGTTGAAGAGCGTGCCGAAGAAGCGGCGTTGCACCTCCGTGATGCCGGCCGGGTCAAACTTGAGGTTGTCCCACGGCGGGGCGTTGGCAATCATGTACCAGCGCGTAGCGTCGGGACCGTACTGGGCAATGGTGGCAAACGGGTCGACGGCATTGCCGAGGCGCTTGCTCATCTTGTTACCGTTTTTATCGAGCACCAAGCCGTTGGCAATCACGTTCTTAAACGCCACCGAATTTTCCAGCATCACCCCTAGGGCGTGCAGCGTAAAGAACCAGCCGCGCGTTTGGTCCACGCCTTCAGCAATGAAATCGGCCGGGAAGTTCTCGGCAAACTTCTCTTGGTTTTCAAACGGGTAGTGCCACTGCGCGTAGGGCATGGCCCCCGAGTCGAACCACACGTCGATGAGGTCGGGCTCGCGGTACATCACTTGGCCGCTGGGCGACACCAGGAAAATATCGTCCACGTAGGGCCGGTGCAAGTCGAGCTGCCCACTGGCGTACAGCGGGTTGTGCGTCATCACTTCGGCCGCCACGGCCTTGTCAATCTCACCCTGTAACTCGGCAATGCTGCCGATGCACAGCTCTTCGGTGCCGTCCTGGGTGCGCCAGATGGGCAGCGGCGTGCCCCAGTAGCGCGAGCGGCTGAGGTTCCAGTCCACCAGGTTTTCGAGCCAGTTGCCGAAGCGGCCGGTGCCGGTGCTCTCAGGTTTCCAGTTGATGGTTTTGTTAAGCTCGATGAGCCGGTCTTTCACGGCCGTGGTCTTGATAAACCACGAATCAAGCGGATAATACAGGACGGGCTTGTCGGTGCGCCAGCAGTGCGGGTAGGTGTGCTCGTACTTCTCGGTTTTGAAGGCCGTGCCGTCGGTGCGCATCCGGATGGCGATGCTCTCGTCCAGGGTTTTATAGTCGGCGCCGCTTTGGTCGTGGCCGTCGTAGTTCTTCACCCAGCGCCCGCCAAACTCGCCCATCTGGGCCACGTAGCGCCCGGTGCGGTCCACAATGGGCCCTAGCTTGCCCTGGTCGTCGGCTACCAGCAAGGCCGGAATGCCGTTCTGCTGGGCCACCCGGAAGTCGTCGGCGCCAAACGTGGGCGAGATGTGCACGATGCCGGTGCCGTCCTCCGTCGTCACGAAGTCGCCAGGGATGACGCGGAAAGCGTTTTCTTCACCTTCGAAATGGGGGAAACCAGCCTCGGTATTGAACAGGCGCTCGTAGTGGATGCCGATGAGGTCGGCGCCGGTGAACTCAGCTTCAATTTCCCAAGGTACTGTCTTTGTTTCGCTGCCCCATTCTGAGAAAGTTGGTGGTACAATATTGCCTATTTTGGTGACTTCAGAGAAATATCTGTTAACCAAATTTTTGGCCAATACCACTCGGATAAATTCCTTTGTGTAGGGATTACGAGTGCGTACAAGAACATATTGGATGTTCTTGCCTACCGCCAATCCAGTGTTGGCGGGCAATGTCCAAGGAGTTGTTGTCCAAGCTAAGATGAAAACATCAGTGTTTTCAACCCCCCAACCTGGCCCATTAAACAGCTTCTCCGACACCTCATCGCGCACCACCTTAAACTGCGCCACGATGGTCGTGTCCTTCACGTCCTTGTAGGTGCCCGGCTGGTTTAGCTCGTGCGAGCTGAGGCCGGTGCCGGCGGCCGGCGAATACGGCTGGATAGTATAGCCTTTATAGAGCAAGCCCTTGTCGTAAAGCTGCTTGAGCAGCGCCCAGCAGCTCTCGATGTAGTTGGACTCGAAGGTGATATAGGGGTCGTTGAGGTCTACCCAGTAACCCATTTGCTGGGTCAGCTCGTCCCACTGCGCCTTGAAGCGCATCACGGTTTCGCGGCAGCGCTGGTTGTATTCCTCGACGCTGATTTTCTTACCGATATCCTCCTTCGTGATGCCCAGCTCCTTCTCTACTTGTAGCTCGATGGGCAGGCCGTGGGTATCCCAGCCGCCCTTGCGGGGCACCTGCTTGCCAAGCTGCGTCTGGTAACGGCAGAAGATATCCTTCACCGCCCGCGCCATCACGTGGTGGATGCCGGGCTGGCCGTTGGCTGAGGGCGGGCCCTCGTAAAACACGAACGTGGGCTGGCCCTCGCGGGTGCTCACGCTCTTCTCGAAGATGCCGTTGGTTTCCCAGTACGTCCGCACGTCGCGGGCAAGTTGAGCGTAGTCGAGCGGCTGCTTGTATTCGGGGTAGTTCATTGGTTTTGAGCTACTAGCTAAAAGCTACTAGCCATAATCTTCTGGTCTAAAATCGTTTGTCATGCTCATCTGGCGTCCGCCTGCCGAAGCATCTCTACCACGCCGCCTAGGGTGTCGTTCGGTAGAGATGCTTCGGCAGGCGGACGCCAGATGAGCATGACGTTTTTATAACAAAAATGCTACGGAATCAAGTCGTCTTCATCGGCGTGCGCTCCACGCTCAGGCGCTGTAGGTTCTGGTCGATGTCGTCGTCTTCCTCGTGGTAGTTCTCGTCGTAGTGGTGCACTAGGGCCATTTTAGGTGTTTTCCAGCTGCCGCCGCGCTCGAAGGTGACCAGCAAAGCGGGCAGAAACACCAGGTTCGAGAAGTTGGTAATGAGCAGTGAGGCGCCCATGAGCACCCCTAGGGCCTTGGTACCGCCAAACTCGCTGAAGCCGTAGATGCTGAAGCCAATAAACAGCACAATGCTGGTGTAGAACATGCTCGACCCGGCTTCGCTCAGCGTGTTGGTAATGGCCTCGCTCACGCTCTTGCCAGGCATGGCCATCTCCTGCCGGAACTTGGCCAGCAGGTGAATCGAGTTGTCGCCGTCGATGCCTAGGGCAATGACGTAGATGAGGGCCGTGCTGGGCTTGAGGGCAATGCCAAAGTAACCCATCACGCCGGCCGTCAGCGTCAGCGTTAAGATATTGGGCAACAAGGCGTAAAAAATGGTGCGCACCGAATGAAACAGCAGCAGCACCACTATGGCCACTAGCCCAAAGGCCCACATCAGGCTCTCGCCTAAAGTGCCAATGACATACTCGTTGCCCTTGGTGAAAATGACCGTGGTGCCCGTGCGGCGCACTACCATATCGGTGCCGGCAAAGATGCGCTTGATGGCCGGGTCGATGCGCTTATTAACCAGCGTATCCAACCGGTGAGAGCCGATATCGGCGATTTTTACGCTGATGCGGGCCCGCTGCTGCGTGCTGTCTACGAAGGTTTTGAGCAGCTTACCAGTCGAGTTGGCACCCTTGCCTTGCGAATTGGCCAGGTAGCTCAAAATAAAGTTCTTATCGTCGTTGTCGGGCAGCTTGTAGAAGTCGGGGTTGCCGTTGTAAAACGCCTGCTTGGCCGCCTTCAAAAACGTGACCATGCTGAGCGGCGTCGATAGCTCGGGCTGCGCTTGCAGGAATTTATCGAACTGGTCGATTTTCTGCAGGTTAGGCAACTTCAGCAGGCCTTTCGGCTGCTTGGTATCTACCACAAACTCTAGGGGCATTACGCCGCCAAAGCGCGCTTCGAAGAAACTCAAATCCTCGTTTACCGAGCTTTTCTTGGGCAGGTCGTCCACCATGAATGACACGGCCTCGATGCGCGAAATGCCGATGGCCGCTAGCCCCACCAGCACCGCTGCCGTGATGTAAATGGTGCGCCGACGGCGCAGCACAATGAAGTCGAGAAAGTGGATGATGCCCACCAGCGGCTTCGAGTCGAGGTGCTCGAGCTGCTTGTCGGTGGGGCCGGGCAGGTAAGTAAACACCGCCGGAATCATGATGAAGCTGATGACGAAGGCCACGAAGATGTTAATCGTGGCCACTAGCCCAAACTGGTACAGAATGGCAATGTCGGTGAAGGTGAACACGAAGAAACCGATGGCCGTAGTCGTATTATTCACCAGCGTAATTAAGCCAATCTTGCGGATAACGCGCGTCATGGCCAGTATCTGGTTGCCCGATTTGCGGTAGTCGTAGTGGTAGCGCGAGAGCAGATAGGTGCAGTTGGGTACGCTGATAACCACCAAGATAGAGGGTATCAGGCCCGTAAGCAGGTTTATTTTAAAGCCCAGCAGCACGATGCTCGCTATGCACCATATCATCACGATGATGACCACCAGCAGTGGCACCACTACGGCCGACCAAGTGCGGAAGAAGATGTAGAGGATGATGGCCATGACCACCACCATCAGCCCGGCGAAGAACTTCATCTCGGCCGACACCTTGCTCGTCATGGTTGAGCGCACGTAGGGCAGGCCGGCGTAGTGCAGCTTAATGCCCGAAACTTTACCAAATTTTTCGCTCAGGTTCAGGATGTTAACCATCACCTCCTTGCGCTTGTCCGAGTTCAGCCACTTGGGGTCGAGCGTGACGGCCAGCAGCGTAGCGCCGGTGCGCGGCGCAATCACCTGGCCCTGGTAAAACTCGATGCTGTTCACGACCCGCAGCAGCGAGTCGAGCTGGGCCTGGCTGGTGGGCGGCATGCGGAAGATGGGCGCGGTTACGAAGCTATTGTTAACCGTATCCTTCTGAATCTGAATGAGCTTAGGCAAGCCGAGCACACCTGATACGCCCGGCACCTTCACCAGCTCGTTGGCCAGCTGGTCGTAGCGACGAAAGTTCGGAAGCTTGTACACCGAGCTGTCCTGCATCCCAATCACGAGGATGTTACCGTCCTCGCCAAAGGTCTTTTTGAACTGCTGGAAGTACACCATGTCGGGGTCCTCCGGGCTCACCACCTGGGCAAAGTCGTAGGTCATCTGCACATCCTTGGCTACCCAGGCCATACCTAGGGTAGCCACGCCAATAATAAGCAGCAGAATGCGCCGGAACTTGATGATAAACAGGGCGATATGTCCCCACATAAATTTAAACGTTAATAGTATACGCCGCCCTAATTTAGTGCTAGGCCGCGGCTACAGCTTTTCAAACACCGTTTTGAAGCTCACGCGCTCGCCGATGTATGCCCGCAACGCCGAAATGGGCATTCGAGTTTGCGCGCGGGTGTCGCGGTCGCGCACCGTCACGGTATCGTCCTCCAGCGTCTGGCCGTCCACCACAATGCAAAAAGGCGTACCAATGAGGTCCTGGCGGGTGTAGCGCTTGCCAATGGCATCTTTGTCCTCGATTACCAGGCGGAAATCAAAACGCAGGCTATCAAATATTTCCTGCGCTTTTTCGGGCATCCCGTCCTTGCGCACCAGCGGGAAGATGGCGGCCTTAATGGGGGCTAGGGCCGGGGGCAGCTTCAGCAGGGTGCGGGTTTTAGTGGTTTGCTCCTCGCCCTCCCCTTCCGTAATTTCCTCTTCTTGATAGGCCTGGCAGAGTGTGGCCAGAAACAGGCGGTCGGCGCCCACGCTGGTTTCCACCACGTAGGGCACGTAGTTGCCGTAGGGCTTGCCGGTGGCGGGGTCGAGGTCGTTGTCGAAGTACTGCTGCTTCTTGCGGCTCAGGCTTTGGTGCTGCGTCAGGTCGAAGTCGGCGCGCGAGTGGATACCCTCAATCTCCTTGAAGCCGAAAGGAAACTCAAACTCAATGTCCACGGCGGCCTTGGCGTAATGGGCCAGCTTGTCGTGGTCGTGGAAGCGCAGCTTGGCGGCGGGCAGCCCTAGGGCCTCGTGGAAGCGGCGGCGGGCGGCCTTCCAGGTGTCGTACCACTCGCCTTCCGTGCCGGGCCGCACGAAAAACTGCATCTCCATTTGCTCAAACTCGCGCATCCGGAAAATGAACTGGCGAGCCACAATCTCGTTGCGAAACGCCTTGCCAATTTGGGCAATGCCGAACGGAATTTTCATGCGCGCTGATTTCTGCACGCTCAAAAAATTCACGAAGATGCCCTGCGCCGTTTCGGGCCGTAAATACACCGGCGGCGCGTCCGAATCCACGGCCGAGCCCTGGGTGCTGAACATCAGGTTGAACTGGCGCACATCGGTCCACTTGCCCGAGCCGGAGAGCGGGTCAACGATTTTCTCGTCCACGATGAGTTGCTTCACGCCGGCCAGGTCGTTTTCCGTTAGCAAGCGGCCTAGGGTAGCGGTAAGGGCGGCGGCGCGGGCCGGGTCGCCGCCCTTTTCGTATTCGGCGGCTTTTTCCTCCACCAGCACGTCGGCGCGGTAGCGCTTCTTGCTGTCGAGGTTGTCAATGAGCGGGTCGTTGAAGCCGGCTACGTGGCCGCTGGCTTCCCAGGTGCGCGGGTCCATAAAGATGGCCGCGTCCAGGCCCACTACGTTGCCGTGCAGCTGGGTCATGGCTTCCCACCACAGGCGCTTGAGGTTGTTTTTCAGCTCCACGCCGTTGGGGCCGTAGTCGTACACGGCGGCCAGGCCGTCATAAATCTCCGACGACTGAAATACGAAGCCGTATTCCTTAGCGTGGGCCACAATATCTTTTAGCTGGGTATTCTCAGGAGTAGTTGCGGGCTTGCTCATAAGCAGCAAAGGTAGACCGCAGATTGAACGAATTGAACGGATTACGCAGATACGCCCGCTGCGCAGGCTGGCTACGCGGGCGGCGAGCTAGCTTAAATTGCCAGCCGGCCAACTGAGTTCTGCAAGGCCCTAGGGGCCCGGATTCGGTTAAGTCTCCGGTCCGCTCGCATCGTTTGCCCGCGCAGCGGGCGCAGCGGCGCCACGTTTCATTTGCGGTTCACGATTCGGTAACATGTCCGTCGCTGAAGGTGGGGTTAATTTTGGCGGCCGGAATAACCCTTCCCCGGCACCTTTTTATGTTCGGACTCGAACCCCACGTTTTGTTGCTACTAGGCGTCTGTCTGCTAGCAGCTTGCGCATTTGAATTTGTCAATGGCTTTCACGACACGGCCAACGCCGTGGCTACCGTCATCTACACCAACACCCTGCGGCCGTGGGTGGCCGTGGTCTGGTCGGCGTTCTGGAACTTCATCGGCGTGTTTGCCGGCGGCATCGGCGTGGCCATGGGCATTGTGTATTTGCTGCCCGTCGAGAGCCTCGTCGACCAGAACGTGTACCACGGCATTGCCATGGTGGGCGCGCTCATCGTGGCGGCCATTATCTGGAACGTGGGCACCTGGTACTTCGGCATTCCGTCGTCGTCGTCGCACGCGCTCATTGGCTCCATCCTGGGGGTGGGCATCGCGTTTTCGCTGCTGCCCGGCGGCAAGGGCGCGGCCGTTAACTGGGCCAAGGCCGGCGAAAGCGGCATGGCCCTGCTGCTGAGCCCCATCTTTGGCTTCACCCTCACCATCATCGTCATGTTTCTGCTCAAGCGCCTCACCAAAAGCAAGGCGCTCTTCAAGCAGCCCCACAAGCGCAAGCCCCCGCCCCTCTTCATCCGCCTCACCCTCATTACCACCTGCACGCTGGTGAGCTTCTTCCACGGCTCCAACGACGGGCAGAAGGGCGTGGGCCTTATCATGCTGATTCTTATCGGTATTGTGCCGGTACATTTCGCGCTCGACAACAACAAAAACCCGCTCGACCTGCGCGACTCCATCCAAAAGGTAGAGTACGTTATCAACCGCGTAAATGCCGCCGAGCTCAACGCCAAAGACCAGCAGCTGCTAACCGACGTGCGCACCCAAACAACTGACCTCGACCGCATTTTTGCCGGTAAAACCCAGGTAGCGCAGTTGCCCCCCAATGCGCGTTTCGACATTCGCCGCGCCATTTTGCTGCTGGCCAACCGCGGCAAGCAGCTACTAGACTCGCCGAGCGTGAGCCTGAGCACCGCCGACCGCAGCACCTACGCCAAGGCCACCGATGAGATGAAAAGCTTCACCGACTACGCGCCCTGGCAGGTGCTGCTCATGGTGTCGCTCTCGCTGGCCCTAGGCACCACCATCGGCTGGCAGCGCATCGTCAAAACCATTGGCGAGCGCATCGGCAAAGAGCACCTCACCTACGCCCAGGGCGCTAGCTCCGAGCTGGTAGCCGCCGCCATGATTGGCCTCAGCACTCAAAGCGGCTTGCCCACTTCAACCACGCACGTGCTCACGTCAAGCATTGCGGGCAGCATGGTAGCCAGCCGCGGCATCAAGAATATCAACCCCCAAATGGTGCGTAGCATCATTCTGGCCTGGGTGCTCACGTTGCCCGTCACGATGGTGCTAGCGGGGTCACTATTTCTGCTGTTTCGCAGCATCAGCGGCTAAGCAAGTAAATTTATTCTTTGCATAATGCAAAAAGGCCAACCTAGTTAGGTTGGCCTTTTTTGAGGGTAGGCTAAGCGCCTTAGCCAGGTTATTCAGTAGCAGTACTAGCCAAATAACATTGCGTTCATAGAGTTATCCACTTATCCACATTAAAAAAGGGGGTTTTTGTGGATAACTCTCAAAATTATTTGGGCCACTGCACTTCGAGGTCATCATTGATGAAAACCCCAAAATTAACAAATTGCAGCTTGCCTTCTTCAAAATACAGGTCTATCATGGCCTTTTCGTACGAGAGGCGCATCTCGCCGCCTTCCATCGTTTCCAGCTCGGCCGTGCCCTGGCCGTTGCGCTCCATCAGGCTGCGAATTTCGTCGAGCGGGCGGCCCTGAATTGGCTCGCCGAAGAGGCGCAGGCTGGGGTTGTCGGTTTCGATGCAGCTTAGGCGGAAGTCGTCTTCGCGGTCGAAGTACAGCGAGAGCAGGTGGTCGTCCTCGTAGTAGTTCCAGGCTTGGTGCTCGAACTCGTCGTCGTCTTCCGACTCGTCAATCTCTTCTGGCTCGCCCACCAAGGTGCGCACCTCGTCCATGGAAGTGCCAAAGCGCAGCGGCCCCATGCCGGTGCCCAGGATAATCTCGTTTTCTTCGATGCTGCTCGGGGTACTCATATACAAAATGTGGAGAATGTGGCGGATGTAAGAAGTTGAAAATGGACTAGCTGAAGCAGCCGCCTAGGGTAGAAACGTGGATAAAGCGGTGAACAAGTCTCGCAAGTAACGGCCTTACTGGCGCCACGACTAGGCTTAGTCAGCTTCCTACCCTGCTCACCTTCAACTGGCCCCAAAGGTAGCGGGTGCGGCACGGGCTACTTGCCATAGCGAGCCTCGAAAGCCGCTTTTTGGCGCTGGTATTCGGGGTGGACTTTGGCCTCGTCCCACTTTGCTTTAAAAATGGTGGCAGCGGCCACCTTATCGGGGTCGGGCTGGGCGACGCGGGGCAGTTCGGCGCGGCCGTGGGCGCCGCTCTGGCCCTTTTTATCGTCGGGCACCGGGCCGGCGTACTTCTTGCCGCCCGCGTGGTTGGCGTAGCGCCGGGCCCTGGTAAAGCCCATTTGCAAAAACTTGCGCGCCATGTCGGCCCCCACAAAGTCGTGGGCCGCCAAATAGCCCTCGAAGAGCCCCCAAATGGCCGCCGACGACGCACGGGCCGCCGCCGCATCCTTGAAGCGCCAGTGAGGCAGGATTTCGCCCTTGTAGGGCTGCACCAGCAGCACGCCCTGCTCGCCCCGGCCCACACGGTAGCGCTCGGGGTGCTGCCGAAAGTCGAGGTGCGCAAAATCCTGGTCGTAGTCGAAGGGCATGGCAGAAGCGTTTGCAGGCTTGTTCGGGTTTTGGGGGCGGCGGGTTGCGGCATAGGTAGGCCCTAGGGCCCACGCCGGCCTCAGGGCTTAGCGGAGGTGCAAGCCCAACCGACCAAAGTTTTCCACGCCCTAATAAGATTAATTAAATAATTTTTAAAAACTTTCTCTTTATTTCCACTCGTTAGGGCAGTGGAAAAGTGGAAAACCCCGCGCACTTGTGCACACTGTGGATAGGAGGTGCATAAGTTATCCACTATTCACCAGCTATTCACAGGCAATGTGCATATTATAAGGCTGTTTATCAATCGTTTAGATTACTTATTCACTATTCACATTACTTATCCACGTGTTCACAATCCACCGCCTAGGGTCATTGTGAATTAGGCACGCCGCTGGTGGGAGTTATGCACCGTTATCCACCAGCCGCGGCACCTGTGCGGGCAGCGGCGCGGGCAAAAAAACTTTTACCCACCTTATCCACGGTGGCCGGTGGGTTATCCGCCGGGTTTTCCACAAAAAACCGCCGCGCCGCGCCGGCCTGTGGAATAGCGTGTGGATAAATGGTGCATAACGCGCAAAAAAGGCCCTCAGTAACTGATGAGACACATTAGGTTTTCCACAAATTCTTGCAGTGCCGCCACTAGGGCTGCTGAAGGCCCCAAAATAGCCGTCAATAAATAGCCTACGCTGGTGCCGGCGGCCTAGGGCCTGTCGAGCTGTCAAGGCCCTATCAGGGGCCGGGAGGGGCTAAGGAAATAAAAAGCAGCGCTAGCTCGGCCTAGAAACTCAGCTTCTCCTCAATTTCGAATCCGGCCCTTATATCCAGCAGCTTGGGGTAGAGGTAGACGGGCTCGGCTGGCTGCTGCAGGTTGGGGTCGCCGGGGTACCAGCGGCCGTCGTTGTTGGCGTCGATGAGCGCGCGCAGGCGGTATTTGCCGGGCGGCAGGCGCTCGAAGCGGAACGGGCCCTTGGGCGAGCGCCGCTGCTCCACTACCTCGTATTTCTCATTCAGCAGCTGCAGAAAAAAACTCGGCTGCTTGGTTTGGATGGTGCCCAGCAGCACGCCCGTGGGTTCCTGGTCGGTAACGAGCAGGCGCACGGCTCGGCGCAGCCCCAGCGACTGGCCCGTGACGGTGAGCAGCGCCGTGGTGTCGAGGCGAATCTCGATGTATTTCTGCGCCTTGGTGTCCAGCACCAGCGTCAGCTGGGTGCCATTGGCGCTGAGGCGGGCATCGGCGGGCACGCGCAGCGGGCGGGTGCGCACCGAGTCTTCGGTGAGCGTGCCGGGCGCTTTGCCGGGCACCAGGCGCACGGGCACGGCAAACCGGAATTGCAACTGGCCCTGCCGATACACCGAGCGCGGGCTGCCCACCAGCGACGTGATGGGGGCGGCTACCGCTTTGCGGGCGGTGGAAGTAGGCACTGGAAAGCGCAGGTTCACCGTGTCGCGGCGAGTATTGCCGGTGCTGTCGGTAACCGTGAGCAGGTAGCGGCCGTCGCCCACCGCGGGCGTTTTAAACACTTCAACCAGGCGGCCCTGGTCGGCGAGCAGGGTGGCGGCGCGCACGGCGGCCGAGTCGGCGCTGGGGGCCAGCGGGGCCAGGCGCGCCGTAGCCAGGCCCTCGTCGAAGCGCAGGCGCGTGGCTTCGGCGGTACTTTCGAGGCCGGTGCGGCGGGGCGGCAGGCGGTCGGGGCGCACTAGGCGCAGGGTGCGCGCGGCAGTGGTATCCGTAACCAGGAGCGGGGCCGGCAGGTAGGCAATCTTCTCGCCGTCGTCGAAGCGGCCGTTGCTGTTCTTATCCACCCAGGCGTAGATGCGGTAGGGCGCCACGCGCACGAAGTTTAGTTGAAACTGCCCCTTGTCGTCGGTGCGGGCCAGGTAGTAGGGCGGGTCGCGGCGCACCTTGGTGGTGTCGGCGGCGCGGTAGAGGCCCACGGCGGCATCCTTGGCGGGCAGGCCAGTCAGCAAGTCCACTACCCGGCCCTGCACGCGGCCCGAATCGAGGGTAGCGCCGGTGCTAAAGCTCAGGGCCTGGTAGCGGGCCGGCTGGCTCTCGGTCACGTCCACGATGGCCCGCCGAAAATTAAACGAGTAGGTAGTGTTGGCGTCGAGCGGCTTCTTGAAAATCAGCGACACCACGTTGCGGTCCTCGCGGGTCGAGTACGCGTTGTCGGGCGGCAGCTGGGGGGTGATGAGCAGCTGCTTGCTCAGTTCCTTGAGCTGCACCGGCTCCGAGAACGTGAGGCGGATAAACTGCTGGTGCACATTGCGGGCCGCGCTGTCGGGTGAGGTAGCCACGAGGCGCGGCGGGGTTTTGTCGCGCGGGCCGCCCTGGGGCGAGCCCACGGCCGCGCAGCCGCCTAGGGCCGCCAGGGCCAGCAGGCCGGCCGGGCCCCACCCCGCGCGCACTACCAGCGCTTTTATATTCCAAACCAAACCCAAAGCAGCGTTAGAAGTAAACGAATTAGCAACGCAAAAGTACCCGCCGCAGTACGGAGCAGTAGCGCGCACTCGCAGTCGGCGAGGGAATCTGCCTGGCGCTTGCAAACTGCAAGTTCGCACTACGGCCCCGGCGGCCAGAACCACGCCCACCTTTCGCCTGGCGCGAGGGCCCTAGGCGGGCGCTGCCTCGGCCACGTATAGCACGCTCGAATAGTTGTTTTCGTGCTGGGCGGCGTGTTGGTTCGAGCGGTAGCCCTGGCGCAGCGTGGCCAGCTGGCCACGCGCCTGCCGGGCGGGCCGCAGCCCTTCCGAGAGCATGCTCACGTAGTAGGCATCGAGGCGCAGCGGCACCTGCCGGGTGATGCGCAGGCCGTGGCGCGCCAGCAGGCGGCGCATGGTGGCCGGCGTAAAATGGTAAAGGTGGCGCGGCACGTCGTAGGCCGCCCAGTGGGGGCCGTAGTGCCGGGCGTCGTAGCTGGCGGCGTTGGGCACGGCCACCAGCAGCTGGCCGCCCGGCCGCAACGCTGCCAGCAGTTGAGTTAGGGTGTCGTCGAGGGCGTGCACGTGCTCGAGCACGTGCCAGAGCGTGATAACGTCGAAGCTGGCGGGCGGCAGCTCGGCTAGCTCGGCGGGCTCGCCAATGGGCTGGCCCACGCGGGCTGCGGCGTCGGCGCGGGCCTGAGGGTTGGGCTCGAGGCCGGTTACCGCCCAGCCTGCCCGCCGGGCCTGGGCCAAGAAGTGCCCCGTGCCGCAGCCGTAGTCGAGCAGCCGGCCCGGCTGCCCACCGTTGAGCCGCGTGATGAGCCGGGTTTTGTAGCGCACCGTGAAAAACCGCGCCACGCGGTACACTTGGTTCACGAGCCCGCCCGCCCGAGCATTGTGCGATACATAAGCCGCCGACTCGTAGTAGCGCCCAATGCTGGCCGCGTCGGGCCGCGGGTTGGTGAATAAGAAGCCGCACCGCTGGCACTCGTCCAGCACAAACGTCTCCTGGCTCACCGAGCGGTCCGGCACCCGCAGGCGAGGCTGCAGGTTGGTCGACCCGCAAATGGGGCAGGCCATAAGTAACTCGTTCACTGCGTTGCTAATTAGAAATTACGAATTAGAAATTACGAATTAGAAACTGAATTAAGAGCAACAGCGAAAACTCCTGCCTCCATTCATAATTCATAATTTCTAACTCATAATTACACTATCGATTGAGGTATACCATCAGCACCGACACGTCGGCCGGGCTTACGCCACTGATGCGCGAGGCCTGCCCCAGGGTTTCGGGCTGAATCTTGAGCAGCTTTTCGCGCGCCTCGTGGCTGAGGGCGGGCATGGCCTGGTAGTTGAGCCGGCCCGAGATGCGGAAGTCTTCCAGCTCACGCATCCGCTGGGCCTGCTGCTGCTCCTTTTGCAGGTAGGTTTCGTACTTGAGCTGAATGACAGCCTGCTCCTGCGCCTCGGGGCCGTAGGGGCCTAGGGTTTCGGCCAGGGCCGGCAGGGCGGCGGCCAACTCGGCTAGCTCCACGCCGGGCCGGCGCAGCAGGTTTACGGCGCGGGTTTTCTCGCTGATTTCGGCCGAGCTTTTCGCCGCCAAAAAGGGGTTGATGGCAGCTGGCTCCACGGCAAATTTTTCCAGCGCGGCCAGCACGGCGGCGGTGTCGGCTTCCTTCTGGCGCACGCGGGCTAGGCGCTCGTTGCTAGCCAAACCCAGGGCGTGGCCGCGGGGCGTCAGGCGCAGGTCGGCGTTGTCTTGGCGCAGCAAAATGCGGTGCTCGGCGCGGCTCGTGAACATGCGGTAGGGCTCCTCGGTGCCTTTGTTGATGAGGTCGTCGATGAGCACGCCGATGTAGGCCTCGTCGCGCCCCAGCGTGAAGGCCGGCTGGCCCGCCACGCGCCGCGCGGCGTTGATGCCGGCTATTAGGCCCTGACAAGCGGCCTCCTCGTAGCCGGTGGTGCCGTTGATTTGGCCGGCCAGCCAAAGGTTGCGCACTAGCTTGGTTTCAAGCGTGTTGGTAAGCTGCGTGGGCGGAAAGAAGTCGTACTCGATGGCGTAGCCGGGCCGGAACATCTTGGCCTTTTCGAAGCCCGCAATCTCGCGCAGGGCGCGGTACTGCACGTCCTCGGGCAGGCTGCTCGAAAAGCCGTTCACGTAGCACTCCACGGTGCTCCACCCTTCGGGCTCCACAAAAATCTGGTGCCGGTCCTTGTCGGCAAAGCGGTTGATTTTGTCTTCCACACTGGGGCAGTAGCGCGGCCCTAGGCCCTTGATGCGGCCTTGAAACATGGGCGACTTCTCGAACCCCTCGCGTAAGATGCTGTGCACTCGCTCGTTGGTGTGGGTGATGTAGCAGGGGCGCTGCCGGGTCAGCCTAGGGGTATCCAAGTACGAAAAGCCACTGGGGTTCTCATCGCCGTTCTGCACCTCCATCTTCGAGTAGTCGAGCGAGCGGCCATCCACGCGGGGCGGGGTGCCGGTTTTCATGCGCCCGGCCTCGAAGCCCAGCTCCACCAGCTGCTCCGTGATGCCACGGCTGTTCTGCTCGGCCGCGCGCCCGCCGCCAAAGTTCTTCTCGCCAATGTGAATGAGGCCGTTGAGAAACGTGCCGTTGGTGAGCACTACCGTCTGGCTGCGAAACTCGATGCCCAGCGCCGTGCGCACGCCCACGCAGACGTTGTTTTCAATCAGCAAACCCATCACGGCCTCCTGCCAAAAATCAACATTGGCAATGCCCTCCAGCGTCAGGCGCCACTCCTCGGCGAAGCGCATGCGGTCACTTTGGGCCCTAGGGCTCCACATAGCGGGGCCCTTCGAGCGGTTCAGCATCCGAAACTGAATCATGGTGCGGTCGGTAATGCGGCCGCTCTGGCCCCCTAGAGCATCAATTTCGCGCACAATCTGGCCCTTGGCCACGCCGCCCATGGCGGGGTTGCACGACATCTGGGCGATGGTATTCAGGTTCATCGTCACCAGCAGCACGCGCGCGCCCATAGTGGCGGCGGCCGCGGCGGCCTCGCAGCCCGCGTGGCCCGCGCCCACCACAATCAGGTCGTATTCTTCTTGTTGAAACATGGTGAAGACAGTTGGTGCCGCCCGGTAAAAAGTGTATTCTCCAGGACAACGAAAACAGTCTACAAAGTTCGCTCTAAAAAGCTGCGCGCAACTTACTGGCTGCTAGCCTTCCGCAGGCACACGCTGTTGGCCACGCCCACGTACTGCCCATAGTTGGGGGTAATTTGGTAGCCGCAGCGCTGATAAAGGGCAATGGCTTCGGGCTGGCGCCGGCCGGTTTCGAGCACGCAGGCGGCGTAACTGAGCTCGGCGGCCCAGGCCTCTAGCTCGCCCAGCACGGCCCGCGCCACGCCCCGCCGCCGGTGCGCTTCGGCCACGTACATGCGCTTGATTTCGACCGTGCCCGCCGCAAATTCCTTGAACGCGCCGCAGCCCACCGGCTGGCCGTCGGCGTAGGCCACCACCGCGTGCCGAATAAGGTCAAGCTTATTATACTGGGCATAAAAAGTAGCTTCGGCCCCGTCGCGCGCGGCCAGCTCCTGGTCGAGCAGTTGCACCAGCGTGCGGAAATCGGGATTTTCGGACGTAGTGCGGGCTAGGGTCAGCATGGCGCAAAAGGCAAGCAAGTGAGCCTAATATAAGCTACTCGCTCTCGCTCTCGCCAAATACATCGCGCAGATACCGCTCCGCCACGAGGGCGGCCGACTGTCGGGCCACTTCCGGCCACGAAAAGGGCAGCCACTCGCTGTTCAGGCAGTCGAATACTTCGGTGGCCGTTTCGCAGGCGAAGAGCTTGTAGTCGAACTTGGGGTAGCCGTGCACCAGGTAGCCGGGGTAGTAAAAGGCGAGCTGCTGCTGGCGGGCGTACTCCATTTTGCGCAGCAGCAGGTACCGGCCCAGGCTATACTGGCGGTAAGTGGGGTCATAAAAATTGACGATGCCCGCGATGCTGTCCTGGCCGTGGTCGAAAATGCCGGCCGCAATCAACTGCTTCCCGTCGCGCACTTCCATAATGTAGGACCTGAAAACCGAGCGCGTAGCCCCAGCCAGCAGCAACTCTTCCAGCGAAGTGGCCGTGTCGAAATCCAGCGCCTGCTGGTAGCGGGTATACAGCGCCTCGTACTCGGCCGTGAGCTGGAAGGGCTTGATGGCCAGCGCAAAGCGCGCATTGCGCCGCAAGAGTTGGCGCTGCTTAGGGCCGTACTGCACCCTAGGCACGGCCAGCCGCAGCCAGTGCACGGTATGGATGGCCTCGCCCAGGGGCAAAAACCGGCAGGTGAACAAGTCCTGGTTCATCCGGTAGTAGCCCTGGCCGAGGTAATAATCCAGCATGGCGCCGGGAATGACGGGCGAATGGGGCGGCGTCGTACTCATACCTCGAACAACACCCCTAGGCCCTAGAAAGTCCGCAACGAGAGGCAATAATCTTCCTTGCGGCGCATGGCCGTCTGGCTCAGCAGGTCTTTGTCGTGGTAGCCCAGCAGGTGCAGCACGCCGTGAATCATAACGCGGTGCAGCTCGTCGCGGAAGCTGATGGTCAAGTCCTTAGCATTCTCCTGCACCCGCTCGACGCTGATGAAGATGTCGCCTTCTAGTACGTCGGCGTCATCGGCATTATCGAAGGTGATGATGTCAGTCAGCGTGTCGTGGCTGAGGTACTCCACATTCAGCTTGTGCAGGTATTCGTCGGAGCAGAAGATGAAGGTGAGTTGGGCAATGCGGTACTCGTGCACCACGGCAATGCGCTCTACCCAAGCCACCAGGTCCTCGGCGTCGTGCAGAAAGAAATCCGCCACGTCCTCCACAATAAACTCGATGCCGGGGGCCTCGAAGTAGCGCACGCCGGTGGGAGTAGCTAGGTTCATGCGGCGGCCGCATTAGGGGCGGGCGTGAGGGCAAACGTCAGTTCTACGCGGCGGCCATCCTTGCTGAACTCTACCTCGTCGGCCAGGTGGCGGATGAGAAAGATGCCGCGCCCGCCGGGATTCTCCAGGTTTTCGGGAGCCGTGGGGTCGTCCAGGTTCTCAAAGTCAAAGCCCGTGCCTTCGTCCTCAATCTCAAACTTGAGCTGGCTTTCGTCGGCATACAGCGCCAGGTACACGTTTTTGTCCTTGTCAAACTTATTACCGTGCCGAATAGCGTTGTTAACGGCCTCGGTTACGGCCACCATGATATTGCCATAGATATCGTCCTCAATGTGGAAAGCATCCTTGGAGTTATCAATAAAACTCTCCACGACGCGGATATTTTCCACGAGCGATGGAATTTGGATTTTAACCTGCTTCATTGGGGGCAGCGAATGGCGATAGGAGGATAGCGCGGAAGAGCGGCAAAAATAGCGGAAACCAACGGAAGCCAACTTAAAACAGCGATTTTGGCTAACCCGATGAAACCCGGTTAGTTACCAAACTAAGCTCCGCACTTGGCTAGCGTACCGTGCACCTACGCAGCCCACCGGGCAAGGTTGCGGCGGTGCTAGCGCGTTTTTTGGAAATACTCGCTCACCTTCTCCTGGTAGTAAGGCGTGAAAGTGGGCGGGGGCCGGCGCAGCAAATCGGTTTGCTGGTCTTTGGCAGCGGGGCGGTACTTGTCGAAGGCGGGCGGGAAGCCGGGCGGCGGGCTCTTGGGAGCCTGGGCCTCGCGCTTGTTGTCTTGGTCGCGCTCGCGGGCCGACTTTTCGGCTTCCAGCAGCCGGGTCAGGATTTGCTGCTGGCGCTGAATGGTTTCCTCGGTCAGGCGCTTGTTTACCAGGTCGGTTTCGGTTTGCTCCATCATCTTCTTCATCTCGCCCGCGTTGCCCAGGCCGCCTTTGCCGTCCTTACCCTCGCCGCCGGGTGCGCCCGGCTGGCCGGTTTTACCGTCTTTGCCGGGCTTGCCGTCCTGGCCAGGTTTGCCGCCGGGCTGGCCGGCACCGAGCTGGCTGTTATCCAGCTGCTGCATGGCCTGGCGCAGTAGCTGCTGCTGGGCGGCCAGCTTGGCCAGCTCCTGCGAGAGGGCGCGGCCAGTTTTGCCGCTTTGCTGCAGTTGCTGAATCTGCTGATTGAGCTGCTGCTGCATTTTGCCGAGGTTGCCGGCGCCGGGCGAGTTACCCTTGCCTTTTTTCTTGCCCTTGCCCTGGCCGCTCTGGGGCTGGCCGGCGCCCTGCATCTGCTGCATGGCCTGCTGCATCTGCCCTAGGGCATCGCTCAGCATCAGGGCCAGGTTATTCATGCTGGTCATGGCCTGCTGCTGGGCGCTGGTGGCCCTCGGCACGTCGCGCTGCCGAATATGCCCTAGGGACTCGTCCATGCGGCCGTTCATCTCGCCTACCTCGCGCGTCACGAAGCTCTGGATGCGCGGCTCGCGCTTGGCCAGCGCGTAGAGGCTGTCCTGAATAATGTGCGAGTCGTCGCGCAGCTTGCGCTGGGTTTGGCCCAACTGCACAAAGCGCGGGTCGCTCTGGTCTACCTGCCGGAAGTCCTTCATCAGCTTCTCCTGGTCGAAGCTCAAGGTCACTAAGTTATCCAGGATGTCACGCAGGTCGTCGATGTTCTGCTGGGCTTTCTGCTGCTCGTCGTCGCTGGCCTCGTCGCGCATTTTCTTGGCCATTTGCTGCATGCGCTGGGCGGCTTGCTGCTGGCTTTGGCTGGCCTTCTGGTTCTGATTTTTCGAGAGCTGCTGCTCGCTATCCTGCAGGTTTTGGTCGGTTTGCTGCTGCTCGGGCTTTTGCTCGTTCAGCTCGTTTTGGTCGCCCATTTCCTGGTCCTGCTTTTTTAGGTCCTGCAGGTTCTGCTTCAACTCTTCAAACTCCTGGCGCTTTTCGGCTTGCTGCTGCTTTAGCTGCTCCTGCTGCGCTTTTTGCTGCTCCTTAGTTTGCTGGTTTTGAGGGTTGCTCGGGTCGTTCTGCTTGGTTTCCTCGGCCAGCTTCTGCTCGTCCTTGGCCAGCTGGTCGAGCCGCTCGGCCGTTTGCTCAGCCTTCTGCTCAAACTGCAATTGTTTGAACATTTCGAGGGCGCGGTCCAGCTCTTTTTGCAGGGTATTTTCCTTGTTTTCGAGTTGTTGCAGCAGCTTCTGCATGGCCGGGTCGGGCTGCTTCTGTTGGTCGAGCAACTTCTGCAGCTGGTCGTAGAGCTTCTTAGTTTCGGGGTCCAGCAGGTCCTTCATCAGCTTTTTCAGCTCCTCCGCCTTTTCGGCCAGCTGCTCGCTCTTGGGGTCCTGCTGGTTTTGCTTCTGCTGCAGCTGCTCAAATTGCTGCTGCATTTGCTGCACCTGCTGGTCGAGCTGGTTTTTCTGTTCCAGCATATCCTGCAGCTGCTTGCGGTCCTGAAAGTTCAGGTCGCGCTTGGTCTTGAGCTTGTCCTGGCTCTGAGTTAGCTCGCGCTCCAGCTGCTTGCTTTGCTTGGCGGCGCTGCTCAGCTGGCTGGCCACCGAGTTGGCTTGGCTGGCCAACTGCTGGTCTTGCTCGCGCCGGCTGGGTAGCCGAAACTCCAGCGCCCGCGAGCGGGTGCTCTTGGGGCCGTGAATGCCGTCGTTATCAGCATCTTCCACGAAATATTCTACCCTATCGCCGGGGTGCAGCCCTAGGGGCGTCAGGTTCCAGGTGTAGGCGTAGGTGCCGCCCGCGCCAGTAGGGAGCGGTAAAAGTTTAGCGGTAAAAGTTAACAATTGATTCGGGCCTTGGCTGGCGCGGCGCACGCGGTAGTGCAGGCGCAGGG
The DNA here is from genome assembly GCA_050954355.1 of Janthinobacterium lividum. Lineage (GTDB taxonomy): Bacteria > Bacteroidota > Bacteroidia > Cytophagales > Hymenobacteraceae > Hymenobacter. The sequence goes on from JBPBPH010000064.1 coordinate 66,373, forward strand.
AGCTCAAGCCGTAGTCGTCCTGGGCGGTGCCCCCTAGGGCCAGGTAGCGCAGCGAAGCCGTGTCCGAAAACGCCTCTACCGTGAGGCTGGGCGGCGCATCAGGCACCACCGTCAGCTGGTAGGCAATGGGGTCGCGGTTGAGGCTGTTGGAGTTTTGCAGCCGCACCTGGTAGGGCTGGGTGCGCAGCGCCGGCCGCTCGGCCACGAAGGCGTCGCCCTGGCGGGTGGCGGGTACCGTCTCACTGGGGTTTTCAAACACCAAGCTGGCGGCCTCGGTGGCGGCCGTGCCCAGCTGCCAGCGCAGGCGCGTGCCTTCGGGCACCGTCAGGTTGCCGCCGTTGCGAATGGTTTCGGCCGGCCGGCCGGTGTAGGGCGGGTAGGTTACCTGCACCGTGAGGTCGCGCAAGTCGGGCCGCTCCAGCACGGTGAGGTGGTATTCGGGCGAGGCAAACCCCGCGCCGCTGAGTTGAAAATCCTGGTCCTGGCTGGGCTGCTCGAAGGTGTAGCGAAACTCGTCGGGGTGGCCGGGCACTTTGGTGAGGGGCCGCTCGCCGCCGCTGGGCAGCACCAAGCTCACGGCGGCGGGCCGGGCCCGGCCCGTTACGGCCACGTCGAGGGTAAAGTTCTCGCCCTTGAATACGCGCAAGCTCTTGTTTTTCAATACAAAATCAAACGGCGCGGGGCGCGCATACTGGCGCTGGTAGTGCCAGATGCGGCCGGTGCCCTGGGTGATGAAGGCCGGGTAAAACGCCAGCGCCCCTAGCAGCAAGGCCAGCGGCGGCAGCACGTACTTCCACAGCGGGCGGCTTTGCTGGCGCAGGTCGATGCCTTGGGCAAACGACACGCCGCCGAGCTGGGCGGCGCGCTGCTCGAGGCTGGCCAGCAGCAGCTCGTTGCCGCGGGCCTGGCCCTGCAGCTGCAGGGCGTTTAGCAGCCGGTCTTGCACCTGCGGAAACAGCTCGCCCACCTGGCGGGCCGCCTGCTCGTCGCTCAGCAGCCGGCGCAGGTTGCTGAGGGCCGCCAGCGGCTGCCACAGCCAGCGCCCTACCGCGTAGGCCACCAGCGCCAAAAAGCCGAACAGCAGCGCCGCCCGCACCGCCGTGGGCAAATATAAAAAGTACTCGAGAGCGTTGAAAACCACGAACAAGCTCAGCAGTAGCGCGGCCGTAATCAGCCCGCCCCGCACCAGCAGGCTCAGGTAAAACTTGCGCTTGTAAGCTTCCAGCTCGGCCCGCACCTGGGTGAGGACCGGAAATTCGGTGCCCGCAGTAGCCCCCGCCGCCGGGGCCGTCGTTACCATCGTCATAAGCAAAAGACCGGGCGGGCCTGCCAGCGGCCCCAAGCCGCAACAAGGTACACCCTAGCCCGCCAACGACGCCGGGCGGCTTGCTAGTTCACGGCGCGGCCCCTAGGGCCGCCCGGCCGCCAAACGGGGGCCTATACTTGCCCAACGGCCGGGCTGTGGCCTCCGCCTGCGCGGGTTCTTCCCCTACTGCAAGCGCTCGCGCACCTGCTGGTGCAGCTTGTCGCTTTCGCTGGGGCGGTAGGCGCTGGCTTCCACCAGCCGGCCGGTTTTGTCGAACAGCATATAGCGTGGGATGTAGGGCACGGTGGGCGCCAGGGCCTTTTGCAGGGCGGGTGGGGCCAGGTAGTGGTAGCCGCGCAGGTGGTAGCTGGCAGCCAGGGCAGCCCATTTCTCGCGGAAGCCGGGCTGGTCGAGGGCCACGTACAGGATGTCCACGTCGTTTTCCTGCATAAACTTGCTCAGGGCCGGCTCGTGCTTGAACTCCTCAAGGCAGGGCCCGCACCACGAGGCCCACAAATCGACGAACACCGCCCGGCCCGGCCGCTGCGAGCGCACCAGCCCCCCTAGGGTCCGCACCGTGTCGAGGCCCGGCGCGGGGGCAAAGGTGAGGGCGCGCTGCCCCTCGGCCAGTTGGCCAAAAAGCGTGTTGGCGGGGCCGGCCGCCGGGGCCGCCGAGGGAGTAGCGGCAGTTTTGGCAGCGGCCTGGGCGGCGCGGGCGGCCTCGCCCCGCAGGTAGTGCACCACGATGGGCACGTAGGGACTGGCCGGAAACTTCTGCACGTAGGTGGCAAACACGGCGGCAAACTCGGTGGGGCTCATGGCATTGAGGGCCAGCGCCGTGAGCAGCTCCTCGCCCACGGCCGCCTGCTGCACGGCCCGCGGCGCGTAGTCGTAGGCCTCAAAGGCATTGTTGATGGGCGAAAACTGCGCGGCGAAGGGCTGCCAGGTGCGCTCGCTGGGGCGCGCGCCCGGCAGCTGCCCGTGCGCAATGGCCACGTACTTAGGAAATTCGTTGGCGGCGGCCCGGTAGCGCGGCAGGCCAGGGTCGTAGTGAGCTAAGAGGCTGACTAGCAGCTGCCGCGCCCCGGCGGCGTGCATAGCTAGGCGCAGCTTCGAGCGCACCGAGTCTTGGAAGTAGCCCTGCAAAATGCCCACGGTATGGAAAACCATGAACTGCTCGGTGTAGGCGCGCAGGTACTGGTAGCCGGCTTTCGAGAGGCGGCGCTCGCGGCGCAGGCTGGTGAGGGGCGCCAGGGCGGGCTGTAGCAGCGTGGCTTGGAGCTGCGCCAGGGCGGCGGCGGCAGTAGGAGCCGTTTCCACTATTTTGCCCGCGCGGTTTGCGGTGCGGGGCCCGTCGTTGAGCAGCTGGTGGTTGGCCAGCAGGTCGTTGGCCGCCGCGTTGGGGCCGCCGAAGGTGTACACGCGCTTGGCCGCGTCGGGCGTGACGGTGCTGCTGAAGCCGATGGCCGCACCTGGCTCGGCATACACAAACAGGTCGGCGCAGGCGCTAGTGAGGCGCACAATGCCTGCCGTGGGCTGGTGCAGCGAGTAGCTGAAGCGCCCGCCGCGCACCCGCGCCTCGTTGGGCCCATCGCTGAAAAAGAGGTTGCGCCGCCCGTTTGGCCCCGGCTCAAACACGGCCACGGCGGTAGAATCGGGGCAGCCCGGCAACTGCCCGCTGAAAGTGGCCGGCGCTTGGGCGCGCGCCGCCAGGCTGCCGGCCAAAGCCAGCGCAGCAAAGAAGCTTTTCATTTGAAAAAGAAGGGGTTAGGGTAACGGCTGGGTGGCCGAGGACTCGCGCACGAACAGCACGGCGTCGAACTCGCGGCGCAGGCTGTGCAGCATAAATTGGTTGCGGGTGGTGGGGTAGCCAATGTCGCGTAGCAGCTGGGCTTGGCCGAGCCAGGCATTGGCCTCGGTAAGCTCTAGCGGCCCTAGGGGTAGCCAAAAGGCCGCGGGGCCGGTGCGCAGCCAGGCTTCGTAGGCGCCGGGTGCGGCGCTTGCCAGCGGGGCCAAAGTTGGCCCGCCCGGCCCGCCCGCCGTGAAGCGCCCTTGCCCCAGCGCCACCCCTAGGGCCACGTAGCCCGCGCCCAGCGTAGCAGCGAGCCACTGCCCCATCGGCCGCTCCTCCTTCGAGAGAACCTTGGCTACGGCGCTATTGCTAGCCCAGACCAGCACCCGCGCCGGCCCGCCGCTAGCGCCGCCCGTTTGGCTGAGGTAGCGCACGTTTTCGGCCAGGCAGGCCTGGCGGTAGTTGAAAGCCGCCCCGAAGGAAAGCCGCTGCCAGGTGGCGCCCTGCTCCACGAGGCGCAGGTAGTAGCGCAGGGTTTCGAGCCGTTGCAGGCCTAGGGGCGAACCCAAGGCGGCGCGGGTGGCCAGGCCGGCGCGCAGCTCGGCCAGTAGCCGCTGCGCCGGGCCCAGCAGCGAGTCCTGGGGCTGGTCTGGCCGCCCGCGCAAGTCGGGGTCGTCGGGGGCGGGATGGGCGTAGGTGGCCAGCAGCGTGCCCAACTGCCGCAGCCGGCTTTGGGCAAATTCGTCGTCGGCATCCACCAGCTGCTCGCGCAGGTAAGCCAGTGCCTGGGTAGGCTGGCGCATGTCGAAGCCGGCCAGCTGCACCGGGGCGCTAGGGTGCGCCTGGTTGTGGGTGCGCAGCGCGCGCAGCAGCGCCAGTACTTCGGTGGTGGCCCAGCCCTCGCCCAGGGCGGCCAGCAGCTGGCTGGCGCTACCGGTGCCGGTGCTTAGGTAGTTGTTGAGGGCGGCGCAGGCGGCGGGGCCGGCTTCCAAGGCCAGGCACTCAAAGCTCTTCTGCGTCAGCAGGTAGCGGGCCAGGCGCGCATTAAGCACGAAGCCCTCGTGCGAGCCGTGGGTGACTTCGCCCAGCCCTAGCACCCGCGCCGAACCCGCCAGGCTTGCCAGCGCCGCCAGGTCTTGGTAGTTGGTAGCGGGGGCGGCGAGCTGCAGGGGCCGGGCGGCAGCGCGCAACCAGGCTATTTCGGCGGCGGTGGGGGGCGGCACCGCCAGCGCGCCGGTAGGTGCGTAGGGCTTGCCGTCGATGGTAAAACTCAGGTTATCAACGTCTAGTGCGCCGGTGCCGGGTAGCAGCACGCTCAGCGAAAAGGCCCCTAGGCTGGCAGTATCGGCTTCGGCATCGGTGCCCGGCAGCGTGAGCTGAATGGGCAGCTCGAAGGCAAAGCGCGTCCAGGCCGGGCCGGGCGGCGGCGGCGTACGCCGGGTAAGGGTATCAGGCCGCCAGCGGCTGCCGGTGCGCCGGCCGGTGCGCAGCAAGCGGGCCGCCAACGCGGGCGCGGGCCCGCTGCCGCTACTACTGCCCCCTAGCCAGCGCCAGTAGCCCAGCACGCGCAGGGTTTTGCCGCCCTCGCGCGGGCTCACTGGCACCGAGCCGAGGTAGGCGCTGGCGGGCAGCGCCGCGGCCCCGCTGGCGCGCGCGGCGTGCAGGTAGCGGCGGCCGTGCTGAGGGCCGGCGCTGTCGGGCGTGGCCGTGGCCGCGGCGGGGTCGGGCTGCCCCAGCGCCGGCAGCGGCCGTTCAAAATCCCAGTTCGGAGCCAGCACCTGGGCGGGCGGCAGCAGCAGGGCTTCGGTGGCCGGCACGGGCCACTCGGGTAGGCGCCGGCCCCGCACGCGCAGCTCCACGTCGTCAAACCACACCTGGCCGCTGCCCTTGGTTTGCAGCCCCAAGTAAAAGCTAAAGGCCGTGGCCTTCACCGGCAGGCGCAGTTCCAAGCGGCACCAGTCCTGGTTAGCCGGCAGCGAATCGAGGACGCTCACCGACTCGGGGCTGAGCCCGGCGCGGGTGAAGCTGGTGGCCGAGGCCGTGAGGCCCGCTCGCCCCCGCCAGTTGCGGGTGCGCACCCAGGCGCTGACCGTCACCAGCTGCCCGCGCACCGAGTCGAGTGGTACTAGCCCGGTGCCCACGGTGGTGTAGCGGGCCGCGTCGCCCCGCGTGGGCAGCTCCAGGTGCAGGCTGCCCCGCCCCTGCCGCGCCACGGTGCTGTCGAGGCCGTAGCGGCCACCCGCCGGCAGGTAGCTGCTCCACAGCAGCAGCGGCCGGTGCTGGTTGGCCTCCGGCTCCAAGGCTAGGTTGAGCACTGCCTGGGCCTGGGCAGCAGCGGGTAGCAGCCAGCCGCCTAGGGCCAGCAGGCAGCGCAAGCAAGCGAGCATACAAAGCAAGCTAAATGGCGGCGGTTATAACTCAACAACAGTTAGTTGTCAGCGGTAGGACGGCCCTCAGGGCCTATTGTTCTACAGGCTGCCCTTGGCCATCAAACAGCAAGTACACGCGCTGGCCGTTATTGATGAAAGTGGCGTTGTAGCGGTCGGTTTTGTCCTTAACCGGGAATACCATTTCCAACTTGGCGGTTGGGTAGTGCTGGGCCACGTAGGCCGTGGCCGCGGCTACGGCGGCGTTCTGCGCGGGGGAGGCTGGTTGCTTGGGAAAGCGCTTGTCGAAAGCCAACACTGCGGGCGAGCTGGCGTTGGCTTTCGTTGTTATCAGCACTACGCCATTGGCCTGAGATTCGTGCAGCGACTGCTGCTGCGTTTTGTCTTTGATAACATCCACCGACAGAATATCATCATCCTTCATGGCAGCCATCTCAGACGGGCTTATTTTTTTGCCATCCACGTAGTAGCTGACGTTTTTCGGCGCGGGCCCCCTAGGCGGCGCGGGCTTGGGCACCACCTGGGCGTGGGCCGTGGCGGCCCCTAGGGCCAGCAGAATACTAAAGGCGCCGCGGGTGAGCGGGCGCGCAAGCAGGGTGGGGAAGGTTTTCATGCGCAAGCAAAGAAGGAAAAAATTAAAAGTCAATACGTTTATTCAGCTACAAAATCGCCGGCGGCGGGGAAGCATGGGTGGCGCCAGCCCCAGCTGCCGGCTATCCGTACCTGGTACGTCACCTCGCCCGATGATTTGCGGGTCAGTTTAGTTACCGTGCCATCGAGCCAGTACTTGGGATAGTGCGCCGTGATGTAGGCCAGGGCCCTAGGGGCAATGTCGCGCACCGAGCCCAGCTCCCAGCGGTAGGCTGAGGGTAGATTGGCGCGGTCGGCTAGCGCCAAGGTGGCAGGCGAGTTCTCGTTGGCTTTGGTGGTGAGCACTAAGTATTCCGTAGCCACCGGGTCGCCCAAGGCCCACCGTACGCCGGGTTGCCCAACCATGCCTTCCACGCACGCCACGGCCGCATTAGGCACTTGGTCTAGCTTGGCTGGAGTGCTGGGTAGTCCATCGAGGTACACCAAGGTGCCAGGTTTCACCGACCAGTGGTTTAGGCTTGGGCTAGCTGAGGTGGCCTGGGCGTGGGCGGCGCGGCTACCCCCTAGGGCCAGTAGCCCAAGCAAACTCCGCTGCCACCATAGCAAGGCAGCTTTCATGTTAAGTAAAGTTAATAACCTGGTTTCCAACAATCTATTCGCTCACGAAATCGCCCTGCGGAGTGAACTGCACGTCGAACGGACGCTTGCCGGTAACAAGCTGCACCCGGTATTTCACGGTGCCCGTGGCTTTTTCGGTTAGCTCGGTTACCTGTCCGCTCAGCCGTGAGTCGGGGTAGTGGCTGGTGATATAGGCCAGGGCCTTGGGTACCAGCACATTTACCTGGGCGGGCGCCTCGGTATAGCGCGAGCCGGCTGCCACCGCTTTAGTTATGCCCAGCGTGGGGTAGTCAGCGCCCAGCTTTTTATTGAAGGCCAGCACGGCCGGCGCCTGGGCGTTGGCCCTGGTAGTTATAATAATGGCCCCGGCGCCCGAGCTGCGGCCGAATACCCGCTGTAGCGCTGCTTCGTCTTGTATCACATCTATATTGCCAATAGCGGCCGGCTTTAGTTCCTGTATAGCGGCGGCGGTGCTGGGCTGGCCATCCAGGTAGTAGAGGGCATCGAGCGGCAGCGGCTTGGCCGCAGCGGCGGCCACCGGCGCGGTTTGGGCCCGCGCCCCGGCGTAGCCTAGGGCCAGCAGCACCACCAAGGGCGCGGCCAACAGGTGGCGCCCCAACTGGCGCACTGGCGAAAGCGGCTGGTTGAGCATGAGAATGCGGTTTTTGAGAGTGGATAGTGAAAACTGGAAAGCTAGGGCCGGGGCCGGCACGCCGCCCGCCTGCTGGCGCAGCAGCAGGTACTGGTAGTCGCGCCGGGCCAGGGCGCCGGTTTGCAGCGCGGCTTGGTCGGCCAGGTATTCGAGGTTGTCCAGGGCGGCGCGGCGCAGCAGCCAGGCGGCTGGGTTGGGCCAGGCCAGGGCCGTGGCCAACTGCAGCAGCAGCACATCGAGGGTATGGGCCTGGCGCACGTGGGCTTGCTCGTGGCGCAGGGCGGCGGGCAAGCTGGCCGCATCGGCTAGGGCGCTGCTGGTGAGAAAGATGGTGCGGCCAAACGAGAACGGCCCGCCCGCGCCCGGCACCACCCGCACCGCCTGCCCCAGCACCGTGGCGAGGTGCGCCCGCCGCCGCACCCAAGCCAGGCTCAGCAGCTGCCCCAGCAAGCGCAGCAGCAGCCCCGCCGCGCCCACCAGGTACACCGCGCCCGCCACCTGCCACCCGCTCAGTCCCGGGGCTACCGCAGGGCCGGCTGGCCCCGCGGTAGCCCCGGAACTAGCGGCCAGCGGCAGCGCAGCCGCCACGGCGGGCAGCAGCGCCGGCATGGGCAGCAGCGGGTACACTGCTGCAAAGCCCAGGGCAAAGAGCAGGTAGGCCCGGTTCAGCCTGAAAAACGTGAGGCGCCGCAGTAGCGCGTAGTAGGTGGCCGCAAACAAGGCCAGCACTACATTGGCCTTGAGCCAGTAGAGTAGCAGCGCTTCCATTAAGACTTAGGCCGCTGGTTTTCAATCAGCTCGATGATATCCTGCAAGTCGGCGGCGCTCACTTTCTCCTCCTTGGCGAAGAAAGAAACCAGCTCCTTGTACGAGTCGCGGAAGTGCTCGCGCACCAGCGCGCCCAGCGAGCGGCGCTGGTAGTCGTCGGCGCTCACCAGGGCGGCGAAGCGGTAAGAGTTGCCCAGCTTTTCGGCCTGCACGTACTGCTTGCGCTCGAGGTTGCGCAGGGTGCTGGCCAGGGTGGTGTAGGGCGGGCGCGGGGCGGGCAACTGCTCCAGCACATCCTTTACAAAAGCCGGCCCCGTGTGCCAAAGCGCGCGCAACGCCTCTTCTTCGGGCTGAGTAAGTCGTTCCATGTGGTTGATACGAATTTTTCGTAATACTACGAATGTATCGTATCAATCAGTCATTGCCAGCCCAAAAAATCAGATTATTCTAGGTAAAGAATTGGGAATCAATAAAATAAAAAGCGTGCCTAAGTCAGGGCAAGCCGCGCTTGCCCTGACTTAGGCAGTTGGTAGCGCCACCCTAGGGGCAGCCCGCGGCCCTAGGCGCCGGTAGGTGGTGCCGGCTGGTGCGCTTGCAGCCACTCAATGGCCTCGCCCTCAATGCCGAAAAAATCCAGCGCGTACGGCTTGTCGTGGTAAGCTTCGGGCGGGGCGTAGTCGGGGGCTTCCACAATCTGGCGGTGCATGTCGGGGCTAAACAGGTAGGCCACGAACAGCCGCTGGCCAAAGCGGTGGGCCACGCTCGGGTAGTACTCCTGCAGCAGCCAGCGCTTGGTATCGTCATCGGGCGAGACGCGGCGGCGCAGGTCTTGCAGCCAGAAGCGGCAGTTATGAGCCTGGGCCACGTCGGCCAGCTGCTGGTAGCAAGCTAGCAGCTCGGCTGGGTGGGCGTGCTGGTAGCGCCAGCGGCCCAGCAGCATATCCAGGTCGGGGCGATACGTGAGCTCTTGCAAAGAGGAAAAGATGGGTGGGTCGGGCATGGCGAGGGGCAGGGCGGGCGAGCAGCGCGCCCGCAGCCAGCAAGTTAATGGTTAGCGGGGACCACTGGTGCGGCCGCCAGCGCGGGAGCCGGCAGCCGCCGCAGCGGCCCTAGGGCAATGAAGAGCGCCAACAGCGACAGCAGCGCCCCCAGCAAAAACGGCGCGCCCGGCAGCTGCACCGGTGCCTGCTTGCCCGTAAAATAGGCAAATAAGCTGGTCATCAACAAGGGCCCCACCACGCCGGTAGCGCTAATGAGCGAGGTAAGCGTGCCCTGCAGCTCGCCCTGCTCGGTGGGCGGCACCTGGCTCGAAATGGCGCCCTGCATGGCCGGCCCCGCCAGCCCGCCTAGGGCAAACACGGCCGTGAAAGCGAACATCATCCAGCCCTGGCTGGCCAGCGCAAACAGCACGAAGCCCACGATGTAGCACCCCATGCCCAGCTGCACGGCCCGCGCCGCCCCCAGCCGCGGCAGCGCCACCCGCACCAGCCCGCCCTGCACCAGCAGCGCCCCCACCCCCACCGCCCCCAGCGAGTAGCCAATGAGCGTGGAGCCCCAGCCAAACTTAAGCATGGTATAAAACGTCCAGACCGACTGCGTGGCGGCGCCCGCCAGGTAGAGCAGCACCAGCGCTACCACCAGCCCGATTATTTGCGGGTACTGGCGCAGCCGCGCCAGCGAGGCCACCGCATTGGCCCGCGCCCACTGGAAAGGGCGGCGCTGCGCCGCCGGCAGCGACTCGGGCACCACCAGCAGGCCGTAAGTAAAGTTGAGCAGGCTGAGGGCCGCCGCCACCACAAAGGGCACCCTAGGCCCCCAGTGCGCCACCAGCCCGCCCAGCACCGGCCCAATGATAAAGCCCAGCCCGAAGGCCGCGCCCACCAGCCCAAAGTTCTGGGCGCGCTTTTCGGGTGGGCTCACGTCGGCAATGTAGGCGGTGGCCGTGGTGAAGCTCGCGCCCGTGATGCCGGCCAGCACGCGCCCCACAAAGAGCCACGCAATGGTGGGCGCCAGCGCCAAAAACACGTAGTCGCAGCCCAGCCCCAGCAGCGAGGCCAGCAGCACCGGCCGCCGCCCAAAGCGGTCGGACAACCCTCCAATGACCGGCGCGAAGAAAAACTGCGCCCCCGCGTAGGCAAACGACAGCCACCCCGCGTACTGCGAAGCCCGGCTCACGCCCTCGCCCGTGAGCTGCTCGATGAGCGCCGGCAGCACCGGAATAATAACGCCCAGCCCAATCACGTCGATGAGGATGGTGATGAAAATAAAAGCCAGGGCGGCCGGGCGCTTGGGCGACATGGGCGGGAGTTGATAAGTCCTTAGCAAATATTGCTAAATAAAGTAGCTTCTGCAGCGGGTGCTAAGGGGTAAAGCTAGCGGTTTTATTTCCCGGGCGCCTAGGGGCTAGCTGCCAGCCAGCTACTTTTAGTCGTGGTTACCGTATCAAGCCAAGCTGGCTTAGCTAGCGTTCTCCGCCCCTTTCACCAACCCTTTTTTACCTTTCTTTCACATGAACCAGAAACGGACTTTCGGCACCATTCTCACGTTGCTGGGCATTATCGGCATCATCGTCGGCGCGCTCGGCTTTATGGGTATTGGGGGCCTAGGCCTGGGCAAAGCCAATTCGGCCGTGCCCTTCATTGTGGGCCTCATTTTCTTCTTCGCGGGCATCAACCTGGTAAAAACTACCAGCGACCGCGCATAGCAACCCAAAAGAAGTAACTGATAGCCAACAACTTACTAACTGGTCAACATATTTATTGCCGGGCAGCTTGCTTGCTCAGCAGAATATGCTACCTTTGCACTCCCAAACAATGCGGGGTGGAGCAGTTGGTAGCTCGTTGGGCTCATAACCCAAAGGTCACTGGTTCGAGTCCAGTCCCCGCTACTCAAGTAAAAAGGCCGTTTGCGCAATGCAAACGGCCTTTTTCATTTTAGCGCTCAGTCGCTCTGAGCTTGGGCGCCCGGGGCAGCCTAACGCGCCTAGGGCTTAAGCTAGCTACAACGGCCCTAGCCGGCCCCGTTGCCGCGCCTCAACGAGTTGCCGGTAGCGGGGTTGAAGCCGAGGCCGGCTTCGCTAGCGGCAATATTTCTCTGCCGGCGCATAGAGAGGCGTGCCTACTCGGGGCCCCGGCCTAGCCCAGCGCCGCCCAGGCTCGCTACGGCCGTGGCCGCCGGCTACCCGAAGGCTTTATTTGCCTTAAGGCAGAGTGCCAGTTGGTGCGCGTCGTACTAGCCGACATTCTCTACTTCGAAGACCTCAAGAACTACGTGGAGGTGCACCCCATTAGCCAGCCTAAGCCCCTGCTCTCGCTTACCAACCTGCGCGGCGTGAAAGAAGCTACCCGCCGGCCGGTTTATGCGCATCTACCGCTACTGCATCGTGGGCCTCGACCACGTGGCCGCCGTGGGCCGCGGCACCCTGCAAGTAGTCAAGGAAACCCTGCTCGTAAGCGACAGCTATTGAGAGGATATAGACGCTTTTTTGCTATGCGGGTGTAAACGAATCATTGTTAAATAGAACGTCATGCTGAGCCTGCGAAGCACCTCTACCACGCCACTTGGGGGCCATTTGGTAGAGATGCTTCGGCAATCTCAACACAATGTTCTGTTTAACGCAGTACCAATTGTTACTTCGCGACTTCAATCGACTCCTTCTTTTTATAATGCACGGCGGGCAGCGCGCGCAGGCGCTCGGCGGCTTGCTCGGCGGTGATGTCGCGCTGGGCGTTGGCCAGCAGCTCGTAGCCAACCATGAATTTCTTGACCGTGGCCGAGCGCAGCAGCGGCGGCAAAAAGTGCATGTGCAGGTGCCACTCGGGATACTCCTGGCCGTCGGTGGGCCGCTGGTGGAAGCCGGCCGAGTAAGGAAAGCTAATTTCGAACAAGTTGTCGTAGCGCACCGTGAGTTGGTGCAGGATGTCGGCCAGCCCGTCGCGCTCGGCATCGGTTAGCTGCGTCAGGTCCTGCACGGCGCGCCTAGGGAGCACCAGCGTCTCGAAGGGCCACACCGCCCAGAAGGGCACCAGCACCACCCAGGTGTCATTCTCGATTACTAGGCGGGTCTTGTCCTTTAATTCTAGCTCGAGGTAGGCGCTGAGCAACGTGCGGCCATGCTGCTCGAAGTATGCCTTTTGAGCGTGACCTTCCTTGGCGGGTAGGTCGGGCACGGTGCGCTCGCTCCAGATTTGGCCGTGCGGGTGCGGGTTCGAGCAGCCCATAACGAAGCCCTTGTTCTCAAAAATCTGCACGTAGTTGATGGCCGGGTCGGCGCCCAGCTCCTGGTACTGCGCGGCCCAGAGGTCGACCACGCGGCGCACCTCCGAAATTTCCATCTCGGGCAGCGTCAGGTTGTGCTTGGGCGAGAAGCAGATGACGCGGCAGCGCCCGGTTTCGGCCACGGCTTTCAGCAGGCCGCCCTCCTCAAAGGTGCCGGTGTCGCCGTCGGGCAGCAGGGCCGAGAAGTCGTTTTGAAACACGAACTGGTGCTCGTACTGCGGATTTACTTCGCCGCTGGTGCGCTTGTTGCCGGGGCAGAGGTAGCAGGTGGGGTCGTAGGCGGGGCGCTCGTCGGGCTGGGGCTTTTCCTGCTGGCCCTGCCAGGGCCGCTTGGCCCGCTGGGGCGATACCAGCACCCACTCGTCCTGCAAGGGGTTATACCGGCGGTGCGGCTGCTCAGTGAAATCAAACATGGTATAAGAGCTAATGATAAGGGAAAAAGGCGGTCATGCTCAACTGGCGTCTGCGCAGTCGAAGCATCTCTACCGCATCATTGGACGAATTCAGGCGATGCGGGAGAGCTACTGCGGCAAGCGCACGCCAGCTGAGCATGACCGCCTTTCCGCGCCGCCATAAACCGAACGCTACTCGAATATCTCCCCCACGCCGTCGGCCAGAGTAGTTACGTAGGTTTCCAGTTTCAGGCCCAGTTGGTCGTGGTAGCCTTGTTTCATGTAGGCTATAAAGTTCTTTACCTCATTGGTAGCCACCAGGTTGAGGGTGCAGCCGCCAAAGCCACCGCCCATCATGCGAGCACCGTAGCAGCCGGGCGCCTGGTGGCTTAGCTCCACCAGCGTGTCCAGCTCGGCGCAGCTCACCTGGTAGTCGTCGCGCAGGCCAGCGTGGCTGGCATATAGCAGCGCGCCCACCGCGCCCAGCGAGCCGTGCTCGGCCAGCTGCTTGGTGAAGTCAATAACCCGCTGGTTTTCCTCCACCACGTAGCGGCAGCGGCGCGCAATCACCTCGCCCAGTTCGTTTTTGGCGGCTTCAATCTCGGGCAGCGTCGCGTCGCGCAGGCTCTTGAGGGCGGGGTTATGCTTTTGCAAAAGCACAACCCCGCGGGCGCATTCCTGGCGGCGCGTGTTGTATTCGCTGTCGGCCAGGGCGTGCTTCACACCCGAGTTGCACAGCACCACGCGGCAATCGTCGGTGTCGAAGGGAAAGTAAGAATACTCCAGCGAGCGGCAGTCCAGCTCCACCACGTGCCCGGCGCGGCCAAAGAGGCTGGCAAACTGGTCCATGAGCCCGCACATCACCTTGGCGTATTCATGCTCAGCCGTTTGGGCGATGTGGGCCAGCTTCATGCGGTCGAGGTCGGCGTGCAGCAGTTCGCACAAGCCCCAGGCAATGCCGCACTCCACGGCCGCCGACGACGACAAGCCCGCCCCACCGGGCACGTCGCCCCCAAAGGCACAGTCGAAGCCCGGCACCGGCACGCCCGCGCGCAGCAGCCCCGCCACCACACCCAGTTGGTAGTTGGCCCAGTGCCCGTCCGGCAGCGGCGCAATGTCGGCCACGGCCACCTCGTAAGTGTCCTTCAAGTCAGTGGCCATCAGTTGGATGCGGTCGGTGCCGTTGAGGCGCAGCGCAAAGCGAATTTCGCGGTCAATGGCGGCCGGCAGCACCAGGCCGTCGTTGTAGTCAGTGTGCTCGCCAATAAGGTTGATGCGGCCGGGGGCGCGCACGAGTAACTCGGGGGCGGCGCCGTAGTGCTGCGTAAAAGCAGCCGAGATTTCGGTGGTAGTCATGCGTGGCGCAAAGGTGGGAGTTATTTCTGTACGCACCTAGGGCCGAGGGGATGCTTAATTCGTTATTCGGCGGGGCCCTTCTGCGCAGTGGGTGCCCTAGGCCAACCTTTTGGTTGCGTTTGCAGTAAGTTCAGCTAGGAGAGACAGTAGCTAACTGACTTTCACATCTATTTCATTTTCTGGCTTTTCTCATGAGCACTTTTCGTTTATTCTCGCTTTTCGTGCTGACCCTGATGGTGACGACCCTTACCAGCTGCGCAGCTCTCGGTGACATTTTTAAAGCGGGCGCTTGGATGGGCGTAATCGCTGTTTTTATCGTGGTAGCCCTCATCTGGTGGCTGGTAACCAAGATTGGCGGTGGCGGCAGCACGCCCAGCTAAACCGCAGATTAAGCGGATTTAACGGATTGTGCAGATGCGCTGCTGACTATGCAGCTAAAAGTTAAAGACGGTTGATTAGGTTATAAAAAAAAGGAAGGACCACCGCTAGGTGGCCCTTCCTTTTTTTGTTTCCTGCGTGGTTGCGTAGTCAGCTTGCCGCAGGCGAGCGTATCTGCGCAATCCGTTAAACCCACTTAATCTGCGGTCCGTTTGCTGGTGGGCATGGTGCCGATGATGTGGTCCCAGAGGGTACTGCTCACGCCAAAAGCTACTTCATCCTGCCGGTAGTGGTGCTGCGAGTGGTGCGTCCACCACACTTTAAGGAAGTTTTTGGGCGGTGAATACACATGGATGGCGTAGTGCACAAACAGGTAGAGCGCGTAGCCAAACGTGAAGCCCGCCAAGATGCCGTAGGCCCAGGTGTTGAACACGAAGCGGAAAATAAGGAATAGCAGCGACGCCACGAACACCGTGATAATGGGCGGCATAGCCAGGCGGGTTTCATCCTTGGGGTACTCGTGGTGCACGCCATGCATGGTGTACTGAAACTTGGCCCGCCCCGCCGTAGTGGCCGGAATGTGGTACACGTAGCGGTGCACCAAGTACTCCACAAACGAAAAACCAAACCAGCCCGCCAAAAACAGCCCTAGGCCCGAAAGCCCCGTGAGGAAGCCGCGCGTGAAACCGTAGTACAGGCTAATGGTTGCCGTGATAAGGAAGATGCTGACGGGCAGCGCAATGTGCGTGTGCGAGAGCCGCTCGAGCAGCGGGTTTTCGAAGAGCTGGGCCGAGCCTTTGTGCTTGGGCCGAACCGGAGCGGGGGCCGCCGGGGCCTCAGTATCGGTGAATTGCGCCATTAGGTAGCTTACTAATTGATAAAAAAGCAGTTTCTACTACAAATTTACGCCCGGCGGCGCGGAGCGGTTGCGGGCCGGCCGGGGCCTAGGGTTGAAACCCTGCCGCCGCCAGCGCCGCCACTACCTCGGCCAAGGCCGCGCCGGGGTGGCGCAGGTGAGCTTGGGCGTAAAACCGCTCGCGAGCGGCCAAGGTTCGGGCTAAGTGGGTTAAAAGTGTGGTTGCGGGGCTTTCGTGGGCGGCCGTGGCGGCCAGCAGGGGCCGGGCCGCGGCCTGCCCGGCGGCGGCCAGGCGCCGCGCCAGTTCGGGCACCGGCACCGCCAGCCACAGCACAAAACCCGCGCCGCGCAACACCGCCAGGTTATCGTGAAAGCAGGGCGTGCCGCCACCCGTGGCCACTACCAGCAGCGGCCCCGCGCGCCCGGCCAGCGCGGCCAGCGCCGCTGCCTCGCGCCGCCGAAAGCCCGCCTCGCCCTCGGCCGCAAAAATGGTCGGGATACTGTGGCCAGCTTCGGCCACAATCATGTCGTCGAGGTCTACGAACGCGCGGCCGTAGTGCGCCGCCAGCTGGCGCCCTAGGGTGGTTTTGCCCGAGCCCGGCAGGCCAATGAGAAAGAGGTGGCTAGTCAATTAGCAATTATTAATGAGCAATCATCAAAGAACGCCATGCTGAGCGCTGCGAAGCATCTCGCTCGTGCGGTGCGATATTAGGATAATTCTATCGGCGCAGGTGAGATGCTTCGTAGGCTCGGAAGAATATGCTGATAATTGATAATTGCTGACTGGTAATTGTCAACTAATTCTGACCCTAGGGTCGAGCAGGGCGTAGAGCATATCGACGGTGATATTGACGACTACGAAGATGGCCGCCACGAACAGCGTAGCGCCCATTACTACCGGAAAATCAAGGTTCTCGACGGCTTGCAACGTGGTGGTGCCCAGCCCTTTCCAGTTGAAGATATACTCGATGAAAAACGCGCCGGCCATGAGCGACGCCAGCCAGCCCGACACGGCCGTAACCACCGGGTTCAGGGCGTTGCGCAGGGCGTGGCGCCACACGGTGCCGGCTCGCCCCAGGCCCTTGGCCCGCGCCGTGCGGATATAATCCTGGCTGAGTACGTCGAGCATACTGGAGCGCGTTAGTTGCACGATAATGGCCAGTGGGCGCACTCCCAGGGCCAGCGCGGGCAGCAGCAAATTGCGCAGCGCCAGGTGCCGCTGGCCGCTAAACGGGTTGGTTTCGTAGAGCTGCCCGGTGAGGCTCAGGCCCGTCCAGCGGCTCCAGTAAAAGCCGAAGCTGACGGCAATAAGGATGGCTGCCACGAACGAGGGCACCGAAATGCCCAGCACCGAGGTAGTTACCAGCGTGCGGTCGAGCCACGACTGGGGCTTGAGCGCCGCCGCCACCCCTAGGGCAATGCCGCCCACCGCCGCCAGCAGCATGGCCGCCACCGCCAGCCACAGGGTGCCCGGAAAGCGGTCGAGCAGCAGCGTTAGCACGTCCTGGTTGCTTTGGAACGAGCGCCGCAGGTAGGGCCGCTTCAGCACCAGCGCCCGCTGGCCGCCCAGCGGCAGCAGCGCCACCCCGCCGTAGCGCGCCACCCCGGCCGAGTCGCGCCGGTGCACCCCTAGGGGCGAGGCGTCGTTGAGGTAGCCCAGCAGGCGCAGCGGCAGCGGCTCGTCGAGGCCCAGGTCGGCCCGAATGGCGGCGCGGGTGGCCAGGTCCGAGCGCTGGCCGGCCAGCAGGGCGGCGGGGTCGCCGGGCAGCACGTTGAAAAGCAGAAATACCACTACCGCCACGCCCACCAGCACGAGCAGGCCCTGGCCCAGGCGGCGCAAAAGGAATAGAAGCATTAGCTAGTAACCGGCTGTCATTGCGAGCTTGCGAAGCAATCGCACCAGAACAAGTCGTGTAGGTGTCGTCCGGGTGCGATTGCTTCGCAAGCTCGCAATGACAACCGAATAGTTAATACCTACAGCCCCTTCTCTACCTGGTAGAGCTGCGGAATATCGTGGTAGTGGTACTTAGCCATCACGGTGCCGTCGTGGAGTACCAACAGACCAGGGTTGGCGCGAATCATGGTTTTGAGCACCGTAGCGTCGGCAAAGGCGTAGGGTGCGGCCAGGTTTACCTCGTGCCGAAAGGCGTCGAACTTGCCCGCGCTGGTGCTCGTGATGGCCAGCACCGCCAAGTGCCGGCGCGACTTGGCCGCGGCGGCCACCAGCTGGTTGATTTGCTCGAAGCGGTCGCGGTCAGTTTTGTTGGTGTTTTGAATGAGAATCAGTAGCTTGTTGCCCGTCAGCACCTGCTGGGTGATGTTGTTGCCGTCGGGGTCGCTAATCACGAAGTCGGTAATGGGCGCCTTCGACTGCGCGGGGTTAAGCACGGTCATCGACTTGTATTTCCAGGTAGAGTCGGTGGGGAAGGTTTCCGATTCCAGCGTTTTGCTAGCGCGCTCGAACGTGTAGCGGTAGCGCGGCGCCTCGGCCGGCTTCATTTGCTGGGCGATGTTGTTGCCCACCTTATAAGGCAGAAAATCGAAGTAGGGCAGGTGGCCCAGCGCCCGCACCCCAATACCAATGGCCAGGGCGCTGGCCACGGTCATGGCCATGAGGCCGGCCGTGCCGCGCACAAACGAGCGCCGCAGAAAGCGCTGATTAGCAAACACAACGGCCCAGAGCCCCAGCAAAAACATATCCTTGCCAAACGACGTCCAGGGCGTGAGCTTCACGAAATCGCCGAAGCAGCCGCAGTCCGTCACCTTGTTGAACGCGGCCGAGTAGAAGGTGAGGAAGCCAAAAAACACCAGCAGCGCCAGCAGCACCCCGAGGGTTTTGCGCAGGTGCCAGCGCAGCAGCAGCGCCACGCCCAGCATCACCTCCAAAGAACTGAGCGCGATGCTGAGAAAGCGGCTCTGATTCTTCAGAAAGTCGAAGAAGCCCGCCGCCCAGGGCACATCCAAGGCGAAAACCTCGAAGTATTCTTCGAGCTTGTAGGCCGTGCCCACGGGGTCGTTGAGCTTGATGAGGCCCGAGAAGATGAACACGGCCCCCAGTAGCACCCAGCACACCCGCGTGAGCAGGCGCAGCGGGTGCGAAGCCGTGGGAGCCGGCGCGGTGGCGGGGCGCAGAACTGGCATATTGATAGTAGCTAATGAGCTGGCGATGAGTAATTAAGAAGTTGCGCAATTGATAAAAACCAGAAAGAACGTCATGCTCATCTGGCGTCCGCTTGCCGAAGCATCTTTACCGAACGATACGGCGTGATAGAGATGCTTCGGCAAGCGGACGCCAGATGAGCATGACGTTCTTTTTAGTGACTGTGTATGCATCTTACTACGAAAAAGAGAAGCGAGCGATAAAAAACGTCAGGCTGACGGCAGGTGCTATTGCCCCGCGCTCGCTTCCTCCCCCAGAATCAAGGCGAAGACGGCATAGTTCAGCATGTCGCGGTAGCTGCCCTCCACGCTCTCGCTCACCAGGGCGGCACCCCCCAGGTTTTCGAGCTGTTTCACGCGGTGCAACTTCATCAGTATCAGGTCGGTAATGCTGCTCACGCGCATCTGGCGCCAGGCCTCGCCGTAATCGTGGTTTTTGGCTAGCAGCAGTTCGCGGTTCTGGGCGTTTTCGTGGTCGTAGGCGGCGGCTACCTCGGCGGCGGGCAGGTCGAGGGGCGCGGTGGCGGGCAGGCGCAGCTGCAGCAGGGCAATGAGGCAGTAGTTGATGATGGCTACGAACTCCTCATCTACGCCGTCGGCCACGCGCTGCACGCCCGTTTCCTGAATGGTGCGGATGCGGCTGGCCTTGATAAAAATTTGGTCCGTGACGGAGGGCAGGCGCAAAATGCGCCAAGCCGTGCCGTAGTCGTGGGTTTTGGCCAGGAACAGGGCGCGGCAGTTACTCAAAATCAGGTCGTAGTGCGCGGCGGTAGTCAAATGGGGAAGGAGCTAAAGGGCTGGGGGCGTAGTTTTTTCAATCCCGCGTCTGGTTGGGGCGAGGCTGGGGGCGCCACCGGGGCCTAGGGCCCAACGGGCCGGCAAGTTCGCCCGCACCGCCGGATATTTGCCGCTGCCCGCTGCCCTACCCCCGCCCCTTGGTGCCTTACCCCGCCACCCACTGCCTGCGCAGCCCCCACGGCCGGCTGCTCGACTTGCGCCAGCCCCAGGTGCTGGGCATTCTCAACCTCACGCCCGACTCGTTTTACCCCGGCTCGCGCCTAGGGGGCGCCCCCGCAGCTGCCCTGCTAACCCGCGCCGAAGCCATGCTGGCCGCCGGCGCGGCGGCCCTCGACGTGGGCGGCTACAGCTCGCGGCCCGGCGCCGATGACATTGCGCCCGCCGAAGAAATGCGCCGCCTGCTGCCCGCCATCGCGGCCCTGCGGCGCGAGTTTCCGCAGGCCTTCATCTCGGCCGATACCTTCCGGGCCGCCGTGGCCGCCGAGGCCGTAGCCGCCGGCGCCGACCTCATCAACGACATCGGCGGCGGCACGCTCGATGCCGACATGCTGCCCACCGTGGCCCGCCTGGGGGTGCCCTACTGCCTGATGCACCTAAAAGGCAACCCCCAAACCATGCGCGGCTTGACGCACTACGACGAGGACATCGTGCTCACGCTCCTGCGGTTCTTCCGCGACCAGCTGGCGGCCCTGCGCCACGCCAACGGCGGCCAGCCCCGGCCCGACGTGCTGCTCGACCCCGGCTTCGGCTTCGCCAAAACGCCCGCCCTCAACCACGCCCTGCTGCGCCGCCTGCCCGAGCTGCACGCCCTAGGGTGCCCGCTGCTGGTGGGCCTCTCGCGCAAGGCCATGGTGTACAAGCCCCTGGGCCTAGGGCCCGAAACTGCCCTCAACGGCACCACTGCCCTGCACGTGCTGGCCCTGCAGGGCGGCGCCCGCCTGCTGCGCGTGCACGACGTGCCCGAGGCCCGCCAGACGCTGGCGCTGCTGGCGGCCGGGGTGGCCTAGAATGTTTACGTTGGCAAGCGGACGCCAGAGGAGCCGGACGGTTTCTTGCGCTGCTGCCCATACGCCCTAGGCAACCCGCCGCGCTTAACTTGCCGGCCATGAAAAACCCTGCTGGCCCGCTGCGGCCGCTTCTGCCCTGGCGCCGGTGGCTGGGCGGCTTGGGCGTGCTGCTGGCGCAGGCCGGGCAGGCGCAAAGCCTATTTCAGGGCCAGGAGGCGCTTTTTACGCCGCCGCTGGGCTACGTGGTGCAGCACACCACCCAGGCGCTGACGCTGGATGGCCGCCTGCGCGAAAGCGACTGGCAGCGCGCGCCCTGGACCAGCGACTTCGTGGATATTGAGGGCGCCGCCCAGCCGCGGCCCACCTACCAAACGCGGGTGAAGATGCTCTGGAACGACTCGACGCTCTTTATCGGCGCCACGCTGCAAGAACCGCAGCTGTGGGCCACCCAGCGGCACCACGATGCTATCATCTTCAAAGACAACGACTTTGAGGTGTTCATCGACCCCAACAACGATACCCACCAGTACTTCGAGCTGGAAGTAAACCAGCTGGGTAAAACCTTCGATTTGTTTTTGCCCAAGCCTTACCGCAACGGCGGCGACGCGCTGGTGAGCTGGGACGCGCCGGGCCTGCGCACGGGAATAAAACTGGCGGGCACCCTCAACCAGCCCCGCGACCAGGACCAGGGCTGGACCGTGGAGCTGGCCATTCCGCTCCGCTCGCTGCGCCTGGGCTACGCTTGGCAGCCGCCGGCCGAGGGCGCGCTGTGGCGCATCAATTTCTCGCGGGTAGAGTGGGACGTGCGCGCCGCGCCCAGCGGCTACCAGAAGCTAACCGGCGCCGGCGGCCAGCCCCGGCCCGAGCACAACTGGGTGTGGTCGCCGCAGGGCGTCATCAATATGCACTACCCCGAGCGCTGGGGCTATTTGCAATTTACGCGCCGGGCCGGCACTACTTGGCAGCTACCCTACGCCGAGCAGCAAAAGCCCTATTTGTGGCTGGTGTACTACCTTCAGCAGCAGTATTTTGCGCAGCATAAGCGCTACGCCGCCGCCCTGGCCGAGCTGGCCTTGCCGCCCCAGGTTACCCTAGGCGCCCAGGCCAACCAATTGCAGCTCGAAGCCACCGCCAGTGAGTTTGCCGCCACCATCACGGCCGCCGGCCACCCCACCATCCGCCTCAATCAAGAAGGCCTGGTAGAAACCCTGACGCCCTGACGAGTTGCCGTAAATAAACGCGTAGTCAGAACCTTACGCAAAAATCGGTTGTCATTGCGAGCTTGCGAAGCAATGACAACCGATTTTTGCGTAAGGTTCTGATTGTAAGTCTTAAATTATTGCTTTTTACACCTTTTTGGGTGCTTCACCCCTAGGGCTCCTCACACAAAATACTGCGCGTTTTCCTTGGTAATAATGTCGAGCGGCAGGTACTTGCGCGGGGCCACTTCTTTCTTGAACACCAGCTGGTCGGCCAGGGCATAGAGGCCGCGGTAGCCCTGCTTTTTGGGGTTTTGGTTGATGAGGAAGTCGATGACGCCCGCGCGCAGGAAGTGCAGGTTACGCTCCAGCAAGTCGTAGCCCACCAGCCGAATGTGCTGGTGGTGAGCGGCTTGCAGGTAGGGCGCCAGCTCGTAGGCCTTGGAGGTGCTCACGAAGATGCCGCGCAGTTGGGGCTCCTCGGCCAGCAGCTGGCTCAGGTGGCGGGCAAAGCTGGGGTCGGCCGCCGGCGGCAGCTCGATGCGACCGATGGTGTGGGCGCTGGCGGCCGCGCCGCTCGCCGCCGCCTCGGCCGCCAACTGGGCGAAGTAATCGCGAAAGCCACGCTCCTTCTGGCTGATGTGCACCGAGTTGGCGATATCCTCGGCAATGTGGGCGATGACGAAAGTGCTGGCGGGCGGCTGCCCTACCTGCATCAGCTTGCCCGCCAAAAATCCGCTCTGGTACGAGTCCTGCCCCACGTAGCTCAGGGCCGGCAGCTCGGCAATGTCGGTGTTGAAGAGCACGAAGGGAATGCCCTGCTGCTGCCAGCGCGCAAAAAACGCCAGCGACTCGCGGTAAAACAGCGGCGCAATGAGGATGCCGTCGGGCCGGGCCAGGGTGGCGGCCTCGGCCTGCGCCACAAACGAGGCCACCTCCGTGAGGCTGTAGGGGTAGCTGGTGAGGGCCACGCCGTACTGCTGCAGCTCGCGGGCGGCTTTTTCCACGCCGTCCCAGGGCGCCTGCCAGTAGGGGTCGAGGGCGGGGTCGGGCTGCAGGGCGGCCAGCCGGTAGGTGCGGTTCGAGCCCAGGGTGCGCGCAATCAGGTTGGGCTCGTAGTTCAGCTCCTGCATCATGTGCAGCACCCGCTGCCGCACCGCCTCCGCCACCCGGCCCCGGTTGTGCAGCACCCGGTCCACGGTGCCCACCGAGACGTTGGCTTTGGCGGCAATGTCCTTCAGGCGCACGGCGTGCTTACTCATGGGGGCTAGGCGCGAATTCGCGGGCTGGTGTGACGGCGCCAAATGTAGAGCCGAAAGCCCCAGCCTGGTAGCTTTAGGCTCAGCCTTGGGCGCCGGCGGGCGGGCTCTGGAGTAGCCCTGGAGTAGCTCAGAAGCAGTACTGGGGCGGCCACAGAGCGGGTTGGCGGCCGGGCGGGGCCTAGGGCTGGGGCGCATCGTTTCGCGGCGGGGTATACTTGCAGGCTAAAAGCGCCCGGCCGCCTAGGGCCGCCTGCTTTGCCCAAGCCCTCCAAACGGTATAACGAGCTGACTGCAAATGGAAAAAACTAAACCCACTACCCTCTCGCCCCTGGTTATTATTGGCGCGCTGTTTTTCATTTTTGGCTTCATCACCTGGCTCAACGGCACGCTGATTCCGTTTCTGAAGCTGGCCTGTGAGCTAACCTACGCCCAGGCCCTGCTGGTCACGTTCGCCTTTTACATCGCCTACGTGTTTCTGGCCCTGCCCTCGTCGCTCATTTTGCAGCGCACGGGCTTCAAAAACGGCATGGCCCTCGGGCTGGTGGTGATGGCCGTGGGGGCGCTGGTGTTTGTGCCGGCGGCGCAGGCCCGCTCGTTCGGGCTGTTTTTGCTGGGCTTGTTTGTGCAGGGGGCCGGGCTGGCGCTGCTCCAAACGGCTTCCAACCCCTACGCCACCATCCTGGGCCCGCTCGATAGCGCCGCCAAGCGCATCAGCATCCTGGGCATCTGCAACAAAGTGGCCGGCATTTTGGCGCCCTTGCTCATCGGCGCCGTAGTGCTGAAAGGTATTCCGGAGCTGGAGCAGCAGCTGGCCGGTACGCAGTCGGTGGCCGCTCGCGCGGCACTGCTCAACGAGCTGGCGGGGCGCGTGGTGACGCCTTACCTGGCCATTGCGGGGGCGCTGCTGGTGCTGGCCTACCTAGTGCGCCGCTCCAGCCTGCCCGAGCTAACCCTGGCCGCCGAAACCACCGCGCCGGCCGGCCGGCTCCGCCAGTACCCGCACCTCATGCTGGGCGTGCTGGCCATGTTTTGCTACGTGGGCGCCGAGGTTATTGCCGGCGACACCATCATTCAGTACGGCCGGGTGCAGGGCATCAGCCTCGACGTGGCCCGCAACTTTACCTCCTTCACCCTAGGGGCCATGCTGGTGGGCTACGTGGTGGGCATCGTGGCCATTCCGCGCCTGCTCAGCCAGCAGGCGGCCCTGCGCAGCTGCGCCATCCTGGGGGTGCTCACCACCCTGGCCATCACCCTCACCCACGGCTACGCCTCGGTGCTGTGCGTGGCGCTGCTGGGTTTGGCCAACTCGCTGATGTGGCCGGCCATCTTCCCGCTCAGCATCAAGAACCTGGGTAGCTACACCGAGCGCGGCTCGGCGCTGGTCATCATGGGCATCGGGGGCGGGGCGGTGCTGCCCTATCTCTACGGCAAGCTGGGCGAGGGCGTGGGCTCGCAGCAGGCCTATCTGCTGCTGCTGCCCTGCTACCTCTACATCCTGTTCTTCGCCCTGCGCGGCCACGCCTACCCTGCCAAGGTGCCAGCCAGCTACGCCGTGCCCGCGGTTTAGGGGTTGTTTAAAAATCGAAAAGAACGTCATGCTGAGCTTGCCGAAGCATTTCTACTGCTTAGTCCAAGCCGTTTAAGTGAAGCCGTAGAGATGCTTCGGCAAGCTCAGCATGACCAACGCTATTGTGTAATTGATAGTACTGCTTGTCATTTTCTGCCTCGCCCCATGCTAACCCGCTTGCTGCGTTTACTGACCCTCGGGGCCCTAGGGGTACTGCTGGCCGCCCCGGCGGCGCAGGCGCAGTTTCGGGTGGTGGGCTACCTGCCCTCGTGGCGCGGCGAGGTGCGCCCCACCCAGCTGGCGCAGCTCACCCACGTCAACTACGCCTTCGTGCAGCCTACCGCCAGCGGCGGCCTCGAGCCCCTCGCCAACCCCGCCAAGCTGCGCCAGCTAGTGGCGGCCGCCCACGCCGCCCGGGTGCGGGTGCTGGTGTCGGTGGGCGGCT
Source organism: Janthinobacterium lividum (assembly GCA_050954355.1). GTDB lineage: Bacteria > Bacteroidota > Bacteroidia > Cytophagales > Hymenobacteraceae > Hymenobacter. Next base: position 91,184 of record JBPBPH010000064.1, read on the forward strand.
GGCACGACGGCGACCACCGCGCCTTCGATGCCATTGGGGCGGCCGCCCGGCCTAGGCGGCGGCTGGTGCGCCAGCTGCGGCGCCTGGTGCGCCAGTACAGCCTCGACGGAGTAGATATGGACTGGGAGCACCCTAACGCGAGCACGGCAGCTGGCTACGCCGCGCTTATGCACCAGCTAGCCGCCCGGCTGCACCGCCGCGGCCAGCTGCTAACGGCCGCGGTAGCCGGCGGCACCTGGGCGGGGCCGGGCATCCTGCCCAGCGTATTTGAAGACGTTGATTTTCTGAATATTATGGCCTACGACGGGCCGCCGCCCACCCACGCCACCTACGAGGCCGCCGCCCAAACTCTCACCTACTGGAAAGGCCGCGGCCTACCGGCCCGCAAGGCGGTGCTGGGGCTGCCCTTCTACGGCCAGCCCAGCCAGGAGTCGTTTGCCGCGCTGGTGGCGCGCGGCGCCAACCCCCAGGCCGACCAATTGGGAACGGTGGGCTACAACGGCCTGACTACCATTCGCAACAAGACGGTGCTGGCCCTCAACGAAGCCAGCGGCGTGATGATTTGGGAGCTGGCCCAGGATGCCACCGGCGCCAGCTCGCTGCTGGCCGCTATCAGCCAGGTGCTGGCCCAGCGGCCAGTGCCAGTACGTTAGCGCGGGTGGGTAACCGGTTCTGGTGCGTGCGCGGGCACTCCTGCTTACTTATTTTGCGTGGGCGCGCACATTTTTTAAGCTGCCTACTTGTTTTGCACTAGTTAAGCCAGTATGTTTGAGGTCAGTCGCCTATTCATTGCTAGAAAACTCCTACTTTTCCAGTGGCTTACCTAACCAGCTGGCCGCCACACGGCGGCCGGTGCGCCCGCCGTGTGGCCCCCTGGCATTTGCTGGCCAGCGGCACCCTGCCACTGGCTGCGGCCGCGCTTGGCCCGCTCCGACTAGCCTAGGCCCCTTGGCCGCTGGGCAGTCAATCCGCTCCGTCCTGCTGCTGCGCGGTGCCCTAGGGCGTGGCCGGCTTATAAGTAATTGCCGGCTAGGCAACTAAGGTGCTTGATTGACTAGCAGCTTGCGCCTAACTCCTTTTTCTGTTTCACTTTAAGTCTTCTGCGTATGAAAAATTTTACTTGGCTACTTCTGCCGTTGCTGGGCCTGCCGGGACTAACGGCGGCCCAAACCCGGACGGTAACCGGCAAGGTGACGGATACCAAAGGCGGCGGCCTGCCGGGCGCTACCGTAGTGCTGCGCGGCACCACCCAGGGCGTCACGGCCAACGTGGAGGGCGGCTACTCCATTGCCGTATCTGCCGACACGGCCACACTCGTATTCTCGTCCATCGGCTACAATGGGCAGGCGGTGCGGGTGCGCAGCCAAAGCGTGATTAACGTGACGCTGCGCGAAAACAACCAGGCGCTCGACGAGGTGGTGGTAACGGCCCTGAACGTGTCGCGCGAGCGCAAGACCCTAGGGTACTCCGTCACGGAAATCTCGGGACCTAGCCTCACGGTAGCCCGCGAAACCAACGTGGCTAACTCGCTGGTGGGCAAGGTAGCCGGTCTGAACGTGAACTCCACGGCTGGTGGCCCGGGCTCGTCGAGCAACGTCATTATTCGGGGCGTGTCGAGCATCAACCAAACCAACCAGCCGCTGTACGTCATCAACGGCATTCCGGTGGAAAGCCAGCCCAGCGGCGGCGCGGGCGCCAGCATCGGCAACAGCGGCGGGCAGTACGACAACGCCCCCGACTTCGGCGACCCCATCTCCAACCTCAACCCCGACGACATCGAGTCGATTTCGGTGCTGAAGGGGGCGGCGGCCTCGGCCCTCTACGGCTACCGGGCCAAGGCCGGGGTTATCCTCATCACCACCAAGAGTGCCAAGGGCAACGACGGCATCGAGCTGAACAGCAACTACGTAGCCCAGCGCGTGTTCAACCTCACCGACTGGCAGTACGAGTACGGCCAGGGCAGCACGGGCATCAAGCCGGCCACGGCCGCGGCGGCGGCACAGTCGGGCAACTCCAGCTGGGGGGCGCGCCTCGATGGCACGCCGGTAATCCAGTTTGATGGCACCTCGCGGCCGTACTCGGCCCAGCGCGACAACATCAGCAACTTTTACCGCACGGGCGGGGCGCTCACCAACACGCTCTCGTTCAACAAGAGCTTTACGGGTGGCTCGGTGCGCCTCTCGGCCAGCGATTTGGCCAATACGGCTGTGATTCCCAACTCGCGCCTCGACCGCCAGACGTTTAACCTGACGGGCACCTTCGACCCGTTTAAGCGCCTCACCATTGACGCGCGGGCCAACTACATCCTGGAGCAGGCCAAAAACCGGCCCGTGCTGTCGGACGGCGCGGGCAATGCCAACTTCAACGTGGCGTTTCTGCCCACCAGCCTCGACGTGCGCGATTTAAAGGGCCCGAATGGCAACGGCACGCTGGCCAACGGCAATGAGTTTACCTTCAACACGGGCAACCTCTACAACACCAACCCCTACTTTGCGGCCGACCAGTTTGTGAGCAACACCCGCCGCGAGCGCCTGCTCTCGAACCTGACGGCCCGCTACAACTTCGACTTCGGGCTGTTTTTGCAGGGCCGCGTGGGGCGCGATTCCTACAACGACCGCATCACGACGGTGACGCCCTCGGGCACGGCCTATCGGCCCCTAGGCAGCATCACGGAGATAACCAACCAGTTCACGGACCTCAACGCCGACGTGCTGGGCGGCAAGAGCTTTAAGATTGGCGAAGACTTTACGGTGGCGCCCAACGTGGGCGCCAGCTACCGCCGCACCAAGCAGGAAGGCTTCCAGAACTTCGGCAACGACTTCGCCGTGTTCGGCATCAACCAGCTCAGCAACACCAAGACGCGCTCGGTAGCGCCCATCTACTACGACCTGGAGGTGCAGTCGGTGTACGGCTCGGTAGACTTCTCCTACAAGGAGCTGCTGTTTTTGACGGGCACCGTGCGGCGCGACTGGTTTTCGTCGCTGGCTACGCCCGGCGCCAGCAACGATTTGGGTAGCACCTACCCCGGCGTGAGCGGCTCGTTTGTGTTCTCGGAGCTGTATAAGCCCGAGTTTTTGTCGTTCGGCAAAATCCGGGCGGGCTACTCGCAGGTGGGGCAGGCCACGGGCCCCTTCCAAACCCAGCTCAACTACTCCCTAGGGTCCACTACCCTCAACGGGGTGCCCTACGGCGGGCCGTCTGACTCCAACATCCCGAACCGCAATTTGCAGGCCTCGCGGGCCAGCGAGCTGGAAGTGGGCACCGAGCTGGCCTTTGCGCAAAACCGCCTGCGGCTGGACTTGACGCTTTATAAGAAGAACTCGACCGGCGAGATTGTGAACACGCCGGCCTCGATTACCTCGGGCTACTCGGGCGCGGTGCTGAACGCGGGCGAGCTGGAAAACAAGGGCGTGGAGATGCTGCTGACGGTGCTACCCGTGCGCAGCGCCAAGTTCACCTGGACCTCGGCCTTCAACGCGGCTTACAACAAGAACACGGTGCTCTCGCTGGCCGCCGGCCAAACGCAGTCGGTGTACGCCACCTCGCGCTCGGGGGCGGGCTTTCTGGGGCAGGTAGTGGGGCAGCCGTTTGGGCAGGTGCTGGCCTACGACTACCAGTATAACTCGGATGGCAGCATTGTGCTGGCGCCCAGCGGCATACCAGCCCGCGGCAACCTCACGGCCTACGGCACCGCCTACCACCCCTGGACGATGGGCTGGAACAACGACTTCAACCTGGGCAACTTCAACCTGGGCGTGCTGATTGATGGCAAGTTTGGGGGCAAAATCTTCTCGACCACCGACTACTACGCCACCATCTACGGCCTGCGCAAGGAAACGCTGGTGAACCGCGAAGGCAACTTCGGCACCGCCGCCAACCCCATTAATGCCCAAACCTACTACGGCACCCTGGCCGACAACGTGAGCAAGCAGTTTGTGCAGGACGCCAGCTTCATCAAGCTGCGCCAGATTACCCTAGGGTATTCGTTCCCGACCGCGCTGTTTAACAACCACGTGCAGCGCCTAACGCTAAGCTTGGTGGCGCGCAACTTATTCTACTTCCGCCGCCTCACCGACAACATCGACCCCGAGGGCAGCTACAACGCCTTCACGCAGGGCTTGGAGCTGGGCGGTGTGCCGCCGTCGCGCACGTTCGGCCTCAACCTGAATGCAAAGTTCTAGGGCGTTTCCCGTCACTTTCTCACCTACCAGCTATATGAAAAGTCTGTTCGCTAAACCGGCCGCGCTGGCCACGGCAGCCCTGCTGCTGGCCAGCAGCTGCACCGATAGGTTCACCGAAATCAATACCAACCCCACCACCTACAGCCAAACCAACTTCGACGGCAACTACCTGCTGACGCAGGAGCAGCTAACCTACACCGGCAGCACCGACTTTGCCTACGAAACCTGGCGCGGCAACCTTATTTACTGCTCCACCTTCATGCAGGGCCTGGCCACGGTGATAAGCTACTGGGGCGGCGACAAGTATTTGCTCAACGAGAGCTACACCGGCGCCTACTGGGAGCGCGCCTACTCCGAGCAGATGAAGCCCGCCACCGACCTGGTGGCGCTCACCGACGGCAAGGCGCAGTACAAAAACCTGCACCAGATTGCCCGCATCATGCGCGCGCTCATCATGGAGCGCATCACCGACCTCTACGGCGACGCGCCCTACTCGCAGGCCGGCCAGGGCTACTATACTGGCGTTATTACGCCCGCTTACGACAAGCAGCAGGACATCTACAACGACCTGATTAAGGAGGTAACCGAGGCCACGGCCGCCCTCGACCCCGCGGCCGACATCCCGTCGGGCGACGTGTACTACAAGGGCAACACTGCCCAGTGGCAGCGCTTCGGCAACACGCTGCTGCTGCGCCTAGGCATGCGCCTGAGCAAGGTAGACCCCGCCAAGGCCCAGGCGATTGCCACCCAGGTGCAGGGCAAAACCATGACCGGCGACGCCGACAACGCCTACGTGCTGTTTGACGTGGCCGGCGGCCGCGCCACCCAAAACCGCAACAGCCAGATACTGCTCGGCGACGGCGGCCAGGAGCACTACTACGTGAAGTGGTCGAAGACTTTCATCGACTACCTGCAAACCAACAACGACCCGCGCCTGAGCAAAGTCGCCGCGACGCAGCTCTACCTCTCGAACGCGAGCAAGGCGCAGAACGCCAGCTTCGTAACGACGGCTGCCGCGCAAAAAGGCCTGCCCAACGGCCGCGACCTGAGCGGGCGCCCGGCCTACGACATCTCGACGGCGCCGGGCTACACCACCTTCCCGGCTTATTCCTCGCCCAACCCCGGCATGACGAAGCGCACCGGCCCCGCGTTCATCCTCACCTACGCCGAATCGGAGCTGCTGCTGGCCGATGCCGCCCAGCGCTTCAACCTGACGGCGGGCGGCAGCGCCACCAGCCACTACACCGCCGGCGTGACGTCGGCCATGACCTACCTCAGCCAGTACGACGCCAGCATGAGCGTGGCCCCGGCCGACATCACTACCTACCTGGCCGCGCACCCCTACGTAGCTGCCCAGGGCCTGGAGCAGATTAACACCCAGTACTGGGCCCTCACCTGCTCGATGCTCGACTTCTACGAGGCCTGGAGCAACTGGCGCCGCACCGGCTTCCCGGCCCTCACGCCGGTAGTATACCCCAGCAACGCCACCAACGGCCAGATACCGCGCCGCTTCCCCTACCCGCTGTCCGAGATTACCAGCAACCCCACCAACTACGCCACGGCCCGCGCGGCCGTAACCGGCGGCGACTTCCTGACCGGCCGCGTGTACTGGGATAAGTAGGCTGGCTGAAGTTTCACAGGCCCAGGTTTAGAAGAACGTCATGCTGAGCTTGCCGAAGCATCTCTGCCGCGCCGCCTAGGGGGGGGCGGCAGAGATGCTTCGGCAAGCTCAGCATGACGTTCTTACAGCGGTTTCGGGAATAGTAGACATCGTTGCCCTAGCGAGGTACACTAACTGCGAATTTGCCCTAAGTTTTAATCGCTTCTTTCCTTCCTTTCCCTCATGCCCACCAAAGCTGCCTTTTTCACGCCCCTGGCCCTAGGCCTGCTAGCCACTACCACGGCCCTTGGGCAAGCGCCCGCCCCAGCGGCCGCGCTGGGCCTGGGGCTGGTGCCGCTGCCCCGCAGCGTGCAAACCACGGCCGGCAGCTACGCGCTGCCCGCCAAAATCAGCCTCTATGCCGCGGGCAAAGACGCGCAAAACGTGGCCGGCCTGCTGCAAGAAATGCTGGCCCCGCTGGGCAAAACGGTAACCCTGACCACCAACCGCCAATCGGCTCAGATTAGGTTGCTGCCCGCCGCGGGCGCGGCCAGCGCCGAAGGCTACCAGCTGGTAGTGGATAAAAGTGGCGCGCAGATAGAGGCCAGCACCGGCGCGGGCCTGCTCTACGGCTGCCAGACCCTTTTGCAGCTGCTGCCCCCTAGGGCCGCGGCCAGCGCCAGCCTGCCCTACGTGCGCATCAGCGACGCGCCCGCCTTTGGGTGGCGCGGGGTGCACCTCGACGTGAGCCGCCACTTTTTCCCGGTCGAGTTCGTGAAGAAGTACATCGACTTTCTGGCCGCCTACAAGTTCAACACCTTCCACTGGCACCTGACCGACGACCAGGGCTGGCGCATCGAAATCAAGCAGTACCCCAAGCTGACGCAAATCAGCTCGCAGCGCAAGGAAACGCTGGTGGGCGCCCAGCAAACCTTCAAAACGCCCGCCGACTTCAAGTACGACGGCCAGCCATACGGCGGCTTCTACACCCAGGCGCAGATAAAGGAGGTGGTGGCCTACGCCCAGCGGCGCTACATCACGGTGGTGCCCGAAATTGAGATGCCCGGCCACTCAGTAGCCATCCTGGCGGCCTACCCCGAGCTGGCCTGCCAGGCCGGCCCCTACGAGGTGTGGACGAAGTGGGGCGTGACCGAAGAGATTGTGTGCCCCACCGAGGCCACCATCAAGTTTTTTGAGAACGTGCTGACGGAAGTGGTGGCGCTGTTTCCGGGCCCCTACGTGCACATTGGCGGCGACGAGGCCCCCAAAACGCGCTGGAAAACCAGCGCCGCCGTGCAGGAGATTATGCGGCGCGAAAAGCTGACCGACGTGGAGCAGGTGCAAGGCTGGTTCAACCGCCGCATCGAAACCTTCCTGACCAGCAAGGGCAAGAAGCTCATCGGCTGGGACGAGATACTGGAGGGCGGCATCGCGCCCGGCGCCACCGTGATGAGCTGGCGCGGCGAGAAGGGCGGCATCGAGGCCGCCCAGCAGGGCCACGACGTGGTGATGTCGCCGGGCGGCTGGCTTTACCTCGACGCCGGCCAAAACCCCCGGCCCCACAGCCCCAGCGAGCCGCTAATGATTGGCGGCTACGTGCCCCTGGAAAAAGTGTATAGCTACAACCCGCTGCCCGCCGCCCTCACGCCCGCCCAGCAGGCGCACATCCTCGGCCCCCAGGCCAACCTCTGGACCGAGTACATTGCCACGCCTGCCAAGGCCGAGTACATGCTTTTCCCGAGGCTGCTGGCCGTGGCCGAAGTGGCCTGGACGCCTGCCGCCGCCAAAAGCTACCCCGGCTTTGTGCAGCGCCTGGGCCAGCAGTTTGCGTTCCTCGACGCCAAGAAAATCAACTACCGCGTGCCCGAGCCCCTAGGGCTTGATAGCGTGAGCGCGAGCCGGCAGGCTGGCCGCCAGGTGTTTACGCTGCGCTCGCTGGTGCCCGGCGCCCAAATCCGCTACACCCTCGATGGCCACCTGCCCGACCTGACCACCGAGCGCTACACCCAGCCGCTGGCCGTGCCCACTGGCCAGCGCTTGCTGGTGCGCGCCGTCACGATTGCGCCTAATGGCCGCCAAAGCCCGCCCGCCGAGCTGCTGGTGCGGTAAGTGCCCTAGGGTACTTAGACATAAAAAGGCGGTCATGCTGAGTTTGTCGAAGCATCTCTACCGCGTAAGTAAACCCAACGTTTGGAGTTAGTTACGCGGTAGAGATGCTTCGACAAACTCAGCATGACCGCCTTTTAGCGTTTCAAGTAAACGCCTGCCCTAGGCCAGCAGCGTGGGCTTGTCCTGGTAGGTTTTCCACAGAAACTCGCCGAAAATGGTATTAGCCCAGGCAAACCAGGCGCGGGTGAATTTCTTGGGGTCGTCCTTGTGAAACGACTCGTGCATGTAGCCCGTGCCGGCGTGGGTGGCCTTGAGGCTTTGCACGCAGGCCCGAATTTCGGCGTCGTCCTGGCTGGTGAGGCCGCGGGTGGTGATGGCAATGGGCCAAATCATGTTCAGCCCCACGTGCGGGCCGCCAATGCCCTCGGCCGCCGTGCCCTTAAAGAAGAACGGGTTGGCTTCGGACAGCAAAAACTTGCGGGTGTTCTGGTAGATGGGGTCGGTGGCGGGTACGGCGCCCAGGTAGGGTAGGGCCACCAGACTGGGCACGTTGGCGTCGTCCATCAAAATTTGGCTGCCGAAGCCGTCGACCTCGTAGGCGTAGATTTTGCCGTGCTGCGGGTGGTTTACCACCGCGTGCTGGCGCAGGGCGGCTTCTACCTCGTCGGCCAGCGCAGTGCAGTCTTGGGCGGTGGCGGCCTCGGCGGGGGCTAGGGCGGCAAGCATCTCGGCAGCCTGGCGCAGGCTGGTCACGGCGAAGAAGTTGCTGGGCACTAAAAAGGAATACAGCGTGGCGTCGTCGCTGGGCCGGAAGGCCGAGCAGATGAGGCCTACCGGCTGCACCGGGTAGCCGTAGCCACTCAGGGGCTGGGTGTCAGTGGCGTTAGCGGTTTCGCGCTGGAAGTGGTAGGGCCCTAGGCCCTGCTTGCGCTGCTGGGCGCGGAAGGTTTGCACGGTGCTGCGGATGGCCTGCTGCCACTGGGCATCGAAGGGCCGGGCATCACCGGTTTTCTTCCAGTAGTGGTAGGCCAAGCGGATGGGGTAGCAGAGCGAGTCAATTTCCCACTTGCGCTCGTGCACGCCGGGTTGCATGGCCGTGCGGTCGGTTTTCCACTCGCCCACCTTGGCCTCGTCGCCGTAAAAGGCGTTGGCGTAGGGGTCTTTTACCACGCAGCGCGCCTGCCGGTTGATGACGCCCGCCACTAGGTTGCGCAGTTCGGCGTCTTGGCCAATGAACTGCAAGTAGGGCCATACCTGGGCCGACGAGTCGCGCAGCCACATGGCGTCGATGTCGCCGGTGATGACGTAGGTATCGGGCCGGCCCTCACGCTGGCTGTAGGTCACGGTCGTGTCGAGGGTGCTCGGGAAGCAGTTCTCAAACAGCCAGCCCAGCTCGGGGTCTTTTATCTTCCTCTTAAACTCCACGATGGCCGCCTCCACGGCCTTGCTGCGAAACCGGCGCTGGCCGGCCGCCGGCCGCACCACCGGAAACGCGGGCGCCGCCGCAGCAAAAGCAGTGGGCGAAACAGCGAGGCCCGCGGCCAGCAGCGAGGCTTGCTGCGCAAAAATTCTACGATTCATAAGCGGGTGGGTGGGGCGAAGGGATGTTTATGGGCAGAAAAGTAGAACGTCATGCTGAGCTAGCCGAAGCATCTCTACCAGGCCGCTAGGATAGTCCTAGGGCCGCTGTTCGGTAGAGATGCTTCGACAGGCTCAGCATGACGCTCCTTTGGTAACGGTAGCTACCAATAAGGCAGCTAGTTAAGCAACAGGCAACTTATTTCTTCTTGGCGGTGGAAAAGGAGTAGGGGGCCGCGTCGGGGGCGGTGCCGCGCGTTTTGTTAGGCGTGGCGCTCATCTCAAAGTTGAGCGTAGCGCCTTTCAGCAAGTCCTCGTAGGTGAGGTAGTTCTTGTCGTAGGCCTGGCCGTTGACGGTCAGTTGGTTGACGTAGCGGTTGTCGGCCGAGTTTTGGGGCGCGTTCAGCACGATGTCTTTGCCGCTGGGCAGGTGCAGCGTGGCCTTGGGGAAAAGCGGCGCGCCGAGCACGTACTGGTTCACGGCCGGGCACACCGGGTAGAAGCCTAGGGCCGAAAACACGTACCAGGCCGAGGTCTGGCCGTTATCCTCGTCGCCGCAGTAGCCGTCGGTGGTGGGTAGGTAGAGGCGGTTCATCACCTCACGCAGCCAGTACTGCGCCTTCCAGGGCTGGCCGGCGTAGTTGTAGAGGTAAATCATGTGCTGGATGGGCTGGTTGCCGTGGGCGTAGTTGCCCATGCCCGCAATCTGCATCTCCCTGATTTCGTGGATAGTACCACCGTAGTAGGAGTCGTCGAACACGGGCGGCAAGGCAAACACGGTATCCAGCGTGGCCACGAACTTGCGCGGGCCACCCATCAAATCCATCAAGCCCTGCACGTCGTGAAACACCGACCAGGTGTAGTGCAGGCTGTTGCCCTCCGTAAAGGCATCACCCCACTTAAAGGGGCTGAACGGCTTCTGAAACGTGCCATCCTGGTTGCGCCCGCGCATCAGGCCCGACTCCTTGTCGAAGAGCTTGCGGTAGTTCTGGCTGCGCTGGGCGTAGAGATTAATTTCCTTCTTGGGGCGCCCTAGGGCCTTGGCCAGCTGGTAGATGGTGAAGTCGTCGTAGGCGTACTCCAGGGTGCGGGCCGCGTTCTCGTTAATCTTTACGTCGTAGGGCACGTAGCCCAGCTTGTTGTAGTACTCCACGCCCCGGCGGCCCACGGCGTCGAGCGGGCCGGCGTTGTTGGCGCCGTGCGTCAGCGCCTCGTATAGCACCTGCATGTCTTGCCCCCGAATGCCCTTGAGGTAAGCATCGGCCACCACCGAGGCCGAGTTGTTGCCCACCATCACGCTGCGCAAACCGGGGCTGGCCCACTCGGGCAGCCAGCCGCTTTCGCGGTAGTCGTTGGCCAGGCCCTGCTGCACCTCGGCGCTCACCTCGGGGTAGAGCAGGTTCAGAAATGGGAACAGCGCCCGGAACGTGTCCCAAAAGCCGGTATCGGTGTACATATAGCCCGGCAGCACCTGCCCATTAAAAGGGCTGTAGTGCATCACTTTGCCGCTGGCATCGAGTTCATAGAGCTTGCGCGGAAACAGCAGCGCCCGGTACAGGCACGAGTAAAACGTGCGCCGCTGGTCGAGGCTGCCGCCCTCAATGTCGATGCGCCCGAGGGCCTTGTTCCAGGCGGCGCGGCCGGCTTGGCGCACGGCGTCCAGGTCCTTGGTGCCAATTTCCTGCAAGTTCAGGATGGCCTGCTCGGGGCTGATGAACGACGAGGCCACGCGGGCATTCACGCGCTCGCCCTTGCTGGTGTGGAAGCCCACGATGGCGCCCGCGTGGTTGGCCGTCACGTCGAGGGTGCCGGCGGGGGCTAGGGTTTTATCCTGGTACAAGGCCGTGCTGGTAAAGTCGTGGTCGAACTCCAGCACGAAGTAGTTCTTGAAGTTTTGGGGCACGCCGCCGCTATTGCGCGTAGTGTAGCCCACGATGCGCCGCTGCTGGGGCAGCACCTGCACGTGCGAGCCCTTGTCGAGGGCGTCAATCACCACGTAGGCGCTGTCGGTTTTGGGGAAGGTGAAGCGGAAGCTGGCGGCCCGCTCGGTGGGCGCCAGCTCGGCGGTTACGTCGTGGTCGGCCAGGTACACGCGGTAGTAGTTGGGCTCGGCCACTTCCGACTTGTGCGAGTACCAGCTGGCGCGCGCGTCCTGGTCAAACACCGGCTTGCCGGTGATGGGCATGATGGCAAACTGCCCGTAGTCGTTCATCCAGGGCGAGGGCTGGTGCGTCTGCTTGAAGCCCCGGATTTTGTCGGCCGCGTACTGGTAGGCCCAGCCGTCGCCCATCTTGCCGGTCTGCGGCATCCAGAAGTTCATCGCCCAGGGCAGGGCAATGGCCGGGTAGGTGTTGCCATTAGATAGGCTCGGCTTCGAGTCGGTGCCAATGAGCGGGTTTACCCACTGCGCGGGGTCGGCCGCCGCGGCGGCCGTGGGTCCCTGGGCCAGCGCAGACAGGTTGGAAAGCAGCGCCAGGGCGCCTAGGGCTATAAAATGCTTGAGCATTCGGTGGGAAGTAGAAAGGGAAATCAGAACCTGCTTACAAACTTAAAAGAACGTCATGCCCATCTGGCGTCCGCGCAGC
>JBPBPH010000066.1:0-100784 GCA_050954355.1 Janthinobacterium lividum
TTTGACCTCCGAAAGTTTGCTGCATTTATAATAGCGGTTAACTGGCGGCATAGCAGGAAGTTATGCCCTGAATGCTGATTTTTGCTTCCTAAGCCCCACTAATATTATAGCCGGCCATAGCTGTTTCTTGAAGGAGTGTGCAACTAAGGCTATAAGCTAGCTCGTCTGATTGTCTGCTTATGCTGATAAACCAACCAACATATCTACTCCCACTCCTTTACTGCCTCACCCAAGTCGTACACCGACACGCCCGGCAGCGCGAGTTGGATGATGCTGGCGCCCGCGGCCGAGCGGTAGCCGCCCGCGCAGTGCACTAGCACCGGCTTATCGGCCGAAATCTCGCCCACGCGCTCGCGCAGCTCAGGTAAAGGAATCAGCAAAGCAGTAGCAAACAGCAGCTTGGTGGCTTCGCTGCGGTTGCGAATGTCCACGATAGTAAATTGCTCGGGGTGCTGGCGCACGGCCGTTAGGTCTAGGGTGGGGCTGGTGGCCGGCAGGCTAGCGGGGGTTAGCAGGGCGCCTTTGATATGGGCTTCATAACCGATTTTGGCGGCCTTGCGGATAACCGCGTCGAGCTGAATCTGGGTGTCGGCCAGTAGGTAGAAGGGCTCGCTGGGCGCTACTACCGAGCCGAGCCAGGTTTCAAACTTGGCGCCATCCATTAGGTTGAGGGCGCCCGGCAGGTGGCCGGCGCGGAACTGCGCGGCCGGGCGGGTATCGAGCAGCAACGCGCTGGCTTCGGGCATGGCCTGGCCGCTGCCGAGGCGCGGCACGGCCCGCACGCTATCCTCGAAGTTGCTAGCGCCCTGCTTGTTAAGCTGCACGTCGTAGCCAAAGTATTTGGGCACGAAGGGCTGGTCGGCCAGCAGTTGGCGCACAAATTCAACCTCGGCCATGGGCTGTAAGGCGTAGTTGGTAGCCAGCTCCTTGCCGATGGTGCTATCGAGGTCGGGGCTGGTAGTTTTGCCGCATAGCGAGCCGGGGCCGTGGGCCGGGTACACGCGCGTGGTGGCGGGCAGCGGCATCAGCTTCTGGCGCAGGCTTTGGTAGAGCTGGGCGGCTAGGGCTTCGCGCTGGTGGCCGCCCACGGCCGCTTCCTCACGCAGGTCGGGCCGGCCCACGTCGCCCACAAACAGGGTGTCGCCCGTGAATACGGCGCGGGTTTGGGCCAGGTCGTCAATGAGCACTACGCTGATGCTATCGGGCGAGTGGCCGGGGGTGTTGAGGGCGTGCAGCTCGACGGTGCCGAGCTTAAGGCGGTCGCCGTCGTCGAAGTTTTTGTGGGGGTAGCGGGCGCCGGTCAGCTTACTGCAGTAGAGCGTGGCGTCGGTTTCCTGGGCAATTTCGAGGTGGCTACTCACGAAATCGGCGTGCGGGTGGGTTTCAATCACCGCTACTATCTCGGCGTCGTGCTCGTCGGCAAAGTCGTAGTAGGGCTGGGGGTCGCGCCCCGGGTCGATGAGGGCCACCTGGCGGCCGGCGCGCACGGCGTAGGAAGCGTGGGCCAGGCCTTTATCGTAAAACTGCTGAATTTGCACCGCGGGGGTGCTACTACTCGGGAGGGGCATTGCGGGGCGCGGCTAACTGCTTGATTCGCTGGCTGCCGCAAAAGATAGTAAACCCCAAAGTTACGAATCAGTATCGATTAAGTAGGGCGTAACCCAGCTGCTAAAACGTAGTGCCTGCCACCGGACGAAGCCCGCCCGGTGGCAGGCCACCCGCGCCCCGCCCGGCCCCGGCGGCCTAGGGCCTGGCACTCCCCTAATCCGTTTGCGAGGTCATGCGCAGTTGGCCAATGCGCTGCGCCTTGTACTGCTGGTAGCGCACGTACTGGGCCGGCGTCAGCACGTCGCGGATAAGCTCCTCCGACTTGGCGCGGTCGTAGGCCATGGCGGTGCGCAGGGCTGCGGGGTCGGCGGCGTTAGTGGTGCGGTCTGCATCCATGTGCTGGCGCGTGAGCAGCAGCACGTTGCGCAGGCGGCCCTGCTGCTCGGCCGAGAGGCCTAGCTGCTGCGCTAGCTGCTTGGCCTGGCGCTCGACGGCGGTGCGGGCCGCGGGGGTAGCGGCGGGCAGGTTGGCTTGGGCCTGGGCGCCGGTGGCCAGCAACCAGGTAGCAGCCAGGGCCAAGAGGGTTTTGAGAGGGTTACGCATAAAGTACTAGAAATAGAACGTGCTTAGTAGGAAAATAACGCGACTAAAGAGGAATAACCAGGGCCTTGGCTGGGCCGGGTGGCCTAGGGTTCCTGCAATCTTAAAACGCAGGAGTCACAAAGTTTCGCGTATTTTCGGCCCGGCTGGTGCTCTTCACTGGCAAAATTCATTTCCGCCTGCCCCTACCTTTCAATTTCTCTCTACCTAACTGGTTCATTCTCTTCTTCTGCATGGCAAGTATTTTCGCTAAAAAACCACTCGCGCAGCTACTGAGCGAAGCCAACTCGGGCCACGGCGGCCTGCAGCGCACGCTGGGTGCCGCCAACTTGGTGGCCCTGGGCGTCGGGGCTATCATTGGCTCGGGGCTATTTGTGCGCACGGCGGCAGCGGCGGCCCAGGCATCTGGGCCGGGCGTCACGCTGGCCTTCATTCTGGCGGCCGTCGGCTGCGTGTTCGCGGGGCTGTGCTACGCCGAGTTTGCGGCCATGATTCCGATTGCTGGCTCGGCCTATACCTACGCCTACACCACTATGGGCGAGTTTGTGGCCTGGGTTATTGGCTGGGCCCTCATCATGGAGTATGCCCTAGGGGCGGCCACCGTCAGCATTGCTTGGAGCGAATACCTCAACAAGCTGCTGGAAATATTTCATACCCAGATACCATTCAACCTCTGCCACTCGCCGGCCGAAGGGGGCATCCTCAACCTGCCCGCCCTGCTCATTATCGTGGTGCTCAGTTTGCTGCTCATCAAAGGCACTCAGGAGTCAGCTACTTTCAATTCTTTTATCGTAGTGCTGAAAGTAGCTATCGTATTAGTATTCATTGGCGTAGGCTGGCAATTTATCAACCCCGCCAACCACACGCCTTACCTCATTCCGGCCAATCAGCCCGACGTGCTCGACAAGACCGGTAAGGTGCTGATTTCGTACCATGGGGTGTTTAAGCACGGCATTGGGGGCATTGTGGGTGGCGCGGCCATCGTATTCTTCGCCTTCATTGGCTTCGATGCCGTGAGCACCGCCGCGCAGGAAGCCAAAAACCCCAAGCGCGACATGCCCATCGGCATCCTAGGGTCGCTGGTGGTGTGCACCATCCTCTACATCTTGTTTGGGCACGTGCTCACGGGCGTGGCCAACTGGACCGAGTTTGCCGACCCCACCAAGGGCCGCGAGGCTAGCGTGACCTACGCCATTGCCAACCACATGCCCGGCTACGGCTGGCTGGCCAACGCCGTGACGGTGGCCATTCTGGCCGGTTTTTCGTCGGTTATTCTGGTGATGCTCATGGGCCAGAGCCGCGTGTTTTTCTCGATGGCCAACGACGGGCTGATGCCCAAAACCTTCGCCGAGTTGCATCCCCGCTTCCACACGCCCTACAAGTCGAACCTGATTCTGCTGGTGTTCGTGGGCGCGTTTGCGGCCTTCGTGCCCGGCTCGCTGGCCGGCGACCTCACCTCATTTGGCACCCTGCTGGCCTTCGTGCTGGTGAGCGCCGGCATCTGGATTATGCGCAAGTCGGATCCCGACCAGCCCCGGCCGTTTCGCGCGCCGCTCTCCTCGGCCAGCTTCCCGTTGGTGCCCATCCTGGGCATGGTTATTTGCGGCGGCATGATTATCGCGCTCGACAACTTCACGCTGGAAGTAGCCATGGGCTGGATGGCACTGGGCTTCCTGGTATACTTCCTCTACGGCCAAAAAAACTCGAAGCTCCAGCAGGGCATAGTGGTCATTCCCACCGAAGTTGAAAAAGAAACTTTCCTCAAGCCAAACCACTGATTAGAACGGATTGCCCGGATTTTGTGGACGATTCGCCAACCTCGTTTGTCATTGCGAACTTGTGAAGTAATCGCACCAGTACAATCTGCCTAGGGTCGTCTGGGTTGCGATTGCTTCGCAAGCTCGCAATAACAACTGAGGCTTACAGTAAGTCTTATAATTAATTGAGAACAAGAAAGGCTGCCTATTTAGGCAGCCTTTCTTGTTAACGCCAGCCCTAGGCGGATTGTGCTAGCGCGATTACTTCACAAGTTCGCAATGACAAACGAGGTTGGCGAATCGTCCACAAAATCCGGGCAATCCGCTGAAATCCGTGCTAATCAGTGGTTTTAACTTCGCTTTGTAGCTTGAGCACCTTGTCGCCGTTGTCTTGCACTATTACCAGGGCTGGGTCGGCGGGGGTGCCATTGCGATGAATCTTGTGGCCCTTGATGGTTTGCTCGGTGGCTTCCTTATGGATGCTCTCGATTTTGCCGGTGGCCGTGCCGGTGCCATACTTCCAGCTGACTTTGGTGCCTTTGCGCATAAAATGGGGCTAGGGTTTTTTTTAGGGATTTACGCGGACCTTCGCCCGGAGTTGTGCACAATTTTGGCCCTAGGCGCACTACTTTAGCGCCGGGCGGCGGGCAGCTTATTTTTCAATTCATTCTTTATCGAATACACTTTGACGCGCACTTGGAAAACTGTCCCGCGCCTGGGGCTGGCCCTGCTGGGCCTGGGCGCCGCGCGGCCGGCGCTGGCGCAGCCCGGCACCTACCCGCGCAACGGCGTGTACGACCAGCGGCCGGGCCTCTACGCCTTCACTCACGCCACCGTGCAGGCCGACTACCAAACCCGGCTCACCGACGCCACCCTCGTCATTCGGGACGGGCGCGTGGTGGCCCTAGGGCCCACGGCCACCGTAAAGGTGCCGGCCGGCGCGGTGGTGCAAGACCTCAGCGGCAAGTACGTGTACCCCGGCCTGGTCGATATTTTTAGCAGCTACGGCGTGCCCGAAGCGAAGGCACCCGAGCGCCAGGGCCGGCGCGGGGCGGGCCCGCAGTTTGACTCGCAGAAGCCCGGCGCCTTCGACTGGAACCAGGCCATCCACCCCGAAACCAACGCCGCCGAGCTGTTTAAGGTCAATGCTGAGCAGGCCGGGGCCTACCGCAAGCTGGGCTTTGGGGCGGTGCTCACCCAGCAGCCCGACGGCATTATGCGCGGCACGGCGGCCCTGGTCAGCCTCAACTCTGACCGCAAGGAAAACGAGGTGCTGCTGCTCGACCGCGCCGCCAGCGGCTTGTCGTTCGACAAGGGCACCAGCACCCAGGACTACCCCAGCTCCTTGATGGGCAGCATCGCGCTGCTGCGCCAGAGCTATATTGATGCGGCCTGGAACCAGCGCAACCCCCGGCGTGAGCAAAACCTGTCGCTGCTAGCCCTCACGCAGCAAAAAAGCCTGCCCGCCATCTTCGAAGTGCGCGACAAGAACTCGGCCCTGCGCGCCGATAGGGTAGGGGACGAGGCTGGGGTGCAGTACATCATCAAGGGCCACGGCGACGAGTACCAGCGCTTGCCCGAGCTCAAAACCACCGGCGCCGCGTTTGTGCTGCCCGTCAACTTCCCCGAGGCTTACCAGGTAGAGGATGTGTATGATGCCCAGCGCATTGCGCTGGAAGATATGCAGCACTGGGAGCAGGCGCCCGCCAACGCTGCCCGCCTCAAGCAAGCCGGCGTGGCCTTCTGCCTCACCAGCGCCGACCTCAAGGACAAAACCAAGTTCTGGCCCAACCTGCGCAAGGCCGCCCGCTATGGCCTCACCGAGCAGGATATTGTGCAAGCCCTCACCGCCACGCCCGCCCGCCTGCTGCACGCCGAAGGCGAGGTGGGCAGCCTGCGCCCCGGCCTGCAAGCCAACTTCCTGGTGTGCTCGCGGCCGCTGCTCGACGAGGCTAACGTGCTGCTCGACAACTGGGTGCAGGGCGACCGCTACCAGCTCTCGACGCTGCCCACTGATTACCGCGGCGTGTACGCCTTCCGCCTAGGCCAGCAGCCTGAGCAAAGGCTGCTCATTCAGGGCAGCAAGCCCGAGGCGCCCGAGCTGCGCGTGGTGCCCGCCGCCGGCGACACTGTGCGCGGCACCTTGGCCGTGAGCACTGAGCTGGCCACGCTGGTGTATAACCCTAAAGACAAGGTGAAGGGCAAAACTGCCCCTAGGCCCGCCAATAGCCAGCCGGCCGCCGGCGACCCCGGCGCCATCCGCCTGAGTGGCTACTACGCCGCTGAAAACAAGACGTTTAGCGGCGACGGACAGTTGGCCGACGGCACGCCCGTAACCTGGAGCGCCCGCCGCCTCGACGAGGCCAGCCGCCAGGCCCGGCGCGACTCGGCCAAGACGCCGCCGCCGCTGGTGCTGGCCCCCGTTACCTACCCGATGGGCGCCTACGGGCTCAGCGCCGCGCCCGCCCTGGAAACCGTGCTCATCAAAAACGCCACCGTGTGGACCAGCGAGAAGGCCGGCAAGCTCGAAAACACCGACGTGCTACTAAGCGGCGGCAAGATTCAGAAAATTGGCAAGAATCTGGCCGCGCCCGCCGGCGCCCGTACCCTCGATGGCACCGGCAAGCACCTCACGCCGGGCATCATCGACGAGCACTCGCACCTGGCCATTGCCGAGGGTGTGAACGAGGGCACCCAGGCCGTGACGAGCGAGGTGCGTATCGGCGATGTGATTGACCCCGAAGACATTGGTGTGTACCGCGACTTGGCGGGCGGCGTGGTGGCGGCGCAGCTGCTGCACGGCTCGGCCAACCCCATCGGCGGCCAGTCGGCGCTGGTGAAGATGCGCTGGGGCGCCACCGGCCAGGAAATGAAAATTGCCGACGCACCCGGCTTCATCAAGTTTGCCCTGGGCGAGAACGTGAAGCAAAGCAACTGGGGCGAGCTGAATATCAGCCGCTTCCCGCAAACGCGCATGGGCACCGAGCAGGTATTCGTGGACGCGTTTACGAGGGCCAAGCAGTACGAGAAAGACTGGCAGGGCTACGACAAGCTCAGCAAAAGCCAGCAGGCCAAGGCCGCCGAAACCCCGCGCCGCGACCTGGAGCTGGAGGCGCTGGTGGAAATACTGCACGACACCCGCCACATCACCTGCCACAGCTACGTGCAAAGCGAGATTAACATGCTGATGGGCGTGGCCGACCGCATGAACTTCAAAGTCAACACCTTCACCCATATTCTGGAAGGCTACAAGGTGGCCGACAAGATGAAGGCGCACGGCGTGAACGCCAGCACGTTCTCGGACTGGTGGGCCTATAAGAACGAGGTGCGCGACGCCATCCCGTTCAATGCCGCCATTATGCACCGCGTGGGCCTGAACGTGGCTATTAATAGCGACGACGCCGAAATGAGCCGCCGCCTCAACCAGGAAGCCGCCAAGAGCGTGAAGTACGGCGGCATCCCCGAAACCGAGGCTTTGGAGTTCGTTACCATCAACCCGGCCCGGATGCTGCACCTCGACGGCCACATGGGCAGCATCGCCGTGGGCAAGGACGCCGATGTGGTGCTCTGGAACGATAACCCACTGAGCATTTACGCCAAAGCCGAAAACACCTTCGTGGACGGCCGCGAGTATTTCAGCCTGAAAAAGGACCAGGAACTGCGCCAGCAGCGCGATAAAGAGCGCCAGCGCCTGGTGCAGGCCATGCTGGCCGCCCCCAAAGCCGCGCCCGGCGCTACCCAGCCACCCGTAGCTCGCACCCGCGGCTTCTGGAGCTGCGACACCCTAGGCCAGGAAAAGGAAGTGAAGGAGTAAATGCTTGTTAATCAATTAATAAAAAAGAACGTCATGCTGAGTTTGCGAAGCATCTCTACCAAACGATACGGTGCGGTAGAGATGCTTCGACAGGCTCAGCATGACGAACGCTCCGTTGTTATGCGCCAATCCCTGCTTCCCCTCCTTGCCCTCGCCCCGCTGGCGGCCCTGGCCCAGGTGCCCATGCCGGCCCCGCCGCAGGCGGCCCCCATCGTGCTGGTAGGCGGCACGCTGCACACCGGCGCCGGTCAGGTAATCGACAACGCCGCCGTAGCCTTCGACAAGGGCCGGCTGGTGTACGCCGGGCCGCGCGCTGGCTTCACTCAAACCGGCTTCGAGGCCCGCGACATTAGCGGGCAGCAGGTATATCCGGGGCTTATCCTGCCCAATACTACCCTAGGGCTCAGTGAGGTAGAAGCCATTCGGGCCACCGTGGACGACGAGGAAGTGGGCGAGCTAAACCCCAACGTGCGCTCGCTCATCGCCTTCAATACCGACTCGGACGTGCTGCCCACCGTGCGCCTCAACGGGGTGCTGCTGGTGCAGCCCACCCCGCGGGGCGGCCTCGTGACGGGCCAAAGCTCCATCATGCAGCTCGACGCCTGGAACTGGCAGGATGCCGTAGTGAAAGCCGACGACGGCATTCACCTAACCTGGCCGGCGATGGTGATTAAAACCAACCCCGCCGAGGACGCCGCCGCCCTCGCGCGCCGCCAGGAGGCCCGCACCAAGCGCCTGCGCGACTTGGAGCAGCTGCTGAGCGAAGGCGCGGCTTACCGCCAGGCCCCCACCGGCCGCAAGGAAAACCTGCGCCTCACTGCGCTGGGTGGCTTGTTCGACGGCTCCAAAACGCTCTACCTCCACGCCGACTACGCCAAGGAGCTCATTGAGAGCGTGCGCCTGGCCAAGCGCCTGGGGGTGCAGCGCGTGGCGCTGGTGGGTGGCCGCGACGCCTGGATGGTGCTCGATTTTCTGAAGCAAAACGACGTGGCGCTGGTGCTCAACCGCACCCAGGCCCTGCCCCGCCGCGACGGCGACGACTACGACCAGCCCTACAAGCTGCCCGCCCAGCTGCAAGCCGCCGGCATCCGCTACTGCCTCGATTTTCAGGGCGACCAGGAAACTTCACGGGGCCGCAACCTGCCCTTCGTAGCTGGCCAGGCGGTGGCTTTCGGCCTCACCCAGGAGCAAGCGCTCACCGCCGTCACGCTCAGCCCGGCCCGCATCATGGGCATCGACAAGGACTACGGCAGCCTGGAGGCGGGCAAGTCGGCCACGCTGGTCGTGAGTAAGGGCGACCTGCTCGACATGCGCACCAACAACGTAACGCAGGCCTATATTGACGGCCGCCGCATTACGCTGGATAGCAAGCAGCTAACCCTGGACAAGAAATTTCGGGCCAAGTACGGGCTAGAGTAGCGGAGTAAGGCAATAAGTTGCTTACGTAGCACGTCATTCTGCGCCTATGAGGAATCGCGCGCCGTTAGGAAATCGTAGTAACGACACCCAGCGGCGTGAGCGAGATTCTTCGCAGGCGCAGAATGACGTGCTTTTTAGCGCCTAACCGCTTTTTGCCCGACCTTTGCCCGTATGCTTCGAGTACTTTTCCTATGGGTAGTAGCACTTTCGGCCGCTGCGCAAGCGCCGGTTCCGGCTACCATCTCGCCCGACGACCGGGCGCTGTACGGCGTCATTAACCGCGCCAGCGGGCGCAGCCTCGACGTGGCGCGGGCCTCTACCCTGAGCGGGGCGGCGGCCGTGCAGTGGGAGTTTACCCACGCGGCCAGCCAGCAGTGGCACTTGGTGCGCATCAGCGAGGGCAGCGAGTACTACCGCCTGGAGGATAAGAATAGCGGCCAGTGCCTGGCCCTCGAACTAGCGCCCACGGCCCCGCCCGGCGCCAACACGCCGCTGGTGCAGCGGCCCTACACCGGCGCCCTGGGCCAGCAGTGGAAGCTGGTGCCGGTGGGCCAGCCGGGCTCGTTTCAGCTCGAAAACCGGCTCGATGGCCGCGTGGCTACCCTGGCCAGCAGCGACAAGTTCAACGGGACAGCCGTGGTGGCGGCGCGGGGCGTGGGGCGCGGCACCCAGCAGTGGCGCCTGTTTCAATTGCAGCTGCGGCTGTTTGCGGGCCCGCCCTACTTCGCGGTGCCCGAGGCCCTAGGGGCGCTCAGCTCGACCGGCAACGAGCTGCAGCCGGTGCCCGCCCCCGATGGCAACACGCTGTATTTCAACCGCACGCGCTTTGCCGGCAATGCTGAAGGTGCCGCCGAAACCGGCGACATTTGGGTGAGCCATAGCGCCGACCAGGGCCGCACCTGGGCTGCCCCCACCCACCTGGCGGCGCCCGCCGGCCTCAACAACGGCCAGAACAACGCCGTGCAGAGCGTGGTAGGGCCGCCCGACAGCCCGGTGCTGCTGCTGCGCGATGCCTATACCCCGAGCAGCGCGGCCGGGCCGACCACTGGTATCGGCCTGGCCCGCATCGCGGCGGCTGGCCCCGGCCTGCCCGCGCCGGTGCGCATTAGTGGCTTCTCTTCGCTCAGCCCTGCCACGGGCTACTTCCTGACGCCGGACGAGAAAATCTTGCTGCTGAGTTTGGAGCGCGAAGACTCGCAGGGCCTCAACGACCTCTACCTTAGCCGGGCCGATGGCCGGGGCGGCTACACCGCGCCGCAGAGCCTAGGGCTGGAGGTGAACTCGCCCGGCTACGAGTTTGCGCCCTGGCTGGCGGCCGATGGCAAAACGTTGTATTTCAGCTCGTATGGCCACCAGGGCTACGGCTCGGCCGATATTTTTGTGAGCACCCGCCTTGATGAAAGCTGGACTAAGTGGAGCTTGCCCCAAAACCTGGGGCCGCGCTTCAACGGGCCGGGCTACGAAGGATTTTTTGCCCTAGGCCCCGACGGCGTGGCGTACTACGCCTCGTCGGGCGCCCGCGATGCCGACCCCAAAAAGCTGTTCCGCACCCCGCCCGGCCCGCCGCCCGCGCCCGACTCGGCGGCCCTGGCCGCGGCGGCCGACCCGCTGGCCCAGCCCCGCGCCATCGTGACGGGCCGGGTGCTGAACGCTATCACCGGGCAGCCGCTGGCCGGCGGCGCCGAGGTGCAGGCCCTCATGATTGGCGGGCCCATCGACTTCCGAGCCACCGCCAAGGCTGATGCCCTAGGGTTCCAGATGTCGCTGGCACCGGGCCGCTACCGCTTCACCACCACGGCGGGCCTGCTCACGCGGGTGGATACGCTGACGGTGCGGGCCGGCGAGGCGCGCCGCTACGAGCCGCGCCTGACGCCCGCCACCGCCGGCACCCGGCTCGACCTGCCCGACATCATCTTTGCCCAAAGCCAGGCCAAGCTGCTGGGTTCCAGCTACGTTACGCTCAACAAGCTGGCTGCTTCGCTCCAGGAAAACCCGCAGTTGGAAATTCGGGTAGAGGGCCACACTGACAACCTGGGCGAAGCTGATAAGAACCAGACGCTCAGCGAGCAGCGCGTGGCCGAGGTGAAGCGCTACCTGGTGGGCCGCGGCGTGGCAGCTGGCCGCATCAGCACCATCGGCTACGGCGGTTCGAAACCCAAATTCGGCAACGACCGCGAGGAAACCCGCCGTCTCAACCGCCGCGTGGAACTGGTGATAACGAAGTAGTTATGTTGTAAAAAGGCAGTCATGCTGAGCGCAGTCGAAGCATCTCGCCCGAACATTACCCTAGGCGGTGCGGTAGAGATGCTTCGGCTGCGCTCAGCATGACTGCTTTATGCTGCTGGTGCTGTTTTTTGGTCGCTAAGCGTTCTGCTTTACTGCTGCTTGCGCCGCCCCTGCAGGATGCGGTAGAAGGAGCGGGTTTCGATTTCGTCGAGCGTGAGGCCGGTGGGCACAATGTCCTCTTCCGAGATGGCGCCGCAGTTCAGAGCTTTCAAAAAGAAGTTGAGCAAGCCCTGGCCGGTGGCGGCGTCGTCGAAGATGTCGCCCGTGAGGGTCGAGATGGCGGCCCGCTCCACAAATACGCGCAGGCGGTGCACGGCCTCCTCATAAGCACCTAGGAAAAAGGCGTAGGTGGCGGCGTAGCGCATCGGCAGCTGGGCGGGGTTCAGGTCCCAGCCCTGGTAAAAGCCGTTGATGAGCGAGTGCGTGGTGTGGTGGTAGGCCTGGCGCCAGGCGCGGTGCACGGCCTCGCGGTTTTCGCGCTGCTGGGCAAACGTGAGGTCGTCGCCGCGGTGCGGGCCGATGGGCATCACGTTGGTGGCGCCGTCGCTCAGCCAGATGCCGGTGCTCCCTAGGGCCACCTTGGTCATGTGGTGAGCAAAGTCGCACACCGGGTGCGCCATAGTCTGGTATTTAGCCGTGATGCCGGCCGAGGCCGTGTAGTCGTAGGTGCCGAAGTGGGCCGCCACGCAGCGTCCTTCGCCCGCCCGAATGATGCGCAGCAGCGGGTTGCGGCCCTCCTCATCCATAATAATCTGGGTGGCTTCCACCATCGTTTCCATCTTGAGGGTGCCGGGCGCCAAGTTGTTAGCTTTTTCCAGGAATTCGTAGAGGCGCACCAGCGTCGTCATCTGCTCCGGAATGGTCACTTTGGGCAGCATCACTACGAAGTTGGGCGGCAGCTGGCCACCGGTTTCTTCCAGCAGGGTGCTCAGAAACAGGTCGAGCGTGCGCACGCCCCTATCCTTCAAATCCTCGGTAAAAGGCTTGATGCGAATGCCGATGAAGGGCGGCAGCGAGTTTTCACGCAGGCCCTTGGCCACCTCCTGCGCCGCCTGAAGGGCGATGGCGTCTTCCTCGGCATCGGGCCGGTTGCCAAAGCCGTCCTCGAAGTCGATGCGGAAATCTTCCACGGCTTCGGTTCTTAGCTTTTGCACTATCTTGTTGTACACCGCGTGCGCCAGCCAGGCCGGCTCCTGGCGCCGCGCCTCGGGGCCTAGGGCATCGAGGTTGGCCGTCAGGTCGTGAATGTCTTTCTCCAGGGCGGGCAACTGCTCGTGGCCAGGCAGGGCCAGCACCCGCGCCAGCTCTACGAAGTTGGGGGCGTAGGTTTGGAGGCTGCGCAGGGCGATTTCGCCCATCCGGGCGGCCGTATCGGCCCGAAACAGGTTGGCCCCGCCGTACACGGTGTGCACCGGCTGGCGGTCGGGCCGGTCGCCGGGGTAGGTTTCCTGAAAGCGGCGGTTGGCGCTGCCCAGCTGGTCGAGCAGGGCGCTGGTTTCGGTATCGGGAAGGCTGAGTTTCATAAGGTTGTTCACCGCGGAGGACGCGGAATAGTTATGCGGAACCGAAGGTCAGCGCAGCTAAGTCGCGCAGGTTCAGGAGCCGCGGTAGGTGCTGTAGCCGAAGGGGTTGAGCAGCAGCGGCACGTGGTAGTGCGGGTCGTCGCCCACCCAAAAGCAGATTTCTACCACCGGGTAGAAGTGCGGCGTTTGGTCGCGCTCGAAGTACGCGCCCGTGGCAAAGCGCAGCTTATATGCCCCGGCGGCCAAACGCTGCCCTAGGGGTAGCAGGTCGGCCAGGCGGCCGTCGGCGTTGGTGGTGCCGTGGGCAATTTCGCGCCAGTCGGTGAGGCCGGCGGCGGCCAGCAGCGCCACGGGCACCCCGGCGGCCGGCCGGCCCCTAGTGGTATCCAGAATGTGGGTGGTGAGCTGGCTCATGCGGCTAGTAGCTTTTGCAAGCGCAGGCGGGTGATTTTCGCCTGCTCGCTCACGGCAATGGTAATTTCCTCGGCCGGCGAGTGGGGCAGGCGGGCTTGCAGGAGCGCCAGCATGTCGGCGGCCGACTTGCCGGTGGCGCACACGATAAAGATGTAGCCAAATTTCTGCTCGTAGGCGGCGTTGCCGGCCGCCAGGGCCCCTAGGGTGGCTTCCGAGGCCTGGCGCACGGCGCCCTGCTCGCTGGCGGCCCAGGCGGCGGTGCTGGCAAATTTTTCGCGCAGCGCGCGCACATCCCCGATTTTGGGGTGGTGGGCAAAGGCCTCGCGCCAGTCGGTTTCACCCAGGCCGTACCACACGTGTTGGGCTGCCGCCAGCAGCGCCGCCTCGCTTGCAAAGGGAAAAAGCTGGTTTACGACAGCTACCCAGGCCGGCGCGCCGCAGCAAGTGGCCAGCGCCTCGGCGCGGGCGGCGGGCCCTAGGGCATTGAGGTCAGTAAGGGTCATGGATAAGCGCTTATTGAGTGTAAATAAAGCTCAGCATGACGTTTTGAATAAATGGCAAACGCATTATACCACGGTCGGAAAGCGGTTCACGTTCTTGTAGTAGATATAAACTGACGGCTCTTTGCCGATGGAAGCGGCCCACTGCTGGCAGTAGGGCGCCATCCAAATCGAGTCGCCTTGCTGCACGGGGTACCACTGCTGGTCGAGCATGTAGATGGCCTGGCCCTGCAAGTACAGCAGGCCGTGCTCCATCATGTGGGTTTCGACCATGGGTAGGTTGCCGCCGGGCTGGTAGGTGAAGATGTTGACGGCCATGTCGAACGCCAGCTCGTTGGGCAGTAGCTCCTGAATGCGCAGGGCCTCGTCGTTCATATACACCGGCGCCTGGCGGTCGTCCTTTTCGCCCCAGCATACCCTAGGGGCTGGGTAGCCCGCCAGGGGCTCGTACACCTTGTGGAAGGTGAGCACCTGCGTGCCCGCCGTGGGGTTTTTGAGCACGTAGGCCTGCCCGCCCGCCGGCACGTATACAAATTTGCCGGTGGTCAGGCTGCGGCTATCGTCGCCGATGGTGGCTTGCACCTGGCCCTGCACCACGTAGAAGAACACCTGGCTGGCCTGGGTTTCGCCCGTCAGCTGCCCCGCCTCGGAGGTGAGCGTGACGAGCGTTTGGCAAAGCCGCGCGCCCATTTGCTCGTTAATAATAACGTTAACGGTGCAGCCCGTCCAGCCCGGCACGGTGCTGTTGATGTAGCCATCGGGCGCAATAAGGGCGTGGGTACGCCGGGTGACGGAGCGGGTGAAGGAGGTAGGAAGCATAAAAAATCAGGAAAGAAAAAGCCCGTCATGCTGAGCCCTGCGAAGCATTTTGCCCGCGCAACTAACTTCTGACGTGGGAATTACTTGCGCTGGCGAGATGCTTCGACAAGCTCAGCGTGATGTATGAGTAGTGGCCAAACTAAGTAAAAACCGCTCGGCCACGGCCAGCGCGGCGGCCACGTCGGGCGCCTCCACGTTTTCCAACGGGTGGTGGCTGATGCCTTGGTAGCAGCGAATAAAGGCCATGGTGGCCGGCGCCACCGCCGAAATGGGCACTGCGTCGTGGCCGGCGCCGCTCACCAGGCGCACTACCTCGTGGCCGCTGGCGGCAATGGCCTCGGCCAGCAGCGCGTTGAGGCCGGCGTCGCACTGCACGGGCGCGGTGGCTTGCACCAGGTGCCAGGTTAGGGCCACGCCGCGCCGGGCGGCCAGGGCGGCGGCTTGCTGGCGCAGGGCGTCGTAGGCGGTGGCCAGCTGGCCGGCGTCGGGGCTGCGCAGGTCGAGGCTGTGGATTACCTGGCCGGGAATGACGTTGCTGGCCGAATGAGGGATGTGCAGCTGGCCCACCGTGGCCACCAGCCCTAGGCCCTGCTGGCAGGCAAAGGCCTCGGCGGCCAGCACAAACTCGGCGGCGGCGGCCAGCGCATCCTGGCGCCTGGGCATCGGCACGGTGCCGGCGTGGCCGGCCATGCCGGTCCAGGTCAGCTCTACGCGCTGCTGCCCGGCAATGGCCGTGACGAGCGCCAGCGGCACCTTATTCTCCCAAAGCACCGGCCCCTGCTCGATGTGCAGCTCGAAGTAGCCCAGCCACTCGGCGGCGGGCAGCGCGGCGGCGGCCAGGCCAGCGGGGCTCGGGTCGCCGCCCATCTCGGCAATAGCCTGGCCCAGGGTAATGCCTTGGGCGTCGGGCTTTTGCAGCAGAGCGGGGTCGAAGGCGCCCGTGAGCACCTTGCTGCCCAGGTAGGTGGTGTGGAAGCGCACGCCCTCCTCGTCGCTGAACGCGATAACCTCCAGGTGGAACGGCAGCTCGGTGCCCGTCTGGGCGCAGTGCCCGGCCATGTCGAGGGCCAGCAGCACCCCTAGGGGCCCGTCGAAGCGGCCGGCGTTCTTCACCGTGTCGATGTGCGAGGCCATCACGAACGTTTTGGCGCCCGGCCGCCGGCTGGGCAGGCGCCCGCGCAGGTTGCCAATGGCATCGAGCTGCGGAGCCAGGCCCGCCTCGGCAAACCAGCTTTGCACCAAGTCGCGGCCTCGGAGGAAGGCCGGCGTGCCGAAGGTGCGCGTCACCCCGTCGGCGTCTTCGCTAATGGCAGCCAGCTCGTCGATGCGGGTCAGAATGCGGGCAGTGCGGTCGGGATAGTCAAGCATCAGTTATCAGTTGTCAAAGCAGCTGCCCGCGGTTGAGGTGCAGCGCGTCGGGGTGGCGAAAAACTTCCTCGCCCGCCAGGAAGGTGTGCGTGACTACGCCCGCCAGCTCGCGGCCCAGGTAGGGCGATACCTTGTGGCGGTGGTGCAGCAGGTCTGCCGTCACGGTGAAGGTCTGGTTGGGGGCCAGCACCAGCAAGTCGGCGTCGAAACCTTTGGCAATCTGGCCTTTGCGCTGGCCCAGGCCGGCTAGCTGGGCGGGGTTGGTGCTCAGCCAGCGGGCCAGGTCGGGCAGGGTGGCGCCGCGCGGGCGGGCGGCCGTCCAGAGCACCGGCAGGGCCAGTTGCAGCGAGGCAATGCCGCCCCAGGCCTGGGCAAAGTCGCCGCTGGCCAGGTGCTTGAGGCCGGGCGGGGCGGGCGAGTGGTCGGTGGCCACGAAGTCGATGAGGCCGCTTTGCAGCGCCTGCCACAGTTGCTCGTTGTTGGCGCGCTCGCGGATGGGCGGCGCGCACTTAAACTGGGTTTGGCCGTCGGCAATATCCTCGGCGTTGAAAAAGAGGTAGTGCTGGCCGGTTTCCACCGTCAGGGGCAGCCCTAGGGCCTTGGCCTGGGCCAAGGCCGGCAGCGCCTCGGCCGACGACAAATGCACGATGTGCGTGCGGCAGCCGGTTTCGGCGCACAGCCGAATCATCAGCTCGATGGCCGCGTTTTCCCAGCGCTTAGGCCTAGAGGCCAGGTAGTTGCCGTACAAGCGCGGGTTGCCTTGCGTCCAGTCGCCGTGGTCTTCGCTTAGCTCGCAGTGCACCAGCAGCGGCAGGTTGTGGCGGGCCAGCAGCGGCATCACCCGGCGCAGGTCGGCCTCGGTGGCATTGGGAAAATCGTCGATGCCCGAATGGGTCAGAAACGCCTTGAAGCCCAGCACCCCGGCCGCAATAAGTGGCGCCACCTCGGCCGCGTTGCCGGGCACGATGCCGCCCCAAAAGCCCACGTTGCAGTGCAGCTGGCCCTGGGTGGCGGCCAGCTTCTGGCGCAGGTTGGCCACCGTCGTGGTGACGGGCGCCGAGTTCAACGGCATGTCTACCAGCGTGGTAAGGCCGCCGGCCAGCGCGGCGCGGGTGCCGGTGTCGAAGCCTTCCCACTCGGTGCGGCCGGGCTCATTGAGGTGCACGTGCGGGTCGATGACGCCGGGTAAGATGGCCGCGTCGCCCAGGTCGAGCACCGGCGCGGCCACGGCCGCGTCGGGCGGCAGCACGTCGGCCAGGCGGCCGTTTTCGAGCACCAGCAGGGCGGGGCGCACGCCGACGGGAGTGACCACGGCGGTACTTCTGAGGGCTAAATCGGGCATGGCGGAAGCGAGCGGCGAGTATCTTGCCGCCTGGGTTGGCCCCGAAAGCTACGCGCCCGCCGCAATACGCGCCGCCGGCGCCGCTTCCCCGCTGCACTAGTCACTTGTAGTTAGTTACTTCCTTCATGGCCATCAAACTCGGCAAAAACCACTACGGCAAAAACGCCGTGCACCTCACCCGCGTCATCCGCCACGCCGACTACCACGAGCTGCGCCAGGTGACGGTGAGCGTGCAACTAACCGGCGACTACGCGCGGGCGCACACCCACGGCGACAACGCCCTGGTGCTGCCCACCGACACCCAGAAAAATACCGTGTACGCCCTGGCCAAGGCGCATTTTACGGGCGCCATCGAAGAATTTGCCCTGGTGCTGGCCCGGCATTTTGTGGGGCGCAACCCGCAAGTCAGCCAGGCGCGCATCGAAATCAGCGAGCACCTTTGGCAGCGCCTGCGCTTCGACGGCCAGGCGCACCCGCACGCCTTTGTGGGGGGCGGCTCCGAGCGCCGCCGCGCCGTGGTGGAGCTGCCCGCCGGCGGCGCCCCTAGGGTATGGGGCGGCCTCAAGGGCCTGCTGGTGGCCAAAACCGCCGACTCGGGCTTCGTGGGCTACCCGCGCGACGAGTACACGACGCTGCCCGAAACCACCGACCGCATCCTGAGCACCGAGGTGGAGGCCGAGTGGGAGTACACCCGCGCCGAGCTAGGTTTCAACGAGTTGTTCGAGCAGATTCGCCTGGGGATGCTGCGCACCTTCGCTGGCCACCAGAGCCTTTCGGTGCAGCACACGCTGTATGCGATAGGGGAACAGGTGCTCGAAGCCAACAACGAGGTGAAAGAAATCAGCCTCGTGATGCCCAACAAACACCACATTCCCTTCAACCTCACGCCCTTCGGCCAGGAAAACACCAACGAGGTATTCGTGGCCACCGACGCGCCGTTTGGCTACATTACGGGCACGGTGGTGCGGGAGGACGAGGCCTAGGGGCTACAGCTCGGTCACGCCCAACTCGACCCAGTAGTTGTGCGGCCGGTAGTGCGGCACCTGGGGCACGCTCAGCAGACTGCGGTGCCATAGCTGGTCGCGCTGCCAGAAGCTCCACGTCACGGGCTGCTCGGTGGTGACTACAGTGGGCAGGTTGATAAAGTCGGCAGCACTCACTAGCCGGATAGTACCGCTGGCTTGGCTGCGTACCTGTACGTAAGCCACCCGGCGCTGCTCCCCGCCATGCTTTTCTAGCTTAAACGTGTCGGCCACAAAGGCTTCGCCGGGCGCCGGTGCGCCGGTCAAGACCACAAAAATTCCTTGGGGCGGCAATGGCAGCTGGCCTTGCAGGGCCAGCGTAAGGGCGCCGTGCCGAGCCCGCCGCACCTGCCGGGCGGTGAGCACATAAGCAGCCGGCAACAGGGAGTGGCTGGTAGGCGCCCCGGCGCTGTCGGCTCGCGCCAGCTGCACCAGTAGGCTGCCGGTGGAGCTGGCATTGAAAAGGTTTGAAAAATGCAGCGTGACCGAGCGGATATCATACTCGTGCCCGGCGCCCGGCGGCTGAAACCGCACTGCTACCCGCCGGCCCGGCGGCAACGGCAGGCCACTAAATCGGGTGGTTTTCTCGCCGGGCGGCAACAGCGTTAGCTGGCGCACCTGGCCGGTTACGGCCACGGTATCGAGCGTGATGGGCCGCGCGGGCGGGCGGGCTTGGGCCGCCGCCCGGTGCCCTAGGGTGCTGCTAGCCACCAAGCAGGCGAGCGTACATTTTCTCATAAGGCCAAAGAAAAGCGCCCGTCCCTAACTTTCCGGCTTCAATGCCCAACCCGCCCCGCGACTTGCCCACCTGGACCCTGGCCGCCGCCGCCCTGCGCGCTGGGCAGCCGGCCGCCCTGCTATGCGTGGTGCGCAGCGCGGGCAGCAGCCCCGGCCGCCAGGGCTTCAAAATGGCCGTGACCCTAGGGGCGGTGGCGGGCTCGGTGGGCGGCGGCGTGATGGAGCACAAGTGGGTAGAGCTAGCCCGCCAGCGCCTGCAAGCCGGCGACCATGCGCCACTACTGCGCCCCCAGGTGCACCGGCGCGAGGCGCCCGCCCACCGCTCGGGCATGATGTGCGCCGGCGAGCAGGAGCTGCTGCTCTGGCCTCTGCAGCCCTTTGACCTAGAAGCTATTAGCGCCATCGAGGCCGCCGTGCGAGGCCTAGGGGCCGGGGCGGCTTGGGAAGTAAGTGCGGCTACCGGCCTGCGCCTGGCCGCCGCGGCGCCGACCAGTTTCCATGAGTATCAGCCCGGCCCGGTGTGGCACTATTGCGAGCAGCTGGGCTTTCGCGATGAGCTGGTGATAATAGGCGGTGGGCACGTGAGCCTGGCGCTGGCGCAAGTGACTAGCCACCTAGAGTTTGAAATAACCGTGCTCGACGACCGCGCCGACCTGCCCACGCTGGCCGCCAACCAAGCTGCCCATCACATTCGCCAGGTGGAGTACGAAATACTATCCCTAGCCCCCAATCCGCACCGCTACGTGGTGGTCATGACCGTGGGCTACCGCACCGATGCCGTGGTACTGCGCCGCCTGTTGGGGCCGGCCTACCGCTACCTGGGCGTGCTGGGCAGCGCCGCCAAAGTAGCCGAGCTGCGCCGCGTACTAACGGAAGAGGGCTTTGACGTGAGCGAGTTGCGCGGCCCCATTGGCGTGCCCATCAGCAGCCGTACGCCCGAAGAAATTGCGGTGAGCATAGCGGCGGAGTTGATTACAGTGCGCAACCAGGGCTAAAAAACGCCCGCAACCCCGCCCTACCTTACCAGGCTTCGGGCGGTAACTACTTGGCTGGGCCTACTCCAGCACCAGCCGCAGCACCTGCTGCCCGCTGCGCAGCAGGTACACGCCGCTGGGTTGGCTGGCCGCAAAAAGCAGCTTGGCTTGGCCGGCTTCGTCGGCAGCAACCTGCGCTACGGGGCGGCCTAGGGCATCGAGTAGCTGCACTGTAGCGTAAGGGGCCAGGCCGCTTATCAGCACCGACTGCCGGGCGGGGTTTGGGTAGGCTGTGAGCCCTGCGCTGGCCACTAGCACCACCCGCACGGGCGAGTAAGCCGCCGTGCCCGTTTCATCTACCTGGTGCAGGCGATAATAATACGGGCGGGAGCCGCCGGGCAGCTTGGCGTCGAGGTAGGTGTACGTATGAGCGGTAGCGCTGGTGCCCGCCGCCAGCTGGCTGCCCAGCAGCGCGTAAACCTGGCCGTCGAGGCTGCGCTCTATTTCAAACCGGGCCGCGTGCAGCTCCGAGGCCGTCGTCCAGCTCAATTGCACGGCGGCGCCCATAGCCTGGGCCGTAAACTCCACCAGCTCAACGGGTAAGGGCGTTACGGTGGTGGCGTCACGGTAATCGGGCACTTGGTTGGCATTCTTATCCGGATAGCCCGACACGTCGGCGTAGCCTTTGCCCAGGTTGGTGGGGTCAAGCAAATCTACCAACCCATCATTGTCGGTGTCGTGAAAGAAAGAGCTGCTGACATCCAGGTAGTTCACGATGCCATTCTTATCGGCATCGTCGAGCCAATCGCTGACGCCGTTGTTATCCGCATCGGTGGCTGGGTAGTACGTGCTGCTACCCCCGGCCTTCACAAAATTCTGGGCCCGGAGGGTGAAGTCGCCCGCCGAATAGCCATCGCTGTTATCGTCGAAGCCTTCCGACCAATCGGGTATGCGGTCGTTATCGGCGTTGGTGTCGAGGTAGTCGGCCAGGCCGTCGCCATCCGTATCGGGCAGCGTGGTGTAAGCGCTGGTATTGGTCGGCTTCCCGTTGGTGTCTACCGCGCTAGTGTATTGTCCCAGGGCGGCGCTGTAGATGCTGCGGAAGCCGCTCGGCATCGTGCCGGTGGTGCCCTCCACCACGTCCGGAATACCATCAGCATCCGAGTCAGGGTCGAACTGGTTGATGCGGCCGTCGCCGTCGAGGTCGAGGCTAGCTACTACTCCTTTGCTATTGAGCGTGCCAAAGTCGGCATCCTGGTAGTTGGGGATGCCATCGTTGTCGGCGTCGCCGGTGGCATCCACGTTCTTGGCTTCCGTCAGGTCGGCAATGCCATCGTTGTCGTCGTCTAGGTCAAGGGTGTTCGTCACGCCATCGTTGTCCTGGTCGTAGTCAAACACCGGGCTGCACACCTGCTGCAGGTTGCTAGCGCCCCCAGTAGCGCCCGTAAAGCCCCAGTACACGAGCGAGTTACTGCTGAATACTGTGCTAACGAAGTTTTCGGAGTAAGTAGCGCGTAGTGTATTATTGAAATATACCCGCAGGGTGGTGGAGGGCGCGTCCCAGGTTATTTTAAAGGGGTAATAAGTGCCGTTTTCAATATCAATGGCCGCATTGCTGGCGTTGACGGCGGCGGCAATGACGGTGGCTGTGCCCCCGCTAGGGATAATAAAGGTGACATATTTGGTGACGTCACCACTCTTGAAAATGGCGAGATGGTCATCGGCAATGTCATTGGCCGCCGTCCCGTTGTTGTAGGTATCAACCTCAACCGACACGCTAGGGCTGATGCCCGATACCCCTAGGTTTTGCCCCGAATTGCCGGTAGCCCCCGCCCCACGGGCATCGTTTTGCAAGGTGAAGGTGATGCCGTCGGCGCCATTAGCGTCCTTCGTGCCCAGGTACATGGAACCCGTCACGGCAAAGGAAGTGGCCAGACTTACCGGGCGCTTGTTCCACACCGAGCCTCCCTGGCCGCTTTGGTCGGGCGTGATAGTGAAGCCGCTCGCTGAGCAGGAAGAGGTGGCCGTCGCGTTGCCATTTACCTGAAACAAAGTCTGGCCCTGGCCAGCGAGCGGCGCGGTTAAGAACCCTGCAGCTAGCAGCAAACGCGGGGCAGCCCAGGCCGGCCTCCGTGCTGGTGCCAACTGGTTAAAAATAGCATGTAAAGAAGAGTAAGTGTTAGTCATGCTAATCTACTAGAATTATGCTTTATCTAAGAAGCGGCAAAATTTGAATAAGTAGTAGAAGAGCGACAATTATTTACTTAAAAGCTATTATATAGAATAAGAATAGTGTTAGAGTACTGCAAATTACGTAAGCAGTTGCCGCATTAGATTTAGTCCAAATAGTATTTTAATGATAAAAAATTAATTTTTAAGAAGAATTTACAATTGTACGTTTACGGGCACGGCATTTTGAGGCAGGCTTTTCGCCTACCCAAAACTTCGAAAACCCTTCTGGTTACTACTGCGCCCCCACCAGCCGCCGCACGGCGCCAACAATGGCCAGCTCGGCCT
The DNA here is from genome assembly GCA_050954355.1 of Janthinobacterium lividum. Taxonomy (GTDB): domain Bacteria; phylum Bacteroidota; class Bacteroidia; order Cytophagales; family Hymenobacteraceae; genus Hymenobacter. The sequence continues at coordinate 22,642 of JBPBPH010000066.1, forward strand.
GCCCAGCGGGCTTGGCGGTGGCCTCTAGCTGCAGCTTGGCGGCGGCCACCCAGGCGGGCAACGGTGCCTGGCCCTGCTGCAACTGCGCGAGGCGCTGGCCCAGCAGCTCGCACACCACGCCGAGCTGCGCGGCCAGCGGGGCGTATTCGGTGAGCGTGGGGCTGGCCACGAGCAGCGGCGGCAGGGCCGCCGTAGCTTGCTGCCAGGCGGCCACCTGCCGCTGCAACGCCGCCAGCTGGCGCTGGGCAGCGGGCGAAAGCGAGGCGGGCGCCACCGCGGCCGTGGCCGAGGTAAGGGGGCCTAGGGCCACCTCACGCAACAAGCTATCGGCGGTGGCACCGAAGCGGCGGGCCACGTCCGACTCGGCCGGAGCGGCGTCTACCAGGCGGGTCAAGGGCGTTTCGGTGGTGTACTTAAAGCCCTGGAAATGGCGCTTGTATTCCTTCACGGGCTCCACGATGGCCGCCAGGGCTTGCAGGGCGGGTAGGGCTACCGGGTAGGGGGCCGCCAGCTGGCGCAGCAGCGCGGCCGGGGCGCGGCGGTGGCGCAGCCCTAGGGCCTCCAGCTCGTCGCTCACCACGGCCAGGCGGCGGTACATATCGGGCACGTCTTGGCTGAGGGCGGCGGGGCTCCAGAGGCGCTCGGCCACGGCGGCGGCCCTGGGCCACACCCGGCTGTCGAAGATGACGCTGTCGGCAAACTCGCTCCACATAGTGGCCTCGCCGCCCAGCACGCGGCTTTGCAGCGAGTCGGGCACGCCCTGGGTGGGGTCGGCGGCGTAGTGGCTGGCGGCCGAGTAGTAAAGGTCGAGGTAGTAGCCATTGGCGCGCAGGGCGGGGTGCCCTAGGGTCGCGGCGGCGGCCACACCCTTGGGGCCGCGCCAGCTTTCTACCACTACTGGCCGCGGTAGGTCGGGGCCCAGCACCTCGTCCCAGCCCACCATCGTTTTGCCCAGCTTCTGCACCGTCGTCAGCAAGCGGCGGTTGAAGTAACTCTGCAACTGGTGCTTATCGACGTAGCCCTTGGCGTTCAGAAAGCATTTTTCTTGCATAAACGCCACGATGCGCGGGTTGTGGCGCCACTGGCGGCCATCGTTCTCATCGCCCCCCAGGTGCAGGTACTTGTCCGGAAACAGGCCGCTCATCTCGGTCAGCAGCGAGTCAAGCATCGCGTAGGTGCTCTCGCGGGTGGGGTCGAGCAGGGCCCAGTTGTAGGTGGTGCCCCAGCGCACGGGCACGGCCTTGATGGAGTCGTTGGACCCTAGGCGCGGGTAGGCGGCCAACAGCGCCCCGGTGTGGCCGGGCAGGTCGAACTCGGGCACCACCCGAATGCCGCGGGCCTGGGCGTAGCGCACCACCTCGCGCACCTCGGCCTGGGTGTAGTAGCCAGTGGCGCCCGCCACCGTTTGCAGCCTGGGGAACCAGCGGCTTTCCACGCGCCAGCCCTGGTCGTCGCTCAGGTGCCAGTGCAGCACGTTGAGCTTCACGGCCGCCATGCCGTCGAGGTTGCGCTTGACGACGGCCACCGGCAAAAAGTGCCGGGCGGCATCTACCAGCAGCCCGCGCCAGGCAAAGCGCGGCTCATCCTGAATGTCGCAGTACTGCGCCCGCCAGCCCCTAGGGGTGCTTTCGAGCACTTGCCGGAAGGTGGCAATGCCGCGCTGCACCCCCGCCGCCGAGCCCGCCACCAGCGTGGCCCCGGCCGGCCCCACCCGCAGGCGGTAGGCCTCGGGCCCTAGGGTGCTGACTACCTGCCGCTTGAGAGCCGGCAGCGGCGCGCCCGCAAAGTGGTAGTATCCCGCTTGCCAGCTGGCCTGCACCGGCACCGGCAGCAGCGGCCGCTGGGCGCGGGCGGCTAGGGCGAGTAACAGAAAAAGCGCGCAGAGTTGCACGAAAGGAGCAGAGTTTCGCGGAGGCGAACGAGAAATAATGCTGCGAAAATCTGCCAACCCTGCGAAACTCTGCGCGCTCATATCAGTCCCCGGGCCTTGAATTCCAGGTATTTGTTTATCGTGTTCACCGTCAGCGACTGCGGCGGGGTAAGTAGCGCCTGAATGCCCAGGCGCTGCAGCTCCAGCACAATCTGGCGCTTTTCCTGCTCAAATTTCTCGGCGATGGTTTGGTTATACACCTCTTCCGTCGTGTCGGCCGGCGCCTCCAAAAAAGTGCGCAGCTCGGTGTTTTCGAAGAACACCACCAGCAGCAAGTGCCGCCGGGCCAGCGCCCGCAGGTAGGGCAACTGGCGCTGCATGCCCTGCAGGGTTTCGAAATTGGTAAACAAAACTAACAGGCTCCGCTGCTTCACGCGGGCGCGCACCGTGGCGTAGAGCAGCTCGTAGTCGGTTTCGAGGTACTGGGTTTTTTGGCGATACAGCACCTCCAGCAGCGTGCGCAGGTGGCCCGGCCGGCGCTCGGCGGCCACCACCGCCCCCGGCCGGTTGCTGAACGTGATGAGCCCCGCCTTGTCGTGCTTGAGCAGGGCGATGTTGCTGAGCACCAGCGTGGCGTTGATGGCGTAGTCGAGCAAGCTCAGGCCCTCAAACGGCATGCGCATCACCCGGCCCTTGTCGATGAGACAGTACACCTGCTGGGCGCGCTCGTCCTGGAAGTGGTTGACTTGCAGCGCATCGGCGGCGCCCGGCACCGCGCGCCGGGCGCTGGCCCGCCAGTTGATGGTGCGCGGGTCGTCGCCGCTGGTGTAGGGCCGTATCTGCTCAAATTCCTGGCTCTGGCCCACCCGCCGAATGCGCTTGATGCCCACCTCCGTCAGCCGGTTGTGGATGGCCAGCAGCTCGTACTGCCGCAGCTGCAAAAACGAGGGGTACACCGGCACCGTGTGCCCGAGGGCCTCGAAGCGAAACCGCCGCCGCACCAGCCCCAGCGGCGAGGCTGCGTACACGTTGAGCGCGCCAAACGCGTACTCGCCGCGCTTGGTGGGCCGCAGCTGGTAAGTAATCACCCGCGTTTCGCCCGGCGCCACCGCAACCCCAAACAGCACGTCGCGCCGCTGAAACTGGTGCGGAATCTCGTCAATCACTTCCAGGTGCACCCCGAAGCGGTAGCGGTTTTCCAAGTAAAGCTTCACGTCATTCTCGTCACCGTTCGAGAGCTTGTCGCCCAGCGCCCGCCGCCCAAACAGCGGCGCCACCCGGCCCGGCGCGTACAGCAGGGCCGCGTCGAGCAGCGTGAGCAGCGCCGCCGCCCCTAGTAGCACCCGCACCGGCCCCAGTAGCCAGGGCAGAAAGAACGCTAGGATAAACCCCGTTGCCAGGGCTCCTAGGGCATAAAAGAAGCGGTTGGTGAGGAAGAAGGACAAGGTTGTTCGGGAAGTTACCGCTGAGGTTCGCAGTGGGTTACGCGCACTTCAAATGCATGATTGCCAAGAAAATCTACATTATCGGGTTTGAAAACTCTCTAAAATACGACCAGTATTTATATCAACACGAAAAGCAAAATCACACCAATTAAGTAGTATCAGGTTTCCATCAGAGTGTAAGAAAGCATCTATAAATACACTCCATTTAAGCACTGTGTATTTGGCAAATTCCGTCTCTTTTGTTTCTAGCCGCCAAAGAAAATCGCCCTGTAAGGAGAAGGCATAAACATTATTGTTACTCAGGTTGGTAGCAGAAATGACTTCGTGCGGTAATACAATCAAAATTTCATTCGCCCGTAAAATTTTAAGTATTTTTGCCTTAAAGTCGATAGCGTTTTTATTGGAGAAAATAACGCTGGTTCCGTCGATGAAAGCTTCTGTTCGTTGCACGTTCTCTGAACTCTACCGCGGCACCTCCACGCCCTGCACAATCTGCTGCACTACCTCGTCGGCCGAGCCGCCCTCCAGCTCGCGCTCGGGCGTGAGCTGAATGCGGTGGCGCAGCACCGGCGCGGCCAGCGTCTGCACGTCCTCGGGCGTCACGAAGTCGCGGCCGCGCAGGGCCGCCAGGGCCTTGGCGCCGTTGAGCAGGGCTAGGCTGGCGCGGGGCGAGGCGCCCAGGTACAGCGCCCGGTGGGCGCGGGTGTGGCCCACTATTTTGGCAATGTATTCCAGCAGGTTGACCTCTACGCGCTGCTGGCTCACTTGGTGGCGCAGGGCGACCAGGTCAGTGGCCGTGAGCACGGGCTGCACTTTGTCGAGCGGGGTGCCGCCGAAGCCGCTGTGGTGGCCCTGCAATATTTGCACCTCCTCGGCCAGCGTGGGGTAGCCCACGGTCAGCTTAAACAGGAAGCGGTCGAGCTGGGCTTCGGGCAGGCGGTAGGTGCCCTCCTGCTCCACCGGGTTTTGGGTGGCCAGCACCACGAAGGGCGTGCCCAACTGGTGCGTGGTGCCGTCCTGGGTCACGGTGCGCTCCTCCATCACCTCAAACAGGGCCGACTGGGTTTTGGCCGGGGCGCGGTTAATCTCGTCAATCAGCACCACGCTGGCGAAGATGGGGCCGGGCCGAAACTCGAAGTCGCCCTGCGCCGGCCGAAAGATGCTGGTGCCCAGTACGTCGGCCGGCATCAGGTCGGGTGTGAACTGGATGCGGCTGAAGGGCACGGCGAGGGTGCGGGCCAGCAGCTTGGCCGTCAAGGTTTTGGCCACGCCCGGCACGCCTTCTAGCAGCACATGGCCGTCGGCCAGCAGTGCCACTAGCAGCAGCTCCTGCACCTCGTGCTGGCCCACAATTACCTGCCCAAGCTGCTGGCGCACGGCCGCCGTGCGCTCGGTGAGGCGGGCCAGGTTGGTGCGCGGGGCAAATAAAGCGGGCTCGTTGGCCGGGCCAGTGGGCGCGGCTGCTTCGGTTGCGGCGGGCTCGACCAGGGGTAGGGCATTTTCCACCCCTAGGGTTTCGGCCACCGAGGCTTGCGGGGGCAGCGGAGGTGGGTTGGCAGCGGGCGGGGTAGTGGCTTGTGGGTCAGTAGCAAGGGGTTCCATAACGGGGCGGGCCTAGGCCCGGAATAAGCTGAAAAGGTAAAGCTAGCGCCGGCCCGCTGCGCGCCGGAAGTCGCGCAGGGCGCCACTCAGCACCAGCAGCTGGTGGTCGGTAACGGTGGGGGCGGTGCGGGCGAAGTTGATGTAGCGCACCAGCTCGTCTACGCGGGCGCGGGGCAGGCCGGCCTTCTGGCTCAGGCGCTCGCGAAAGGTTTCGTCGGCCAAATCGGGGCTAGGCTCCTGGAAGCGCGTGCGCAGGTAGTCGAGAAAAAGCGTCACCTTGCGCTCGGCAATGGCGCCGTGGCCGCCCCGGCCCTGGCGGTAGAGCCCCGCCACGGTGCGCGTAAACAGCAGCGTGGTATTGGGCAATGGCCTGATGGTGGGGATGATGCGCTGCCGCCGCCGGGCCTCGACCAGCACCAGCAGCAGGGCGCCGGCCAGCAGCAGGTAGTAGGCGGCGCGCAGGGCGGGGCTGCCCAGCACCACGCGCAGCAGCGACTGCTCGCCGGCGCGGCCCTGCTTTTGGTACTCGTCCCACCACACCGGGCGGCCGGTGGGCAGGGCCGAGAGCGCCGCCAGCGCAAAATCACTTTGCCGGGGTTTCAGCAGCCAGTAGTTGCCCAGGGCCAGCGGCACCGAGCACAGCAGCAAGTGGCCCCGGCCCACGTCGAGGCGCAGCAGCACGGGGCGGCCGCGCTCGTCGGTGGCCAGGGTGGCGCCGCGGTGGGGGTAGTGGCTGTTCAGGGCCAGCCGGTAGCCGGCTGCCGCCACCGGAAAGCGAAACGTGGCCCTAGGGCCCGGCGCGGGCCCTAGTAGGTGCAGCGCTACCGAGTCGGGGCGGCGCAGGCGCGCTTGCTGCCGGGCCGCTTGCGCCAGGGTAGTGTCGGCCTCTACCAGCGCCACGCCCAGCGAGTCGGCCAGGGTGGGGCCGCGCCCGCCAAAGCTTTCGGCCGCGACAAACACGTCGTTGCCCTGCTCGATGAAGCGCAACAACGCACCGGTTTCGAGCGGACTGCTGCCAAACTCCTGGTTGACGAATACGTAAGTAGCTCGCTGGGTGGTGAGGGGCAGTTGGCTGGCCGCCCGCCGGGCCGTAGCCCTAGCGGCAGCCAGCTTGGTTGAGTCGCTGGCCTTAGGGATAGGTCGGGCGCTTGAATCGCTAGCGGCCGCGTTGGTCGAGTCAGAGCTGACTTGGCCGGCCGAGTCTGCTTCAGCCTCGTCATCGGCAAGCCGCTTGGGTGAGGTTACCGCCGCCTCGTCGGCGCCCAGCAGCTGGTTGAAGATGGGTAGCCGCACGCTCGTCACCGAGTCGGTGCCCAGCACGGCGGGCAGCACGTCGTAGAGGGCGTAGGTGCCGTACGGAATCTTGTCCTTGTTGCGGAGCGTGGGCGTCCAGTCGAGCGGCTTGGGCTTGTAGTATTCCAGCGCCACGTAGGCCCCAAACAGCGCCAGCAGCCCCACCAAGTACCAGCGAAAAGTTGTCAAGGGAAGGAGATTAAGGAGTAGTGGTTAAAATGTTGGCTTACAAATGTCTGTCCTTACGAGCGCAGCGCGGCAATCGCCCCGGAGCGACACCCGCACGACTCGTGCTAGTGCGATTGCCGCGCTGCGCTCGTAAGGACAGGCGGTTTGGCGTGCGTATCAAAAAAATCACCCTAGCAGCTCCTGGTACACGTCCAGGTATTCTTGGGCGGCCTGGGCCCAGCTAAACTGCGCGGCGTGGGCCACGGCGGCGGCCATCCGCGCGGGCGAGTGCTGCGCCAAGCCCTCGGCCAGGCGCTGGCGCAGGTGCGCGGGCGTGAAGTCGTCGAAGTAGTACGCCGCGTCGCCACCCACCTCGGGCAGCGACGTGAGGCGGCTCAGAAACACTGGCTTGCCCAGCTGCAGCGCTTCCACCACGGGCAGGCCGAAGCCCTCGGCCAGCGAGGGCTGCAAGTAGGCCAGGCAATGCGCAAAGTACCACGCCTTATCCTCCTCGCTGATGCGCGTGAGCAGGTGCAGGCGGTCGGCCACGCCGGCCTGGCGCGCGGCGGCCAGCAGCTGCTGGGTGTAGTCGTGCTCGGCCAGGCTGCCCGCAATAATCAGCTCGTAGTCAGTGCCTTCGAGCAGCGGCAGCAGCACGTGCCAGTTCTTTTTGGGGTTGATGGTGCCTAGGCCGAACAAGAAGGGCCGGGTGGGCATCAGCGCCGGGCGGTGGCCAGGGTCGGGTTGAAGCAGTTCGACCCCGCGCCGGATGTAGCGCAGCGGCTGCTCGCCGGTGTAGCCCAGCAAATCGGCGTGCTGCAAGATATCCTGCAGCACGTAGTCGCTGATAGTCACGATGGTATCGGCCCGGCTGATATTGCGGCGCACCATGGCTAGCTGGCGGGTGTAGGTGTGCTCGTCGGGTTTTTCGTGCAAAAAGTTGAGGTCGTGCACCGTTAGCACCACCTTGGTGCCGGGGCTGGTGGGCACGTACCAGCTCAGCTGCTGGGTGGCGTGCCAGAGGCGCAGCCGGTAGCTGTGGGGGTTGAAATACTTGTGGAAGCTGCGCTGCGTGAGGTAGTGGACGCCCTGCGTGCCCAGCACCCCCCTAGCCGCCGCCGGCGTAAAGAACGACAAGCGAAAGCGCGGCTGCAACTGGTTGAGGCCCAGCAGCTCGTGGGCCAACGGAGCCACAAAATGGCTGAAGCCGCTATTCAAATCTTTCAGCGCTTCGCAGTCGAGGCACACGCGGGGTAAGGACATATAGTAGATAGGTAGACGGGTAAATGCGTGAAAAAGGCGGTCATTCCGAGCTTGCCGAGGAATCTTATTAGGGGTCGTTAGCGAATGGCCCAACGGCGCAGGCGAGATTCCTCGGCAAGCTCGGAATGACCGCCTTTTTCACGCATTTACCCGTCTACAGCGCCCGGCCCAGCAGCTGCTGCTGGGCCCGCAGCGGCGGGTAGCTGGCCGCCCCTAGGGCCCACTCGCCGTACCACACGTACTCGAACTGGCGGGTAAGCTCGGCAAAGGCGGGGCGCAAATCGGGGCGAGCGGCGGCTAGCTCGCGCAGGTAGGCCTGGTTGGTTTTGTCGGGCTGCCAGTCGATGAGGTGTTGGTCGGTGAGTTGCTTAAGGAGCTGCAGGTACCCTAGGCGCACGGCCAGGCGCAGCTGCCCGGCGGCCTCGGCCTGCGCCAGGGCCGCCCCAAAGTCCAGGGCGTGAATGTCTTCGCCGCCCACCGTGTAGCCCAGGCCGCCCGCCCGCGCCGCGCGGCCAAATAGCCGGGCTACATCGAGCTGCAGCAGCTTGAGCACCGCAAACACCAGCATCCCCAGGGCCAGCCCGTAAACCACCACGTTCCAGGTTACGCGCCCGCTCCGCGTGCTTTGGATGCCGCCCAGCAGCCGCGCTAGCCAGTGCAGCAGGCGCTGCAGCAGCCCGGCCTGCGCGGGCTCGGCGCGGGCTTCGTGGTAGGTGAGGTCGGGGTTGGTGCGCAGGGCCCGCAGGCGGGCCACTGGCCGCCGCAGCGCCGGCGCCGTGGCCGGGCCCGGCAGCGGCGCTACCGGCCGGGTTGCTTCGGCGGGGGTGGGGGCAGCCGCCTGGGCCCTAGGGGTACCCGCCATCAAAAGGGCCGCCAGCACTAGCCCGCGCCCCCGGCGCGCCCCGCGTAAAAAAAGCCGTGCCTGCATGAAGTTTAACCTGACTGGCCGCGCAGAAATAACGGGCCCTAAGTAGTTGCTAGAGTTGCTGCTATGCGCTAGTATTCGCCCTGCTCGTCGGGCTGGTAGTGCTGCGAGGCTACTGCGGGGGCGGGCTGGCCCAGCTCGCTCACCAGCAGGCGCAGGCCGTAGCTGTCGCGCCGCTCGGCCAGGTTGAAGTACTGAAACGCCAAGGCCAGCAGCGGAATACAGTACGTAAACAGCAGCCCCACCGAATAAAACGTTTGGGCCACCAGCCCCAGCACGTCGGAGCCCAGGCCCGGCAGCTGCAGCATCTTGCCCAGCATCACGGCGTATTGCGGAATGATGAAGACGACGCCCAGCACGCCCTGCAGCAGCGACGACATTAGGAGCAGCCCCAGCGTAGACCACCACTTGCCCCGCACGAGTTGGAAGCAGCGCCCCACCGCCGCAAAAATGCCAAGGTCCTCCAGCCACAGCACCGGAAGATATAAGCTCAGCACCACGCCCAAGTAGCTCAGCACCACCAGCAGGCCCATAAACAGCAGCACCAGGGTGCCAATAGTGCCGGCCGAGGGCCCGCCGCCCTTGGCCACCAGGCCCACAATGACCACCGAGGCCAGCCCCGCCACCAGCGCATACACGCCCACGCCCAGCGCCAGCACCAGCAGCATGCGCCCCAGCCGCGCCCGCATTTGCTGCCACACGGCGGCGGGCGTCACGGGCTCGGCGGCGGGCAAGCGCAGGCGCGCGCGCAGGTAGCCATACACCGTGCCCACCACCAGCAGCGCGGCCAGCGTGCCGCCCAAAAAGGCCAGCCCCAGGCCTTGAAAATTAAAGGCCGTGCCCAAGGCGGACATTGATTCGGGCGGCACGGACTGGCCTTGCTTGGTGTGCTGCATCATGGTGCCCATGCGGTTCCACATGCTGTTGGTGAGCAGCCCTAGGCCAATGCCCATGAGCAAGGCCCCCGGCAGCGCAAAGTAAACCAGGCACTTGCCCAACCGCCGCCAGTGCGCCCCGATAAAATCGAAGGTGGCCGTGATTTTGGCGCCAAACTCGCGCTCCTGCCAAAAGTCGGTTGGCGTGGTGTAGGTGTTTTTCATCCGTAGGCTAGTTAAGAAATTTGAAAATTAATTTTGAACGTCATGCTGACGACAGGAAGCATCTCTACCGCGTCGTTGAGTGGCCCGGAAGAAGCGGCAGACATGCTTCGCGGAGCTTAGCATGACCGCCTTTTTCAAGCATGCTCTCCGGGCTGCGCCAGCCGCCGCGCCAGCTGCCTAGGGTACACCCCAAAGTACCAGCCCATAAACGCCGCCGAGCCGCCGATAATGGCTAAGCTCAGGGCCACCGGCATGTCGGTGTGGCGCGTCACGAAGCCCTCCAAAAAGGCCGCTACCACGATGATGGGCCCCAGGCCCAGGGCTAGCTTGGCGGCGTCGCGGGCGGCGCGGGCCAGCGACTCGCGCCGCGCGTAGGTGCCCGGAAACAGCACCCCGCCGGCCAAAATGAACCCCGCGCCGCCCGCCAGCACGATGCTCGGAATTTCGAGCGTGCCGTGAATCCAGATGGTGAGCAGCGAGGCCCGCAGCACGTGGTGCTGGTGAAAAAAATACTGAAACGCGCCCAGCATCACGCCGTTCTTGAACAGCGAATACACCGTGCCCAGCCCTAGGGTCAGCCCCAGGCCAAAGGTGCGCAGGGCCACGGTCAGGTTATTAAAGGCGATGCTCAGAAACGACACCACCTCGCCCTGCGACTTGTAGACGGCCATGGGGTCGCCGCGCCGGATGTTGGCCAGCGTCATGTTCACGTAGTCGTCGCCCAGCACCACGCGCACGAAGTTCTCGTCGTAGGCCGCCGACAGCACCCCTAGGGCCGTGAAGAGGGCAAACAGGCCAAAGGCCCAGGCCAGCGCCCGCTGGTGCCGGGCCACCACCAGCGGCACCTCCACCACCCAGAAGCGCGCCAGGCGGCCCCTTTCTTCGGGCTTGGTGCGGTAGAGCTGCTGGTGCAGGTTGCCGGCCAGCGTGTTGAGGTAGGCCGTAGTGGCCGAGCCCGGGTAGAAGGTTTGGGCGTAGGCCAGGTCGTCGGTGAGGGCCACGAAGCGGGCGGCCAGCTCGTCGGGGCTGGCCGGGCGCTGGGCCTGGTACTGCTGCCAGCGGGCCTGGTTTTGGCTTAAAAAAACGGCCTCGCGCATACAATGCAAAAGTTTAGCCCTTAAAGGTAGGCCGCGGCCTTGCTGCCGCGCCGCCGGGCGGCGTATTTTCGGGCCGCTGGCGGCAGCGGGCCCAGTAGCCCGCGGCGGCGCCCGCTTTTTCGCCCCGCTCATGGCTTCTATCCGCGTTCACACCACCCAAAACGTTACCCTCGAATACCCGGTAGCCAGCATTGGCGACCGCATCGTGGCCACCATCATCGACAACCTGGTGCTGCTGGCCTACGCGGCGGTATGGGTGGGCATCTTCTTCTGGATTGCCAGCAGCAGCGGCAGCGCTACCAGCCACACCACCTGGGACTGGCACAAGCCGGGCTACATCATTGCGGCGTTTCTGCTGTTCCTGATTGCCTCGCCGTTCTTTTTCTACAACCTGGTGAGCGAGATTTTCTTCAACGGCCAAACCATCGGCAAGAAGGCCCGCCACATTCGGGTGATACGCCTGGACGGCACCGCCCCTAGGGTGGGCGACTACTTTCTGCGCTGGCTGCTGCGCTTCATCGACATGTCGTTTTACGGGGTGGTGGCCATGGTCACCATCGCGGCCAACGGCCGGGGGCAGCGCCTGGGTGATATGGCCGCCGGCACCAGCGTTATCAGCCTGCGCGCGCAGCCCGCGCCCCTGCCCACGGCCGGGCCCCTGGCCGCGCCGGTGGGCTACCAGCCGGTGTTTCCGCAGGCCGCCGCCCTCGCCGACCACGATGCCGCGCTGCTGCGCCGCCTGCTGGCGCGCCCCCTCACGCCCGCCACCGCCACGCTGCTGCACGAGGCGGCCCTCAAAACCAAGGACTTGCTGCACCTGCACACCGACCTCGACGACGCGGCCCTGCTGCACACCGTGCTGCGCGACCACGCCCACCTAACCCACGAAGCCGCCGCGCGCTAGCCCTAGGCCCCGCCCACCAAAAAAGGCCGGCCCAGCGGGACCGGCCTTTTGGGCGCGCAGCGCCAAAACCAGTTGCCGCGCCTACTCGGTGAGGGAGGCCTGGCGGGTGCCGGCGGGCTGCCCGTCGAAGCGCAGGCGGAAGAAGTAGAGGCCCGCCGCCTGGCTGCCCCGGCGCCAGCGCACGGTGTGGGGGCCGGCTGGCAGCCGGCCCGCGTCTACGGCGTCTACCTGGCGGCCTAGGGCATCGGTTACCAGCAGCTCGACGCGGGCGGCGTGGGGCAGGCCGAAGCTGAGGCTGGTAGTGCCGGCCAAGGGGTTGGGAAACAGCGAGAAATCGGTGGCCAGGTCGGCCGGCCGGGCGCTGGTAACAACGCCCGCGGCGGCGGCAATGGCGATGTTGCGCACCGCACTGCCCTGGCCGATGGCCCCCACCAGCGTGGCGGCGCCCGTGGTCAGGCTCACGGTGTAGAGCGACGTGTTGGCCGAGGTGCCGGTATTGGCCACCAGGTAGGCCGTGTTCGAGGTGGCATTAGGGCTATAGATGTCGAGGTCCAGCGTGGGCGTGGTGGTATTCACCGTAATGCCAACGGGGCCTCCCACCGCCGTCAGCTGGCCGTCGGTGGCGGTGCCCGCCGCCGTGTTCTACGTGCTGAGCTGGTTCAGCACCTGGTCGTAGTCGTAAAGCGTGGTAGCCGTCGAGCCGCTAAAGCTGTTGAGGTAGGCCACTGCCCCAATGGTGGGGGTAGCGGTGCCCGTAGTGTACGCCACGGGCGCGTCGGTAGCGGCCAGCGCGTTGGCGGCCCCAAACACGGGGTTGAGGCGGTAGTTGTTGCGGTTGGCGCCCACCACCCGGATGCGGTCCAAGGTAGGGTTGAAGTCGAAGCCGATGCGCGGCAGCAAATCGGCGCCCAGCGCCAGGGCCACAGGGCTGCCCACGGCCGTGAGCGCGCCCGACGTAGCCAGCGTGTACACCTGCGCCTGCGTAGTGCTGCTGTTGTACCCTAGGGTAAACAACTAGCCCGTAGTCGGCCGCGTATCCAGCCCCACCAGCGCCTGCCCGCTGCCTAGGCCCGTAATCGGCACGGTAGCCGTGAAGGTGCCCGGCGCCGTGGCCTGAAACGTGACCAAACTAAAGGTAGACGGCAGGGCCAGCTGCAGGCCATAAACCGTTTGGGCAGTGGCTGGCGCCAGGGCCGCCGCGCTCAATAATGCCGCGATAGACAGCGTTTTAACCCCGTGAGTAAGTAGCGTTGGCATACTGGAAAAATGGGAGGGTGGCAGCCGCCCTAACGAAGCGCGACTATTTCACTCAAGTAAGGAGTTGCCTGGCAGATTAAATGAAATTTAGGTGAATATTAACGAAGAAATCATCTCCCACCACTCAAGCACCACTTATAAAACGCTTGTATACAAGTGATTGGCATAAAAACGCTTTGCTGGCTAGTAAGCGGTAAGCGCGCCTCTACGCAGTGCTGCACCAAAAAGGCCAGCCGGGTAAGCGGCTGGCCTTGGCACTCTTACCCCACCCTAGGGTTTAGTCGGCGCTGAGGGCGGCGGCTACGGCCTTGCGGCGGGCGGGTTTGGTAGCGGGCTGGCGCTCCTCGCCCTGGGCCAGCAGCTCGTCGTCGCGCTCGGTTTTGCGCATCACCCAACTCACGCCGTAGAGGTCCTTGCGGCGGTCGCGCAGGTTGCGCACGGCGCCGCTGGTGTTCAGGTCCTTCAGCAAGTCCAGGTCGAGGTCGGCAATGAGCGTCATCTCGGTGTTGGGTGTGGCTTCGGCCACAATGGCGTCGTGCGGAAAGGCGAAGTCCGAGGGGCTGAACACGGCCGACTGCGAGTACTGGATGTCCATGTTCTCGACCCGGGGCAGGTTGCCCACCGAGCCGGTGATGGCCACGTAACACTCGTTTTCGATGGCGCGGGCCTGGGCGCAGATGCGTACCCGCTGGTAGGCGTTCTTGGTGTCGGTCCAGAAGGGCACGAACAGAATTTTCATGCCCTCGTCGCTCAGCAGGCGGCTCAGCTCCGGAAACTCCACGTCGTAGCACACCAGGATGCCGATTTTGCCAAAATCGGTGTCGAAGCACTTGATTTTGTCGCCCCCGCGCATGCCCCAGTAGCTGGCCTCGTCGGGCGTCACGTGCAGCTTGTACTGCTCGTCCACGGTGCCGTCGCGGCGGCACAGGTAGCTTACGTTGTAGAGCATCCCATCCTCGTACACCGGCATCGAGCCCGCAATCACGTTGATGTTGTAGCTCACGGCCAGCTCCATCATGCGCCGCTTAATGGGCTCGGTGAAAGCGGCCATGCCCCGAATGGCCGCCGAAGCCGCCGTTTCGCCCGTCAGCGCCATCATGGGCGCGTTGAAAAACTCCGGAAACAGCACACAGTCGGCCTTGTAGCCGCTCACCGTGTCCACGAAGAACTCGATTTGCTGAAAAAAATCCTCCAGGCTGGCCGTGGCCCGCATCTGCCACTGCACAATGCCGATGCGTACGTTCGACTTCTGGTTGCCAATGAGCTTGTCGCTTTCCTCGTCGTAGTACACGTTAATCCACTCCAGCAGCGTGGCGTAGGCCTTGCTCTCGGAGTCATAAGGCAAGTAGCCGCGGATGATTTTGCGCACGTGAAACTCATTGCTGAGCTGGAAGGTCAGGATGGGGTCGGTCAGCTCCTTGTTGCGCACCAGCTCCACGTACTTGGCCGGCGTCATCTCGCCCGCGTAGGCCGCGTAGCCCGGAATGCGGCCGCCCGCCACCATGGCGCGCAGGTTCAGGTTTTCGCACAGCTCCTTGCGGGCGTCGTAGAGGCGGCGGCCCAGGCGCAGGTTGCGGTAGGCGGGGTCCACAAACACGTCCACGCCGTAGAGGGTGTCGCCCTCGGCGTCGTGGGTGTCAAACTTGCCGTTGCCGGTAATCTTGGCGTAGGTGTGCTTGTCGCCAAACTCGCTGTAATCCACGATGATGGCCAGCGCCGCCGCCACCAGCCGCCCGTTGTCCTCAATGCCAATCTGGCCCTCGGGAAACTTGCGCAGCAGGGCCGCAAACTCGTTGGCCGTCCAGGCGCCCTCCATGTTGGAGTACACCTTGTCCATGATGCCCTCCACGGCCTTGAAGTCGCTCCGGCGCAGCGTGCGCAGCACCAGCTTGTGGGCCGGCACGGCGGTGGGCGTCAGGCGCTCGTCGGGCGCGGCGGTAGCGGGGCCCGCCTTCGGGCTCTTTTTGTGATGATGCGCGCCACCGGGCGCGGATTTGCCATTAGCAGAAATAGCCATAGAAAAGGAGAAGATTCAAGAAAAATAATGGGCAGCTTACTGGTATCGTGGGGCCGCGCCGCTCGCCAAGCCGCGCCGAAACAGCCGGGGCAAAGCTTCTTCGACGGTGCTTACCTCCCGTCTGCCTACGCTAGGGCAAGTGGTACTAACCTTCAAACGGCCAAAAGGGTGCCCCGCCCTATTGGCGCAGCACCCGGCAGGTGGCCGCGCCCTGGCTGGTAGTCACCATGAGCAGCAGCACGCCGCGGTAGCTGCCCAAGGCAGCGGCATCCAGCACCAGCTCGCCCGCGGCCCTAGGGTACTGCGCGCTGAAAAGGGTGCGGCCCACCACGTCGGTGGCCGCTACTGCTACCGGCCCGCTGCCCACCGGCAGGGTCAGGCGCAGGGCCGTGCCCGCCGCCGAGGGGTTGGGGTATGCGCCCAGGCTGGCCCCTAGGGCGCTGCTGCGGGCGGCTAGGGGCGTGAGGCGGCGGTACACGTCGCGGTACTCGACGCTGGTGATAACTTCCTGCCCGCCCACGGTGGTGGTGCTGACGGTGAGTAGCGGCACGTGCACCCCGTTGGCCAGCCATTTGTACTCGCGCACCAGTGGCAGGTCGAGCCCCTGGCCGGGGCTGGTGCCCACCACCACGCTGTCGTGGTCGGCGAGGGACGTGACTACCCGCAACGTCTGAAACGTACCGAAGGGCGTGGTGAGTGTGCCCCACGCGTCGGCCCGGTTGATGCGCTGGCGCCGGCGGCTGAGGTAGCCCGTGCCGGGTACGGAAGCAGTTACTAGGGAATTACTTTGAAAAAAAGTGGTGGTCGGCGTGCTGGTGTACGTCACCGGCAAGGCGTACACTACGTCGTAGTTCTGCGCATACAGCACGGGCAGCGCCGTGCCGCTCACCGTCGCGCCGAAGCCGACCGAGTAGAACTGGCTGCTGGTCAGGTTGAAAAACTCCTGGGCATCGCTCACCGGCAGCGTGACCCCGGCCGGCACCGGCAGGGGCTGCGGCGCCGCTAGGGTAGCCCGGTTGGCGCCGCTAAAAAACAGCAGTTGCAGCCCCGAGGCCGCAGCGGCAAACGAGGTGTAGCGCTGCACGCGCTGGCTGACGGGAGTTAGCCCCGCGTAGTTCCAGGTTTGGTTGGCGCCGGCTTGGGTGAGGGCGGGGGCGCCGGAGGGCAGCATCGGCGCCGCCTCGCTTAGGCGCAGCGAGTCGCCCGCCGCGGGCATGTCGGCCGCCGTGATGGTGGGCGCCGTAGTTTGGGCCCGGGCCGTGCCGGCGCTGGCTAGTAGGGCGAAGAGTAGCAGGCGTTTCATAGGCAGTAGAGGAGCTAGTTGGCTGCGTAAAGCTACCACTGCCACCGGACCCTAGGGCCCTACACGCCCGTCATTTCGGGCACCTGCTCGTCGGGCACTGGCACCACCAGGCGGCCGGCCGTGGCGGCGCGTATTTGGGCTACGGGCACGCCGGGCGCGCGCTCGCGCAGCACGAAGCCGTCGGGCGTCACGTCGAGCACGGCCAGCTCGGTCACTACTTTCTTCACGCAGCGCAGGCCGGTGAGGGGCAGCGTGCAGCTGGGCAGCAGCTTGCTGCTGCCGTCGCGGGCCACGTGCTGCATGGCCACGATAATGTTTTTGGCCGAGGCCACCAGGTCCATCGCGCCGCCCATGCCCTTCACCAGCTTGCCCGGAATCTTCCAGTTGGCAATGTCGCCGCGCTCGCTCACTTCCATTGCCCCCAGGATGGTTAAGTCCACGTGCTCGCCCCGAATCATAGCAAACGAATCGGCCGACGAAAACAAACTGGAGCCGGGCAGCGTGGTCACGGTTTGCTTGCCAGCGTTGATGAGGTCGGCATCTACCTCGCTTGCCTTGGGAAAAGGGCCCATGCCCAGCAGGCCGTTCTCGCTTTGCAGTTCCACGTTGATGCCCCTAGGGATGTAGTTGGCCACCAGCGTCGGAATGCCGATACCCAGGTTGACGTAAGAATTATTGGGCACTTCTTGGGCGATGCGCCGGGCAATACCGTGCTTGTCTAAGGGCATGGGGTGGGAAGAGGAAAAGATAACAAAAATTAGTAGAACGTCATGCTCATCTGGCGTCCGCTTGTCGAAGCATCTCTACCACGCTGCTAGCAATAACCCTAGGGTCTCGTTCGGTAGAGATGCTTCGCAAGTGGACGCCAGATGAGCATGACCACCTTTTTTGACTTATCAGCTGAGATTGTAAATTACTTAGCGGCCAGGCGCTTGGCCAGGGCCGCGTACACGGCCTTGCGGAAGCGTGGCACCAGGTCGGGGGTGTTGGTGTGCGGAAATTTTTGGGTGTAAAGCAGCACCACCAGCTTTTCCTTGGGGTCTACCCAGTAGTCGGTGCCAAAGGCGCCGCTCCACTCGAAGCTGCCCACCGACTGCCCGGTTTGGGCCGCCCCGGCGGGCGTTACGATGCTGAAGCCCAGGCCAAACTTATTGAGGCCTTGGTTGATATCGCCCATCTGGTTTTGGGTCATCAGGGCCACGGTGGCGGGCTTTAGCAGGCGGTGGCCGCCGTAGGTGCCGCCATTGAGCAGCATTTGCAGGAAAACCGCGTAGTCGTCGATGGTAGACGAGAGCCCCGCGCCACCCGAGAAGTAGGTGCCGGCCTGGGTGGGGTAGTTGGGCCGCAGCCCCAACAGGCCACTGGTGGGCATGGGCACGGTGCGGTGGTCGGTGGGCGTTTCGGTGTAGAGGGGCTGCAAGCGGCCGTGCAGGGCGGCGGGCAGGTAGAAATAGGTGTCGCGCATGGCCAGCGGCGTGAAGATGCGGGCCCGCAGGTACTGGTCGAGCGGCTGCCCGCTCAGCACCTCCACCAGCCGGCCCAGCACGTCCACGCTCAGGCCGTAGGTGAAGCGCCCGCCCGGCTGGTTCATGAGCGGCAGCTTGCCTAGGGCATCCATGGCAGGCCCGAGGGTGCCCGCCGGCGAGCCAATACCGCTGGGAATGTGCGCCTTGGCATAAATAGCCCGCGCCTCGGGCGTGCCAATAACCGGGTAGCCGATGCCCGAGGTATGGGTAAACAGCTCGCGAATGGTAATGGCGTGCCGCGCAGGCACGGTGGTATAGCTCGAATCGCGGGGGTTGAAGGAAGCCAGCACCCTAGCCCGGCCAAACGTGGGCAGGTACTTGGCTACCGAGTCGTCGAGCCCGAACTTGCCTTCCTCATACAGCAGCATCATGCCCACGCTCGTCACGGCCTTGGTTTGCGAGGCAATGCGCACGATGGCGTCGGGCAGCAGCGAGGTTTTGGCGGCCACGTCGGCGTAGCCAAACGCCTTGCGGTACACCACTTTGCCGTTGCGCGCCACCAGGGCAATGGTGCCCGGCAGGCGCCCATCGGCCACGTAGCCTTGCAGCAGCTGGTCGATTTGCGCCAGCCCGGCGGCGCTCACGCCCTCGCTGACCGGGGCCGCTGCGGGCAGCGCCAGCGGCTTGGCCGGCTGCGCAAATGCCCTAGGCCCACTCAGCAGCAAAAGGCCTACAAAAAATCGTTTCATCATCGCTCGAAGTAGTTTACATTCAACCTGATAACAATGCCAACGCCGATACACCCGCTCAGCCAGCCCGCGCAGCGGGCGTATCTGCGAAATCCGTTACACCCGTTCAATCTGCGATTATGGTACGCTGCTCGATACGCTTCTCGTAGTCGCGCCCCTGGAAGATGCGCTGCACGAAGATGCCGGGCGTATGAATCTGGTTGGGGTCGAGCGCGCCGGCGGGCACCAACTCCTCCACCTCGGCCACGGTGATGACGCCCGCCGTGGCCATCATCGGGTTGAAGTTGCGGGCCGTGCCGCGGTAAATGAGGTTGCCGGCCGTATCGCCGCGCCAGGCTTTGACGAGGGCAAAGTCGGCGCGCAGGGCAGTTTCGAGCAAGTACATCTTGCCGTTGAACTCGCGCGCCTCCTTGCCTTCGCCCACCTCGGTGCCGTAGCCGGCCGGCGTGTAGAAGGCCGGAATGCCCGCGCCGCCCGCCCGGCAGCGCTCGGCCAGGGTGCCCTGCGGAATAAGCTCTACCTCCAGCTCGCCGCTCAGCAGCTGGCGCTCAAACTCGGCGTTTTCGCCCACGTAGCTGGCAATCATCTTGCGCACCTGCTTGGTTTGCAAGAGCTTGCCAATGCCAAAGTCGTCGACGCCCGCGTTGTTGCTGATGCAGGTGAGTTCGCGCACGCCCAGGCGCAGCAGCTCGGCAATGGCGTTTTCGGGGATGCCGCACAGGCCGAAGCCGCCCAGCATCAGGGTCATGCCGCTGGCTACGCCGGCCAGGGCGGCCTCGGCGTTGGGCACTACTTTATCTATCATGGGTGGAAGAACGGTGGGGGCAGGTAGTCCAAAGGTAGAAACTCGCCCATCTTCTCGAAGCCCCAGTAGTCCTCCGTGAACAGGGCCAGCGGGCTGAGCAGGCGGCCGGTGGGCAGCAGCTCGGCCTCGGGCTCGAGCAGGCGCAGCCGCGACACCTGCGGCTGGTTGCCAGTCGCCGCGCCCGGCCGCCGCGCCGCGGGCCCGCCCAGCGAGGCCAGGTAGCGCGGGTCGGGCAGCTCGCGCAGGTAGCTGATGCGCAAGAAGTTGGTGAAGCGCAGAAAAACGCGGCCGTCGGCGGCCACGCGGCGCAGGCTGTCAATGGGCCTGGGGGCCGTATAAAGCAGCTGCAGGTTGGGCAACACCCGGCCCCAGCTGGCCAGCGAGTCCTGCTCGGCGGCGGTGCGCACGTCGGGCGGCCGGTGGTGCCGCAGCTGCGCGCTCAGGCTGTCGGCGCGGGCAAAGGCGGGGTTGGGCACAATGCGCAGCTTCTGCGCCAGAAAGCCCTCGGCCACCACCCGGTCGTCGTACACGCTCTTCAAAAAGTGCCGCTGCGAGCCTTGGTACGCCGTCAGGCGGTTCGACTCCCAGCGCCGCCGCTGGTGCACGTTGCGGGGCACCAGCTCCTCGAACACCGGCTGGCCGTAAAACGAGAGCACTTGCTGCACGAAACTGACTCGAAAGCGCAGGCCGTAGTACTTGATGCGGTAGCCTAGGGCCTGGTTTTCCACTTCCAAAAAGTCAGGGGCCTCCGCCGCCAGCTCCTTGGCCTGGGGGTGATACTCGACTAGCACTTCCCTAGGGTTCGTGATGCGGCACTGCTGCGAAAACGACGAAGTCCCTAAAAACAGCTCCGCAAACCGCCGGTAGTCTTCGGGCCGGTTGGCGTGCCGCCGCGCTCGCACTACTACTTCGCTCAGCTGGTTGGTTTCGGGCGCCAGCACCAGCGCTATGGGGGGCATGGCCGCCGCCACCTGCACGGAGCGCCGGGCCAGCCGGTAGCCCACGTAAGAAGCCACCAGGTCGTAGCGGCCGGCCGGCACGCGCGTCAGCGCAAACTGCCCCTGTTCGTTGGTGGTAGCCCCTAGGGTGGTATTAGCCAGAAACACGCTGGCAAATGGCAACGGCTTCTGCGTGAGCGAGTCGCGCACCGTGCCGCTGATGCCCTGCGCGCCCGCCCAAGCCGGCAGTAGCAACAGCAGTAGGGCAAGCAGATGGCGCATACGGATGGCTTTGGTAGGGCACCCAAAGAACGGATTCTAACGCCCAGAAATAAGTAGGGCTTATGCAAAAAGCATCTGTCATGACGAGCCTGCGAAGCAACCGTACCAGCACCATCCGCCTAAGGGTCGTTTGGGTTGCGATTGCTTCGCAGGCTCGCCATGACAGATGCATGCGTTAGTAAGCGCCTCGGTACCCGCGGGGGCCCTAGGGCAGGGGCACGGCCGGGTGGCCCGGCGGCACGTAGTCGAGGGGTAAAAACTCGCCGATTTTCTCGAAGCCCCAGTACTCGCCCACTTCTAGGGCCAAGGGGTCGGCTAGCGCGCCGTTGGGTAGTATTTCCACTTCGGGGTCGCTTAGCTTGAGGCGCGACACCTCGCGCTGGGTGGGGTAGCTGGCCTTGGTGCGGCCCAGCGGGCTCATAGGCTGCTCGTAGTGGGGGTCAGGCGCCTCGCCGAAATACGCCACTTGCAGCTCCTGCCGAAAGCGTAGATACACGTGCTCCTTATCGGCCGATACGCGCCGCAGGCTGTCGGTGGGTTGTACGCCCGGCTGGATGCTGGCCAGGACCGGCGCCGTATTATTTAATACGCTCATTGCCCGGGCCATTGAGTCTTGTTGCGCATCGGAGGGCGCGCGGCCGTGCAGGCGGCGCAGCAGACGCTGACGCAGGGTGTCGGCCTGCACATAGCGGCGGTTGGGCGTCACCTTCACTTGCTGCGCCAGGTAGCCTTCGCTTTTGAGACGGTTGTCGCGCACGCTCTTCAAAAAATGGGTGAGCGAGCCGTAGTAGGCGGCGGCGCGGGCGGTGGCCCACTGCTGGCGCTGGGCATCGTCCTTGGGCGTCATCTGTTCAAATACCGGCTGGCCGTAGAAGCTGCTGCCGCCGTTGTCGGCGTCGTAGGCAAAGCGCAGGCCGTAGTACTTCACGCGGTAGCCTAGGGCCTGGTTTTCTACCTGCAAGTAGTTGTCGGCCTGGGCGGTTAGTTGCTTGGTGGTGTCGCTGTAGGCCACGTCCACGTCGCCGGGGTTGGTGATGCGGCACTGCTTCGAGCTGGTGCTCTGGCCTAGAAATATGTCGGCAAAGCGCCGGTAATCATCGGCAGCGTGGGCGTTGGCCTGCACCACCACTTCCCCCAGCTTCGGGCCCGCCGAGGCCAGCGTCAGCGTCACGGTCTGCGGCGCGGTGCTTACCGTAATGTGCTGCTTGCTAAGCTTGTAGCCCACGTAGGAGCCCACTATATCGTAACCGCCGCGCGGCACCCGGTCGAAGCTGAACTGGCCCTGCTCGTTGGTAGTGACGCCTAGGGTGGTATTGGCCAGGAAAACGCTCGAAAACGCCAGCGGCTCGTGCGTCACCGAGTCCTGCACCACGCCCGACACCCGCCCTTGGGCGCAAGCCATGCCGGTAAAGCCGAGCCAGCAGCCAAGCAGGCAACCTATTAATTTTAAACGCATCAATGAAAAAGAATAGTGCGGCTTCCAAACGCCGTCTAGCCCCGAAAAGTGTGGTTAGGTGGCTGGTCAAGCATTTTTTGGGCTAAGCCCGAGGGCCGCGCGGGTGGCTTCGGCATCCAGAGCCAGCTGGGCGGTGAGGGCGGCCAGCCCGTCGTACTTTTCCTCGCCCCGCAGCCAGGCCACAAATTCCAGCGTGAGCAGCTGCCCGTACAAATCCCCTTGAAAATCAAGGATATTGACTTCAATAGTTTGCGCCAAGCCGGCCCCGATAGTGGGGCGCACCCCAATGGCCAGCATGCCGGGGTGCCGCGCGCCGGCCGCCGTGCGCACCCACACCGCGTAGATGCCCAGGGCCGGCACCAGCTTTAGGGGTTCGGGCACTTGCAGGTTGGCGGTGGGGTAGCCGATGGTGCGGCCCAGCTGCTGCCCACTCACTACCAGGCCGGTAAGCGGGTAGTCGTAGCCCAGGTAGCGGGTGGCGGTGGCCGCATCGCCCTGGCGCAGCGCCGCCCGAATGCGGGTGCTACTCACGCCCACGGCGTCCACGTCCTGCCTAGGTATCTCCTCCACCGTGAAGCCGTAGCGGTGGGCGTGCTGGCGCAGGTAGCCGAGGCCGCCCTCGCGGTTTTTGCCAAAGCGGTGGTCGTAGCCAATCACCAGGTGCCTGGTGCCCACGGTGTTAAGCAGCAAGTTTTGAATGTACTCCTCCGATGTCCAGGCGGCAAACTCGCGGGTGAAGGGCATCACCAGCAGGTAATCGACGCCGGCGGCGGCCAGGCGGGCCACGCGCTCTTCCAAGGTGTTGAGCAGCTGCAGCTCCAGCAGCTCGGGGTGCGAGGGGGGCGGGCCTAGTACCAGGCGCGGGTGGGGCCAGTAGGTAATCACCACGGCTGGGCCGCCCACCGCATCGGCCACCTGCCGCAGCCGGGCCAATATGCGCTGGTGCCCGCGGTGCACCCCATCAAAGGTGCCGCTGGTAACCACGGCATTGGCCAGCGCAGGAAACTCGGCGGGGTCGGTAACGACAACCATAGACCGCAGATTTAACGGATTTAACGGATTACGCGGATACGCTGCTTCGCAGCTGACTACGCTACCAGCTTGGTACGTAGCGGGCGGCGGCCTAGGGGTAGCCGGGCGGGCTAGGCCGGGCCTTCGGCTTGCGCCTGCTGGGCGGCGTAGTAGTCGAGGCCGGGGCGGCTTTCGGCGCGGGGCAGGCGCTCGCGGCGCGGGCGGGCGCGGGGCTCGGTGCCCGCGATAGCCACACCAGCCGGACCAGCCGCGCCGGCCGGGCGCAGGGCCTCTAGCTGCGCCACCGAGTAGGCATCGGCCAGGCGGTACTCGCCAATGCGGGTGCGCACCAGCCGTATAAGGTGGGCGCCGCACCCTAGGGCCGCGCCCAAGTCGCGGGCCAGGCTGCGGATATAAGTGCCTTTGGAGCACACCACCCGAAAGTCAATTTCGGGCAAGTCGATGCGCGTCAGCTCAAAGGCTTTAATCTCAACGGTCTTGGGCTTGATGTCGGCGGCTTGCCCCTGGCGGGCCAGCTCGTAGGCGCGCTTGCCGCCCACCTTCACGGCCGAAAATACGGGCGGCACCTGCTCAATTTGACCCAAAAAGGTAGCTGCCGCCGTCCGGATTTCTGCTTCCGTAAGGTGCTGGTAGGGCTGCTCGCTGTCCACGGGCGTTTCCAGGTCGAAGCTGGGCGTGGTTTGACCCAGGCGGAAGGTGCCCTCGTATTCTTTTTCCTGGGCCTGAATCTGGTCTATCTCCTTGGTTTTCTTGCCCGTGCACAAGATGAGCAAGCCAGTGGCCAGCGGGTCGAGGGTGCCGGCGTGGCCAATCTTGCGCGGGCGCAGCGCGTTTTTCACCTTGCGCACCACGTCAAACGAAGTCCAAGTCAGCGGCTTATCCAGCAGCAGTACCAGGCCGTCTTCCAGGCGTTGGGCCGATAGGGGCTGGCTGTTAGCTTCTTCCATTATTAGATAACACTTAAGAAAACATCAAAACAGAACGTCATGCTCAGCTGGCGTTCGCCTGTCGAAGCATCTCTACCACGTCGTATCGTTCGGTAGAGATGCTTCGGCAGGCGGACGCCAGCTGAGCATGACGGGCGGTCAAATCAACTGCAAATTTACCTTCAGCCCCAGCAGTAGCAGCAGCAAGCCACCCACAATGATGCGGTAAATGCCAAAGGCCCGGAAGCCGTACTTGGTAACGAACCCCACGAACAGGCGGATGGCCAGCAGCGCTACCACAAAGGCCACCACGTTGCCCAGCACCAGCAGCTGCACCTCCTGGCCCGAGAAAAGCTGTCCTAGGCTGGTGCCCTGCGCATGAGCCTCCTTATAATAATCGTACAGGTCTTTGACCGTAGCCGCCCCCATGGTGGGCATGGCCAGGAAAAAGGCAAACTCGGCCGCCGCGCGGCGCGTCAGCTTCTGGCTGAGGCCGCCGATGATAGTAGCCGCCGACCGGCTGACGCCCGGCACCAGCGCAATGCACTGAAACAGCCCGATAATGAACGCCTCCTTGAAGCCGGGCGTCGTGGCGGGGTGCCCGCCCTCCCTAGGGTCTTCCTGCGGAAAAAGCCGGTCGATGAACACCAGCACGATGCCCCCCAGCAGCAGCATCAGGGCCACGGTCGTCACCGATTCGAGCAGGGTATCGACGTATTTTTTGAGCAGCAAGCCCGCTATCACAATGGGTATAAAGGCTACCAGCAGCTTGAGGTAGAAGTCGATGCTTTGGAAGAAGCGCTTCCAATACACCGCCAGCACCGATAGGATGGCTCCGAACTGAATGACGACCAAAAAGAGCTTGCTGAACGGCGTGGCCGCCACCCCCACCAGTTGGGCGGCAATAATCATGTGGCCGGTGCTCGACACGGGCAGGAATTCAGTGATTCCTTCCACAATGGCCAGCAAAAGGGCCTGCCAATAGGTCATAAATAGTAGTGACTAGTAAAGAATGACTAGTGGCTAATGAACAACCGCCAGCGGCTAGTGAGCGGCTGCTAAGCGCAAGCCCTAGTCGCTAGCAGTCAGGCACTAGGCACTACTTAAGGGCGCTTATAAGTGGGCTTAGCCGAAGTGGGCGGCACGATGGTCTTAGGGGCCGCTGGGGCGGGCATGGCTGGCGCCCCGGCGGCGGCCGTAGCGGGCGGCGCTACGTGGGCGGCCGGGTCGATAACCGGGGCATCGCTGGGCACCAGAATGGCTGCAAACTCCAGCAGGAAGCCAATAAAGAGCAGAATGGGCCCTAGGGTGAGGCCCAGGAAACCCTCGCCGTACTGGGCCCCGTCGAGGGTCATGGTGACGAAGCCTACCGCCAGCACGGCCAGGCCGGCCCACATCAGGCGGTAGTTGCGGGGGCCAAAAGCAAAGCGCATCATAGGAAATGAGTAATTAGCAATGAGCGATGAGTAGTCTAGGTCGGAAAACGGGGTTGCTAGCGCGCTATTCCTACTTAAAATTGCTCATTGCTCATTGCTCATTGTTAATTAGTAAAGCTCGTCGAGCGGAACGTTAAGGTATTTGCTGACGGCCCGGTAGGCGCTTAAAAAGCCGATAACCGTGCCGAGGCCTAGCACGGCCAGCAGCAGCAGGCCCAGCAGGTAATAATCGCGCAGCAGGCGCAACTGGTTGATTTGTAGGTAAGCGTATTGGAGCAGGCCTAGCAGCACCAGCGACGCCAGCAGGCCGCTGGCAAACCCTTGCCAGGTGGCCCGCCTGAGAAACGGCTGCCGGATAAAGAACCGCGTGGCACCCACCAGTTGCATGGAGCGAATGAGAAAGCGCTGCGAAAACAGTGCCAGCCGAATGGTGTTGTTGATGAGCACCACCACCGCCACCACCAGTACCGCCGCAAAGCCCAGCAGCAGCAGGCTCACCCGCGTCAGGTTGTCGTTGATGCTGGTAAAGAGGCTCCTAGGGTACTGCACCTCAAATACGCCGTGCTGGCTTTGCAGGCTCTGGCTGAGCTGGCGCAGGTGCATGGTATCGGTGTAGGCCGCCTTGATTTTGAGGGCGTAGGCGTCGCGCAAAGGGTTGTCGTCCAAGAAGCCGGTGAAGCTCTCGCCGGTGGTTTGCAGCAGCTGGCGGGCGGCCTCGTCCTTGCTCACGTAGCGTACCTGGGGCCGGCCATTCTGCTCGGCCACGAAGGGCTGACGCTCCAAGTCCTGCTGCAAAGCCAAGCGCTCGGGCTGGGGCAGGTCGCGCTCCAGGTACACCTGTACCTCCAGGTTTTGGCGCACGGCCTCGCTCAGCTTATGGGCATGCAGCAGCAGCAGGCCAAATAGCCCAATCACGACCAGCGCCAGCGTAATGCTGAACACTACCAGCGGGGTAGGGTAGGAGCCCAGTTTCTTTTTGCGGCGCTTTGGCATACGGGGCGCAAAGGTAGGGCGCGGCACTCAGGTGTTGGGCGTTAGGCGCCGGGCGGTTGGGTCGCGTGCCAGCGGCGCAGCAATTCCCGCTCGCGCCCGGCAGCTAGCCCGGCCCGCAGCGGCGCCGGGTCGGGGCGGCGCCAAGTCAGGGTGTCGCGCATAGTGTCGGCCAGCGAGCGAGTTACTAGGTTGTGTCGCAATGCTTTATCGGTATCGGCCGCCAGGAAGCCTCGGTCCTCACCCGATTCCGCCAAGTACAGGGGCAACTCGCTCCACTCGGCCACTGCTTCGCGCCGCAAAAATCCCTCGCTCACCCAGGTCAGCGTGGCTTGCTGGTGGGTGAGGGCCTGCGCTTCGGTCAGTAACTGCTCCATCGTCAAGGAGAAAGGCGGGCTGGCTGCGTTGAACGCGCCACCCGTTCCTTGCTCAAGCATTGCTATAAGCCAGGCGGCCAGGTCGCGGGCGTCGAGCAACTGCACGAAGCGCTGCGGCCGGCCCGGAGCCAGCACCTCGCCGCCTCGCGCCAGCCGGCTCAGCCAGTACGTGAGGCGGTCGGTAGGGTCGTGCGGCCCTACCAGCACGCCCGGCCGCAGCAGCAGCGCATTAGCGCCGAATACCTGGCTTACCTCGCGTTCGCAGGCTGCTTTCAGCGCCCCGTACAGGTCGCCCAGGCTGCTCGCCGTAAGGTCGGCCGCTGGCGCTAGGGCGGCCGCCTGGGCCGGATTAAGGGCGGCCAATTGGGCGATTTCGGCGTAGCCCGGCTGGCTGAAATCGGCGTAGGCGGCAACACTGGAAATGAATACGTACTGCCCCACCACTGGGCGTAGCGCCCGCGCGGCCGCCCGCACCGCACCGGGCAGGTAGCCGCAGGTATCCACCACCGCATCCCAGCGCCGGCCGGCCAAGCGGTGCAGGTCGTGGTGGCGGTCGCCCAGTATTTCCCGCACGGGCCCCAACGTACCGGGGTGCGGGTGGTGCCCCCGGTGAAAAAGCGTTACCTCGTGCCCCCGGGCCAGCGCGGCCGCCGCCACGTGGCGCCCCAAAAACTGCGTGCCGCCAATGAGCAGGATGTGCATGGGGGAATTCAGGGTAAACCGCCTTATAAATTCGTCCGCTTGTCTTCTTCCACCGTCAGCACCTCCTTGGCGCGCTTGGCATCGCGGGTGCGGCGGCTAGGGGTGTCGCGGCCAAAAAGCTCGCTTAGGTTGTTGAAATCCTTGGTATGCACCAGCGAAATGCCGGCGCGGGGCTGGTTCACGGTCGTCACCAGGTTGTCGCGCGGGGTGGTTTCGTAGCGCAGCTTGGCCCGAAACTTCCCATCGGACCGCAGAAAGTACTCCAGGCTGAAGTCGCCGAGCAGCGAGCTTTGGTAGGGCAGGCCGGTGCTGGGGTTCAGGTTGGTGCTGCTGCTGCTGTTCGTGATGCCGCCCTCGCGGGTCAGGCGCAGCCGTCCGTTCAAAAACGAATAGCTTAGGCGCAGCTGCAAGGCCGCCAGCTGGTCGGCGCTCAGGCCATTGATGTTGAAGTCAATTTCCAGGTTCTGGTTAATCTGCGAAGTCAGCTGCCCGAGCTGCGACGAGATGATTTGCCCTAGGCTGCTTTGCACCGCCCCGCCGTTGCCGGCCAGCGTGATGCCGTTAAAATTGCTGTTGTTGAGCGGCGAGAGCGTGCGGAACACCAGCAGGCTAAATACCTGGCGGTTAAGCTCCTGGTCGTCGTTGCGCAGCAGCGCGATGAAGGCAGCCAGGTCGTTTTGCAGCGAGCCGGGCGCGTCGTCAAACTCCAGCGCCAGCTTGATAACCGGCTGCAGCAGCGGCCCCGTCAGGTTCATTACGGCCGTGACGGGCACCACCGCGCCGCTGGTGGCGCCGGGCAGCACCGGCGCCACCGAGGTGCGCTGGGTGTAGGTAGCCGCCACGTTCATTTGCCCGTCCAGCGGGTCGCCGTTCCACGTCACGGTGCCGCCCGGCCGCACCACAAACTCCTTGTCTACCAGTCCTTGCAGGGTAAAGTTGTAGGCGCCGCGCACGATTTCGACCTGCCCATACATGTTAAAATCACCCCGTGTATCAATGTTGAGGCGCAGCTGCCCCGTGGCCACGCCCCGAATAACGTCGCCGGTGGCCTCGTCGAGTAAAATCTCCAGGTAGGCGTCGGACGTTACTGTCAGGTTCATATTCAGCCGGATGCCCGAGAGGTCTACCTTGTCCTGGGCCGCGATGGTGGCGGCCGTCAGCGCCTGCCGGCGGCGTACCGAATCGGGCAGGTTGCGGTTCACAAACTTGATGTAGCTGGCCTGCTGGGCCTTGGCGGCGTTGTCGAGGGGCAGGGCCAGGCGCGTGCCGGCTTCCGAAGTGGCCCGCACGTCAATCACCAAGTCGTCCACGGGGCCCGTCACGGTGGCGCGGCCGGTGGCGTAAGCCGTGCCAAAGTACATGTCGTTGTCGCGCCGGGTGGTGCGCAGCACCTGAAACTTGCGAAACTCGGCGCTTAGGTTCAGGCTCATGTTCTGGAAGCCCTGGTGCCGAATCAGCCCGTTCACCATGGCCAGGTTGCCCTGGGCATCGCGCAGCTTAATATTGTTGAGTCCTATTGAGGTGGTAGTGAACGTGATACGGTCGTTGAATGTGTACGTAGTGCCCAGGTAGCCAAACGTGAAACGCCCGCCCGTCACGTCCACGGCGCCGGCCAGCGTGGGCGCGCTAAACAAGCCACCCAACTGCAACTGGCCGCGCCCGGTTCCGCCCAGGTTGTCGAGCAAGCCCGCCAAAAAGGGCTGGGCCAGCACCACCGGCGCATCGGTCAGCTCGCCGGTCAGGTTGAACTGCTGCGTTTCGGAGCGGGGCGCGAGGTAGCCCGTCACTGTGAGCACGCGCTGCTGCTGGCGGCTCACGTCGAGGTTCACCCGCAGCTGGCCGCTAGAGTTGTCCCAGTCGCCGCGGCCGGCCACCTGCCCAATAGGAGTGCCCTCATACACCAGCGAGTCCACGGCCAGCGTACTGTTGATGGCCAGCTGGTTATAGATGCCGGCCACCGAGGCCTTTAGGTTCAGCCGCCCCCCTAGGCGCTGGTTTATCGCCGAGTTGAGCGAGGTCAAATCGAAGTTCTCTACCTCCAGCTGCAGCGGCGGCAGGCGCGCGTCGGGCGAGATAACCCCTTGGGCGCTAATGCGCTCAGCCCCGCTGCTTATCACGAAGTGGTCTACGTCGAACTGCTTGCCGCCGCCGCTGATGCGCACCGAGTTGTCGGCCTCAATCACATACTCGCGGTCGAGCAAGTGCAGGCCGCTCTTGCGAAATACGACTTGCACGGCCCTAGGTAGGAAAGCCAGCGAGCCGTTGATGGTAGCCTGGTTGGTGGTGCCGGTTTGGGTTAGGGAGGTCGAGAAGTTGATTTTCTGCTGGTCCCACACGCCTTCCACCACGAAATTCTGGGTGCGCCCCAGGCCCGGCAGCACCTGGCTAGCCGAGGTTACGTCGGCCTGGGCCAGGATGTCAGGCTGGTTGGGCAGCTTCGAAGTCGTGAGGTCAAACTCGGTGCGCACCGTGTGCACCGGCCCGTACCAGAGGCTGTCGAAGCGCCCGCCCAGCTGGAAAATCGACGTTTCGCCCTGCCTAAACGAGCCGTCCAAGTGGCTGTGGTCGGCCACCTGCAAGTCGGGCAGCAGCAAGTTCAACACCGGGTTAATGTGCTTGAGGTCCAGGTTCAAATCGACCTCATACCGGCGCTGCGGCTGCTGGCGCTTGCGCCGGTAGTAGGCCGCCGTGGCCGCCGCATTGCTCTCAAAGCTGAGCCGGTACTCGTGCACCAGCGTTTGAATGTCGGCGATAACGCGGGCCGTTTCGAAGCGACCGCTGGCGCGCAGGTTGGCCAGTTCTGAGCGCACCTGCACCAGCCGCTGCCCCTGGCTAGTGCGGGAGCTCAGCACGTTAAGCGTATCAACGTCAAGGCTTTGCTTGCCAATGGCGAAGCGCGAGTCGCGCAGCCGCGCCGTGCCTAGCAGCGAGTCGAGCTGGGTGCCGCGCAGGTTTACGGTGGCGGTGGTGCTCATCACCAGCGGGGTGGGCAGCAGGCCTAGGGCCCCCAGGTTAGCGCGCAATATGCGGGCACTCACGATGATATGCGGGTGGCGCGCGTCGAAGTCGAAATCGCCGTCGGCGGCCAGGCGCAGGTTGGGGTCGCCGGCCGTTACCTTGCCCTGGAAGCCGCGGCCCGCAAAGTCGCCGTTCAGCGCCAGGTTGCGGTAGCGGTAGCCATTGAGCCAGATGGCGGGCACCGTTACCTCGGCGTGGCCGTGCGCGCTGGGCGGCGCAAAGCCGGTGCCGCGCACCTTACCGCTCAGCGTCACGTCCCGAATTACCGATTCGTCGCCCAAAAACTTACCCAGGTTAAAAGCCGTGCTGCGCACCGTGCCCTCGTACACGGCGTGGTCGAAGTCGGTCTTGGTTTTGAGGTTCAGGTCGGTAGCCACCGCGCCGATGGCCGTGTCGAAGCTGGCGTTGCCCACAAAGTCGTTGTAAAAGCCGATGAACTGCCCGCTGAGCTTCACCAGCCCTAGGCGGCCCACGAGCTTGTTGGCCGAGGCGGGCAGCCAGCGGCGCAGGTCGGCGCCGTCTACCTGCGAGGGTTGCAGGCGCAAGTCAACCAGGCTCTCGCGCCAGTTGGGCAGGTTGTCGGCGTGGGCGCGGGTGGCCACCAGGTGGGTGCGCCGGCCGTAGCGCACATCCAGGTTTTTGAGTTGAAAGTCACGCACGTAGCCCTTAGCATCCATCGAAAGCTGCACCGAGTCGTGCAGCGCGGCCAGCTGGGGCGCAAACTTGGCAATGTCGTCGGTGTAAAGCTTGGCGCCGCGCAGGTTGGCCACTACCCGCATCGAGTCGTTGAAGTCCGAAAAGTTGCCGAAGCGCCGGTATTCAAAGCGCACAAACTTGCGCAACTCGCTGCGGCCCACGCGCAGCGTCAGCCCCGCAAACTCCCAGAAGTGCGCCTGGTAGCTGATGTCGGCCGTGAGCTCGCGCACGTGCGTTTGCGAAGGCACCTCCACCGCCCGCAGGCCAGCAATGCGCGCCCGCAGCGTGTCGGTTTTCCAATTCAGCTGCGAAATATCGGCGTAAATACTGTCCACCTGCAGATGGGCGTAGTCCACGCTGTGGCCGTACTCCTTGATGCGCGGCTCACCGGGGCGCTCCAGCCCAAAGTGCCCGTTGCGAATGGCAATGTCGTGCAACTGAAAATCAAACGGCTTGCTCTCGGTTTGGGTCGAGTCGGGCGGCCCCGTGAGGCGGTGCAGAGCAGTCAGAAACTGGTCGAGCGTGGTCGAGTCGGGGTGCCCGGCCACGTCGCGCAGCACGAAGCGCGGCTCCTCCAGGGTGAGGGTGCCCACGTGCAGGTGCCTAGGGTCAAAAACCGAGAAAAGCTGGATGTCGGCATCCACCCGCCCCACGCCAAACAGCTCGTTGCCAGTGCGGTCGAGCACGTTTACGCCCTCCAGCAGCACGTGCGAGAAGGGCCGCACATCGACGCTACCGATGGTTACTTCCTGCCCTAGCTTGCGCGTCAGCACCGTGGCTACCTCGTGGGCCACCCGCGTTTGCACGCCCGGCACACGCAAGGCTAGCAGCACCGCCACCACGGCCACCACCGCCAAGCCCAGCGCCCACAGCAGGACGCTCAGCAGCAAGCGGAAAGCACGGCGCACAAACGACACTAGCAGCGGGGTTGGTGAAAGAACACTAACGCAAAGGTGCGGCTTTTCGCGCACAACAATGGCGCCAATGTAGGCGCCGTACCCCAGGTTTCTTCGAACTTTGCCCCCTAGGGCCGGGTTTTCATCGACCGGCCTAGGGCAGCAGCTCGAACTACAAAGCCCCAGCTGCTGCCCTAGGCCGCCTGCTCACTGTTAATTGTTGATTGATAATTGAAAAATGACTCTTCTCGCCATCGAATCTAGTTGCGACGATACCGGGGCCGCCGTGTTTCGCGATGGCCAGCTGCTGAGCAACGTGGTGGCCGGCCAGGCTGTGCACACGCAGTACGGCGGGGTGGTGCCCGAGCTGGCCTCGCGGGCGCACCAGCAGCATCTGCTGCCCGTCGTGACGGCTGCCCTGCGCCAGGCGGGCGTCGATAAAAAAGAGCTGAGTGCCGTGGCCGTCACGCAGGGTCCGGGTTTGCTGGGCTCGCTGCTGGTGGGGCACCTGTTTGCCAAAAGCCTGGCCCTGGCCCTCGGCGTGCCGCTGCTGGCCGTCAACCACATGCGGGCGCACGTGCTGGCCCACTTCATCCGCGACCCGAAGCCCGATTTCCCGTTTCTGTGCCTCACCGTGAGCGGTGGCCACACCCAGCTGGTGCGCGTGCGAGGGCCGCTCGACATGGAGATTCTGGGCCAGACCATCGACGACGCGGCCGGCGAGGCGTTCGACAAAACCGCCAAGCTGCTGGGCTTGCCGTACCCCGGCGGCCCTCGGCTCGATAAGCTGGCCCAGGGCGGCGACCCGCGCCGGTTTGCCTTCCCCGAGGGCGCGCTCGAGGGCTTCAATTTTTCGTTTAGCGGCCTGAAAACGGCGGTGCTCTACTTCCTTAAAAAGCAAACCGCCGCTAATCCCGCCTTCATCGAAGAAAACCTGGCCGACCTCTGCGCCAGCATTCAGCACACCATCGTGCAAACGCTGCTGCGCCAGCTGCGCAAAGCCGTGCAGGCCACCGGCTTGCGCCAGGTGGCGCTGGCCGGTGGCGTGGCGGCCAACTCGGGCCTGCGCCTAGGCCTGCAGGAGCTGGCTAAGGCTGAGGGTTACTCCGTATTTATTCCCGACTTCGAGTTTTGCACCGATAACGCGGCCATGGTGGGCCAGGCGGCGCTGTTTCAATACGCGGCCGGCGACTTTGCCAGCCAGCTCGCCAGCCCCGACCCGCGCTTGAAACTAGTGTAGGAGCGGGGTGCCGCCGGGCGCCGGTAGCCTTTGCGCCGCCCGCGCCCCTAGGGGCCAAGCCAATACCTTTACCCCCTCAGCAATGGAATCTGCGTAATCAGTTTCATCCGTTAACTCTGCGATTGTGAAAGACCAGCAGCCTGCCCACATCAACATTAAAAACCGCCGCGCCAGCCACGAGTACTCCTTCCTGGCCAAATACGACGCGGGCATTATGCTGCAAGGCACCGAGATAAAGAGCATCCGCGCCGGCGAAGTCAACCTGCAGGATGGCTACTGCACCTTCGACCACAAAGGCGACCTCTGGATTCATAGCCTGCGCATTGCGCCCTACAGCCACGGCACCTACACCAACCACGACCCGCTGCGCACCCGCAAGCTGCTGCTAACCAAGCGCGAGCTGAAGCAGCTGGCCGGCAAGAGCATCACCCAGGGCCTCACCATCATCCCGCTGCGCCTGTTCGTCACCGACCGCGGCTTTGCCAAGGTGGAAATTGCTCTGGCCCAGGGCAAAAAACACTACGACAAGCGCGAAGACCTAAAAGCCAAGGACATCAAGCGCGAAATGGAGCGGTATGAGTAGATGAGCATGCCGTTCTTTGCGTTTGTATATTAATATTATTTCTCTTTGAACCACGGTATTTGCGCGCTGAGCGCCGTGCCCGTCCGCGCCGAGCCCACCGACCGGGCCGAGCTGGTAACCGAGTTGCTATTTGGCGAGTGCTACACGGTGCTGCAAACCCAAAGTAACTGGCTGCGCGTGGAGGCCGCCGCCGACCACTATTTGGGCTGGCTTGACCTCAAGCAGCACCTGCCAGTGAGCGCGCGCTACTTTCAAGCTTGGCTTGCCCAAGACCACCCTAGGGTGCTCGATGTGGTACAGGTGGTGTCGGATGCCACTACGCGCCAACCCGTTACGATGGGTTGCCGCCTGCCCTTTTTCGATGGCATGACCCTGCGGCTGGGCGACGACCGGCCGCTTTTTTACAACGGCCCGGCCACCAACCCCGCCCAGCCCGGCGCCCCCGAGCGCCAAGTGCACCTGCTGCGCAAGATGGGCCAGCACTACCTAAAGGCGCCCTACGTGTGGGGCGGCAAAAATATATTTGGCCTCGACTGCTCGGGGCTGATGCAGAGCCTCTTCGGCCTAGTGGGCGTACAGCTACCGCGCGACGCCCGCCAGCAAATTGCCCTGGGCCAGCCCGTCGATTTCGTGACCCAGGCCCGCCCCGGCGACTTGGCTTTTTTCGACAACGCCGAGGGCGCCATCGTGCATGTGGGCATGGTGTATGACGACGGCCTGATATTACACGCCCACGGCGAGGTGCGCCTCGACCCGCTCGACCACCATGGCATCTTCAACCAAGGCCGCCAGAAGTACAGCCACAAGCTGCGCCTCATCAAGCGGATAATTTCTTAGGCTGTTAGCCACTAGCTGTTGGCTACTAGCTTTGGTTTTCGAACGTCGCTAACAGCCTAAGAAAAAGCTACCACTCAATGGGCGTTTCGCCGTGCTGCTGCAGCCAAGCATTGGCTTTGCTAAACGGCTTGGAGCCGAAGAAGCCGCGGTCGGCGGAGTAGGGCGAGGGGTGCGCGGCCTTGAGCACTAAGTGTTTGCGTTGGTCAATTAACTCCTCTTTCTTCTGCGCATAAGCGCCCCAGAGGATGAACACCACGTGCGGCCGCCCTAGGGACACCTGGCTGATAACGGCGTCGCTAAACTCCTCCCAGCCCTTCTTTTGATGCGAGCCGGGGGTGGCGGCGCGCACCGTGAGGGTGGCATTGAGCAGCAGCACGCCCTGGCTAGCCCAGCGGTCGAGGTTGCCGTTGGCAGGGGCGGGGGTGCCGGGCAGGTCGTCCTGCAGTTCCTTAAAGATATTGTGCAGCGAAGGTGGCGTGCGCACGCCCTCATTCACCGAAAAAGCTAGGCCGTGCGCCTGGTTTTTGCCGTGGTAGGGGTCTTGGCCCAGGATAACTACCTTCACCTCGTTGAAGGGGCAGGCGTCGAAGGCGTGAAAGATTTGGGAGCCTAGGGGGTATACCGTGGTAGTGGCGTATTCGCCCCGCACCCAGGCAGTTAGCTTCTGGAAGTAAGGCTTTTCGAACTCGGCTGCCAGCACCGGCCGCCAGCTTTCGGCAATCTTGACCATGGGAGAAAATAAAAAACAAATAAAGCTGCGCGGTAGTAAAAATCGCCGTGCCTAGGGGTAGCACGTAAACTAAAGGTCTAGGGCGCCCGTTAGGCCCTGTAGCGCGTAATTTCGCCGGCCACCGCCATGCCTACTACCACTACGCAAGGCGTAACCGTTACGGTTACGACCAATTACCTGCCCGACTACTCTAACTCCGCGCAGGAGCACTACGTGTTTGCCTATCGTATCGATATTCGCAACGACAGCGAATTCACCGTCAAGCTTTTGCGTCGGCATTGGTACATCTCCGACGCCAACAGCAGCGTGCGCGAAGTAGAAGGCGAAGGCGTGGTAGGCCGCCAGCCTGTGCTGGAGCCTAGCGAGTCGCACCAGTACGTGAGTGGCTGCAACTTGAAGTCGGGCGTGGGCAAGATGCGCGGCACCTACCTGATGGAACGCCTGGGCAGCGGCGCCCAATTCGAGGTTGAAATCCCGGAGTTTACCCTCATGGTACCGTATCGGCTAAACTGATTTTAGCGCTGTTAGTTGTTGGCCGCTAGCTGTTAGCTACCGCCAGTCCAAAAAAAGCTAACAGCTGACAGCTAATGGCTAATAGTTTTTTTCAACTTGGCGCCTACCTGCGCTACCGGCTGCGTTCGGGCAATGCGCATGGGCTGCACTCGCCGTTCGTGTTTGGGCTCTATACCACGGTCATTTGCCACGATGGGCAGTACCGCGCCTACCCGCTGGTAGAGGCGCGGCGGCAAGCCCTGCTGGCTAGCGAGCAAGTGCTGGACGTGTGCGACTTTGGAGCGGGCTCGCGGGTGGCGGGGGCCGGCACGCGCCGCCGCGCCGTGCGCGACATTGCCCGCCACGCTGCCAAGCCACCGCGCCTGGCGCAGCTATTATTTCGGCTGGTCAACCACTTCCAGCCGGCCACGGTGTTGGAACTGGGTACCTCCCTGGGCCTTACCACCGCCTACCTGGCCCTGGCCGACTCGCGGGTGCAGGTCGTCACCTGTGAGGGCTGCCCCGCCACGGCCGCCGTGGCTCGCCAAACCCTAGCCGAGCTGGGCCTGGCCAATGTGCAGCTGGTAACGGGCAACCTCGACCAGACGCTGCCCGCCACCCTGGCCGAGCTAGCGCGCCCGCTCGATTTCGTGTTCTTCGATGGCAACCACCGCTACGAGCCCACGCTGCGCTACTTCGAGCAGTGCCTAGCTAAAGGGCACGAAAACAGCGTGTTTGTGCTGGATGATATTCATTGGTCGGCCGAGATGGAGCAGGCCTGGGCAACCATTAAGGCACACCCGGCCGTGACGGTGACGGTCGATTTATTTTACGTAGGCTTGGTATTTTTTCGCAAAAAGCAGCCTAGGCAAGATTTCTGGCTGCGGTATTAAAAGTTGGTTCGCGCTACCTTCGGTTACTAACCATATATACCACAAACACAAACCATAAATGCCTGCCGCCGACCAACGCCTCGACCAATTAGAACCCGTCATCAGCGAAATGCTGGCTCGCCAAGATGAGTTAGCCGCTAAGTTATCCTGCTGAATGCCAAGCAGGATGAGCTTAGTGCTCAACAGTACGAGCTTAGTGCAAAGCTAGAGCGTGTTTCAGCCCAAGTACGACAAGTGACTGTCACCTTCACTTCGGCTTTAAATTAGCAAAGTGACAACATACTATTTTTGCTAAGCAGAACCGACACGCTGGCAGAAAAAACCGATTTGCTGACCGATTTGCTGACGGAAAAAACCGACGCACTGGCTAATTAAAGTAGACCAGAATGTAAGCGACTTGCGTGGCGAAATGAATCAGCGCTTTGACCAGGTGCTTGACTTGCTGCGGAACCGCTAGCCCTAGGCGTTGAGTCCGTGCGGGTCCACGTCGCCGGTGGGGCGCACGGCTTCGCGCACGCGGGTGAGGCGCTGTAGCAAGCCTTCGAGTTGGTCGAGGGGTAGCATGTTGGCGCCGTCGGAGAGGGCGGTGGCGGGCGTAGGGTGCGTTTCGATAAACAGGCCGTCGGCGCCCACGGCGATGGCGGCTTTGGCAATGGTTTCGATAAGGGCCGGCTGGCCGCCCGTGACGCCGCTGGCCTGGTTGGGCTGCTGCAAGGAATGCGTCACATCCATTACCACGGGCACGCCGAACTGGCGCATGGTGGGTAGGTTGCGAAAATCGACTACCAACTCGCTGTAACCGAACGAATTGCCGCGCTCGGTTAGAATAACGTGCTCGTTGCCCGCGCTCTTTATTTTATCTACGGCCCACTGCATGGCCTCGCCGCTGAGGAACTGGCCCTTTTTAATGTTGACCACCTTGCCGGTTTGGGCGGCGGCCAGCAGCAGGTCGGTTTGGCGGCACAAAAAGGCTGGAATCTGCAGCACATCCACGGCCTGCGCGGCCTCGGCAGCCTCGGGCGATTCGTGGATGTCGGTGACGGTGGGCACGCCAATTTCGCGGCCCACTTTCTCCAGAATGCGCAGCGCCGCCTCGTCGCCGATGCCCGTGAAGGAATCTCGCCGCGAGCGGTTAGCCTTGCGGTACGAGCCCTTGAAGATGTAGGGAATCTGGAGCTTGTCGGTCAGGTGCTTCACGCGCTCGGCAATGCGCAGGGCCATGTCTTCGCCCTCGATGACGCAGGGCCCAGCCATGAGAAAAAACTGGCCGGAATTGGTGTTGCGAAAGTGAGGCAGGGCGCGGGCAAGGGCAGTGAGCATGAGTGAGTTGAAGGTATAAATGATTCTTCTAGGCCGTCCTGCTCAGCTGGCGTCCGCTGGCCAAAGCATCTTTACCGGACATGCGGCGGGGCAGAGATGCTTCGGCCAGCGGACGCCAGTTGAGCAGGATGTGCTTTTTTAACGTTTTTGCAAGCAAGTAAATAGTTCACAACCCCGGCGAGCCGCCAGCTCGGCCAGGGCGCGGGGGCTAAGTTTGCCACCACTACGTGCCGGAAGCCGTAGTGGTGCAGGTAATCGGCCTCGTGGGCGCGGCCGCCCCCGGAATGAGGATGCGTAACTGCGGCCCTAGGGGTAGCTGGTCGAAATACACCTGCAGGAGCGGGGTAGTGCGACCGGCATCCTAGTTGGCGCGGCCGGGCGTAGCGGGCCGGCCAGTAAGCGGCGTTGAAGGGTGAAGTAACCGTTTGCATTAGAGCCAAGTATAACGACGACCGTGGCCGGGCCAGAATTTCCCCTATTTTTACCCGCCGCAAAGGTAGGCGCACCTCAGTTTGCCGGGTTGCGCCGTTAGGTACCCAATCGTTCAACTTTTCCCCGCCCTTCCGCATGAACCCTAACCAGGAACAACCCGAACCCCGCCAAAACAACAGCCGTGTCTTATTGTGGGTGGCGCTCGTGCTCGTGCTACTAGGCATTAACGGCGTACTCTTTTACTTGAATTCGCAGAAGAAGACGGAGAATGAGCAGCTTACTACCCAGGTGCAAGCTACCGATAGCAAGCTCACCGAGCAGATAAAGCAGTACGAAGACCTGAAAGCCAGCTACGAGCGCCAAAGCCAGGAGCTGCAAAAGCTAGGCCTCAGCAACGACTCGCTGCGGTCGCGCCTGACGGGCATCAACGCCGACTTGCTGCGTTTGCGCTCGTTCAAGGCCGGCTCGTTTTCGCTGGCCGAGCAGCAGCGCTTCAAGCAGCGCGCGCTCAACCTGGAAACCCAGTTGAAGAAGCGCGACGACGAAATTGCCGAGCTCAAAAAGTCCAACGAAAACCTTTATACCGAAACTACCACCCTGAAGGAGCGGCAAAACAAGCTGACCGATACCATCAGCACCATTGCCAAAACCAACCAGGAGCTGAGCGGCAAGGTATCGGTGGCCTCGCGCGTGCAGGCCGACAACATCCACGTGAGCGTGCTTACGGCCAAGAATAAGGAGAAGGACGATGATAAGGAGGAGTTTAAGGCCAAGCGCGTGGACCGCGTAAAAGTGACCTTCAGCCTGGCCCGCAACGACGTGACGCCTAAGGACACCAAAACCGTTTACATGCGCATTTTGGAGCCCGACGGCGCGGCGCTCTACAACCTGAGCACCGGCGGCGGCACCTTCACGGTGGACGGCCAGGAGGCGTTTTATACCCAGAAGCAAGACATGGTATTCGATAATTCGCGCCAAAAAGCGGAGTTCGTGTACGCTAAAGGCGGCGACTACAAAATCGGTCAGCACATCGTAGAATTGTACGAAGGCGGCGCCTTGATGGGCAAAACGACTTTCACGCTTAAATAAATAGCAGATTTCGCAGCTGCCTACGCGGTTGGAGTTATGGAGTTAGGAAACGGCCCGCTGCTTGAGAGCAGCGGGCCGTTTCTGCAATTGTAATGCGTATGCAACTGGTTGCCGATGCCTTGATGAGTTGGAGCGGGGGCAAAGACTCGGCCCTGGCGCTGCACCACGCCCAGCGCGACTCTAGGCGGCGCGTGGCTGGGCTGCTCACGCACGTCAATGCCCACTCCGGGCGCGTGGCTATGCACGGGGTGCGCACCGAGTTGCTGGTGGCGCAGGCGCAGCGCCTGGGCTTGCCTTTGCAGCAACTGCGCCTGCCCGAAAACCCCTCGATGGCTGCCTACGAGCAAGCCCTAGGGGCCATGCTGGCCGAAACGCGTCAACAGGGAATAGCGGAGGTAGTGTACGGCGACATTTTTTTGGAAGACCTGCGCGCCTACCGCGAGCAGCAGCTGGTGCGGGCGGGGCTACGCGGCGTGTTTCCGCTGTGGCAGCGGCCGGGCGCCGACTTGCTGCGCGAGTTTTTGGATTTGGGTTTTCAAGCTGTAGTGGTGTGCGTGAGCGAGCAGCACCTCGACGCCAGCTTCTGCGGGCGCCTGCTCGACCGTGATTTTTTGCGCGACTTGCCGCCCGGTGTGGATGCCTGCGGTGAAAACGGCGAGTACCACAGCTTCGTGTTCGACGCGCCCGATTTTAGCGGGCCCATCGAACTGGTGCGGGGCGAGGTGGTGCGCCGCACCTACCCAGCGCCCGGCACTGCTGGCTCGGAGCTGGGCTTTTGGTTTGGCGATTTGTGGCTCGTTACCCCCTAGGCCCGCGCGCGGCGCAAATGCCAGGGCTGCTTGCGACTTTTGCCAGATTCACTTTCAGGCATCGCTCCTTGTCGTCTTTCCGCTCTCTACTGCTACTGCTGTGGCTGCTGCCGCTGCTGGCCCCGGCCCAGCACCGCCGCACCCGCGCGCCGCGCCCCAAAGTAGCCCTGGCCCGGCCCCGCCCGTTGGCCAAAGCCCCGGCCGCGGGCCCGGCTTTTTTGCAATACCAGCACTCCCGCTGGGTTGATAGTCTGATGCGCGTGCTGACCCCTCGGCAGCGGGTGGCGCAGCTGTTTATGATAGCGGCCTACTCCAACAAGACGCGGCTCGACGAAGATTCAGTGTCGCTGCTGATTAAGGACTACGGCGTGGGCGGGCTGATATTTTTTCAGGGCGGGCCGATGCGCCAAACGCGCTTGCTGAACCGGTATCAGCGCGAGAGCGCCGTGCCGCTGCTGGTGGCCATGGACGGCGAGTGGGGTGCTGGTATGCGCCTGGATAGCGTGCTGCGCTTTCCGTACCAGATGAGCCTAGGGGCGGTGCCCGAGGCCGATTCAAGCCTCATTTACGACATGGGGCGCGAAGTGGCGCGGCAGTTCAGCCGGCTGGGCATGCACGTCAACTTCGCGCCGGTGGTCGATGTGAACAACAACCCCAATAACCCGGTCATCGGCTTCCGCTCGTGGGGCGAAAACCCGGTGGCAGTTTCGCGCCTCAGTCGCCTCTACATGCGCGGAATGCAGGACGCGGGCGTGTTGGCCGTGGCCAAGCACTTCCCCGGCCACGGCGACGTGGAGGCCGACTCGCACCTGGCCCTGCCCATCGTGCGCGTAGACCGGCGCCGACTCGACTCGCTGGAGTTTCCGCCCTTTAAAGCCGTGATAAACAATGGCATAGGTGGCATAATGGTGGCCCACCTCAACGTGCCGGCCCTGGACACCACCGGCGCGCCCACCACCCTGAGCAAGCCCGTGGTGACGGGCCTGCTGCGGCAGAAGCTGGGCTTTCAGGGCGTGGTTTTTACCGATGCCATGAACATGCAGGGCGTCATCAGCCGGGTGCCCACCGGCGAGGCCGAGGTGCGGGCGCTGCTGGCCGGCAACGACGTGCTGGAGTTCAGCAAGAAGGTGCCGGTGGCCCTAGGGGCCGTGCTGGCCGCCGTAGACAGCGGGCGCATCAGCCAGGCCCGCATCGACGAAAGCTGCCGCCGGGTGCTGGCCCTCAAGCAGTGGGCCGGCCTCAACCACTACCGGCCAGTGCCGGAGCAGCACCTGGCCGCCGACCTCAACCCGGCCCACGCCCGCTACTTGGCGCACCGCCTCACGCAAGACGGCCTAACACTGCTGCGCAACCAGCGCCAGCTGCTGCCCCTGCAGCACCTCGACACCCTGAAGCTAGCCACGCTGGTTATTGGCGGCGCGCCCACCGACACCACCGATTTCCAGCGCCAGGTGACGGACTACGACGCCCGC
Organism: Janthinobacterium lividum; assembly: GCA_050954355.1. Lineage (GTDB taxonomy): Bacteria > Bacteroidota > Bacteroidia > Cytophagales > Hymenobacteraceae > Hymenobacter. Next base: position 64,552 of record JBPBPH010000066.1, read on the forward strand.
GCCGCGCACTTCCACCTGCCTGCTGCGCCTACTATGAACGAGCTGCTGGGCATTCGGGGCCGGCTGGCTAACTACGACGTGGTGCTGGTGGCGCTGCAGGGCCTAGGGCGCCTGCCGGCCACGAGCTTCGGCATCGCGCCCGAAACCAACCTGCTGCTGCGCGAGCTAACTAAGCCCGGCCAGCGGGTGGTGCTCACCATCTTCGGCTCGGCCTACGCCGCGGCCAAGGTGCGCGACCTGGACCAGTTGAGCGCGGTAATTGCGGCCTACCAGGAAAGCCCCGACGCCCAGCGCCTGGCCGCCCAGCTCATCTTTGGCGGCATCGGGGCCACTGGCAAGCTGCCCGTCACGGTCAGTCCCAGCCTGCCCGCTGGCTTCGGCCTCCGCACCCAGCCCGGCCTGCGCCTGGCCTACGCCAACCCGGAGGATGCGGGGATGGACAGTCAACTGGAAGCCCGCGTGGATAGCTTGATGCAGAGTGCCTTAGTAGCCGGAGCTATGCCGGGGGCGCAGGCCCTAGTAGCCCGGCGGGGGGTGGTGGTGCTGCGCAAGAACTACGGCTACCTCGCGCAAGCCGATGGGCAAAACTCCCTTACCGCGCTGCCGGGCCCTAGGGCCAGCACTGGCCCGGCCGTGGGCAGCGAGCCAGAGGCTGCCGCGCAGGCGTCGCAAAAGCTAACAGCTAACAGCCAGCAGCTAACGGCTAAAAAAGTCGCCGATGCCGACCGCTACGACCTAGCTTCGCTCACCAAGATTTTGGCGGCCACGCCGGCGCTGCTTAAGCTGCAGGAGCAGGGCAAGTTCAGCCCCGACAGCACGATGGGCCAGCTATTTCCCTTTCTGGTTAAAACTAATAAGGCGCCTTTGCGCATGCGCGACGTGCTGACCCACCAGGCGGGGCTGCCGGCGTTTATCCCATTCTACAAAGCCCTGCAAAAACCTAGCGGCGAGCTGCGGCGCAAGTGGTTCCGACCCGACTCGTCGGCCCGGTTTCCGCTACCGGTGGCGCGCGGCATTTGGGCGCGGCGCACGGTGCCCGCTTACCTCAACCAACAGATTGGGGCCGCGCCGCTGCTGCCCAAGCGCGAGTACGTGTACTCCGACTTGTCGTTTTACCTCACGCCGGGGCTGGTGCGGCGGCGCACGGGGCAGGGTTTCGAGGAGTATCTAGACAAGCAGGTATACGAGCCCCTAGGGTCGGGCTTGCACTTGCAGCCCCTGCACCACTACCCGCTGGCCCACCTCGTGCCCACCGAATACGACTCGCTGTTTCGGCGCCAGCTGGTGCGCGGCTACGTGCACGACGAGGGCGCGGCTCTGCTGGGCGGGGTGAGCGGGCACGCCGGCCTGTTTGGCAATGCCAACGACGTGGCCCAGTTGGCCCAGACCTACGCCTGGGGCGGGCGCTACGGCGGCCAGCAAATTTTCAGGCCGGAAATAGTGGCGGAGTGGACGCGCTGCCAGTTTTGCGACCAGGGCAACCGCCGGGCGCTGGCCTTCGACCGGCCGGCTACCGATGTGCCCGGCGGCCCCTCGGCCCGCAGCTACGGCCACACGGGCTTCACGGGCACCTACTTCTGGGTCGACCCGGCCAAGGATATCGTAGTGGTGCTGCTTACCAACCGCGTCAGCCCCACGCGGCGCAACCAGAAGCTGACGCAGCTGGGGGTGCGCAGCAAGCTGCTGCAATTGGCGCTGGATGCGGCGCGGTAGGCCCTGACTACTACGCCGCCTGCGCCTTTTGCTCGGCAAGCAACCACCGCACGGCTTCGCCCTCGGTGATGCACTGGTTCATGCGAAACGGCTCGTTGGGCTCGTAGGTGTTAGGCTCGGGAATGGTGCCATCAACCTGAAACTCCTGGCGCAGGTTGGGAGCCATGAAGTACACCACGCGCACGGGTGAGCCCAGCTCGCGCACCAGCCGGGGGTAAAAATCGTTGAGCAGCCAGGCCAAAGTGAGGGGGCCGCTGCGGTCGCGGCGGCGAATATCGAGCAGCCAGTAGCGGCAGCTGCCGTGCTGCTGCGCGGCGGCCAGCAGGTCGAGGTAGCACTGCTCGTTTTCAGCTTCCGACAGCGGGCGCAGAAACCGGCCAATCAGGATGCGATAATCCCGGTGGTAAATGATTTCGAGGTAGTCGGACAGGGAGTGTAGAATGGGCATGAGCAGCGGCTAAGCAAGCCAGGTGGCCGGAAGTTAGCCCCGCCGAAACGCGGAAAGCCGCCGCAGGGTTGGCAGCCCGGCCGCCGGGGCTAACTTACTGCCGCTTTCTTCCCACCCTTTGCCCCCGCCCCGCGCCATGCTCGGATTGATGATGCCCACGCCCCTTCTGGTGAAGGGCTTGCTTGAACACGCGGCTCGCTGGCACGGCCGTACCGAAATCGTGTCGCGCTTGCCCGAGGGCGGCCCGCTGCACCGCACCACCTACGCCCAGGTGCACGACCGGGCCCGGCAGCTGGCCCGCGCCCTGCGCCAACTGGGCGTGGCGCCCGGCGCTCGCGTGGCCACCCTGGCCTGGAACACCCACCGCCACTTGGAGCTGTACTACGGTATTTCGGGCCTAGGGGCGGTGTGCCACACCATCAATCCGCGGCTGTTTTTCGAGCAGCTAGTTTACATCGTCAATCACGCCGAAGACGAGGTGCTGTGCTTCGACCTTACTTTTTTGCCGCTAGCCGAGAAGCTGGCGCCGCACTGCCCCACGGTGCGCCACTGGGTGCTGCTCGCTGGCGCTGCCCACCGCCCGCCCGCCACCAGCCTGCCCAATTTGCTCGATTACGAAACGCTGCTGGCCGCCGAAACGCCCGACTTTGAGTGGCCCATCTTCGACGAGAACACGGCCTCGTCGCTTTGCTACACCTCGGGCACTACCGACCAGCCCAAGGGCGTGCTCTACTCGCACCGCTCGACGGTGCTGCACAGCTACGCCGCCTCGCTGCCCGACTGCTTTGGCTGCGGTGCGCGCGACGTGGTGCTGCCCGTGGTGCCCATGTTCCACGTCAACGCCTGGGGCATTCCGTACCTAGGGCCGCTCAACGGCTGCAAGCTGGTAATGCCCGGCCCGGCCCTCGACCCCGCCAGCTTGTTCGAGCTGTTTGAGAGCGAAGGCGTTACGTTCTCGGCCGGCGTGCCCACCATCTGGTTTGGGCTGCTGCAATTTATGCGCGAAGACCAGCGCCGCTTCACCACCCTGCGGCGCATGATAGTGGGCGGCGCCTCGTGCCCGCCGGCGCTGCTGCGCGCCTTCGGCGAAGAGCTGGGCGTGGAAATCCGCCACGCCTGGGGCATGAGCGAAACCTCGCCCCTAGGCACCGTGAGCACCCTCAAGGCCGACCAGCTGAGCTGGCCGCCGGCCGAGCAATTTCGGGAGCTAACCAAGCAGGGCCGCGCCATCTACGGCATTGATATGGAGATTGTGGATGACGCCGGCCGGCCCCTGCCCCACGACGGCGCGGCCTTTGGCGACTTGCTGGTGCGCGGGCCCTTCATTGCCAGCGGCTACTTCGGCGAGGTGCAGTCGAGTCAGTTCACCGCTGATGGCTGGTTTCGCACCGGCGACGTGGGCACCATCGATGCCGAGGGCTTCTTGCAAATCACCGACCGCTCGAAGGACGTGATAAAGTCGGGCGGCGAATGGATTTCGAGCATCGACCTCGAAAACCTGGCCGTGGCCCACCCCGCCGTGGCCGAGGCCGCCGTCATCGGCGTGCCCCACCCTAAATGGAGCGAGCGCCCGCTGCTACTCGTAGTGCGCAAGCCTGGCCAGCAGGTGTCGGCCGCCGAGCTGCTGGCTTTTTACGATGGCAAAGTGGCCGCCTGGCAGCGCCCCGACGCCGTGGAATTTGTGGAGCAGCTGCCCCACACCGCCACCGGCAAGCTGCTCAAAACCCAGCTGCGCCAAGACTTTGCGGGGTATGAGTTGAAAACCTAGCGTAGTTTCACAAGCAGCGTACAGCTACTATACACGCTCGTCATTGCGAGCCTGCGAAGCAAGCGCAGCATAACAAGTCGTCCGGCTGTCGTTCGGGTTGCGATTGCTTCCGCGGGCTCGCAATGACGAGCTTATATTGACCTCAGTCTGCTCTACTTACAAAAACGACAGCGCGACGTGCTGAACGCGCTAGCCTTCCTTTTCCCATTCTGCTGTGACGCTAAAAGCTTTCTTTTTCGCCCTGCTGGCCCTAGGCGGCACCCAGGCGCTGGCCCAAACCGCACCCGCGCCCGACCGCGACGGCTTGGGCCGCTACACCGCCGCCAACCGCGCCCTGCCCGCGCCGCAGCCCGGCCGGCCTAGGGTAGTGCTGCTCGGCAACTCGATTACCGACGCGTGGCCGCGGGCCGATTCGGCGTTTTTTGCCGGCAGCCGCTACGAGCTGCTGGGGCGCGGCATCGGCGGGCAAACTTCGCCCCAGCTGCTGGTGCGCTTCCGGCAAGATGTGCTGGATTTGCATCCAACCGTAGTGGTTATCCTGGCCGGCATCAACGACATTGCAGGCAACACCGGCCCCTACGACCCGCAAGCGACGCTCGACAACATCAAGTCCATGACCGAGCTGGCGCAGGCGCACGGCGTGCGGGTGGTGCTGAGCTCGGTGCTGCCCGCCTACGATTTTCCCTGGCGCCGCGGCCTCGAGCCTGCACCTAAGGTGCTGGCCCTCAATCAGCAGCTAAAGTCCTACGCCGCCGAGCGCCGCGCTACTTACCTCGACTACCACGCGGCCATGGCCGATAGCCGCCAGGGCCTGCCGCCCGCGCTTTCCAAAGACGAGGTGCACCCCACGCTGGCCGGCTACCGCATCATGGAGCCGCTGCTAGAGCAGGCCATTGCCCAGGCACTCAGAGCCAAGGCGCACAAGCTCTAAAGCGAACCCCAGCCACTGTTAGCTGGCTTGCTAGGAAGTGTACACAGCCGCTAAAAGGCCGCCCTGCTCAGCTGGCGTCCGCCTGTTGAAGCATCTCCACCACGCCCTAATGTTCGGTAGAGATGCTTTGGCAGGCGGCCACTAGCTGAGCAGGGCGGCCTTTTAGTGGGCGATGACCCTAGGACTACTGCTGCGCGCGCAGGAAGGGCTCCAGCACGGCGTAGGCCTTTTTGGCGCGCGCCTCGTCGTGCACCAGTGGGTTGCTGGCGGCCTGGTAAATGCTTTGCAGCACGTACAGGTACTGGCGCTGGCTATCGTCGAAGAGGGCGCCGTCGTGGCTCTGGTAGTAGTTCAGCACCTGGATGCTGCGCGTGGTGAGCTTGTCCATAATGTCGTCGGCCTTGGCTTTCTCGCCGCCGGCCACCAGCGCCGGAATCAGCTGCGGCGTGTAGTAGTCGTAGGGAATGGCCGCGTCGGGCATCACTTCCAGGCACTTGCTGGCCACTTCCTTGGCTTTGGCCGGGTTGCCCTCGGCCAGGTAGGCATTGGCCAGGCGCGCAAACTTATCGCGGTAGTTGGCCGGGAAACGCAGGTTGTTTTCGTCGTAAAAGATGCTGGCGTTGGTGAGGCCGCGGTAGCGGAAGGTGTGCATCAGCTCGTCGTAGCAGATAGTCTTCTCTACGAAGCCTTCCTCGCCGCGCTTGTCGTAGGTAGGGTCGCGCAGGGGTAGCAGGCGGTAGGCCATGCCTTCGAGCTGGAAGTAGGGCTCCAGGTTCATGTAGTCGCTGGGCGTCACCGTCGAGCTGAAGTAGATGGGCCGCTTCCAGTTATTGGTGGCAATCATGTCCAGAATCACCAGGTTTTTCTTTTCGATGGCGCGCTTGCCCATGCTCCAGTGCAGCTCGCTTACCAGCTGGTTTTGGCGGTCGGCGGGCACGATGCCTAGGGTCTTTACGGCGGCCGTATCTACCTTCAGGTAAAACTTGGGCGTGGGAAAGGTAGAGGTGGTGTAGCCGCCTTCCGAGTAGCGCAGCAGCGGGCTGCCCGCGCCCACCAGGCCCACAAACTGCTTAAGGTCGAGGCTGTCCACGGCTGCGTTAGGCATGAAGGGCAGCATGTCGTTGTTGCCCTGGGCGTAGGCCGGGTCGCCCATCGAGATGGGCAGCGGCGCCGATTTGTACGACGGCCGCTTCATCTGCTGAATGTACCAGTCGGTGTTGAGGTACGAGAGCACCGCCACGCGCACGTCGGTGCGCACGCCCTCCACTTCCTGCACGTACCAGAGCGGAAACGTGTCGTTGTCGCCGTTGGTGAACAGGATGGCGTTGGGCGCGCAGCTATTGAGCAGGTTGCGGGCCGAGTCTACCGAGTTGTAGCGGCCCGAGCGGTCGTGGTCGTTCCAGCCCTGGGCAATCAGGATGGTGGGCGAGGCCAACCCCAGCAGCACCGCCACGGCTGTGCGCAGGTTGTCGGCCTTGAGCACCGCCTGCAAGGCCTGCGCCAGCCCAATCACCCCTAGGCCTATCCAGATGGCAAAGGCAAAGGTGGCCCCGCAGAAGGTGTAGTCGCGCTCGCGCGGCTCGAGCGGCGGCTGGTTGAGGTATACCACGATGGCGATGCCGGTGAACAAGAACAAGAGGCCCACGATGAGCGCGTCGTGCCCGCGCCGCCGCAACTGCACAAACAAGCCGATGAGCCCTAGGATTAGCGGAATAGCGAAGAAGTTATTGTGCGCGAAGCTGCTGCCCACGCGCCCCGGCAGCGTGCTCGCGCTGGGGCTAAAGGGCGTGAGCACGCCCGCCTGCTGAATGTCAGACTCGCGCCCCACGTAGTTCCAGCCGAAGTAGCGCCAAAACATGTGCCCAATCTGATAGCGGAACAGGAAGCCCAGGTTTTGGGCCATCGTGGGCTTGCTGCCTTCCTGCAGGTCAGGTATCCACTTCTTGTATTCCTGCACGTGGGCCGGGTCGGGGCTGTAGATGCGGGGCAGCAGCATCTTGTCGGCGTCGGCGTAGCCGGGCTCCTGGGCGCGGGGCAGTATCTCCTCATACTTGCCGCCCTTGCGGGCGTAGCGCGGGGTACCATCCTCGTAGTGGTCGGGCTGGGCGTTGTACTGCGGGCCGTAGAGCAGGGGCCGCGAGCCGTACTGCTCGCGCTTGAGGTAGCTCACGAACGAGAGCACGTCGCTCGGGTTGTTCTCGTTGATGGTGGGCAGGAACGTGGCCCGGATGGGCACAATCAGGTAAGTCGAGTAGCCAATTAGGATGAAGGTAAAGCACAGCATAGCCGTGTTTAGCAGTTGGCTGCGGCGCTTGAACGACTGGCGGAAACCAAACCAAATCAGCCCCACAAACAATAGCAGGAAAATAACCAGGCCCGAATCGAAGGGCAGGCCGATGCTGTTGATGAAGAACACCTCGAAGCTGCCCGCCAGCGTGGGCAGGCCCGGAATGATGCCCACCAGCACCGAGCCCACAATCACGAGGCTCACCAACAGCGTGATAACGCCACCAAACACCGTAGGATTAGGGTGGCGGCGGTAGTAGTAGATGAGGGCCAGCGCCGGCACGGCCAGCAGGTTGAGCAAGTGCACCCCGATGCTGAGGCCAATGACGTAGGCAATGAGGATGAGCCACTTATCCGAGTCGGCCTCGTCGGCGCGCTCCTCCCACTTCATCATAATCCAAACCACGGCCGCCGTGCACAAGCTCGACATGGCGTACACCTCGCCCTCCACGGCATTAAACCAGAACGAGTCGGAGAAGGCGAACGAGAGCGCGCCCACCACGCCGGCCCCTAGGATGAGCCAGGTTTGCAAGGCGGTCGGCTCGGGCGTTTCGGTTTCAAACTCGGCGCGGGCCAGCAGCAGCTTGCGCCCCATGCGCGTGATTATCCAGAACAGAAACAGCACCGTAAACGCGCTGCTGAGGCCCGAGAGCGCATTGACTAGCACGGCTACGTGCTCGCGGTTGCCGAAGCTGAGCAGCGACATGAGCCGGCCCAAAATGAGGAAAGTGGGCGCACCCGGCGGGTGGGGCACCAGCAGTTTATAGGAGCAGGCGATGAACTCACCGCAGTCCCAGAACGAGGCCGTGGGCTCGAGCGTGAGCAGATAAGTAGCTAGGGCCAGGGCAAAAACTACCCAGCCCACCAGGTTATTCAACCTATTAAACGATTGCATACGGGGCAAATAATTATTGAAGGTGCGGGATATGCCGAATCTGAAAGGGATAAAATGCCTTGAAAGCCAGTTCGTTAAGCAGTGGTTTTCATCGTGCTTGGCGCGTTACTTCCTTATTTTCACTTTATTCCTAATTTCCCACATGTTCCTTTAGCCCCCAAAAGTAGCAACAACCCGCCGAGGGTTGCGCGGCCTAGCCCCTTAGGCCCAAAAAAGGCCGCCCCCTCGCGGAAGCGGCCCGTGGCGGTGGGTAGCCCGCGGCTACAGCACCGTCAGGCGTTTCGTAACCAGCGTTTTATCGTTCACTAGCAGCGAGCAGAAGTAGAGGCCCGGCGGCAGGTCGCTCAGGTCGAGGGCTACGCCATCGGCGGCGGGCGTGTTTTCGGGGCGCACGGGCAGGCGGCGCACCTCGCCGCCCAGCACGTTGCTCAGGCGCACCTTGTAGTCGGCGGCGCCGGGGCCGCTCACTTGCAGGGTGGTTTGGCCGTGGGCGGGGTTTGGGAAAAAGCTTAGGGCCGGCACGGGGCTCTGGCCCAGCATGGTAGCCAGGGCTGCCTGCACCGTAATGCTCCCAATCATGCCCACGTAACTAGTGCCCGTTTGGCCCGCGTGAATGGTGCAGTGGTAGGGGTAAGAACCGGCCTGCGTAAAGGTGACTGTTTGGCTAGCGTTGCTGCTGCTGAGGGTGAACGTAGGCCAGGCCGCCGGCGAAGAGTCCGACATGGTGGGGTGTACTCCCGATACCCAGGTAAATTTTACGGCGTCGCCCACGCGTAGCGCTGGCAGGGCCTGGGGGGCGTAGGAGTTGTCTCCATTGGGCCCAATTTTTACCTCGTAGGTGGTAGCCATAGCTACGCGCACGATTAAAAGGCCAGCAAATAATAGGGTAATAGAACGAAGCATAAGCACAAAGAATAAGAACTAGGGGCAGAAGCGGAGTACTAGGCCCACTGGCTACCAACAAGGTAACACCACTAGAGTGAACTCGTTGTGAAACGAGCACCGTGCCGGGTAGCTTAGTTCCTACTTGGTTAGCCAAAAATACCGTGCGCCGGCCTTTTTAAGTTTTTCGCTCGACCAACGGCCCTAGGGCATCGGCCAGGGCCCCAGCCCGCGCCGCCGCTACAGGTGCCGGATTTCTTGCAGGCCGAAGCGCCGCACGGTGCCCGCCAGCTCTACCGCCAGCTGGCCGTCGGCCTCCACGCCCACGATGCAGCCCTGCACCCGCCGCCCACCTACCTCAAACGGATGCCACTCTTGGTAGCGGTACAGCACCGCTAGATAGGCGCGCCGCAACTCGCCCACGCGGCCGGCGCGTAGCTGCAGGTAGCGCGCCTCCAGGCACTCGAGCAGGCGGGCGGCCAGCTCCTGGCGCCGGAAGTGGCGGCCCGTGAGCAGGCCCAGCGAGGTAGCCGTGGGCAGGTTAAAATGCTGTTGGTTCACATTTAGCCCCAGGCCCACGATGCTGGCCTGAATCATTGCGCCGCTTAGGGTGTTCTCAATGAGAATCCCTCCTAGCTTCTGCTGGCCAAAATACAGGTCATTGGGCCACTTAAGGCGCAACTGCTCGGCGGCTGGCAAAAACAGCGCTGCCCAATCGTGGGCGGCCAGCGCCACGGCCTGGCTCAGCAAAAACTGCTGGGTGGCGGCCAAAAATGTGGGCTTCCACACCACCGAGAGCGTCAAGTTTTCGGCGGGGGCCGCGTGCCAGGTGTTGCCGCGCTGGCCCCGGCCGGCCGTTTGGTCGTCGGTAATGACGGTGCAGCCTTCACTGGCCCGGTTTTCGCGCAACAGTTGGTGCGCTTCCGTGTTGGTGGAGGGGCAGGCGGGCAGCCAGATAAGCTGTTGGCCCGTAAAGATGGTGTTGGGGCTGATGACCACGTAGTTTAGCAGTCGTATCTTAGCTTAGTAAAAACGAAAACGTACTCTATGAAGAGCACCCAGGTCCGGCAGGATTCGGACACATTGGCAGAAATCGCCGTTCACGGCTTGCAAGAGCGCAAAGGGCAAGACATTGTCGTGCTCAATTTGAAGGAGTTGAAAAACGCAGTAGCTGACTACTTTATTATCTGCTCAGCTTCCAGTGACACCCAGCTCGACGCGCTGGCTCGTTCGGTGGAGGAAGAAGTGGAAAAAGTAACTGGCCAGGCCCCCTGGCAGAGCGAAGGCCGCACCAATCGCGAGTGGGTACTGTTGGACTATGTAGACGTGGTCGTGCACGTTTTCTTGCGCGACCGTCGCCAGTTCTACGCGCTCGAAGAGCTGTGGGGCGACGCCGAAATTACTTACGTGGAGGACACTGCCGACGTAGCGCGCCACTAGCCCCTAGGGCCGGGCTGGCCACTAAGGTACCCGCGCCCGGCTTTATGTGGCCCGGTGCCCCGCGCGGCAGCTGGTGCCGCGCAGGGTGCTAGCAGTTACAAGATTCAGGCTTTACGCTCCGGCGTAAAATACCTGGCCCGGCCCGCGCGTCTACTAGCGGGCTGTTGGTGCTAGCCGCCAGCCCGCTGCCGGGCCGCCGCCCGTTGACTAACTCAGTAACCAATTAGCCTTTTAATCTTTTATGTCCGATACGACGCCCCCTAAGCGCCGCAAGCCGTCGCTGCCCACGCCCACTCCCCGGCCGGGGGTGCAGCTCTGGGTTATGGCTGGGCTGCTGGTGCTGTTCACCGGCCTGTTATTCTTCAATAACCGCAACGCCCCCATCAAAATTAACCAGCAGCGCTTCGAGCAGATGCTGGCCGCCGGCGACGTCAAAGACGTGACCGTCGTGAACAAGCAGGTAGTGGAGGTCGACCTCAAGCCCAGCGCTGAACAAAAGGCCCCTTACAAGAATGAGCTACTATCGCAGCGCGGTCCGCTCATGGGCGACCGCGGCGCGCAGTACTACTTCCCGGTGCTCGATTCTAAGCTGTTTCAGGAGCAATTGGATAAGCTGCAGGCTAACGTACCGGCTGGCCAGCAGGTGCCGCTCAACGTGACTGACCGTCAGAGCATCCTCGACTTTATCAGCGGCTACGGGCTCATTATTTTGAGCGTGGTGCTGTTCGTATTCCTCATGCGCCGCATGAGCAGCGCGGGCGGCCCCGGTGGTCAAATCTTCAACATCGGTAAAAGCCGCGCGGCCCTCTTCGAAGGCGGTGATAAAGTGAAGATTACGTTCAAAGACGTAGCTGGCTTGGAAGAAGCTAAAGAGGAAGTACAGGAAATTGTGGAATTCCTCAAAAATCCCAGCAAATTCACCATCCTAGGAGGTAAAATCCCGAAAGGCGCTTTGCTGGTAGGCCCTCCTGGCACCGGCAAAACGCTGCTAGCCAAGGCCGTAGCTGGCGAAGCTGACGTGCCCTTCTTCTCGCTTTCGGGCTCCGACTTTGTGGAAATGTTCGTGGGTGTAGGTGCGGCTCGCGTGCGTGACCTTTTCAAGCAAGCCAAGGCCAAGGCGCCGTGCATCATCTTCATCGACGAGATTGATGCCGTGGGCCGCTCGCGCAGCAAGGGCGCCATGCCCGGCGGCAACGACGAGCGCGAAAATACCCTGAACTCGCTGCTGGTGGAGATGGACGGCTTCGGTACCGACTCGGGCGTTATCATTCTGGCCGCTACCAACCGCCCCGATACCCTCGACTCGGCCCTGCTCCGCCCCGGCCGCTTCGACCGCCAGATTAGTATCGATAAGCCCGACATTGTGGGCCGCACCCAGATTTTCAACGTGCACCTCAAGCCCTTGACTCTAGGGCCTGACGTGGACGCCAAGAAGCTCTCGGCCATGACCCCTGGCTTTGCGGGCGCCGAAATTGCTAACGTCTGCAACGAGGCCGCTCTCATTGCGGCCCGCCGCGATAAAAAGATGATTGGTGCCCAAGACTTTACCGATGCCATCGACCGCGTAATTGGGGGCCTGGAGAAAAAAAACAAGATTATCAGCCCCGGCGAGAAGCGCATTGTAGCCTATCACGAAGCCGGCCATGCCATTGCCGGCTGGTTCCTGGAACACTGCGACCCGCTGGTAAAGGTGAGCATCGTGCCTCGCGGCGTGGCCGCGCTCGGCTATGCGCAGTACCTGCCTAAAGAGCAATTTTTGTACAATACCGAGCAGCTAATTGATGAGATGTGCATGGCCCTAGGGGGCCGCGCCGCCGAAGAATTGGTGTTTGGCAAGATTTCGACCGGCGCGCTGAGCGACCTCGAGCGCATCACCAAGATGGCCTATAGCATCGTGACGATGTACGGCATGAACGCTAAGCTTGGCAACGTATCGTTCTACGATTCGAAGGGACAAGGCGAGTATGGCTTCACTAAGCCTTATTCGGAAGCTACTTCGCAAATGATTGACGAAGAGGTACGTAGCATCATCGAGCAGTCATACGTGCGCACCAAGGAACTGCTTACTGAGCGCCGCCACGAGCTAGAAGTAGTGGCTAAGGAGCTACTAGAGAAGGAAGTACTGCTGCAAGACGACTTGCAACGCCTAGTAGGCCCGCGCCCCAATGGTGCCCAGACCAACTACCAGGCCCATATGGCCGGCACCGACCGCTCGGAGACTACCACCGACCTGCGCCGCGAACACCCCGACGCGCTCACCGGCGACCTACCTGAGCTGCACCTACCCGGCCAGCCCGAGTCGGAAACGGTATAAGGACCGTGGGCTCTGCGAGTCCGCACATGACAAGCGGCCAGCTTCTGCAAGGAGGCTGGCCGCTTGCTTACAACCCTAGCGGCGTGACGGTAGAGCTAAGGTGCTAAAGAAGTGGCCGTCGGGCGCGTGCGGCGTGTTCCTACCTTTGCGGTATGTCCACTTCCCGCGAAACTATGCTGGCCCGTATTCGCACGGCGCTGGCGGCCGGGCCAGCGCCCGCCCCGCCCGAGCCCGACTGGGCGGCCCCAGTGCACCCGCCGCTGCCCATCGGCGCCGACCTAGCCGAAGTGTTTGCCATGAACTTTCGACGTATTGGGGGCGAGTTTTTTTATTGCGAAACCCTAGGGGCACTGAGCCGCCAACTACAAGCCTGGCTAGCCGAGCGGCTGCCCGCGGCGGGCGGCCAGTTCTACGCCTGGGAACCCGCCATGCAGGCGCTGCTAACCGCGGCCGGTATCGCTTTTCAAGCTGATGAAGCGGAATTTATTGACCAAGCAGCGGTGGGGCTCACGAGCTGCGAGGCGCTGGTGGCGCGCACTGGCAGCCTGCTGCTGGGCGCTGCCACGGCCAGCGGGCGCCGCCTCAGCATCTACCCCGAGCAGCACGTGGTGCTGGCCCGCCCTAGTCAGGCAGTAGCCGAAATAGCTGATGCGCTGGCAGTTACTGCGGCTCGCTACGGGAGCGCCCTGCCGTCCATGCTCTCGCTTACGACGGGGCCCAGCCGCACGGCCGATATTGAAAAGACGCTGGTACTTGGGGCCCACGGCCCGCGCCGGCTCACGTTGTTTTTGCTCGCCGATGGTGCCGAAAACCTGGCCTGAGCTGCCACCCCAAGCGTTGGCCGCCGGCCAGCAGGTGTACTTCGCCTCCGACTTTCACCTGGGGGCGCCCGATGCAACTGCCTCGCGCGAGCGCGAGCGCCGCATTGTGCGCTGGCTCGACGACGCGGCCCGCGACGCGGCGGCCATTTACCTGCTTGGCGACGTGTTCGATTTCTGGTTTGAGTACAAGCACGCCATCCCTAGGGGCTTCAGCCGGCTGCAGGGCAAGTTGGCCGAGCTCACCGATGGCGGCCTGCCCATCACGCTCTTTACCGGCAACCACGATATGTGGATGTTCGACTACTTCACCCAGGAAATGGGCATTCCGGTGCGGCGCGAGCCGGTATCGCAACAGATTGGCGATAAATACTTTCATCTGGGCCACGGCGATGGCCTAGGGCCCGGTGACTTTGCCTACAAGCGCGTGCTGAAACCCGTGTTTGAGTCGCGCCTGATGCAGTGGCTATTCGCCCGTGTGCACCCCAACCTGGGCATTGGCCTGGCTAACGGCTGGAGCCAGCGCTCGCGCCTGAGCAACGGCGCGGCCGACGAGAAGTATTTTGGCGAAAACGAGTGGCTGCTGCAATACTGCCGGGCCGTGGAGGCGCGCCGCCACCACGACTACTACGTATTTGGCCACCGCCACCTACCCCTTGACGTAGAAGTGGGCCCCGGCAGCCGCTACCTTAACCTCGGCGAGTGGGTCAATTATTGCTCGTATGGGGTGTATGATGGCAATGCGATGGAACTGCGCGAATATAAAAGCTAACGGGTGGCTTCGTGGGGCCGCCGGCCTGGCCAGCTTGCTGCTACTGGCCCTAGGGGCGCGGGCCCAGACCAACGTGCCGGCGGGCGCCTCGGTGGCCCCGGCCGCCGGCCTGGCCCCGGTCGAGTCTACGCGCCTGTCCGGCCAGATTAGCCCGACGGCGCCTGCGCCGGCCGCCGCTACGTGGCTGCCCATCAAGGCCCTAGGGCTGCCGGCGCCCGGCCCGGCCTCGCTCGACCGGCGCGGGACGCTCTACCTGGCCGACCGCGACAACAACCTGCGCCAGCTGAGCCGCGAGGGGCTGCCGCTCAATACCTACTCGCCGGCCCAGCCGGGCCACGTGGCCCTTATTGAGGCCTGGAACCAAAACAGCCTGCTGGTTTTTTACGACGACCGCCAGCAGGTGCTGCTGCTCGACCGCTTTCTGGCGCCGCTGAGTGAGATACGGCTGGCCGACTACGTGGATGGCACCGTGCGCACCGCCACCCTGGCCCCCGACGGCCTGCTGTGGCTGCTCGACGAGAGCACCCTCAACCTGCGCGAGTTTGACCCCCAGGCCCTGCGCGTGGTGCAAAGCACGCCGCTCGACTTGCTGATTGGGCGCGGCGCGCGGCCCGACTTCCGCTTCCTGCGCCAGTACCAAAACAACGTGTATTTGGTGGACCGCGCCAGCGGCATTTTCGTGTTTGATAACCTGGGCAACTACCGCAAGAAGCTGCCTTTCGCGGGACTCGACAACATCACCTTTCGGGGCGATGAACTGGTGTATTTAAGTGGGGGGCTGCTGCACTTCTTCCACCTCTATAACCTCACCGAGCGCACCCAGCCCCTGCCAGATGGCCTCGATGCAACCACCGTGCGCCAAGTGCTGCTAGGCGAGGATTTTGGGTACTTTATAACCGCCACCGGCGTGCAGATTTACCGTTTATAAAACGCAGGTTGAACACTTGGCAGTGAGGTTGTGCTGACTAGTACAGTGCGGCTAGGTGCGAGCAATGGCTTGAAGGTAACGAGGTTGCAGAAGCTGCGTAGGCCGTAACCCAGCCCCCCACGGGCCGTTAGCCCAGAGGTATTCTCTTCCACCTTCGTTCCTTTTCCCATGAAAGCATTGATGTTTCACGGCCCGCGCAACGTTAGCGTCGATACCGTTGATGACCCGATTCTGAAAGACTCGCGCGACGCCATTATCCGCGTTACGAGTACGGCCATCTGCGGCTCCGACCTGCACATCTACAACGGCTCGCTGCCCACTACGCCCATGGTGCTCGGGCACGAGTTTATGGGCATTGTGGAGGAAGTGGGCAAGGGCGTGGGCAACCTCAAGCGCGGCGACCGTGTGGTGGTGCCCTTCCCAGTGGCGTGCGGCACGTGCTTCTTTTGCAACCACGAGCTGCCCGGCCACTGCGACAACTCGAACCCTAAGCACTACGGCCCCGAGGGCGGCTTGCTAACCCAGAAGGGTGGCGCGCTCTTCGGCTACACCGACCTCTACGGTGGCTACGACGGCGGCCAGGCCGAGTTTGTGCGGGTGCCCTACGCCGACTACGGCCCGCGCAAAGTACCCGATTTTCTGACCGATGACCAGGTGCTGTTCCTGACCGATATCTTCCCCACCGGCTATTCGGGCATCGACTGGGCCGAGGTGCGCGGCGGCGAGTTTGTGGCCGTTTTTGGGGCGGGCCCGGTGGGTATTATGGCGGCCAAAAGCGCCTGGCTGCGCGGCGCGGCGCGCGTGCTCATCATTGATACCCAGCAGTACCGGCTGGATAAAGCCAAGGAAACCACCCGCTGCGAAACTCTATGCTGGGAAAGCCACGACCAGGTGGTGCAGGTGATTCGGGATATGAGTGAAGGCCGCGGCGCCGACGTATGCGTGGACTGCGTGGGCTTCGAGCCCGACCGCGACCTGCTCGACCGGGCCAAGGCGGTAATTAACCTCGAAAAAGGCTCACCCAAAATTATCGAAACCTGCATGAGCGCCGTGCGGCGCGGCGGCGTAGTATCGGTGCTAGGGGTGTACGCCACCACCAACGATAACTTCCCCGTAGGACAGTTTTTCGACAAGGGCATTAAGCTGGTGGGCGGCCAGGCGCCGGCCCACAAGCATATCGACAAGCTGCTCGACCACATTATTAAGGGTGAGGTGGTGCTCGACGATATTATCTCGCACCGCCTACCGTTGAGCCAAGCGGCGCACGGCTATGATATCTTTCGCCACAAGAAAGACAACTGCCTGAAGGTGGTGCTGAAGCCCGGTGAGTAAACCTTGGCAGTAACTGCGCAGTGCAAAAGCGCCCCAGCTGATTCGGTTGGGGCGCTTTTTTTGGGCTGGGCCCTAGGCGCTGGGCCAGTTGCTTTTGAAAAAGAAACAGGATGATGCCCAGATGAAATAATCGGGAACAATCGCTATGTTAGCAAGGCCAAGGCGCAGTAGCGTAAAACTTGTGCATATAATTCATAATCAATGAGTTAACTAGAAAATGGCGGAGATTGCCGCCACAGCCGGGCAGGCAGGCCAGTGCCAAAAAGCCGGGGCTACGCGGCCGCCAGCGGGATTTTGGGCCGGCACCTTTCGGCCTGCGCTGATGGTTATCTTTGCTAGGTTCCCACTTTCGTGCGCCCCTAGGGGGTTGCCTAACTATATATCTTCAGCCTCATGGCTTGTACTTCTTGTTCATCCGGCGGCGGCTGCTCTACCTCGAAGGTGGGCGGCTGCGGCTCCAAGGGTGGCTGCTCGTCGGGCGGCTGCACCCGGCTTAATGTATTCGACTGGCTGGCCGACGTGGACATGCCCAGCGATTTTCGGGGCTTCGACTGCGTGGAAATCCGTTTTAAAGGCGGGCGCAAGGAGTTTTTCCGCAACGATAAAAACCTGCCCCTGGTGACCGGCGACGCCGTAGTAGTGGAGGCCGCCGGCTCGGGCTGGCACCTGGGCCATGTAAGCCTCAAGGGTGAGCTGGTGCGCCTGCAAATGCGCAAAAAGAAGGTGCCTACCGACTCGCGCGACATTCGCCCCATTCTGCGCATCGCCACCCCCGACGACGAGGAGCGCTGGCAGGCCGTGCGCGACCTCGAAAGCACTACCATGTTTCGGGCCCGCGCCGTGGTAGATGAGCTGCGCCTGCGCATGAAGCTCTCGGATGTGGAGTACCAGGCCGACCGCACCCGCGCCATGTTCTACTACTCGGCCGAGGACCGGGTAGATTTTCGGGAGCTGATTCGGCGCCTGGCCGACGAGTTCCGCATTCGGGTGGAGATGCGCCAGATATCGCTGCGCCAGGAGGCGGGGCGCATCGGCGGTATTGGGGTGTGCGGGCGCGAGCTGTGCTGCTCGACCTGGCTCACCGACTTTAAGGCCGTGAGCACCACCGCCGCCCGCTACCAAAACCTGAGCCTGAACCCCCAGAAGCTAGCCGGCCAGTGCGGCCGCCTCAAGTGCTGCCTCAACTACGAGCTCGATGCCTACCTCGACGCCCTCAAGGACATTCCGCAGGTGCAGCGCCCGCTGCTGGTAGCCACCGGCGAGGCCTTCCTGCAAAAAACCGACATCTTCCGCAAGCGCATGTGGTTTGCCTTCCGGGGCGACAACAACTGGGTGATGCTGAGCACCGAGCGCGTGCGCGAGGTGCAGGAGCTGAACAAGAAAGGTGAGAAGCCCGACGCCCTGCTGGCCGCCCGCCCCGAGGTAGAAGTTGCCCCCGCCGTATCGACCCTAATGGAGGGCGACCTCGACCGCCTCGACGACCAGATTAAATCGGGTGCTAAGCGCCGCCGCAAGCGCAAAGACCGGCCCGATGGCGCCGCGCCCGAGGCTGCCAGCCCGGCGCGCCTACCCCGCCGCGAGCGCCCCGCCGCGCCGCCAGCTAGCCCGGCGGCGGCCACGCCCGCCGCGCCGGCCCCCGACCCTAGCCCCTCCACCGCCTCCGAAGGCCCCGCCGAGAGCCGGGGCCGGCGCGGGGCCGCCGCCCGCCCCCTCAACCGACGCGGGGGACGCAACCGCGGCGAAAGCAACTCAACTGAGGCCAGCTCGCCCCGCCCCGAGCGCACCCCGCGCCCCGACGGCAACGCGCCCCGCGATGCGGGCGACAGCCAGCCCGAAAGCGGCCAGCCCCGCCCCGAAAGCACCCGCAACCGCGGCCGGCGCGGGGGCCAGGGCCGGCGCGGCAACGCGCCCGGCGCCGAGGGTAGCTCATCACCCAGCGCTTCCTAATCCCTTCATGACTAGTTATTTTGCCAGCCGCTGGGCGGCCGGGCTGGCGGCGCTGGCTGGCGCCGCCTTGCTCACCGCCTGCGACCCCAACCGGGTGTACGAGGAAACTGTGGACCTGAAATCGCCCGCCGGCGACCCCTACGTGTGGGACGTGCAGCAGCGCCCCGCCTTCACCTTCAACATCACTGACCCCGCCGCCCGCTACGATGTGTACTTTAACGTGCGTAACGCCTCGGGCTACGGCTTTTACAACCTATATATCAAGCATACCCTGACCGGACCCACCGGCCACTTGGTGGGACCCGCCCTGCTGCACCAATTAGTGCTGATGAACCCCAAAACCGGCGAGCCTCTAGGGTCGGGCGCGGGCGACATCTTCGACCACGAGTTTATGGCGCTGCGGCAGGTGCAATTTCCCCGTGCCGGTACCTATAAGCTGACGTTAGAACAGTATATGCGCCAAAATAAGCTGCCTGGCATCATGGACGTAGGCATTCGGGTGGAGAAAGTGAAATAGTTGGCAGTTAAAAAACGTTATGCTGAGCTTGTCGAAGCATGGCGTTTTTTAACTGCCAACTATTTCAGGTCTTTCCAAACCACGTTGAGGCCTTCGGCCCAGGCGGGGTGGGCGATTACCATATTTTCAAGCTGCTGGTAGCGCAGGCGGCCCATCATGGCCAGTTGTATCATGGTCATCACCTCGCCGCCCTCGGGGCTCAGAATGGCGGCGCCCAGGATGCGGTCGTCGGCGCCCACCAACACCTTCCAGAAGCCATCTTGCTGGCCGGTGTGCTGGGCGCGGGCAATCTTTTTCACGTCGAGGCAGGCCACGCGGTAGGGCACGCCTTTTTCCTGCGCCTGGCTTTCGCTGAGGCCGATGCGGCCCAGCTGCGGGTCGGTGAACACGCAGTAGGGCAGGGGGCGCTGCTTGGCTGAACGGTGGCCGCGGTGCAGCAGGTTGTCGCGCACCACCCGAAAATCGTCGTAGCTGATGTGGGTGAACTGCGGGCCGCCGTGCACGTCGCCTAGGGCATATACGCCGCGCACGGTGGTTTGCAGGCGGGCGTTCACCTGGATGTAGCCTTTCTCGTCGAGCTTAATCTTGGTATTTTCCAGGCCCAGCTTGTCGGTGTTGGGGGTGCGGCCGGTGGCTACCAGCAGGTGCGAGCCGTGCAGGCGGCGCTCGCCGGCTTTGGTCTTGACGCTGAGTGTGTACTGGCCGGCGGCATTGCGCGATACGTGGTGCGTTTGCGCTTCCAGCACAAACTCGATACCCGCCTTTTCGGTCATCAGCTCCTGCAAAACCGTGCACACGTCGTCGTCCTCGTGCTCCAGCACTTTATCGCCGGTTTCGATAACGGTGACCGCGCTGCCGAAACGCCGAAACATCTGCCCAAACTCCAGCCCGATGTAGCCGCCGCCGATGATGAGCAGGTGCTCGGGCACCTCCTCAATGTCGAGCAGCGAGGTAGTAGTGAGAAATCCCGCCTCGGCCAGGCCCGGAATGTCGGGAGTAGCCGCGTGGGTACCCACGTTGATGAATACTTCGCGAGCGCTCACTAAGTGCGCTTCGCCGGGCGAGCCAGCCTGCACCCGCACCCGGTGGGCCGCTTCAAACTGGGCGTGCCCGCGCAGCAACGTGATGTTGGGGTGGCTGGGGCCGAAGTCTTTTTCCAAGTTGCGGCGCGACTTGGCTAGCAGCTCGTTTTTGCGGGCCATTACGGCAGGCATATCCACCCTAGGGGTAGCTGCGAGGTCGATGCCCAGTGGGGCGGCCTGCCGAATTTCGTGGGCACGGGTGGCCGAGGCCAGCAGCGTTTTGGTGGGCACGCAGCCGTAGTTGAGGCACGAGCCCCCTAGGTGCGCTTCCTCCACCAGAATAACTTGGCGGCCGGCTTCGGCCAGGGCCGTGGCCAGGGGGTTGCCAGCTTGGCCCGAGCCAATGATGAGTGCGTCGCAGGAATAATCGGACATACTATGGAAATGGTAAGCTGCGCCGCTATACGCGAAAACCAGGGCAGCGAACAACCCGGCTGCAACGCCTGGCGCCCGTTGCGGCTCATTCCTCCATGCGCTCCTTGTCCACCAGCCGCTAACCGCCGCGGTGGTTTACCTTATTTTTTCATGAAACACTGGTATATGCTCGGGCGCCTAGCGGGCCTGCTGCCGGCCCTGCTGGCTACGGCCTGCTCGGTGTACGTGCCCATGCAAAACGCCGCGCCCGGCATTAGCCGCCAAGGCGAGGTGGAGATAGCCGGCAGCTGGTCGCTTACCAACCGCCTAGAAGTCAGCGCCACCTACTCGCCGCTGCCGCACCTGCTGGTGCGGGCCGCCTTCAGCAACAAGGGCAGCCGCCCCAGCCCCGGCGATAGCACCGCCTACGCTCGCCTGAGCCAGAACGAGTTGGCCTTGGGCACCTACTGGCCCCTAGGGCCGCACTGGCTGATAGGCGGCCTGGTAGGCACCGGCCGGGCCTACCCCGACGCCCTGTTTCGGGGCGACGGCGGGTCGCTGCAGGGCTTTATTCTTGCCAACCAGGACCCCCTGCACCGCTTCGAGGGCAGCTACCGCAAGCATTCGGCCGAGCTATACGCCGTGTGGCAGCCCGGCCCTAGGGTGGGTTTCGGCCTGTCGGGCCGCCTGGTGCAAACGCGCC
Organism: Janthinobacterium lividum; assembly: GCA_050954355.1. Lineage (GTDB taxonomy): Bacteria > Bacteroidota > Bacteroidia > Cytophagales > Hymenobacteraceae > Hymenobacter. Next base: position 85,682 of record JBPBPH010000066.1, read on the forward strand.
TCACCAGCGTTACCGACCTGGGGGCGCCCGTGCAAGCCGCGCCCAGCTGGCGGGCCGAGCCCATGTTCTTCGTGCGCTTCTGGCCGCGCACTACGCAGCCGGGGCTGCTGCAGGTGCAGGTGGCCTTGGGTGCCTCGCGCACCCTAGGCTACGACCAGCTCACGGCCGGCGACACCAGCGACCCCGCCCGGCAGTTCAAGCTAGGCCAGGCCTACGCCTCGGTGGGCGTGGCGCTGTACCCGCACGTGTGGTGGCAGCACCGCGCCGACGAGTAGCCAGGACGCTTGGCAATGAGCAAACCCACAACTGCCTAGGCCACCAAAAAAGCCGTTGCCAAAGTAGACAACGGCTTTTTTCAATTAAACTAAAAGGGCCTACTTGCCACTCAGCGCCTTGAGCATGGTATCGCCAATTTCAGCGGGCGAATCCACGACGTGAATGCCGCACTCGCGCATAATGGCCATTTTGGCGGCGGCTGTGTCGTCGGCGCCGCCCACAATGGCGCCGGCGTGGCCCATGCGGCGGCCGGGCGGCGCGGTTTGGCCAGCAATGAAGCCCACGACGGGTTTCTTGTTGCCGCTTTCCTTAATCCAGCGGGCGGCTTCGGCTTCCATGCCGCCGCCGATTTCGCCAATCATCACGATGCCCTCGGTGGCGGGGTCGTTCATGAGCAGCTCCACGGCCTGCTTGGTGGTGGTGCCAATGATGGGGTCGCCGCCAATGCCGATGGCCGTCGTTTGCCCTAGGCCGGCTTTGGTGAGTTGGTCCACGGCCTCGTAGGTGAGGGTGCCCGACTTGCTCACGATGCCTACACGGCCCTTCTGAAAGATGAAGCCCGGCATGATGCCCACTTTGCATTCGCCGGCCGTAATCACGCCGGGGCAGTTCGGCCCAATCATCGTAAGGCCGGGGCGGTCCTTGAGGTAGTGCTTCACGGCAATCATGTCCTTGGTCGGGATGCCCTCCGTGATGGTCACAATCACCTTGATGCCCGCCTGGGCAGCCTCCAAAATCGCGTCGGCGGCGAAGGCCGGCGGCACGAAGATGATGCTGGTATCGGCCTGGGTGGCCTGCACGGCGTCGGCCACGGTATTAAACACGGGCCGCCCTAGGTGCTCGGTGCCACCCTTGCCGGGCGTAACGCCGCCCACCACCTGGGTGCCGTAATCCATCATTTGCTGGGCGTGGAACGAGCCTTCGGAGCCCGTGAAGCCCTGCACGATAACCTTGGAATCTTTATTGACGAGAACGCTCATGGGCGGCTTGCTTGTTAAGAGGAATTCGGAGTTGGGGCAAAAGTAGGGCCGGGGCCGGGCATTCTGGGCGCGGTTCGGGGGCCGGCGGGGCCTAGGCTACCTTTGTGCCGTAGTCGCACGCTCTATTCTCCCCGCCCCACCTATTCATAAAGTATGTATTATAACCACATCATTGAAACGCTCGGCAACACGCCGCTCGTTAAGCTTCATAAAGTTACCGCGGGCATTAAGGGCACCGTATTGGCTAAGGTAGAGTACTTTAACCCTGGCAACTCGGTGAAGGACCGCATGGCCCTGCGCATGATTGAGGACGCCGAGGCCGACGGCCGCCTGCAGCCGGGCGGCACCATCATTGAGGGCACCAGCGGCAATACGGGCATGGGCCTGGCCCTAGGCGCCATTGCCAAGGGCTACCAGTGCATCTTCGTGATGAGCGACAAGCAAAGTAAGGAAAAGCAGGATATTTTGAAAGCCGTGGGCGCCCAGGTGGTGGTGTGCCCCGTGGACGTAGAGCCCGACGACCCGCGCAGCTACTACTCGGTGGCCCGCCGCCTCACCGCCGAAACGCCCAACTCGTTTTACCCCAACCAATACGACAACCCCGCCAATACCGCCGCCCACTACGCCACCACCGGCCCCGAAATCTGGGCCGGTACCGAGGGGCGCATCACGCACCTGGCGGCCGGCGTGGGCACCGGCGGCACCATTTGCGGCACCAGCAAGTACCTGAAGGAGCAAACCCCCGCGCTTTTCGCGCTGGGCATCGACACCTACGGCTCGGTGTTTAAGAAGTACAAGGAGACGGGTATTTTCGATAAAAACGAAATTTATCCGTATAAAACGGAGGGTATTGGCGAAGATATTTTGCCTAAGAACGTGGACTTTTCGGTCATCGACCAGTTCATCAAAGTAACCGACCAGGACGGCGCGCTCATGACCCGGCGCCTAGCCCGCGAAGAAGGCCTGTTTGTGGGTTGGAGCTGCGGCTCGGCGGTGTTCGGCGCTTTGGAGTACGCCCGCGAGCATCTGCAGGAAGGCGACCTGATGGTGATAATTTTGCCCGACCACGGCACCCGCTATTTAGGCAAAATTTATAACGACGACTGGATGCGGGCCCAAGGCTGGCTCTAGCCCTAGGCCTTGCCTAAGCCGCTGGGCGAGCGTATTTTCGTAGAACTTTTGCCCGAATAAGACTGAATATGCCGGATACGCTCAACCACATTGTGCTGGTGGATGATAATGAGACAACGAGCTTCCTAAATAACCGGCTGCTGAGCCGCCTGGCCGTGGCTCGGCAGGTAAGCACCTTCATGCGCGCAGATGAGGCCCTAGACGCCCTCTGGGGCACGGCCGCCAACGAGCACGAGGCCCCCGACCTGGTATTTGTGGACTTGAAAATGCCCGGCCTCAACGGTTTCGACTTTCTGGAGCGCTACACCAGCCTGCCCGCCGCCCAGCAGGAGCGCACCGTAGTGGCCGTGCTCACCACCTCCATGCACTCGACCGACACGGCCCGCGTGGCCAAGTATCCCAACGTAGAGTACCTCACCAAACCCCTGACCGAGGAAAAAATGCAGCGCCTGCTGGCCAAGCGCTTCCCGGTGGAGAAGTAGAAGTGAGGAGCGAATTTAGGGTCAGTGTACATTTGTCATGGCGAGTCTGCGCAGCAATGACAAGCGTCTATACTACTGTATACTGATTGTGAAACTGCTCTAAATTCACCATTTCACGAACTCAAATTTCTCACCGTCAAACAAGCCTTTGTCGCTGAGCTTGAGGCTAGGGATAACCAGCAAGGCCATAAACGAGAGCGTCATAAATGGCGCTTGCAGCGTCGAGCCGAGGGTGCTTTTGGCAAACTCGTCGAGGGCCGAGTAGGCGGCCGCCACGGCCGGGCCGGGCTGGTCGCTCATGAGGCCGGCCACGGGCAGGGGCAGCAGCTGCTCGGCGCCGCTGCCCACGGCTGCGAGGCCGCCCTGCGCGCCCACCACCAGGTTAATAGCGCGGGCCAGGCTCTCATCGTCGCAGCCCACGGCGGTGATGTTGTGCGAGTCGTGCCCCACGCTGCTGGCCAGCGCCCCGCTCCGCAGCCCGCAGCCCTTGATGAAGGCCACGGCCGGCGGCGCACCGGGCGCGTAGCGGTTGAGCACCACCAGCTTGCACACGTCCTGCGCCGGGTCGGGGTTGGGGTTGCCCCGGGGCCCTAGGGGCAGGGGTAAGTCGCGCCGGGCGGTGATAAGCTGGCCATCGAAGCACTCAATAACGGGCACTAGCGGACCTAGGGGCGCAGGCGCCACCAACGCAGCCGGTGCCACCGGACGAGTGTGGAAATTGTTGGCCACGGCCACTGGCGCGGCGGGCAGCCGGCACTGGCCCTGCTCGGCCACCAGCTCGCCATCGAGGTAGGTTTGCTGTACTTGAAACTCGATGAGGTTATTTACCAGCATAAAATCGGCTGGGTCGCCGGCGCGTAGCTGGCCTACGGGCAGGTGGTAGTGCGCCACGGGATTCAGGCAGGCCATTTGCAGCACTTGGTACACGTCGTAGCCTAGGGCCACGGCGCGCCTTACCAACTGGTTTATATGGCCCAGCAGCAGCGTATCGGGGTGCTTGTCGTCAGAGCAGAACATGAGGTGCTCGTAGTGGGCGGGCACCAGCTCGATGAGGGCGTCGAAGTTGCGGGCCGCCGAGCCCTCGCGAATCAGGATTTTCATGCCCGCCGCCAGCTTGTCGCGGGCCTCGTCGGCGGCAAAGCACTCGTGGTCGGTGGCGATGCCAGCGCTGGCGTAGCGGGCGGCGTCGGCTCCGCGCAGGCCGGGCGCGTGGCCGTCTACGGGGCGCTGGTAGCGGTGGGCCAGCGCTATTTTTTCGAGCACATCGGCGTCGCGGTGCAGCACGCCGGGCCAATTCATTACCTCGGCCAGGTAGCCGATGCGCGGGTCTTGGAACAACTCCTCAATATCCGGGGCCGTGATGGCGGCGCCGGCCGTTTCGAAGGGCGTAGCGGGCACGCAGCTCGGCGCCCCAAAGCAAAACTTAAATGGCACTGCGGCCGCATTATTAAGCATGTAGCGCACCCCCGCTACGCCCAGCACGTTGCCGATTTCGTGGGGGTCGCTCACGGTGGCTACGGTACCGTGGGGCAGCGCTAGCCGCGCAAACTCGCTGGGCACCAGCAGCGAGCTTTCGACGTGCACGTGGGCATCGACGAAGCCGGGCAGAGCGTAGGGCCGGGCGGGGTCGGGCGCCTCGCCGGTGCGCTCCACGGCAGCCACGCGCCCTTTGGCTACGCGCAGGGTGGCGGGGTAGGTGGCGCGGGCCAGAATATCGACCAGGTTGACGGCGAGCGAAAAATCAGGGGGCATAGTCAAGGTGCGAACGAAAGCACGAGCAGGCAAGGTTACGAAGTAGGCTAACCCGAAAGTATCTTTATAAAAAGAATGACCGTGAAAGTATTGTCTGCCACTCGCACTTTGGCCCGGCCGGCGCTGCTGCTGGCCTTGGCCGCCACTTTGGGCGCCCTAGGCAGCTGCGCGGGCAGCCACGGCTCGCTGTCGCAAAAAACTCGCTGGTACAAGCACCACAGCAACGGCAAGGCCGTGCCCTGCCCCTGCGGCCACTAGGGGCCTAGGAAAAAGAGAACGCTAGACTGGCACGACGTTATCTTTTGGTGCTTTACTGCTGCTGCAACCTAGCCCTGCCCGGCGCCCGGCGGGCCCTTAGCGTGGCCCATACGCGCCGAATTGCGTAATCTTGCGGGGCCAATGGCCGTATTCGCGCGTTCATGAACAACCTCGTTATCGCCATTGATGGGTATTCCTCGTGTGGCAAAAGCACTACGGCTAAGGCCGTTGCGTCTTTCTTGCACTACGCCTACCTCGATACCGGAGCCATGTACCGGGGTGTAACGCTGTATTTGCTCGAAAGCGGCATCGCCTTCGACGACTTGCCCCGCATAGAGGCGGCCCTGCGCGACGATATTCACATCAGCTTTCGGCACAGTAGCAGCCGCAGCCGCAACGAGTTGTATCTCAACAATAAATCGCGGGAAGACGATATTCGCCAGATGCGGATTTCCAACGCTGTGAGCGAGGTGTCGGTAGTGCCTATGGTGCGCCACGCCATGGTGGCCCAGCAGCAGCGCCTGGGCCGTAAGCGCGGCGTGGTGATGGACGGGCGCGACATTGGCACCACCGTGTTTCCCGATGCCGAGGTCAAGATTTTTATGACCGCCGACGTGCAAATCCGCGCCCACCGCCGCCAAGAAGAGCTGGCCGCCAAGGGCGAGCACGTGTCGCTAACCGCTATTGTGGAGAATTTGCGCAAGCGCGACCACATCGACTCGACCCGCGCCGAAAGCCCCCTGCGCCGCGCTGCCGACGCGGTGCTGCTCGATACCACGCATATTACCATCACCGAGCAGGTTGATTTTGTGCTCGATAGGGCGTCGGCTGCCCTCTTCGAAGCCTACGCCCACAAGACAGTGGGCCATTAGTAATGAACCATTGCCAATGAGCAATGAGCAAATACTGGTTTTTTGCTCATTGCTCATTGGCAATGGTTCATTACTAATGGCCCGGCACGGTTTTCGTACCTTTGCTTTGGTGCGACTAACGGAAGTGCATATTCCGGCAGGTACGGCCCTTCCCATGCAGGTTACCATCGATAAAAATTCCGGCTACTGCTTCGGCGTCGAGTTTGCCATTCAAATGGCCGAGGATGAGTTGCGGCAGAGCGACGACGCCACCCTGTACTGCCTGGGCGACATCGTGCACAACCGCATGGAAGTGGAGCGCCTGCACCAGCAGGGCCTGCGCGTGATTGACCGCGAGCAGCTGGGCACGCTGCACGACTGCAAGGTGCTGATTCGGGCGCACGGCGAGCCGCCCGAAACCTATCAGCTGGCCCTGCGCAACAACCTGGAGCTGATTGACGCCAGCTGCCCGGTGGTGCTCAAGCTGCAAAACCGGGTGAAGCACGCCTACGACCTGAGCCAGCGCCAGGACGGCCAGATTGTCATTTATGGCCAGCCCGGCCACGCCGAGGTGATTGGCCTAGCGGGCCAGACGCATAACCGCGCCCTGGTGGTGATGACCGAAGCCGACCTCGACCAGATTGACTTCGCCCGCCCCGTTACGCTGTTCAGCCAGACTACCAAGAGCACGTCTGGCTTCTACAAGATGAAGGCCCTGATGGAGGAGCGCATTGCTGCCGCTGGCGGCACGCTCGACAGCTTCGACGCCAACGACAGCATTTGCCGCCAAGTGAGCAACCGCGAGCCCCAGCTGGCCCGCTTCGCCTTGGAGCACGACGTGGTGCTGTTCGTGAGCGGGCGCAAAAGCTCCAATGGTAAAGCGCTGTTTTCGGTGGTGAACGGGGTGAACCTTAGGAGCTACTTTATTGAAAACGAGCACGAAATGCAGGACGAATGGTTTGCCGGCGCCGCGTCGGTAGGTATTTGCGGCGCTACCAGCACCCCACTCTGGCTGATGCGCCAGGTTGCCGAGCGCGTGGAAGGCTTGGAGGTAGCCGCGTAGCCTAGGCTACAGCGGGCGCGCCGCTTCGGCCTCGTAGAGCCGGCGCGTTTCATCGTCGAAAGCCACCAGTACTACTTCCCTAGGGTACTCGTGCGCCGATAGCCACTGCCGAATTTCGTGCCCGGCCACGGCGGCCGCTTCCGCTTTGGGATAGCCGTAGATGCCCGTGCTGATGCCGGGAAAGGCTAGGGTTGCCGTTTCGTTTTTGGCAGCTAGGTGCAGGCTGTTGCGGTAGCAGCTGGCTAGTAGCGCGGGCTCGCCTCGGTGCCCACCGTTCCACTTGGGGCCCACGGTATGGATGACGTAAGCAGCTGGCAGCTGCCCCCCGCCAGTAAGCACCGCCTCGCCAACCTTGCAGCCACCCTGGCGCGCCCGAATGGCTCGGCATTCGGCCAGCAGCGCTGGCCCGGCGGCGCGGTGAATGGCGCCATCGACCCCTCCCCCGCCGAGCAAGGACGAGTTGGCGGCGTTGACGATGGCCGCAACGGGCAGCTTGGTAATATCGCCCTGCACAACGCGCAGGCGGCTGGTAGCACTAGCGTTTTCCATAGGCGAAAATACCGCTGGCTCCCATAAGGTCCACCTCGCATCGCCAGCCCGCGCAGCGGGCGTATCGGCGCAATCCATTCAGTTCGTTGCATCTGCGGTCCCGGTTCAGGAGGTTTTTTAGTGGGTTGGGGCCTAGGACCCGACGCCTCGGCAACGGCCGCTTGCGCCGGGGGTGGGCAAAAGGGTAGTTTTGACCATCAACCACCACTTTAACCAGCTCCGCGCCATGCAGCCCCTAGCCCCCACCGCCGCCTTCACCACCCCGCGCGACCTGCGCCTGTGGCAAATTGCCAAGCGCCGTGCCAAGTTTGAGGGCCACCTGCTGGTGTATGCTCTGGTAAACGGCGGGCTGTGGGCGCTGTATTTTTTGCTACCTGAGGCGCACGAGGCGCGCGAGCTGCCCTGGCCCATCTGGACGTCGGTGTTCTGGGGCATTGCGCTGGCGGCGCAGGGGCTGAGCGCCTACTCAGGCTTCAACCGGGGTGAGCGTACCCAGCGCGAATACGAGCGTCTGCTGGCGCAGCAGGCCGCTTAGTAAAGCTGTCCCGGCCCGGCAGGTGTACTTTAGCGAGGCATGAAAAAAACTAAGTGCCCCGCCCCGCGCACCCTAGGCCGGCGCGAGCTGATTGACCTGCCCACGCTGGGCCTGGCGGGCGTAGAGGCCAAGGTGGATACCGGCGCCTACACCAGCGCCCTGCACTGCCAAGATGTGCACCTGGCTACCGACCCCGCCACCGGCCAGCCCGTGCTGCACGTGCGCCTGCTCGACCCGGCCCACCCCGCCACCGACGGCCGCCCGCTGGCGTTTCATCAGTTCGACCGGCGCGACATTCGTTCCAGCAACGGCGAGGTGCAGGCGCGCTACGTCATCCGCACGGTGGTGCGCCTGTACGGGCAAGATTTTGGGGCCGAGTTTTCGCTGGCCGACCGCTCCGACCTGCGCCACCCGGTACTGCTGGGGCGCACGCTGCTGCGCCAGGGCCACTTTGTGGTCGATGTAGCGCGGCGCGATTTGTCGTATAAGGCTGAGCGCCGGGTAGCTGCCCGGCTGCTAAGGCCGCGCTCGGGAACCGAAGGGCCGCTTGGGGCGTAGTTTCGGCCTCAACTTACCGTTATGAAGCTGGCAATTCTCTCGCGCGAGCCGCGGTCGTACTCCACCCAGCGGCTGCTAGCCGCCGCCACCGCGCGCGGCCACGAGGCCCGGGTTATCGACCATTTGCAGTGCCACCTAGTGCTCGAAAAAGGCCAGCCGGACATGCTGTACCAAGGCCAGCCCCTCGAAAAATTCGACGCCGTTATTCCGCGCATCGGGGCCTCGGTCACGTTTTACGGTACGGCCGTGGTGCGGCAGTTTGAGATGATGAAGGTGCGCACTGCCGTTGATAGCCAGGCCATTGTGCGTTCTAGAGATAAGCTGCGCTCGATGCAGATTTTGAGCCGCGCTGGCGTGGGGATGCCCAAAACTGCTTTCACTAACTCCAGCGAGGCCGTGCCCGCCCTCATCGAGCAGGTGGGCGGCGCGCCGGTCATCATCAAGCTGCTGGAGGGTACGCAGGGCCTAGGGGTGGTGCTGGCCGAAAGCGCCAAAGCCGCCCAGTCGGTCATCGAAGCCTTCCACAACCTAAAGGCCCGCATTCTGGTGCAGGAGTACATTGGCGAGGCCAAGGGCGCCGACGTGCGCGCCTTTGTGGTGGATGGCGAGGTGGTGGGGGCCATGCGCCGCCAGGGTCAGGAGGGCGAATTTCGCTCGAACCTGCACCGCGGCGGCACCGGCACGCTCGTGAAGCTGAGCCGCGCCGAAAAGGCGGCGGCCTTGCTGGCCACCAAGGCCCTAGGGCTGGGCGTGGCCGGCGTAGACATGCTGCAAAGCAAGCGCGGCCCGCTGGTGCTCGAAGTCAATTCCTCGCCCGGCCTCGAAGGCATCGAGAAAGCCACTGGCCTCGACCTGGCCGGCCGCGTTATCGACTACACCGCCGCCCTGGCCCTGCGCAAGCGCGGCGGCAAGGGCAAGGTGAAAAAGGGGAAGCCAGTGGAGAAAAAGGACGAGGAGTAGCGAAAAAGCGCTGCCGCCTTGCTTTGGCCGGATTATTGGTGAAAACGCGGCCATGAGCTTAGACAATACGCTGCCGCTAAACGGCCTGCACATTGCCCCCGGCGAGCGGGTGCTCACGCGGCTGGTGATTTCGAAGCTGCCCTCGGGCACGGTTATCGACGTGCCAGTGCACGTGGTACGCGCCCTGGAGCCGGGCCCGGTGGTACTGCTGATGGCCGGCATGCACGGCGATGAAGTCAATGGTATTGAGACGATTAGGCGGCTGGTGCGGCGCAATTTGCTGCAACCTACGCGCGGCACTATCATCGCCATTCCGATTCTCAATATCTACGGGTTTCTAAATTTCAGCCGCGACGTGCCCGATGGCAAGGACGTGAACCGCTCGTTTCCGGGGCACCCTAGGGGGTCGCTGGCCAGCCGGGTGGCGCATCGCTTTATGCGCGAGATTATGCCGCTCGTAGACTACGGCATCGATTACCACACCGGCGGGGCAGCCCGCGCCAACTTCCCGCAATTGCGCTGCGTGCTGGGCCAAGATGCCAAGACCGACGCCCTGGCCGCCGCCTTTGCCGCGCCCTTTACCCTGCACGCGCCGTTGCGGCCGGGCTCGCTGCGTGCCACGGCCCACGAGCTGGGCAAGCGCATTATCGTGTACGAAACGGGCGAAAGCCTGCGCTTCGACGAGGCCGGTATTGAGGAGGCCATTGCGGGCACCTTGCGGGTGCTGCACCACCTGGGTATGGGTCCGGCCGGCCCGGTGCCGGCCCAGGCCAGCATTGTGTGCCGCCGCAGCCGCTGGCTGCGGGCGCGCTTCGCGGGCCTCTTTCGGGCCCATGTGCGCCTGGGCGACTTCGTGCCGGAAGGCCAGGTATACGGCTCGGTGGCCGACCCCTACGGCGAGCAAGTAGTGCGCCTCGACGCGCCCTGGAGCGGCTACGTTATTGGCCTCAACTACATGCCCGTGGTGCACCAGGGCGACGCGCTGCTGCACCTGGCCAGGGCGTAATGACTGCTGAGTAAGCTGCGTGCTGGCTAGCGCGTTGTTCGTCACTGGCCAGTAGTCACTACCCATCCTACCTTTGCCGCATGATGAAAAATCCCGCCCAACTAGTTTTTAATGCGGTGCTGCTGGTTGCGGTAGCGGTGCTGTACTTCCTGCATTTCCGCCAGCCGGCGGCTCTTGCGCCGGTGGCGGCCGTGGCTGCCACCGAGGCCCCGGCCCCCGAAACCCCCGCCGCTGATACGGCGGCCAACGCGGTGGCCGGTTCTGCTGCGGCTACCGAAACGCCCGCGCCCGCCGTAGTGGCCGCGCCCGCTGGGCCCGCGCCGGCCGCCGGCGCCATTGTCTACGTCGAGCTGGCCAAACTGGTAGAAGGCTACCAGGGCGCCAAGGATGCGCGCCGCTCGTTTGAGGCCAAAGCCAAGGGCTGGCAGAGCCAGAACCAAGCGCTCGAAACCGGCTTCCGCTCGGCCGTGGAGCAGTACCAGAAAACCGCCGCCACCCTCACCCCCGAGCAGCGCGCCGCCGCCGAGCAGAAGCTGCAAGAGCAGCAGCAGCGCGGCGCCGTAGAGCAGCAAAAGCTGCAGGCCCAGGCCCAGGAGGCCGATGCCAAGCTCACCCAGAGCGTGCTCGAAAGCGTGAGCAAGCGCGTAGAAGCCTACGGCAAAGCCCACGGCTACAAGATGATACTCACCGCCACGCCCAGCGGCGCCGTGGCCTACGGCCAAACCAGCCTCAACGTAACCGCCCCAGTACTGAGCTACCTGAACGCGCAGTACAAGAAATAGACCGCAGGTGGCGTATCTGCGCAATCCGTTTAATCCGCTAAATCTGCGGTCTATTCGGCCCCGGCGTCGGCTGCGCCCTCGGCGCCACCGGGCGCGGTCGAGTCAATTTCCAGCACCACCTTGCCGAGCTGCTGGCTGGCGGCGAGGTAGCGCAGGGCCTGCTCGCCCTCATCGAGCGAGAATACTTTGTCTACCACCGGCACAATTTGCTGGTCGATAACTAGTTGCAGCATGTCGTCGAAGTCCTGGTAGCTGCCCATGCTGGAACCCAGCAGGCTGAGCTGCTTCCAAAACACCTTGCCAGGCACGAGCTGGTTGATGGGCCCTAGGGTGCCGCCGTAGCTCACAATGCGCCCACCGGGGGCGGCAGCATCCACTAGCTGGTTGTAGGCCTCGCCGCCCGCGCTCTCAATAATTACGTCGAAGCCCCCGCCCGCCTGCTGGGTAAGGGTTTTCACCCACTTGTCGGCCTGGTAGCTGATGCCGCCCTTCAGGCCAATACCCAGGCCTAGGGCGCGGGCCAGCTTGTTGTCGGTGCCCGAGGTGGCCCACACCTCGGCTCCGCGGGCCACGCAAAACTGGGCGGCCAGCAGCGCCACGCCGCCCCCAATGCCCGCCACCAGCACCCGCTCGCCACTCCGCACTTGGGCGCGCCCGAAGGCCGCCCGGTAGGCCGTGAGGCCGCCCAGCGGCAGCGCCGCCGCCTGCTCCCAACTCAAAAAATCCGGCTTTGGGCGCAACGCCTGGGCCGGCATGGTAATGTACTCGGCAAAGGTGCCGGGGTCGGGCATGCCCAGCACCCGAAACTCCGGGCCCTGCACGCGCTGGTTGTCGCCCCAGGCCAAGGCGGGGTAAATGATAACGCCCGCCCCTAGCTGCCAGCCCGTTACGCCCGCGCCCAGGGCGGCTACCTCGCCGCTGCCATCGGCCCCTAGGGTGCAGGGCAGCTTGATGCCCGTGTACTGGCCCTTCTGAATCCAGACGTCGCGGTGGTTGAGGGCGGCGGCGCGCAGGCGCACCAGCACCTGGCCGGGGCCGGGCTGGGGAGTGGGTATTTCGCGCACCGTGGCGGGCTGGTTGGGGGCATCTAGCTGCAAAGCGAGCATAGGGAAGGAATTTAAAAGTGGCAATGGATTCTCATAACCAGCCAGCGCGCCGTTTGCTTTCGGCTTGGCCCTAGGCGGCGCGGCGCAGCGAAGCGGCCACCGCCGACCCGGCCAGCAGCAGGCCCACGGCCAGCCCGCCCACGTGGGCGCTGTTGTCGATGTTGCCCGTTAGGCCCGAGAGCAAATTGCTCAGAATAAGGTAGCCTACCAGCCCCAGCATAGCCCGGCGGTCGTACTTGTCGAGCACAATTTGCTTGCTTAGCAGCAGGGCCAACATCAGCCCGTAGAGCCCAAAAATGGCCCCGCTGGCCCCCGTCGAGTTGATGCCGCCCGCGTGGTACCAGAGCGTGGCCAGGCAGCCGCCCACGCCGCTAGCCAGATAGGTGGCCAGTAGCCGCCCGCCGCCGGTGCGCGCCTCTAGCAGCAGCCCCAGCAGCCACAGGCTCGCCATATTGAGCAGCAGGTGCGCCAGGCCGCTGTGCACAAACAAGCTGGTAACCAGCCGCCAGGGTTGCCCGTGCAGCGTGAGCGAACTGACGTTGGAGCCCCAGCGCACCAATTCGTGGCCGGTAGGCGCGCTGGCCGATACCCCGCTCAGCGTCATGGCCAGCCACACCAGCAGGTTGAGGTCGATGAGCAGCGGCACGGCCCAGTACTGGCGCGTAGGCCAGAACAGTCCCCGCGCCAGTTGGCCCAGCAGTTGGGGCCAGGTTTCGGCGGGGGCCGCCTCGGTTTCGGTAGCGCCTGCCTCCGCGGCGGTGGGGCCGGGCGGCGCAAGAGCCTCGGGCAGCAGCTGGCGGCGCCGCAGCTCGGCCACGGCGGCGGCCACCACGGCGGGCGGGTAGCCGCTGCCAGCACGGGCCAGGTAGAGTAGCTCGGCATCGGGGCGCTGGGCAAAGTGCGCGGCGGCCGCCTCGGGGTTTGATAAATCCATGCGTTAGCGTAACCACGCGGGGCGGGCAGCTGGTTTCAGCTCGCTGCCCGCAACTGGCGGCGCGCGGGCGGCCCGGCGGGGCTACAGGTGCATTTCTAGGGCGCGGGGCTTTTGGCGAAGGCCGGCCGCCAGCTCCTGCGTCACAGTGTATTCCGACAGGTCCTTCTGGCTGAGCGACTGCGTTTTGAGGTGTTCCAGCACGCGGCGCTCTACGCTGGCAATGGCCCGCATCCGGGCCACCTGGTCGGCCATGGTGGGCGGAAAGTGGAAGCCGTACACCAGCGCGTTGCCGGCCTGGTGCCACTGGCCCTCGGTGAAGCGAATCTGGTCGATGAGCAGCGTATAACTGGGGGCTTGGTTGGCCAGCGCCAGGCCAATGAGGTGCTCGGTGGGGTGCTGGGCCTGCCAAAAGCGCTTGCTCACCTCGCGGTACTGCCGCATCTCCTGGCTCGACACCTGCTTGAGCTCGGCGGCGGGCACCACGGCCAGCTGCCGGGCCACGTCTTGCTCCACATCGAAGGTGGGCAGCGGCGCGGTGGCTGCGGTTTCGAGCTTCAGCGAGTCGGGCGAGAGCTTAGCGGCGGTGCGGGCGGCCAGCGCGGCCTTGCCCTGCGCCGCCGAGCGCCACCAGTAAATGCTCAGCCCTAGGGCCACCGCGGCCAGCAGGCCCAGCAGCGGCACCAACAGTGGCCGCCGCCGAGCGGGCTCAACCAGGTAGTCGGCTACAATGTCGGGGGATGGGGGCGGGCCTAGGGGGGGTGGCGGGGCAAAAGGCGCCGGCGTGGCCTGCACCGGTGCGGCCGGCGCCACCGCCTCGACCAGAGCCGCTGGCGCGGCGGCTAGGGTAGGGGAGGCGGCTACCGGGCGCGGGCCTTCGGCAGCGCGGCGCGCCAGTTCCTGGCGGGCGGCGGCTACCAGCGCGGGCTGGTAAAACTGCGGGTTATCGACGAAGAATTGCAGCTCGGCATCGGTTTTGGTAAGGAGGGCGTCGGAGGGGGCAGGCATGGGCTGGGCGGCAAACGCGCTGGCGGGCACCGGCGCACGAGGCTCCAAGATGCGCCAGAAAACCGAAACCCAACCACCCGCCGGGTGCTGCGTACACCCTGGCATCGTTTCTTCCCCCTAATTCCTTTCCATATGCCTACCACCCGCCCCGAAAAAGACCAGGCCACCCAGCCCATTCAGTCGGACGATTACCAGCCCCTAGGCCGCCAGGAGGCCCCCACCAGCCGCGAGGCCCTCTACGGTGGCAACGCCGACGATAATTCGGGCAGCGGCGGCAATGCCGGCCCCACCGCCGACGCCAGCGTGCCGGCTTATAATGCCGACGGCACCCCCGAAAACGCCGGCCAGCACGAAGGCGCCATCAAGGGTAGCGGCATCAGCGGCGGCACTGGCACCAGCGGCGGCACCAGCATTGGCGAGGTAACGCTTTGATTAATTGCGAATTAGAAAATATGAAGCATGAATGGATGTCGTTTCAATCATGGGTTCATAGTTATTGTTTCCTAGGGCCTCGCCAGCTACTTCTACTGGCCAACGCCTACGTAATCAGCCAATTTTCTAATTCATACCTTCTGCTTACTACTTCATAATTCCCTCCTATGGTTTCCCCTAACCCCGCCCCCGACTCGGGCCGCCCCGGCCCCATTGAAGAAAATAAGGCTGCCAGCACGGCCGGCCCTGTTACCAACCAGCAAGCCGCTGCTGACCGCGACCAGAACGCCAGCGGCAATCCCGAAACCGTGAGCCAGACCGACCTGGCCAGCAGCGACGGTGCCGGCATTCGGGGCGACTACGGCGACGCCGACCAAACCAACGGCCTCGAGGGCGGCGAAGAGCAGCCCACCGATGCCGCCCCCGACCGCGCCGACCAGAAC
>JBPBPH010000071.1:0-100413 GCA_050954355.1 Janthinobacterium lividum
GGGGTTTTTGGGCGGGTTTTTTAACCTCTACTCGGGGTGGGGGGGGGGCTTTTTTGCCTCCCCCCCCCCCTGACCGCCTTCTTTGTGGGCCTGCGGGGGCTAGTCGGCCAGGCCGTCGTGGTTGCGGTCGATGGCGCGGTCGGTGTTCTTAAAAACCTGCTTGCCGCTGGGGCGCCGGGCCGTATCGCGCGGAATGCCGGCGGCTAGCGAGTCGCCGTTCACCACGCCCTGAGGCTTGTTGGCTTGCATTTTTTTGGCTGAAGACTGCTCCACATTGGTATCGCCAGTAGCGGAGCCGGTAGAGAAGTTGCAAGCCCCTAGGGCCAGCGGGAGCGACAGCGCCGCCAGCAGGGCGGGCAGGCGTAGGGTGCGAAGCATAAATGAGAGGAAGAGGGTGAGAGAAACGCGCCGGCCCTAGGCCGCCCGGCAAGTATAAGGCCGCCCAGGGCAATGGCCTACTCTACCGCAAACCAGCGCCTGGGGTTGCCCGGCGCCTTGCGCCCAAACCTTTTACCTTTGCGGGCATGGCTCGTTTCCGCCCGGCTACCCCTGTGCACCGCCTGCGCCAGCGCCTGCTGGCCTACCGCTGGCGGCGCGTGGGCTGGCTGGCCGCCAGTAGCCTGGGGCTGAGCGTAGGGCTGGTAGCTTACTTGTTTGGCTGGGCCGACCATTTTATAAGCCGCTTGTTTACAGCATTTTTGGTAAGCTTCTGCTTGCTGGCCGTTACTTTTTTAGGCGTTTTACCGTTTATTGGCTGGGCGGCCGCCCATTGGTTTGGGCCAAGCTGGGCGGGCACCGCACCGGCTTCTGCCCGGCGGCCGGCGGCCGGGCCAGCCGCCAGCCGTTCTATTACTACCACTTAATCGTCTTATTATCTCGTGAAAACCAATCTGCTGCATATCAAAAATATGGTTTGCCCGCGCTGCGTCGAGACGGTAAAAAACCTGCTCACCAAGGCCGGCTACGAGCCTACCCAGGTAACGCTGGGCCAAGCCAAGCTGCCCGCCACCGCGCCCGTAGACCCCCGCGCCGTGGCCCCCTTGCTGCGTGAGGCAGGCTTCGACGTGCTGCTCGACCGCGCCGAGCAGCTCACCGAGCAGATTAAAACCGTGCTGCAAGAGTATCTGGAGCACCTGCGCACCGCGCCGGCCCCGCTCACTACCTCGGCCTTTCTGGCCGACCGCTTCGCCACCACTTACTCGCACTTGAGCAAGGTGTTTTCGCGCACAGCCAACCTCACCATCGAGAAATACCTGATTCGCATGAAGATAGAGCGCGTGAAGGAGATGCTCAGCTACGGTGAGATGACCTTGGTGCAGATAGCCGACCAACTGCGCTACAGTTCGGGCCAGCACCTGAGCAACCAGTTTCGCCAAGTCACGGGCCGCTCGGTCAGCGAGTTTCGCCGCCTCATGCAGCCCGAGCGCCTTTCGCTCGACGCCCTGGCCTAGGGCGTGCCGGCTAGCTAACGATAGCCCAGCAAAAAGCCGCCGCAACAATTGTTGCGGCGGCTTTTTGCTGGTTGCGGGGCCTAGGAAAGGCGTGGGGCTTAGCCCTGGGCCTGGTAGGCGCGGCAGGCGTCCAGGCACTCCTGGCAGGCTTTGGCGCACTGCTGACAGTGCTCGGGCTGGTGCTTGGCGCACTCGTCGTGGCACTTCTGGCAAATCTCGATGCACTCCTTGATAAGGTGCTGGGCGTGGGGCGAGCGGCGGGCGATATACGCGTAAAGCTGGCGGCAGATGTCGGCGCATTCGCGGTCGAGGCGAATGCAGGGCACCATCATCTTCACGTCGTTTTCGTCGAGGCAGGCGTCGGAGCAGTATTCGCAGTTGGCGATGCAGCGGGCCAGCGCATCGAGAATGGCGCGGTTGTCTACGGGGGGATTTTTCATGGCAAAGAGGAAAGGGAAACTGACCAGCTAAGCCGGTCGGGGTATGCTACTTGCAGTACGGGGCCGGCAAAAATGGGTGCGTGTAAGTTTCGGGCATAACCGTACAGAACTTGGGCTAAAGCCAGCTTACTCCCTAATGCTGCACGTTTGGCGCGGCAGCGTATAGCACCCGCCGGCCACCATTGCCGGGGCGCCGCCGTTAGCAGAGCTGGTGCTTCACTAGCTATTCACGCCGATGCGTTCCGCCTTTACTTCTACCCTGGCCCTAGGGCTGCTGGCGGTCGGCCCGGCCCTGGCCCAGCACGAGCAGCCGGCTATGCCCGGCATGACCATGCCCGCCGACACTACCCGCCGCGCCGCGCCCGGCCTAGGCCATTCGCCCGCTGGCAGCGCCCCCGCCGAGCCGATGAGCGGCATGAATGGTATGCAAATGGATGGCACGAGCGGCATGAACATGAGCCATGCCTACTCGCGCAACTTGCCCATGAGCCGCAACGGCTCGGGCACGGCCTGGCAGCCCGACCAAACGCCCATGTACATGTGGATGCAGCACAAGGGCCCCTGGATGCTGATGTACCACGGCGCGGCCTTCGGGCGCTACACCAGCCAGAACTTCAACCACGCCAGCGGGCGCGGCCACGCAGGCGCCGTAGATGGCCCCAACTGGCTGATGACCATGGCCCAGCGCCAGGTGGGCGAGCGCGGCCTACTGAACCTGACGCTGATGATGAGCCTCGACCCGCTCACCGAAACGCGCGGCGGCTACCCGCTGCTGTTCCAAACCGGCGAGAGCTACCGCGGCCAGCCGCTCATCGACAAGCAGCACCCACACGACTTGTTTTCGGGGCTGAGCGTGGGCTACACGCACGCCTTTTCGAAGGATGTGGACCTGACGGCCTACCTGGGCTACCCCGGCGAGCCGGCCATCGGGCCCACGGCCTTCATGCACCGCCTCTCGGCCATGCCCAACCCCGACGCGCCCCTCTCGCACCACTGGACCGACGCCACCCACATTACCTTCGGCGTGGCCACCCTAGGGCTGCGCTACAAGCAGTTTAAGCTGGAAGGCAGCAACTTCACCGGCCGCGAGCCCGACCAGTACCGCTACGACTTCGACCGCCCTAGGGCCGACTCGTGGGCCGCGCGCCTCAACTGGAACCCTACCAGCGAGCTGGCCCTGCAAGTAAGCCACGCCTACATCAAGAGCCCCGAAGACCTGCACCCCGACGAGAACGTGCGCCGCACCACCGCCTCGGTGCTGCACAGCCGCAGCTGGGGCGAGCGCCACTACCTCGCCTCGGCCTTGGTGTGGGGCCTGAACGCGGGCCACGGCCCCCACCCCGAGCACGCCATGCTGGCCGAAACCAACCTCACCCTGGGCCGCCCTACCTTCTACGGCCGCTACGAGTTTGTGCAGAAGGACAGCGAGGAGCTGGATTTTTACGCTACCGGCCCCATCGACCAGTTGCTGGCGCTGGTGTTCAACGTGCAGGCCCTCACGCTAGGCAGCAGCTACCGCCTGGCCAGCCTGGGCGGCCCGCGCGGCCCCGAGCTGAGCGTGGGTGGCCAGCTTACGGGGTACGTTATTCCGGCGGCGCTGCAAAACGCCCGCTACGGCATAGGCTACGTGGGCCCCGGCTACGGCAAATTTCCGCTCTCGGCCTCGGTGTACCTGCGCCTGAACGCGCCCTGGATGAGCCTGCGCGCCATGTAGATGTAGGCTGGGCTGTTAGGGCTGCTTACCTTAACGGGCTGAAGGTTTCTAGACTTCTGCTACCCTAGCAATGCCCTATTCCTATCCGCTTTCGCTGCTATGCTGGGCCTTGCTGTGGGGCGGCCTTGGCTTGGGGCTGGTGGCGGCCAAGGTGCCCGCCGCACCCCGGCGGGTAGGGCTAGTCGCGCTGGCTTGCGCGCTGCACGCGCTGGCCCTGGTGCTGCCGTGGCAGGCGGTGGCTGCCACGTTGGGCCTGGCGCCGGTAGTGACCAGCAAGCCCCTCGACCATTCCATAGCGTGGGCTGGCAAAGCGGCGGCGCTGCTGGTGTCGGTGCTTTTTATTTACGGTTTACGCTGGGTTTCGCCCGCCGAAGTGGGCCTGCGTAGTCCGAGGGCCGCCTCGCTGCGCGTGGTGGGGGCCGTGGTAGGGGCCGTGGCCCTGGCCGTTTTCGCCACTGCCTACGCCGGGCGCCAGCATTTCCTTTCCCTCTGGTGGTATGAGGGCCTCTTCTACTCGCTCGTGCCCGGCATGGAGGAAGAATTGTTTTACCGCGGCGTATTGCTGGGGCTGGTGGGGCCGGTTTTCGCACGCACCATCCCGCTACCCAGCACCCGCACCAGTTGGGGCGGGTTGGCCGGCGTGCTCCTCTTCGGGCTAGGGCACAGCCTTAAGTTTTTCCCTATTTACAATGCGGCAAACAATATTCTAATGAGCCAAGCGCACTTGGTATCCCGTGTGTCATGGTGGCAGCCACTGCTGTATTTCTTGCTCAACGATACTGCTTACCCGCTGCTGATGGGCCTGCTCTTCCTGTGGGTGCGCGAGCGCACGGGCTCGGTATGGGCCGCAATGGCCGCCCACTGCCTACTGAACACGGCGCTAACCAGTGGCCGTATGCTGGCCTAGGGCAGTGAGTGAATGCAAGCCATGTAGGATAGCTAGCGGCTTTTTGGGGCAGGCACGTCGGCCCACAGCAGCAGCGCTTCTGCCAGCGGGCTCACATCCAGCCCGATGAGCCGCACGGTAAAGCGAGTTTCTGGTCCCGTGGTTAGTTCCTTGCTGCCTAGGCTGATAACGCGCCGCAGCCGCTGGGCGTTGCGGTAGTCGCCTAGGGCCACGGCGTCGGCAAAGGCAAAGGTCGTAGCCGGAATCCCGTAGCCCAGCATGAGCGGGCCGCTATCCACGTCGCCCGCGCCGGTAGCCAGGCTGCCGGCCGTTTCGCGGTATAGGCGCAGGGCGCCCAGGTTGGTACTGTAGGCCGCCTGGTAGCGCGCGTACTGCTGCCGGGCAAAGCCTGCATCGACCTGCGCCAGAAACCAGATGCTCCAGCCCAGGTGCGAACCACGCGGCTCTTCGGCTGGCCGGCCCGCCGCATCTACCATCGAAGCCAGTAAGCCGGTGGCTGGGTCGAGCCACTCGCGCCGCGCCCGAGCTACCCAGCGCGAGCCAGCTTGGGCATAGGGGCTGCCCGTGAGGCGGCTGTGCAACGCCAGCGACGCCAGGGCCACGGTATTATCAGGCAGCCAGCGCCGGCCCGGATAAGAAGTTAGGTTGCCCGCCGGGTCTAGCGCCAGGCGCCGGTACAGGCAGGCCGAAACAGCGTCGTGCAGTCGGGCGTAGGGCGAAGCTGGGTCGAGGCGCCGGTGGCAACCCAGCATCAGGTTGAGGTGGCCCAGATACAGCACTGACTGCGGCAGTGCATAGCCCGCGCAACTAGTAGCAGGCCCCTCCAAAAAGGGTTGCCGCACCGGCGCCGACAGCGCTACCTGCACAGCTTGCTCCATAATACGGGCCGCCTCGGGGCGCAGGGCAGGCTGCCGGGCCGCTTGGTTGGCCAGCCCATAGGTGCTAAACGAAAGCGAGAAGAGGCCCCATTCGGGGTTGGCGGCAGTTAGCCGCCCTAGGGCCGTACCAGGCGCGGCACCTTCGTTAATAACTCGCGCCAGGTAGCTGAGCCGGGGGCGTAGCGCGGCGGCGGCCGGCGGCTGGTAGCTGGGCCAGCTGGCGGCTACCCACCGCCCTAGCCCCAGCAGTAGCAGCCAGCACCAGCGTAACAAGTAGCTGCGTTTCACATGTTTGTAGAAATAGATAAAAATGAAAGGCGGTCATGCTGAGCTTGCCGAAGCATCTCTACCGCATCGTCTGGATTCGTTCAACGATGCGATAAAGATGCTTCGGCAAGCTCAGCATGACCGCCTTTTTATTGCTTAGGAGTCTTACTGCTTACTTGTTCTCCACCAGGCCCTTGGCCACCAGGTACTCGGCAATTTGCACGGCGTTGGTGGCAGCGCCTTTGCGCAGGTTGTCGGCCACTATCCACATGTTGAGAGTGTTGGGCTGCGTGTCGTCGCGGCGCAGGCGGCCCACCAGCACGGCGTCGCGGCCGTGGCTGTCCTTGGGCATGGGGTACTGGTTGTTTTGCACGTCGTCCACCACCTCCACGCCGGCGGTGCGGCGCAGGATGTCGCGCACCTCGTCCAAGTCAAAATCCTGGGCAAACTCCACGTTTACCGACTCGGAGTGGCCGCCCAGCACGGGCACGCGCACGCAGGTAGCCGTCACGCGGATGCCATCGTCGCCCATTATTTTTTTGGTTTCGTTCACCATTTTCAGCTCCTCCTTGGTGTAGCCGTTGGGCTGAAACACGTCGATGTGGGGCAGCACGTTCAGGTCGATGGGGTGGGGGTAGGCGGGGTTGCTGGCGGGCCGGCCGGCGCGCTCTTCCAGGAGCTGGTCCACCGCTTTTTTGCCGGTACCGGTCACGCTTTGGTAAGTGCTGATAACCAGGCGCCGCGCGTGGTAGCGCTGGTGCAAGTCGTGGAGGGCCACCACCAGCTGAATGGTTGAGCAGTTGGGATTGGCAATGATTTTATCGTCCTTCGTGAGCACGTCGGCGTTCACTTCGGGCACCACCAGCTTCTTGCTGGGGTCCATGCGCCAGGCCGACGAGTTATCGACCACCACGGTGCCCACCGCGGCAAACCTAGGGGCATTTTCGAGCGACACGCTGCCCCCGGCCGAGAAAATGGCAATGGCCGGCCGGGCCGCCACGGCGTCGTCCAGGCTCACCACCGGGTAGTCGCGGCCCTGGAAATGAACCAGCTGGCCCACCGATTTGGCAGAGGCTACGGGCAGCAGCTCGGTAACGGGAAACTGGCGCTCGGCGAGCACCTTCAGCATCTCGGTGCCCACCAGCCCGGTGGCACCCACTACGGCAATTTTCATCAGTAGAAACGGTTTTAAGCAAGTCATTAGTAGCGCAGCCCCGCGCCGGCCGATGCCGGGTAAAGGTCGGCACGAATGCGCAAGTTGCGGGCGCACCGCGCGCCGTGGGCCGGGCAGCCCGCCAACCCGGCGGGGGCAATAGCAGTTAGAAGAGCCTCACGCTTCCCAACCAAACCAATGCCCATTCAACCCCAAACCAAGGGCCTCGCCCACGTAGCCCTGCGCACGACCGACTTTGCCCGCGCGAAAGCGTTTTACCACGACTTGCTGGGCTTCCCGGTAGCGCTCGAAACCCCCGAAATACTGGGGTTTCTAATCGGGCCGATGTTCCTCGGCTTTAAGCTGGCGGCGCCCACCCACCCCGGCGGCAACACCTTCACGCCCTTCAACGTGGGCCTCGACCACCTGGCCCTAGCCTGCGACAACGAAGCCGAGCTGCACCGCGTGGCCGACGCCCTGCAAGCCGCCGGCGTAGAAAACACCGGCGTCAAAACCGATACCGTGGCTCCCAAGCAGTACGTGGCCTTCAAAGACCCCGACCGCATCTCCTGGGAGTTTTACATGGTGTAGGGCCTAGGAAGTTGTTCTTAGAACAGCGTCAGCATGACAGGCTGATGCTGTTCTCAACCCGCCCTTCATTCCTCAGCGGCCCCTAGGGAGGCAGCCCGGCGGCGCGCGGCTATATTTCAGCCAAGAGGAGCTTACTTTGGGACGGTCGCGCCCGGCGGCTTATTCCCATGAAATACCTGTGCCTGTTGCTGTTGCTGCTACCACTAGCCCTGCGCGCCCAACTGGTTGAAACCTTTGCCGACGGCGACTTCACCCAAAACCCTGCCTGGGTGGGCGACGCGGCCAGCTTCCGGGTGGCCGGCCAGGTACTGCAAAGCAACGGCCCCGCCACCACGGGCACCCAGCTGCAGCTGGCCACGCCCTGCCAGGCCAGCACCGGCACCAGCTGGGAATTCTGGGCTAACCTGAAGCTGGCCACCAGCGCCGGCAACCTGGCCGACGTGTGGCTGCTGGCCTCGCAGCCCGACCTGCGCAGCCCCGCCACCACCGGCTACTTCGTGCGCCTAGGGGGCACCAACGACGAGGTGAGCTTATTTCGCAAAGACTCGGCCCGCGCGGCCGTGGTGGTGCTTGATGGGCAAAACGGCACCTTATCTTCTACCACCAACAACCTGGTACGGGTGCGCGTAACCCGCTCGCTGAGTGGGCAATGGACGCTGGCGCGCGACCTAACCGGCGGCCGCAACTTCGTAGCCGAAACTGCCCAGCCCACCGACAATACCTACCAACGTAGCGCGGCCGTGGGCGTGCTGCTGCTGTACTCATCGGCCAATAGCCAGAAGTTTTACTTCGACGATTTTTACGTCACTGATGCCACCGCGCCGCTGCTGCTGCGCGCCACCGCCTACGATGCGCGCACGGTAGACGTGGTATTTAACGAGGCGCTGGCTGCGGCCACGGCCGCCCAGCCGGCGCGCTACCAGCTGGCCAGCGGCGCGGTGCCGCTGGCCGCCCAGCCCGCGGCGCTGAACCCGGCGGTGGTGCGCCTCACCTTTGGCCAAGACCTAGCAGCCAGCAACGTGCTGCAAGTGCGCGGCGTGGCCGACCTGTACGGCAATGTGGCCGCCGGGCCGCTCACAGCCAGCTTCGGCGGGGTGCCGGTGGCGCCGCAAGTGGGCGAGCTGCTCATCACCGAAATTATGGCCGACGAAACGCCGGTGGTGGGGCTGCCCGCGTCGGAGTTCGTGGAGCTGTTCAACAACACCGCCACCAAAACGCTGAGTTTGCGCGGGGTGCGGTTATTGAAGCCCGGTGGCCCGGCTGCCGCGCTGCCCGACACGGCCCGCCTGCTGCCCGGCCAGTACGCCGTGGTGTGCGCTGCCACGCGGGCCAGCCAGTTTGCGCCCTTCGGTAAAGTGTACGGCGTCAGCAACTTTCCGGCCCTCATCAATGCCGGCGACCAGCTAGTACTGCGCGGCCTAGGGGGCACCACCCTGTTTGAGGTAGCCTACACCGACGCCTGGTACCGCGACACCCGCAAGCAAGCCGGCGGCTGGACGCTCGAAATGCAAGACCCCGCCAACTACTGCGGCGGCCCCGACAACTGGCGCGCCAGCCAGGATGCGAGCGGCGGCACCCCCGGCCGCCGCAACAGCGTGGCCGCCCCCCACCCCGACCACACGCCGCCGGCCTTGCTGCGCGCCGCGGCCCTAGGGCCCCGCACCATCCGGCTGTATTTTGGCGAGAAGCTCGACAGCGCCAGCGTTGCCAGCCCGGCCCTGTACCAGGTGCAGGCCAGCGTGGCGGGCACCGCCCTAGGGGTGCAGCAGGTGGCGCCCGTCGGCCCCGACTTTCGGGCCGTTGACCTGGGGCTGAGTACCGACCTGCAACCCAGCCAGGCCGTGCGCGTGGCCGTGGCCCGCGCCACCGACTGCGCCGGCAACGCCAGTGGGCCCCTGGCCGCCGCCAACCTGGCCCTGCCCGAAGCCGCCCAGCCCGGCGACCTGGTTATCAACGAAATATTGTATAACCACCGGCCGGGCGGCGTGTACTTCGTGGAGGTGCTCAACCGCTCGCTGCGCTACGTGAGCCTGCAGGGCTACCAACTGCTGGCCGAGCGCAGCACCGGGCCAGCTGCGGCTACTATCAGCCTGGGGGCGCCCTACGTGCTGGCGCCCGGCCAGCTGGCGGCCCTCACCAGCGATGTAAACGTACTGGCCGCCCAGTACCCGAGTAGCAGCGACCAGGCCAACCTGCTGGCGGTGAGTAATTTACCAGCCCTTGACAACAGTAGCGGGACCATTAGCTTGCTCGACCCCCTAGGGGTAGTTATCGACCGCTACACCTACGATAACGGCCAGCAACTGCCACTGCTGAGCAGCACGGCGGGCGTGAGCTTGGAACGCATTCGGGCCCTGGGGCCGAGCCAGGCCAGCAACTTTCACTCGGCGGCCAGCACCGTGGGCTACGCCACGCCCGGCCGCCCCAACTCGCAAAACCAGGATGCCAGCGGCGGCGGCCAGGAGTGGACGGTGCTGCCCGAGCTATTCACGCCCGACGACGATGGGCACGACGATTTCGCGACCCTCAACTACCAGCTAAACCAGCCCGGCTACGTGGCCTCGGTGACGGTATACGACGCCCTGGGGCAGCTCGCGCGCCGCCTGCTGCGCAACGAGAGCCTACCCACTACCGGCTTCGTGCAGTGGGACGGCCTGGACGAGCGCGGCCACAAAGCGGCCGTGGGCTACTACCTTTTCTACATCGAGCTGTTTAGGCCCAGCGGCGGCGAGCGGCGCGAGTACCGCAAAACGGTAGTGGTAGGCGCGCGGCTGTGAGCCGTCGGGGTTTTCACCGCAGAAGACGCTGAGGATTGCGCAGAAGAAACGCAGAATACCTCCCCAGCGCGTACTTTTCCGCTGCGCTACTTCTGCGCAGTTTTCAGTGTCTTCTGCGGTGAAAACCCTACTTACAATCTTTCCTCTGGGTGACACGGCCGCCGTAGTCGATTTTGGCGGCGGCATTAGCGCGTCCACACTGCGGCGCCTGCAGGCCTTGCACCAGCAGGTGCAAACCAGCTACTGCGCGGGTTTTCGGGAAGCAGTGCCGGCTTACACCACCCTTACCGTGTATTATGACCCTAGGGCCGTGCGCCCGGCTGGCCCAGCGCCCTACGAGCAGGTCGCCGCCTGGCTGCGCACCTGCCTGGCCGCCGCCGAGCTGGCCGCCGCCGCCGCTGCTGCCCCCCTCGAAACCATCGAGATTCCGGTGTGCTACGGCGGGGAGTATGGGCCCGATTTGGTTGCCGTGGCGCAGCATACTGGTCTGGAAATGAGCGAGGTAATTGCCCGGCACGCGGCGCCCACCTACCTGGTGCACTTGCTGGGCTTTTTGCCGGGCTTTCCCTACCTGGGCGGGCTCGATGCGCAGCTGGCTACGCCGCGCCGGGCCGCGCCGCGGGCGCAAGTGCCGGCCGGCGCGGTGGGCATTGCGGGCGCCCAAACGGGCATTTACCCGCTGGCCTCGCCCGGCGGCTGGCAGTTGATTGGGCGCACGCCGCTCCCGCTGTTCAACCCCGCCTGGCCCGAGCCCACGCGGCTGCGCGCCGGCCAGCAGTTGCGCTTCCGGCCTATCAGCGCCACCGAGTTTCACCAGCTAGCTGCCCGCCATGAGTTTGCGCCTTGAGCGGCCGGGGCTGCAAACCACCGTGCAAGACCTGGGCCGCGCCGGCTACCAGGCCGCGGGCGTGCCAGTGGGCGGCGCCCTCGATGCCCTGGCCCTGCGCGTAGCCAACTTGCTGGTAGGCAACGCCGAGGGCGAGGCCGGCTTAGAAATTACCCTGCTGGGGCCCACCATCTGCTTTGAGCAAGCCCACCTGCTGGCCCTGACCGGCGCCGACCTGAGCGCCACGCTCGACGGCCGGCCGGTGCCGCGCTACCGGCTGGTGGCGGTGCGGGCCGGCGCGCACCTGGCGTTTGGTGCGGCGCGGGCGGGCTGCCGCGCCTACCTGGCGCTGGCGGGGGGCCTAGGGCTGCCGCCGGTGCTGGGCAGCTGCGCCACGCTGCTGCGGGCGGGCCTGGGCGGGCTGCACGGCCGCGCCCTGCTGGCCGGCGATGCCCTGCCCGCCCCCGGCCCTAGCGGCCTAGGGGCAGCGCTGTGGGCCAAGCTGGCAGTTGGTTTTCAAGGCGGTAGCTACGCTGCCGCGCCCTGGCTGCCCGTGCCAGCGGTGCGCCCGCTGCTGCCGCCCAGCCCCGTGCTGCGCGCCCTGCGCGGGCCCGAGTACGATGAGTTCGCGCCGGCCAGTCAGCAAGCCTTTTGGCACGAGCCGTTCACCATCACGCCGGCGGCCGACCGCATGGGCTACCGGCTGGCCGGGCCGGCGCTGAGCCGGCCCGCTGGCCGCGAGCTGCTGTCGAGCGCCGTGGCGCCGGGCACGGTGCAGGTGCCGCCCGGCGGCCAGCCCCTCGTGCTGCTGGCCGACTGCCAAACCACCGGCGGCTACCCTAGGCTGGCCCACGTCGTGGCGCCCGACCTAGCGCAACTAGCGCAGGCCCGGCCGGGGGCGGCGCTGCGCTTTGCGGAGGTGAGCCTGGCCGAAGCCCACGCGCTGTACCTTGCGCAGGAAGCGCGCGTGCGGCAGCTGGCCGCCAACTACCCCATCCTCCTAGGCCAGTGGCTGCGCTAATTGCCCGCTGCGCCTCCTGCGAAAACACTGCGCTTTCTACGGGAAACAGCCCCCGTGCCGCCCAGCAACCCTATGAAAACCATTGACTTGAACTGCGACCTGGGCGAGAGCTTCGGTGCCTGGGCCCTGGGCGACGACGCGGGCGTGATGCCCTACCTCACCTCGGCCAACGTGGCCTGCGGCTTCCACGCCGGCGACCCCGGCGTGATGCGCCGCACCGTGCGCCTGGCCTTGCAGCACGGCGTGGCCCTAGGCGCCCACCCCGGCCTGCCCGACCTGGTGGGCTTTGGCCGCCGCGACATGGCCATCTCGCCCGCCGAGGCGTTTGAGCTGACCGTGTACCAGCTGGGCGCGCTGCAGGCCGTGGCCAAAACCGAAGGCGCCACCTTGCGCCACCTCAAGCCCCACGGCGCACTCTACAACATGGCCGCCACCAACGCCGCGCTGGCCGAAGCCCTGGCTGAGGCCGTGTACCAGGTGCAGCCCGAGCTGGTGCTGTTTGGCCTGGCTGGCTCGCAGCTCACCCAGGCCGGCGAAAAGCTGGGGCTGCGCACTGCCCATGAGGTATTTGCCGACCGCACCTACCAGCCCGACGGCACCCTCACGCCGCGCCGTCAGCCCGATGCCCTCATCACCGACCCCGCCCAGGCCATTGCCCAGGCCCTGGGCATGGTGCAGGGCGGCTACGTGCGCACCCTGCCGGGCCCGCAACTGGCCATTCGGGCCGATACGGTGTGCCTGCACGGCGACGGGGCGCACGCCGTAGAGTTTGCCCGCCAAATTCGGGCGGCTTTCGAGCAGGCCGGGGTGCAAGTGGCCGCCGCCCGATGAGCAGTCCTCAAAGCCTAGCTCCCACGCGCCCGGCGCGGCGCTGGCGCAGCCTGGGCGGGGCGGGCCTGGGCGCCGCCTTTCTGATGGCCAACTCGTCCATCGGGCCTGGCTTCCTCACCCAAACCACCGTCTTCACCCAGCAGCTGACCACGAGCTTCGGCTTCGTCATTCTGGTGTCGGTGCTGCTGGATGTGGTGGCCCAGCTCAATACCTGGCGGGTGCTGACGGTGAGCAACTTGCGGGCCCAGGACCTGGCCAACCGCCTGCTGCCGGGCCTGGGCTATGGGCTGGCGGCGCTGGTGGTGCTGGGCGGCTTCGCCTTTAATATCGGCAACATTGCGGGCTGCGGCCTGGGGCTGAACGTGCTGCTGGGCTGGCCCTACTGGCAGGGCGCGGTGCTCACGGGCGGGCTGGCCCTCGGCCTGTTTTGGGTGCAGGAAATGGGCCGGATGCTCGACGGCTTCACCAAAGTTCTGGGCACCATTAAGATACTGCTGACGCTGGGCATTGCCTTTTTAACCCGGCCACCCCTAGGGGCGGCGCTGCACCATACGCTGCTGCCCGCGCAGCTGAGCGCCCCGGCCATCGTTACCATCGTGGGCGGCACGGTGGGCGGCTACCTCATGTTTTCGGGCGCCCACCGCCTGCTCGACGCCGGCGTGCACGGTCCCGAGCGGCTGGCCGAAGTTAACCGCAGCGCCGTGAGCGGCATCCTGATTTCGGCGCTGATGCGCTTCGTGCTATTTCTAGCCGTAGTAGGCGTGCTGAGCCACGGCGCGCGCCTAGGGGCAGCCAACCCTATGGCCGACGTGTTTCGGGCGGCGGCCGGGGCGGTGGGCTACCGGCTGTTTGGGCTCATCTTGTGGGGCGCGGCGCTGTCGTCGGTGATGGGGGCGGCCTACACGTCGGTGTCGTTTCTGAAAACTTTGCACCCGGCGCTGGCCCGGCACGAGCGGCTTACTATTTCCCTATTCATCATACTCTCTACCAGCGTGTTCGTGCTGGTGGGCAAGCCCACGCAGCTGCTGGTGCTGGCCGGCGCCCTCAACGGCCTGATACTGCCGCTGGCCCTGGGGGTGGTGCTGGTGGCTGCCCGCCGCCCGGCGCTGCTGGGCGGCTACCAGCACCCGCGCTGGCTGCAAGCGGCCGGCTGGCTGGTGGTGGCGCTGATGGGCGGCCTGAGCGTGGCGGCGCTGGTGGGGTTTAAGTAGGCGCCGGCGCGAAAGCCTGGGGGTATTAAACCCTAGGCCCCCCCGGCCCTCCAAAGGGCATGAACGCACAGCAGCTTCAGCACTTGTATTGGCGGGCGGGCTTCGGGCCTAGGCCGCAGGATATAGCGGCTGGCCCCAGCACCGGCAAGGCGCTACGCCAGCTTTTTCGCGACGCGCAACCGTGCGCGCCCATCGCGCCCTTCGTATACGCCGACCCGCAGGGAACGGTAATGGCCGTGGCGGGCGAGCAAAACGTGCGCGGGCGGCAGGTGCAGCCGGCCGCGGCGCCCGACCCCGCTAGCGACGCGGCCCTAGGGCCGCTGGCCCCGCGCCGGCCCGCCCTGGCCTTGCGCCGCCAGGGGCTGCCGCAACTGCGCCGCCAAGACCTGACGCCCGAGCAGCGCAAGGCGCAGAACGCGGGTATTCGCGACGCGTTCGTGGATATGAGCGCCCAGTGGATGGCCTTGATGAGCGACTCGCCCGGCCAGCTGCGCGAGAAGGTGGCGCTGTTCTGGCACGGGCACTTTGCCTGCCGCACCCGCCGGCCCGACGACAGCCTGAGCCTGCTCAACACCATTCGGACGCACGCGCTGGGCAAGTTTCCCGACCTGCTACTGGCCGTGAGCCAGGAGCCGGCCATGCTGCAGTTTCTTAACAATCAGCAAAATAGAAAGACGCATCCCAACGAGAACTTCGCCCGCGAGGTGATGGAATTGTTCACCCTCGGGCGCGGCAGCTACTCCGAAACCGACGTGAAGGAGGCTGCCCGCGCCTTCACCGGCTGGGGCTACGACGGGCAAAGCAACTTCCGGTTCCGGGCCAAGGAGCACGACGACGGCCCCAAAACATTGCTCGGCCAAACCGGCAACTGGGGCGGCGAAGATGCCCTACGCATCATGCTGGAGCAGCCGGCCGCCGCTACCTTCTTGGTTACCAAGCTCTACCGCTACTACGTGGGCGACGTGCCCAACCCCGCCCGCGTGGCGCCGCTGGCCGACGCCTTTCGCCGCAGCGGCTACGACGTGGCCGACTTGCTGGAGCGCCTGTTTTCGGCCGATTGGTTTTACGACGCAGCCAACGTGGGCAGCCTCATTAAGTCGCCGGTGCAGCTGGTGGCGGGCCTGCGCCGCACCCTCAACCTGCAGGTAGCCAGCGACAAGGCGCTGCTGGGCTATCAGAAGGCCCTGGGCCAAACCCTGTTCATGCCGCCCAACGTGGCCGGCTGGCCCGGCGGCCGCGCCTGGATAGACTCCTCGTCGCTGCTGCTGCGCCTGCAGCTGCCCAACATCCTGTTCAAAAACGCCGACTTTGCGGTGCGCCTCAAAGACGATGAGAACGACATCAACCCCCAATCGACCGGCAAGGAGCGCCTGGTGAAGGCTGACGCCACTCACCTGCCCCTAGGCCCCTTGCAGCAGCTACTAGGGGCTACGCCCACTGCCCATCACCCGCAGGCGCTAGGGGCTTTTTTGCTGCAAGCGCCCCTGCGGCCCGAGAACCTGACGCTGGTGCAAGGCATAGCTGCCAAGGCAACGACGCCCGAAGAGCAGCTGCGCAACACGCTGATAGCCCTGCTGAGCTTACCGGAGTACCAGCTTGCTTAATACATAATCGACTGTCATTGCGAGCGTAGCGACGCAATCGCACCCGCACGACAACGCACGATTATGTACTGGTGCGATTGCGTCGCAGGCTCGCAATGACAACCGTTTAACCACCTATTAGTATGCAACGTCGCCAATTTCTGCACGCCTCCGCCCTGGCCAGCACGCTGCTGCTGGTGCCCAAGTTTCTGCACGCCCTGGACCGGCCCGAACACCAGCTGGCTGCCCGCCTGCGCGACGCGCCCGGCGATAAAGCACGCCGCTTAATCGTGGTGCAGCTGGGCGGCGGCAACGACGGGCTGAACACCATCATCCCGTACCGCAACGACTTGTACTACAAGGCGCGGCCTACGCTGGCGCTGCGCGAAGCCGACGGCCTGCTGCCCCTGAGCGACGAGCTAGCCTTGCACCCGGCCATGCGGGGCCTCAAAGGGCTGTTCGACCAGGGCCAGCTGGCCGTTTGCAACGCCGTGGGCTACCCCAACCCCGACCGCTCGCACTTCCGCTCGATGGACATTTGGCAGACTGGCTCGGGCGCGAATCAAACGCTGAGCACCGGCTGGCTGGGCCGCTACCTCGATACCAACTGCCAGGGCGGCGCGCCCGCCTACCAGGCCCTCGAAATCGACGATACCCTGAGCCTGGCCTTGAAGGGCGCTCAGCGCGACGGCCTGGCCCTCAAGAGTCCCGGCAAGTTTCACCAGCTCACGCAGAGCCGCTTCCTGAGTGAAGTAAGCCAGGAGCAGCACGTGGCCCCGGCGGGCTCGGCGCTGGACTACCTCTACAAAACGCTGGCCGAAACGGCTTCGGCAGCCGATTACCTCTACGACAAGTCGAAGATTCACCAGAGCACTGCGACCTACCCGAATACCGACTTTGGCAAAAACCTGAAAACCACTGCCGAGCTGATAAACTCGGGCGTAGAATCCAGGGTGTATTACCTGGCGCTGTCGGGCTTCGATACCCACGTGGGCCAGCACGGCCGCCAGGCGCAGCTGCTGGGCCAGCTCTCGGACGGCCTGGCCGCCCTGGCCGCCGACTTGCAGCAAAGCCACGAGTGGGAGTACACGTTGGTGCTGGTATTCAGCGAGTTTGGGCGCCGCGTGAGTGAAAACGCTAGCAACGGCACCGACCACGGCACCGCCAACAACGTGCTGCTGCTGAGCGGCGCCCTGCGCAAGCCCGGCCTGCTCAACCAGCCCGCCAGCCTGGCCGACCTCGACCAGGGCGACTTGCGCTACCAGCTCGACTTCCGCAGCCTCTACGCCAGCATTCTCACCGATTGGCTCGGCGCCGACGATAAGCTGGTGCTCGGGCCGGGAATAGAAAAACTGAGCGGGCTGCTAAGTTAAGTGAATAAGCGCTGCAGTAGCAGCTGATAATCAGACCATAAAAATAAGCCAGGCAATATCTCGACGCGTTCGAGGGCCGTAGGATTAATAGCATTCTTTTCTGTTAATCCTATTCCACATTGCCCATGAAATTTATTTCACCTACCCTGCACGGCGTGCTCGACTACCTGATGTGCGGTTTTTTCCTGGTTATTCCGAGCTTGCTTGCCCTTACGGGCGGGGCCGCTACGGTGTGCTACCTGCTGGCTGCCGGCTACTTGGTTGTCTCCCTGTGCACTAACATGCCCTTTGGCTTATTCGGATGGATTCCGTTTTGGGTGCACGGGGGCCTAGAGCTGGTAAGCGGCTTTGTTTTCATTGCCTCGCCTTGGCTGTTCGGCTTTGCGCACCCCGCCCACGGTAGTGAGACGGCGGGGCTGCGTACTCTTTTTATTGGCGTTGGCGTGGTGTTTTTGCTGGTATACACCTTTACGCAGTGGCGGCCCGCCCCAGGCGTCGATACCGCATCCGCCACGTCGTAGTAGCATCAATGAATTCTTAAAAAAGGCGTCGGGCAATTACTGCCCGACGCCTTTTTTAGCTGGCAGCTTAAATCGGCACGTTGAAGCCGAAGCCGTAGATGAGCTGGGCCGAGCCGAAGTGGTGCGTGACGCGCCCTAGGCGGTCGGCGCCGATGTAGCTGTTGGTGTAGTTAGCAAAGGCGCCCTGAAAGTCGGTGTTCAGGAAAAAGTAGCGGTAAAACTCCAAGCGCAGGCCGCCGCTGGTGCCGGCCACCCAGCCCTCGTAGTGAAACGGCCCCTCGGCGTGGCTGGTAAAGATGCTGGAGATGGTGTAGGAAATCATGGGCCCGCCGCCCACCTTGCCCACGGCGCTGAGCACCACGTGACGGCTGGCGGCCAGCTGCCAGCGCTTCACCAGGTTCACCATCAGGTAGTTATTGCCGTTGGTGTGCTGCAAGTGCACAAAGTCGGGCGTCACGAGCGTGTCGCGGTCGAAGCGGAAGCCCCGGATTTGGCCGGCGGCGCGCATCACCTGGTAGTCGTCTACCACATATTTGAGGTGGTTCCAGCTCACCTCAATGCCCAGGTCGTGCTTGTCGTGGAACAGATAGCCCACCGTGAGGTCGTACTGCGGCACCGTCAGGTTGCTGAGCTTCCAGAAGTCGCTCATGCTGGGGTGGTCGTGGGCCTTGGCGTCGTAAAAAGTAAAGTCATAGTCGTCCGACTTATCGTTGCGAAACCGGATGTCGGACTTGGTATACCAGTCGCGGTTGTAGCTCCAGTTCAGGTACACGCTGCCGTGGTCTTTGGCGCGGGGCACGCCAGCCAGCACATCGGGGGCCTGCTGGGCGCGGCTGGTGCTAGCGCAGCCCAGTAGGCCAGCCAGCAGCAATAGATACTTCTTCATGTAGGGGCAAGTAGCAAAGCCCAGCACGTGGCGCAAGGCTACTCAAAGTTACGGCCGGGGTAACGAGCGCGGGCGCCCTAGGGCCGGCCTGGCCTGAAGAATGGATGTAGGACCGCCAGGCGCGGCCCTAGCTACTCGCCAAACACCCCGGCCGCCAGCGCCAGCACCGCGCGCCGGGTAGCCTCGGGCTGCTCCAAATACGCCTGGTGGCCGCTGCCTTCCAAAAATAGAGCGCTGGCCGTGGGCGCCAAGGCCGCCTGGGCTACCGAGTCGGGCAGGGGCACGGCCACGTCGTGCTTGCCGGCCACTAGCAGCACTGGGTAGGCGGCCTCGCGCAGCACGGCGGTGCGGTCGGGGCGGGCGGCCATGGCGCGCAGCGCGCCCGCAATGGTAGCCTCGGGCGTGGCCTTGGCCACGTCTTCGAGCAGCCCTAGGGCCTCGGGCAGGCGCTCGCGGTTGGCCGGCGCAAAGAGCGGGCGCACGAAGCTCTCCATGAACTTGGCCAGGCCGTGGCGCTCCACAAAGGCAATGTTTTTCTCGCGGTTGTGGCGCTTCTCGTCGGTGTCGGCGTAGGCCGTCGAGTTGAGCAAGGCCAGGCCGGCCACGCGCTCGGGGTAGCGCTCGGCCAGGGCCAGGGCCACGTAGCCGCCCATGCTGTGGCCCACCACTAGCACTGGCTCGGCCGTGTTTTTTTGCCCTAGGTAGCTGATGACGAAGCGGGCCTGGGCCTCCATCGAGAAGTCGGGCACGGGCTCGCGGTGGGTGCCGTGGCCCAGTAGGTTGGGGGCCAGCAGGCGGTAGCGGGCGGGGAAGGGCCGGGTGAAATCGGTCCATACCTCGCGGCTTTCGGCAAAGCCGTGGAGCAGCAAAATAGTAGGCGGGGCAATGGGCATGGGCAGTGGGCGGGCGCGAGCCACAAAAGTAGCCGCCCGACTGGTGCAACCTTGCCTGCCTTCGGGTAGTTAGTGGTAGTCAGTAAGAAGCGCGCTTTTTCTCTTTTCCTTGATATGAAGTCCTTTTCCCTTCGCCTGCCCCTAGGGGCCGCGGCCATCGCGGGCAGCCTGCTGCTCTACGCCAGCCGCCCCACCGCCCCGCGCCTGGCCCCCGACCCCGACAACGCCGGCCTGAAGCTGCCCGCCGGCTTTGGGGCGCTGAAAGTGGCCGAAACCGGTGGCAAGGCCCGCCATTTAGTGGTGATGCCCAACGGTCTCATTTACGTGAAGCTCAACAGCGCCAAGGATGGCAAGGGCATCGTGGTGCTGAAGCCTGGCGCCGACGGCCGCGCCACCGTGGCGGGCGGCTTTGGCAACTACGGCGGCACGGGCATTGCCAACCAGGGCGGCTACCTCTACGCCAGCAGCGACGTGGCGGTGTACCGCTACAAGCTGGATGGCCAGGGCATGGCCACCAACCAGGCGGCGCCCGAGCTGGTGGTGCACGGCCTCAAAAAAGAAAATGAGCACGAAAGCAAGTCCATTGCCTTCGACCCCAGCGGTAACCTCTACGTGAACGTGGGCGCCTACTCCAACGCGTGCCAGGAAAAAGACCGTGAGCGGGGCTCGAAGGGCATGGCCAACTGCCCCATCCTGGATTCGGCGGGCGGCATCTGGCAGTTTAAAACCGACCGCCTGGGGCAGCGCGAGCAGGATGGCACCCGCTACGCCACCGGCCTGCGCAACGTGGTGGGCCTCGATTGGAACGCACAGGACAACAAGCTCTTCGTGATGCAGCACGGCCGCGACCAGCTGCACGACAATTGGCCCGCCCTCTACGGCGATAAGGAATCGGCCACGCTGCCCGCCGAGTGCCTCTACGAGCTGAACGCGGGCGCCAACGCCGGCTGGCCCTACGTGTACTACGACCAGCAGCGCAAGCAGCTGATGCAGGGCCCCGAGTACGGCGGCGACGGTAAAACGCCCGCCAAAGGCAACTACATCAAGCCCGCCGCCGCCTACCCCGGCCACATGGCCCCCAACGGCCTGCTGTTCTACACCGGCTCCATGTTTCCGGCCAAGTACCGCAATGGCGCCTTCATCGCCTTCCACGGCTCCTGGAACCGCGCGCCCGAGCCCCAAGCCGGCTATTTCGTGGTGTTTCAGCCCTTCAAAGATGGCCAACCCAGCGGCCAGTGGGAAGTGTTTGCCGATAATTTTGCCGGTACGCCTGATAAAGCCGCCTCGGGCCGCGCCGACCACCGCCCCTGCGGCCTGGCCCAGGGCCCCGATGGCTCACTCTACGTGAGCGAC
The DNA here is from genome assembly GCA_050954355.1 of Janthinobacterium lividum. GTDB lineage: Bacteria > Bacteroidota > Bacteroidia > Cytophagales > Hymenobacteraceae > Hymenobacter. Next base: position 20,677 of record JBPBPH010000071.1, read on the forward strand.
GACTCGAAGGGCACCATCTACCGTATTATGTACAACGCTAAGTAAATGAGAGGCTTCCGCTACCTTGCCCTGGCTGGGCTATTGGCCACGGGCATATATTCCTTGCCTGCCCAGCAGGCGCCAGTTCAACTGCCCAGCCGGGCCACCGCCCGCGCGCAGGCGCAGCCCACGCCCGCTGGCTCGCTGGCGGCCTCGCTGGCCCGCGGGCAGCGCGTGTACAAAAACGTGTGCCTGACCTGCCACCAGGCCGATGGCGGCGGCGTACCCGATATGAACCCGCCGCTCACCAAAACCAGCTACGTGCTCGGGGCCAAGCCCCAGCTCATTGGCATCGTGCTGCGGGGCCTCAAGGGCCCTAATGAGATTGAGGGTGAGACATATAACAATAGTATGCCCGCCCAGGACTACCTCACCGACCTCAACGTGGCCGATGTGCTCACCTACGTGCGCAACAACTTCGGCAATAAGGCCAGCGCCATTACGCCCGACGAGGTGCACGCCCTGCGCGACGCGCCGGCCGGGCAATAGGCGACCGTACTTGGGCCAAGTGCCCTAGGCCCCTGGGCCGCGCCCAATTGACTACCCACCTGCTACGCCGCCCCCAGATTTTTAAGTCTAGGGGCGGCGTCTGTGCGTTGCGCACTATTTTTGGCCGCCGTCGGCCGCTCAGTTCAGTTTAGGTCGGGCCGATTGTAGTCGTTGTTCGCGCTTTGTCCCCTAGGGCGGCAACTCCAGCTTCGCGCGCTTTTTCAATTCCCACCCCCTAATCTTCAGTCTCTGCCCATGGCTGCGTCCGCGTACATCCCCACCCCTTCGCTCGCCGATGAGGCCGCCGGCCCCCAGCCGAGCTACACCTCGGCCCTGGCTTCGCTCACGGTGCTGTTTTTCGTTTTTGGCTTCATCACCTGCCTAAACGACATCCTGATACCGTTCATGAAGGCCATTTTTGGGCTCAGCTACACCCAGGCCAACCTCATTAACCTGTGCTTTTTTGGGGCCTATTTTATTATGGGCATCCCGGCGGGCCAGCTCGTGAAGCGCCTTGGGTACAAGCAGGGTATGCTGGCGGGCTTTTTGATTGCGGCCGGGGGCTGCTTTCTGTTTTATCCGGCCGCGGCCAGCCGCAGCTACCCCATCTTTCTGGGGGCGCTGTTTGTGCTGGCTACGGGCGTGGTGCTGCTGCAAGTATCGGGCAATCCCTACGTGTCCATCCTGGGGCCGCCGCGCACGGCCTCCGCGCGCCTCACCCTCACGCAGGCTTTCAACTCGCTGGGCACGTTTATAGCGCCACTTTTGGGTTCGGCCCTTATTCTTTCGCACCTGCCCGATTTGAACGCAGCCGCCACCAACGCCGCAGTGAATATTGACGTGCGGGCCGTGCAGGTACCTTACCTAGCTATCGGAGGAATACTGCTGGTGCTGAGCGGCTTGCTGGCCCTGTTGAAGATGCCCCAAATGCAGTCGGCTAGCTCGCAGGTGCCCGAGCCCGGCCGCCACGCCTGGCACTACCAAAACCTGGTGCTGGGCATGGTAGGCATTTTTGCCTACGTGGGGGCCGAGGTGGCCATTGGCTCGCACCTAGTGAGCTACCTGGGCCTGCCCGAGGTAGCGGGCCTCTCGCCCAAGCTAGCGGGATATAAGGTGTCTTACTATTGGGGCGGCGCCATGGTGGGCCGCTTTGTAGGCGCCTACCTGCTCAGCCGCTTCCGGCCCACGCGGCTGCTGGTGCTGGCGGCGGCCGGCGCTATCGTGCTCATTCTCATCTCCATCAGCACCCAGCACCAAGTATCTATGTACAGCCTGCTGGCGGTGGGGCTGATGAACTCCATCATGTTTGCCACCATCTTCACGCTGGCCGTGGCTGGGCTGGGCTGGCACACCGAGGAGGCTTCGGGCCTGCTCAACGTGGCCATTGTGGGTGGGGCGCTGGTGCCGCTGCTGTTTGGCAAAGTGGCCGACGTAAGCTCGCTGCACTGGGCGCTGCTGCTGCCGGTGGTGTGCTATGCCTACATCATCTGGTACGGCATTCGCGGCTACGAGCCGCGCATGGCCAGCTACTACCAGCCCGAGGTGCCGGTGCAGGTGCCCATTACCGGGCTGTAGCCCAGCTGGTGCCCTAGGGTGCGGGCCTGCTACTAAGGGGTATCCGCCATCCAGGCCAAGCATAGTAGCCCTAGGGCAAGCCAAGCGACAAACGTACCGCGCCCTAGCAACGCCGGCATTACCTGCGGGCGGCCTGGGCCTGCTGGGTAAAATAGCCCGCAACGCGAAGCCGTTTACCGGGTGGCTTTGTTGCTTTCCTGCCTGAGGAGAGCCCCGCTACCCTGGCCCCCGTTTGCCCGACTATCTCCGACATGAAAAAAATAGTAGTCACCGGTTCTAGCGGCCTTATTGGCAGTGAAGTGGTGCGCGCCTACTGCCAAAGCAACTGGCAGGTGTATGGCATCGACAATAATATGCGCGCCGATTTCTTCGGCCCCAGCGGCGATACGCGTTGGAACCAGCGGCGCCTGCTGGCCGACTACCCAAACTTCCACCACCTGGAGCTGGATATCCGCGACCGCCCGGCGGTGCTGGCCACGCTGGCCGAACTGCGGCCCGCTGCCATTGTGCACGCGGCCGCGCAGCCCAGCCACGACCTGGCCGCCAGCCGCCCCTTCGACGACTTCGACGTGAATGCCGGGGGCACCCTCAACCTGCTGGAAGCCACCCGGCGGCACTGCCCCGAAGCCACGTTCGTGCACATGTCGACCAACAAGGTGTACGGCGACGCGCCCAACCGCCTGCGCCTGGTGGAAAAAGCCACGCGCTGGGACTTTGCCGATGCCGAGTACTACAATGGCATCACCGAATCGTTCGGCATCGACCAGGCCAAGCATTCCCTCTTCGGTGCTTCCAAAGTAGCGGCCGACGTGCTGGTGCAGGAATACGGCCGCTACTTCAACATGCCCACCTGCTGCCTGCGCGGCGGCTGCCTAACCGGCCCCAACCACGCGGGCGTCGAGCTGCACGGCTTCCTGAGCTACCTCATCAAGTGCAACCTGGAGGAGCGCAACTACACCGTTTTTGGCTACTTAGGCAAGCAGGTGCGCGATAATATTCACTCGCACGACGTGGTGCGCTTCATGGAGGAGTTTATTGAAAACCCGCGCGTGGGCGAGGTGTATAACCTCGGGGGTGGGCGCCCTAATTCCATCTCCATTCTAGAGGCCTTCCAGCTGATTAGCAACATCTCGGGCAAGGCAATGCGCTACGACTACGTAGACCAACCCCGCATCGGCGACCACATCTGCTACCTCTCAGACCTGAGCAAAATGCAGGCGCACTACCCTAGGTGGGGCATCACCAAAAACCTGCGCACCACTTTCGAGGAAATCTACGCGTCGTGGCTAGTGCGCACGAAGGATAGCTAAAAAGCAGCTTGATTTAGATTCTTTTTAAGAAGTTGTTAGCCCGTCCTGCTCAGTTGGCGGCCGCTTGTCAAAGCATCTCTACCACATTGTCTGGGGCAATTATTCGGTAGAGATGCTTCGACAAGCGGCCGCCAGCTGAGCAGGACGGGCTTTAATCGTGCTCCTAGCCTGCCAGCCCCGCCAGCAGCCCTTGCGCCACCTGCCGCCCGGTACCCAGTGCGGCATTGAGCGAGGGGTAGGCTACCCAGTCGCCGCAGCGCCATAGGGTATCGCCCAGGCGCAGTTCCTGTTGCACGGGCTGGTCGGGGGCGTACACGGGCAGGGCTTGGGCAAGGTGGTAGGTGCGCAGGTGCCGCCACGTGCTGGCCACTGGCCCAAACCAAGTGGCTAACTCTTGTTGCAGGTGGGCAGTCAATTCGGCCTCGGCCAGCCCGTGCGCGCCGTGGGTGCTTACCGAAACCAAGTGCTGCCCAGGGGGCGCCACGGCGGGGCTTACCTCGGCCGGAAACGCGACGTTGTGCGCCAACGCGCCCGGCTGGGCATTGAGGTGCAGCAGCCGGTGGCCGTGGCTGGGGGCCGGGCCGCCGGTGGCGAAGTAGGTGCAAGTAGTAGCGTTGGCCACCGGGTGCGTGGGGGTAGGCAACGCCAGGCCCCCTAGGCGGGCGGCGGCCGGGCCATCGGTGGCCAGCACGGTAGCGGCGGCCTCTAAGGTTTCGCCACTGGCCAAGCGCACGGTGCGGCCCGCATCGAGCACGGCGGCCACGGGCGAGTTCAGGCGCACGGCGCCGGCGGGCAGGCGGGCGGCTAGCTGCTCGGGTAGCTGCTGCATCCCTAGGGCCGGCACGGCCGCCTCACCCTTAGCAAACTGCTGAAATACAAACCGGAAGAAATTGCTGGCCGTGCCCAGGTCGCGGTCGAGGTACACGCCGCCAAAAAAGGGCCGGAAAAAGCTGTCGATTATTTGCTCGCTCCAGCCGTAGCGGCGCAAGAATTGGAGCGTCGTGTCGGGGTGGGGCCGGGCCAGCAGCGCCTCGGGCGACTGGGTTAGCTGCTCGAGCGCCAGCCGGGCCAGCAGCAGCTTGTCTGGCAGCGTACCAATGGGCGAGGCCAGCGCCGCGGGCGCCATTAGCGGGGCGCGCAGCGGGTTTTCAAGGGTGGTTTCGCGCCCGTCGGGCAGGCGCACTACGGCGCCCGAGCGGTACGTTTTGAGCTGCAGCGCGCCGTAGTCAAACATGCGCCGGGCCTCGGGATAGTCAGTCAGCAAAATCTGAAAGCCCCGGTCGAGCCGAAAGCCCTCGTTGGTTATATCAGTGCGCACCCGGCCTCCCACGCCGTCGGCGGCGTCGAGCACCAGCACGGGGCGGCCGGCGAGGTGCAGCCAGTTGGCGCACGCCAGGCCGGCCAGGCCCGCGCCAATAATAATGGTGGGAGAAGAAGGGTTGGTCATACGTAAAAACTAAAAAACGCAACCCAGCCGGCGCGCGGCGGCACCGCCTAGGGCCTACTCGGGCTGCTTACGGCAACAGCGCCCACTTGGTAGTGCTTAGGGGGCTTGGCCTAAGGCCAGCGCCACGGCCGCAGCCAGGCGCCGCAGCAGGCTAAAACAGCTTCGGCATTTTGTGGGGCTTCCATTTCTTGCGGGTTTTCATGGTGTAAAACTCCGCTACTCCGCTCTGGGCCAGCGTGAGCTGCCAGGCCCCGAGAACCTGGCCCACTTGCCGCCCGGTGGCGCGCAGGGCCGGAAAGCGGGTGTGCAGCAGCGCGGCCTCGGCGGCGGTGAGGTCGCGGCCGGGCTGGCCGTGGCAGCGCAAGCACAGGTTGTGGCGCAGCACGATGGGGCGCTGGTAAAAAAACGTGTCGGCGGCCGGGCGGCCAATCAGGCGCAGGGTGTCGGGTTGCAGGCCGGCGGCTTCGGCGGCCGCGCTGGCCCCAGGGCCGGCGGTGGGCGCCGGCTGCCACTCGACGCGGCGCGGCGCGGCCTGCCACTTGCGGGCCATCGAATCGACCCTAGGGTAGGTTTCGGGGCGGCAAAAGGCGGCCGCCTGGGCCACGCCGCCCGCTGCCAGCTCGCGGGCCAGGGTGCGGCGCAGCAGCGTATCGGCAAAGCCCGTGAGCGAGTCGCCGGCCCAGCGGGTGGCGTGCAGCAGGTCGTGGGGCAAGATGCGCAGCACTTCCCAGTTGGCCGTTTCTTCGGCTATCTGCTTGGTGCCGGGCAGGTGCTGCACTTGGTCGGGCTGGCAGGCGGCGAGCAGCAGAAGCAGCGGCAGGAGTTTAAAATTCATGGGTATATTTTCCGCAGCGGGCGCAGTGTTTACGCAGAAGACGCGGAGCGCGGACGTCAGAACGCTGCGTCTTCTGCGTAAACACTGCGCCCGCTGCAGGAAATTACGTCTGCACCAGCCAGTCTCGCAGCGCCTCGTAGGTGGGCGTCAGCGGCACGCTTTGCTTAGGTTTCTGCAATAAATAGTGCAGGGCCGCCGGCAGCGCCACCGGGCGGCCCACTAGCGGCTCTATCACCTCCGGAAACTTTACCGGGTGGGCCGTGGCCAGGAAAAAACCGGCCGCGGCGGGGTTTTCAGCTAGGTAGTGAGCTAGGGCGAAATACGCCACCGCGCCGTGTGGGTCCAGCAGGTAGTCGTGCTCGGCGGCCACGCGCCGAATGGTGGCGCTGGTGTCGGCATCGCTCACGGTGTAGCCGCTCAGCAGCTGGCTGATGGCCGAGTGCTTGTGCTCGAATAGCTCCAAAATGCGCATAAAGTTGCTAGGGTGTCCCACGTCCATCGCGTTGGAGATGGTGGCCACGGCCGCCTTGGGCGCAAAAATGCCTGAGCGCAGGTAGGCGGCGCCCGCATCGTTGGCGTTGCAGGCCGCCAGAAAGCGCCCCACCGGCAGCCCCGAGGCCTGGGCCAGCAGCCCGGCGCATAGGTTGCCGAAGTTGCCGCTGGGTACCGCCACCACCGGCGGCGCGGCGCGGCCCGCCGCCTGCCACTGCTGCCAGGCAAAGAGGTAGTAAAGCTGCTGCGGCAGCCAGCGCGCCACGTTAATGGAGTTGGCCGAGGTGAGCGTGCGCCGGCTCGTAAGCGCCTCATCCCGAAACGCTTGCTTCACCAGCGCCTGGCAGTCGTCGAAGTTGCCCTGCACCTCCAGCGCCGTAATGTTCTGCCCTAGGGTCGTGAGCTGCAATTCTTGCAGCGGGCTCACCTTGCCCGCGGGGTAGAGGATGACCACCGCCACGCCCGGCACCCCCAAAAAGCCGTGCGCCACCGCCCCGCCCGTGTCGCCCGAGGTGGCTACCAGCACCGTGACGGGCGCGGCCTCGCCCCGCGAAAAGTACCCTAGGCAGCCACTCATAAACCGCGCCCCCACGTCCTTAAACGCCAGCGTGGGCCCGTGAAACAGCTCCAGCGCTGCCAGGCGCGGCGCCACTGGCACCAGCGGAAATTCAAAATCGACCGTTTCGGCGCAGATGCGGCGCAAGTCGGCCTCGGGGATGGTCGTGCCCACGTAGGGCGCCAGCACGCGGTAGGCCACCTCAGCGCGCGATAGCCCCGGCAGCTCGGCCAAAAAGCCGGCCGAGAACTGCGGAATACTGGCGGGAAAGTACAAGCCGCCGTCGGGCGCTTGCCCGGCAAGGGTGGCCGCCCGAAAATCCACGGCGGGCGACTGGCGGTTGAGGCTATAATACTGCATAGGCTATGCAAAAAAAGAACGTCATGCTGAGCCTGCCGAAGCATCTCGCTCGCATCGTCCGGGTGATTTAATTACTGCCGCACGCGAGATGCTTCGGCAGGCTCAGCATGACATGCGGTTAATTAATAAGGTCTATTCAACTGGTTACCACCCGCGCTCCCTGCGTCGCAATTGGCCCCACGTGCAGGTGGTAGGCGATGCCCATTTTCTCGTATACCGACCCTAGGGCCGCCGCCGCCGCGTGGGCCGTGGCCTCGTCCTGGTTGAGCATAAATATCGACGGGCCCGAGCCCGAGATGCCGCCGCCCAGCGCCCCCGCCGCTACGGCCAGGCGCTTGGCATCGGCCAGACCGGGAATGAGCGAGGCCCGCGCGGGCTCCACGATGTAGTCTTCGAGCGCGCGGCCAATCAGGGCGTTATCCTCGGTCAGGAAGCCGGCTACCAGGCCGCCTACGTTGGCCCACTGGCGCACGGCCAGCGCCAGCGGCACCGAGGTGGGCAGCACGGCGCGGGCCGCCTGGGTGCGCACCTCAAACTGCGGGTGCACCACGGCCACCCACAGCGCCGGGGCAGGCAGGGCCAGCACGTCGAGCACCGGCGCCACGGCCCGCACCAGCGTGAAGCCCCCGCAAATGGCCGGCGCAATATTGTCGGCGTGGCGCACGCCCGAGGCCACGGCCTCGCCGTACATCGCCATGTCAATCAATTCCTTATGAGAAAACCGGTTGCCCAGCAGCGCGTTGGCCGCCACCACGGCGCCCGCCGCGCTGGCCGCGCTGCTGCCAATGCCGCTGCCCGGCCGAATGCCCTTGGTAATGGTTACTTCGAACCCTAGGGGCTCGGGCACGGCCCGCAGCAGGGCCAGCAGCGCCGCGCCGGCCACGTTGCGGTTGGGGTCGGTGGGCAGGTCGTAGTCGTCGAGGTGCCGAATATGCAGGCCGGGCCGCTCGGTGCGGGTCAGGTGCACCGTGTCGTAGGGCGCCGTTAGGCACAAACCCAACACGTCGAAGCCGCAGCCCACATTGGCAATGGTGGCGGGCGCGCGCACGGTAACGGAAGTTTGCATGGTGGGATGGCGCTACTGGGTGCGCCTCACCCCTAGCCCCTCTCCGAAGAGGAGAGGAAGACTAGCTTTAAATTTTTAGTAAACTGGGATGCGCTTAAACAGTAATCATCTCGCCGGGACGAGCAGCTTTTAGTTTGGCAATAAGTTCTTGTTCTTCGCCATGCTCATATGAACTCACAGTTACGATGAGCTTATTTGGCGCATTTTTAATATCATTCCTGACAGCCAAATTGCCAGCCATCATTCTAGAGATTTTTAATGTTTCAAGAATTTTAGGCCGTGTGATTTGCATAAGCTTTAAGAATCCTAGACTAAAAGCTAGCCCCCCTCTCCTTTGCGGAGAGGGGCTAGGGGTGAGGCGCCGAGCCAGCACGACTACAGTCGCGCCGCCCGAATAATATCGGCAAACACGCCGCTGGCCGTTACCTCGGCGCCGGCGCCGGCGCCCTTCACCACCAGCGGCTGCTCGGGGTAGCGGTCGGTGTAAAAAAGCACCACGTTGTCTTTGCCGCGCAGCTCGTAGAGGTCGTGGCCGGGCGCAATCTGCTGCAAACCCACCGACGCCCGGCCGGCCGCGTACTGGGCCACGAATTTCAGGCGCTTGCCCTGGCCGGCGGCCGCCTCGTAGAGGGCGCGGAAGTGCGGCTCGTGCACGGCCAGCTGCTCGTAAAAGGCGGCCACGTCGCCGTCGAGGCAGCTGGCGGGCAAAAAGCTCTCGTTGGCTACGTCGCTCATTTCCAGCGCCTGGCCGGCCTCGCGGGCCAGGATGAGAATCTTGCGGGCCACGTCCGAGCCGTTGAGGTCGAGGCGCGGGTCGGGTTCGGTGTAGCCTTCGTTCTGCGCCTGGCGCACCACTTCGGCAAAGGGCCGGCTGCCGTCGTAGTTATTAAACACGAAGTTGAGCGTGCCCGAAAGCACGGCCTGCATGCGGCGCACTACGTCGCCGCTGCGCGTGAGGTCGCCTAGGGTACCGATAACGGGCAGGGCCGCGCCCACGTTGGTTTCAAATAGGTAGCGAGTGTTGAAGTCGCGGGCCAACTGCTTGAGGTGGCGGTAGCTGGCGTAGGCACTGCTGGCCGCTACCTTGTTGCAAGCCACCACGGCCACGCTCTTGGCCAGCAGCGGCGCATACTGGTCGGCCGCGGCGGGGTTGGCCGTCACGTCCACAAAAATCGAGTTGCGCAGGTTCTGGCTGATAATCAAGTCCGTAAACTCGTCCAGCGAGAGCCTAGGGGCTTTGTCCAACTCGTCGGGCCAGTGGCGCAGGTCGAGGCCGCCTTCCTCGCTCACCAGGCAGTGGCGGCTGTTGGCAATGGCCACCACTCGCAAGTCGAGTCCCAGCTTGTCGCGCAGATAGGGCTGCTGCTGCGCCAGCTGGCCCAGCAGCTTGCCGCCCACGTTGCCCGGCCCCAGCACAAATAAATTTACCTGCTTATACGTGGCCTCAAAAAACTCCTCGTGCAGCACGTTGATGGCCTTGCGCACGTCCTCGGCCTGAATCACAGTCGAGATGTTGCGCTCGGAGGCGCCCTGCGCAATGGCCCGGATATTGACCCCATTGTGCCCTAGGGCCCCAAACAGGCGTCCGCTGATGCCGGGGTGGTTGCGCATGTTCTCGCCTACCAGCGCCACTATGGCCAGGCCGGTTTCGGGTCGCAGCGGGTCGAGGCGGCCGGCGGCAATTTCACTGGCAAACTCCTCATCCACCACGCGTTGCGCGGCCGGCACATCGGCCTCGTTCACGCCCACGCAAATGCTGTGCTCGCTGGAGCTTTGGGTGATGAGCACCACGTTGATGCGCGCCCGCGCCAGGGCCGCAAATAGCCGCGCCGCAAAGCCCGGCACGCCCACCATGCCGCCGCCCTCCAGGTTGAGCAGCGCCAAGCTACCGATGCTCGACAGGCCCCGCACCACGCCGGGGCTGGGAGGCGGCGCCACCTCTACCAGCGTGCCGGGCTCCTGAGGCGCAAAGGTGTTTTTTATCCACATCGGAATGCCGAGCTGCCGTACCGGCTGCACCGTGGGCGCGTACAGCACCTTGGCCCCGAAGTGCGACAGCTCCATAGCTTCCTCGTAGCTGATGCGCGCGATGGGCCGCGCCGAGCGTACTAGGCGCGGGTCGGCCGTGAGCATCCCGCTCACGTCGGTCCAGATTTCGAGTTTCTCTACCTCGGCCGCTGCCGCTAGGATGGCCGCCGTGTAGTCTGAGCCGCCCCGGCCCAGGGTGGTGGTGTTGCCCTCGGCATCGGTCGCGATGAAGCCCGGGACAATGCAGAGGCTGTCCGTGGTTTGGGCCTGCACGGCCAGCATCTGCTGCCGGGTCGCGGCCATGTCCACTTGTGCTGCGCCAAAGCGCGAGTCGGTACGAATCACCAGCCGGCTGTCGCCAAAAAAGGCCGGTAGCCCCCGCGCCTGAAACGCCCGGGTGATAAGCTGCGCCGACAACAACTCGCCGTAGCTCATCAGCCGGTCCAGGGTGCGGGCCGACAACTCACCCAGCGCAAAAATGCCGTCGGCCAGGGTGGCTAGCTCCGCAAACTGGCTGGTGAGCCAGGGCTGGAGGTCGGCCTGCGCCTCCGCCGTAGGCAGCAGCTGTTCAGCTACCGTGAGGTGGCGCTCCTCTAAGTGGCGCAGGGTGGCCCGGAAGCTAGCCTGCCCACTCGCTGCCGCCTGCCCCACGCTAATGAGGGCATCGGTGACGCCGCTCATGGCCGACACTACCACGATAGTCGGACCGGCGGCTAAGGCCTTTGTCACGATGTCAATAACCTGCCGAATGTTGTCGGCAGAAGCTACCGACGTGCCCCCGAATTTCAAAACTTGCATAGTTCGGTGTCGATGCCCGGCTAGCCGCAGCCGGCCGCGCAGTAAGTAGGCCTGGCCCGAGGCTAGGCACGCGTAAGGAATTGATGGGGAACACGCACCGCTCCCGGCGGTGTTACCTAGCCGTATCTTTGCAAACTACCGACTATTTTTCTCGACTACCAAAATGCTGGATAAGTTAGAAGCCATCCGCGAGCGCTACGACACTGTGAACCACGAGCTGATTCAGCCTGAGGCGATGAGCGACATGAAGCGCTTCAAAACCCTGAACAAGGAATATAAAGACCTGGGTAAAATCATGGTCGAGTACCGCGCGTACCAGCAGGTGCTTAGTAATATAGAGAATGCCCGCCAGGTTATCTCCACCGAAAAAGATGAAGATTTCCGCGAAATGGCCAAGGCCGAGCTAGATGAGCTGGTGCCCGAAAGCGACCGCTTAGAGAGCGTAATTAAAGATTTACTGATTCCCAAGGACCCCAACGACTCCAAGGACGTGATTATGGAGATTCGGGCCGGGGCCGGCGGCGACGAGGCCTCGCTTTTTGCCGGCGACTTGCAGCGCATGTACCTGCGCTTTGCCGAAAAGCAGGGCTGGAAAATGGAACTGGTAGACGCCATGGACGGCACGGCCGGCGGCTACAAGGAAATTGTGCTGGCCGTGAAGGGCGAGGACGTGTACGGTAAGCTCAAGTTTGAGAGCGGCGTGCACCGCGTGCAGCGCGTGCCGGCTACCGAAACCCAGGGCCGCATCCACACCTCGGTAGCCAGCATTGTGGTGATGCCCGAGGCCGAGGAGTTTGACATCGAGTTGGATATGAACGACATCCGCAAGGACTTGTTTATGTCCTCCGGCCCCGGCGGGCAGTCGGTGAACACGACTTACTCGGCCGTGCGCCTCACCCACCTGCCCACCGGCATCGTGGCCCAGTGCCAGGACCAGAAGTCGCAGCTCAAGAACTTCGATAAGGCTTTGCAGGTGCTGCGCTCGCGCATTTTCGAGATTGAGCTGGCTAAGAAGAACGAGGCCGAGGGCGCCATCCGCAAGAGCATGATTGGCAGCGGCGACCGTTCGGACAAAATTCGCACCTACAACTACCCTCAAGGGCGCGTCACGGACCACCGCATTGGTTACACCGTGCACAACCTGCCCAACGTGATGGACGGCAACATCGACGACTTTGTGGAGCAGCTGCGCCTGGCCGAAAGCGCCGAGCGCTTGAAAGTGGGCGTCGCTTAGTTGCAGATTTAACGGATTAAACGGATGGCGCAGATATGCCCGCTGCGCGGGCTGACCACGCAGCCCCCGCTTTTAGTCTGTCATTGCGAGCTAGCTCGCAATGACAAGCGAATTACTGGCGTTGCTGCTTCATGCTGAAAACCCGCTACCTCCTTTTTTTACTGCTGGCCTTGAGCGCCCTAGGGGGCCTAGGGCTGCCCGGCTGCAAGCCCCGCGAAGAGCAGCTGCAAACCAGCGGCGGGCTGGAGTTTTCGGCCGACACGGTGAAGTTCGATACGGTTTTTACGACCCTGCGCACCGTCACGCAGCGCTTGTGGGTGTACAACCGCAACCCGCGGGCGGTGAGTATCGACCTCATCAGCCTCGACAACCCCAGCACCTCGCCCTACACGCTGCTCATCAACGGCGACCTGAAGCAGACGGCCACCAACGTGCAGGTGCGCGGCCAGGACAGCCTGCTAATCCTGGTGCGGGCCCAGCTAAAGGACAACGGCCAGAACGGCGCGGCGAAAACCTACGTGCAGCAGGAGTACCTGAATTTCAACATCAACGGCCAGCCGCAGCGCGTGCTGCTGCGCTCGTTTGGGCAAAACATTTACCTGCACCAGCACACCCGCCTGCCCTGCGGCGCGGTGTGGACCAACGACCGGCCCCACGTGCTGTATGACACCGTGCTGGTGCCCCTAGGGTGCACGCTGCGCATCAAGCCCGGCACGCGGGTGTATGCCCACGCCGGGGCAGTGCTGCTGGTGCAAGGCACACTGCTGGTGAATAGCCCGGCCGACTTTACGCCCGGCACGGGCCAAATGGATACCATCAGCGCCAAGAGTGCCCAGGTGGTGCGCTTCGCCGGCGACCGCAGCAACGAGGCCGCTTATGCCACCGCGCCGGGGCAGTGGGCGGGCATCCAGTTTTACCCCGGCAGCCACGGCAACGTGGTGCGCTACGCCGTGGTGCAAAACGCCGCCCAGGGCCTGCTGGTGCTGAGCGTGAGCGGCCCGGCCATCGACCTGGCGGTGCAAAACTCGGTGGTGCGCTATATTTCGGGGGGCAGCATCAGCTTCGCGGGCCTGGCTAGCAACCGGCTGGGCTTGCAGGGCGCGGGCATCCTGAACGTATTCGGGAATGTGACGGTCGAGAACACGCTGTTCAGCGACTGCTACGAGTTCGCCATGTACGGCCTAGGGGGTAGCAACAGCCTGAACTTCTGCACCGTAGCCAACTACCCGGCCACCAACGGCGTGCGCCAAACGGCTTCGCTCACCTTCTCCAACGACACCACCAAGCTCTACCCCACGGCGGTGCGCGTGCGCAACTCGGTGGTGTATGGCTCGATTGACGACGAGCTGTACCTGGAGGGCTACAAAGACTACAAAGCCACCGCCAGCGTGCAGAATACGCTGCTCAAAACCAAGCTCTACGCCGGCACCACCGACGGGCTGCGCCGGCCGGGCCTGGCGGCGGCGGGCCTCAGCAATATCATCAACCAGGACCCCAAATTCCTGAAGCTGTACGCCGGCACCGACAGCGACTACCGCCTCGGCAGCACCTCGCCGGCCTACCAGCGCCCTAGCCCCGCCGGCGGCCTGCTCAGCCCCAACCGCGACCTGCTGAACCTGCCGCGCAGCACTACGCCCACCCTAGGGGCATATGAGAGCACCAAGTAGGGGCGCGTCGCCCGTGCCCGCCGGGCGAGCAAAAGCCGTTTACCCAACGATTATTCAACGATTCAGGCGCGGGCGACGCGCCCCCCTGCCATGCGTTTTATTCAGAAGCGGCTGCGGCTGCCGGCCGTGGCCGAGGGCTTCCACCTGATTACCGACTTGCTGCTGGCCGAGCTGCCCGAGCTGGAAACCTTGCGCGTGGGCACCGCTAATTTCTGCCTGCAACACACTTCGGCCAGCCTCTTTATCACCGAAAACGCCGACCCTACCGTGCGGCGCGATTTCCAAGAGTATTTTCGCCGCCTGGCGCCCGACAACGCACCCTACTTTCAGCACACCCTGGAAGGCCCCGACGACATGACGGCCCATCTCAAAGCCGCTCTGCTAGGCTGCACCGTCACGGTGCCCATTGCCGAGGGACGCCTGCTGCTGGGCACCTGGCAGGGCCTGTGCCTGGGCGAGCACCGCCGCCACGGCGGCCGCCGCTGGGTAGTAGTCACGCTAATGGGCGAGTAACCTAACTTTGGCGCAAGGCCTATCTACCACTAGTGGCTAAAGCCTACAGCACCCTAGCCTCGGTGTGGTAGCGCAGCGAGTCGAACAGCACCAACTTTTGCACGCCGCTCACGCCATAGGTGCGCAGCTGACCGTGGTCAAGGTTCATTGTCAGGTTTTTGGCGCCGTAAAAAAGGGCATTGTCCTGCCGCAGCCGGGCCTCGATGCGCCGGGGCTGGCCGGCCGGGCCCGTGACGGCCAGCTGCAGCACGGCGGCCCGCGGGAAGCCGGGGCGCAGGGTATAGGTGCGGCGCACCCCTAGGCCCGGCACCGCGGCCGAGTCGAGGGCGTAGGCGCCGCGCAGGGCGGCTTTGTTGATGTCGGCCTGGTAAAAAAGCTGCAGCTCGTCGGTCCATTTCACGGCGGGCACGCGGGTGGTTTCGGGTGCCTCCTGGCGCAGGCGCACCTGCTTCTCCACGGCGGCGTGGCGGGCGTCGAGCTGCCGGGCCTGCGCATCGAGCAGGCCGCGCAAGTCGAAGTAGGGGCCCGCCGGGGCCGGGCTGCCGGGCGCGGCGGGGTCGGGGCCGGTGGTAGGCTTTTGGCAGCTGCCGAGGCCTAGGGTCAAGCCGCCAAGTAGTGCGCAACTAGTTGTTCTACAGCTCATTCGAATAAAGAAATGACATAATAAAACATCTGTCACTGCGAGCTTGCGAACCGAAGGAAGGCGTAGCCAAGCAATCGCATGAGCACGATACCCGAACGACATGCAGCCGGTCGATTTTGTTCTGGTGCGCTTACTTGGCTACGCCTTCCTTCGGTTCGCAAGCTCGCAGTGACAGACGTTTGCGAGAGTGCTCGTTTCAAAAATTACGCCGGGCGCAGCAGGCTTTGGCCGGTCATTTCGGCCGGTTGGGGTAGGCCCATCAGGGCCAGCACGGTGGGGGCAATGTCGCCGAGCTTGCCGTTGGCCAGGGTGCCGCGATAATCGGCGTCGGCCAAGATGCAGGGTACCAGGTTGGTAGTGTGGGCGGTGTTGGGCGAGCCGTCGGCGTTGCGCATAAACTCGGCGTTGCCGTGGTCGGCGATGACGATGGCGGCGTAGCCAGCCCCTAGGGCCGCTTCTACCACGGCCTGGGCGCAGGCATCGGCAGTTTCTACGGCCTTTATCACGGCCTCAAATACGCCGGTGTGGCCCACCATGTCGGGGTTGGCGAAGTTGAGCACCACAAAATCGGCGGCGTTGGCTTGCAGCTCGGGCACTAGGGCGTCGCGCAGTTCGGCGGCGCTCATCTCGGGCGCCAGGTCGTAGGTAGCCACCTTGGGCGAGCTGCGCAAGATGCGCTTTTCGCCCTCAAACTCCAGCTCGCGCCCGCCCGAGAAGAAGAACGTGACGTGCGGGTACTTCTCGGTTTCGGCAATGCGAATCTGGGTTTTGCCGTGGGCGGCCAGCACCTGCCCTAGGGTGTTGTCGAGGTTGTCCTTCTCAAAAATCGGCGTCACCCCCACAAACGTCGCGTCGTAGTTGGTCATGGTGAGGTAGCGCAAATTCAGCCGGTGCATCTGGTAGGCGTTGAAGTCCTGCTGCGTGAGGGCCTCCGTAATCTCACGGCCGCGGTCGGTGCGGAAGTTGAAGCACAGCACCACGTCGCCCTCGGCAATTACGGCCAGCGGCTGCCCGTCAGGCCCCAGCTTCACCAGTGGCTTCATAAACTCGTCGGTAATGCCGGCAGCGTACTCGGCCTCAATACCCTGCACAAAATCTTCTACTGGGGTACCCACGCCGTTCACCAGCAGGTCGTAGGCTACTTTCACGCGCTCCCAGCGCTGGTCGCGGTCCATGGCGTAGTAGCGGCCCACCACCGAGGCCAGCTGCGCGCCGGTTTGGTGCTCGTCGTTGTAGGCTAGCAGCTCGCGCACGTACTGGGCCCCGCCCTTAGGGTCGGTGTCGCGCCCATCGGTGAAGGCGTGCATAAATACCTGCTTCACGCCGGCCTCGTGGGCAATGCGGCATAGCCCCTCGGCGTGGCGAATGTGGGCGTGCACGCCCCCATCGCTCAGCAAGCCCATCAGGTGCAGGGGCTTGTCGTGGTCGCGGGCGTAGTCCAGGGCGTCCTTCAGGGCCGGCACCTGGGCAATGGTGCCCTCGCGCACGGCCCGCGTCACGCGCACTAACTCTTGGTCCACGATGCGGCCGGCGCCAATGTTCATGTGGCCCACTTCCGAGTTGCCCATTTGGCCCTGGGGCAGCCCCACGGCCTCGCCCGAGGCTTCGAGGGTGCTGTGCGGAAAGCGCTGCAGCAGCGAGTGGAAGTAGGGAGTGCGGGCCGCATCCACGGCCGAAACGTGGCGGTCGAGCGGAATGCCCCAGCCGTCCAGAATTACCAATAACACCTGCTTAGTCATGGCGCGAAAGTACGCCCCGCATCCTAATCGGGTTTTCGGGCGTACTAGGCCGAGTTTATAGGCTAAGCCCAAATTTTCTTCAGAAAGTCATCCCGCTGGCAGTTGCTGGCATAGTTTTCGCTCCCTGCTTTGTACTAGCATCCGAATCACTCGCGAAGCTTATTTATATGAGATTATTAGTTACTCGATTCTTTTTGCTAAGCGCTTTGCTGTTATCGCTGGCCAGTTGGGCCTCCGCCCAGGCCGACCAAATAGGGGCCGTGCGCGCGGCCTTCGCCAATGCTTCCTCGCACGACCTAGCCCAGTACTTGGCCCCCACCGTGGAGGTGGGTTTCGACGGCGACAAGCAGACCTATAACGCCACCCAAACTGAATTGGTGGTAAAGAATTTCTTTGCTAAAAATCCCCCTGCGTCGTTCGACATCGTGCACCAGGGCGCCAGCAACGAAGGCATTCCGTACGCCATGTGCCACTACGCGGGCCGCAGCGGCAACTACCGGGTGTTCATCCGCCTCAAACCCAAGCAAGCCACGCCCACCATCGACACGCTCGATTTTACCAAGGAGTAAACTCTCCGCCTTTCCAGCCCTAGCACCTTGCCCGGCGGCCCGCAGTGGTCGCCGGGCTTTGCTTTTGGCGCTGCGGCGGGCCTAGGGCGTACCTTTGCGGCGTGTCAGCCTACCCCTCAGCCCCCTACCTTACTACCGAGGCCCTTGCGGCTTTCATTCGCACGGCCCTGGCCGAAGATGTGGGCGACGGCGACCACTCCACCTTGGCGTCCATTCCGGCCGAGGCCCGCAACCGCGCCCGCCTGCTGGTGAAGGACGAAGGTGTGCTGGCCGGCGTGGCCCTAGCCCGCCTCATTCTGCAAGAGGTAGATAAGGAGCTGGAAATGACCGAGCTACTGCCCGACGGCAGCCGCGTGCGCCACGGCGACGTGGCCTTCACCGTGGCGGGCCCGGCCCGCAGTATCCTTACCGCCGAGCGCCTGCTGCTCAATTGCATGCAGCGCATGAGTGGCATTGCCACTTATACGGCGCAGCTTACGGCGCTGCTGGCTGGCACTAAGGCCCGCCTGCTTGACACGCGCAAAACCACGCCCGGCTTCCGGCTCTGCGAGAAGTGGGCCGTGCTTATTGGTGGCGGCGTCAACCACCGCTACGGCCTCTTCGACATGATAATGCTGAAGGACAACCACGTAGACTACGCCGGCGGCATCACGGCTGCCGTGCAAGCCACCCACGCTTACTTGGTACGCACCGGCCGCCAGCTGGCCATCGAGGTGGAAACCCGCACCCTAGGCGAGGTGCAGGAGGCGCTGGCCGTAGGCAGCATCGACCGCATTCTGCTCGATAACATGAGCCCCGCTCAATTGCGCGAGGCCGTGGCCCTGGTAGCCGGCCGCGTGCCCACCGAGGCCAGCGGCGGCATCACCGAAGCGACCCTGCCCGAAATTGCTATCACCGGCGTCGATTTTATTTCGGTAGGTGCCCTCACGCACTCCGCCCCCATCCTCGACCTCAGCCTGAAAGCGTACTAGGGACCTAGAACCCAGTAAACCCAGCCGCACCACGTAGTTAGCTGCGAAGCAGCGTATCTGCGCAATCCGTTAAATCCGTTAAATCTGCGATATATGAACCAACCGAATATGCGGGGCGGTGGCGGGGGCTTCCGCCAGGCGCAGCAGCCCTCGCCGCTCGCCATTCGTACCAAGAAGTACCAGTTCGACCCCAATACCTACACCCGCATTGCCATGGCCGAGGTGTGGAAAAAGGAGTGGTGGCGGGCGCTCATCCCGTTTGCGGTGGGGCTGCTGCCGGCCATTATCTGGCATTCGTGGTGGTGGCTGCTGCTGGCGGTGCTGCTGGCGGCACTATTTGTGCTGGTGCGCTCGTCGCTCGTCACGGGCGTCACCCAAATGGAGCAAAGCAAGCCCCTGTTTGAGCGCATGAGCTACGAGGCCGACCAGCGCCAGCTGGTGCTGCGCCAAAGCGAGCAAAAAGCAATGGCCCTGCCCTGGGAGCAGATTGGCCGCGTGCGCCGCGACCCTGACGCCTACCTGCTGTACTTCAAGCAGGTAGCGCCGCCGGCCGAGCTGGCGCCCTGGCGGCGCTGGGTGGCGCGCACGTTCGACGTGCCGGTGTTTCTACATTTGCCCATTCGTTTATTTAACAACGAAAACGACCGTAAGCTATTTGAGGCGCTGCTGCGCCGCAAAGGGCTGCTGGCCGACGCGCCTGCGGCGTAGTTTTTTGAGTTGTCAGTTGCTAGTTGTCAGTTATCCGTACCTAGGCCTAGGTATTGCTAGCTGCCGCAACCGGCCGCTGGCAACCGACAACCACTAACTGACAACCATTTTACAACCCATGAAAAAGCTTCTTCCCCTGCTGCCAGTTGCCGTGCTAGCGCTGGGCTCGTGCAGCAGCGAGCCGTCGGACTGGCGAGCCAACGAAAAAGTGTCGCTCGATATGATTCCGCCCGGCACCCGTCCCAGCGACAACTTCGACCAGAACACCAACGAGGCCCCTAGCTCCGATAAGGGAGGCGCCATTCCGCGCCCTGTTAGCTCAAACCCCAGCATTGGGGGCAGCCGGGTGGTAACGCCGGCCGAAACCATGTCGGCCGACACCCAGGAAGGCACCGCCGAAACCGGCGAAGAGCAGAACGCCCGCAAGCGCAAGCGTGGCCAAGAACCCACGCCCAACGCGCAAATAGGCGCGCCCGAAGCCAACAAGCAAGAGGTGCAGGGCAGCAACCAAGCCGGCAGCCCCGACCAGAAAACCAATCAGTAGCAGGTAGCTTTTCCAAGGCTGCACCAATGTTGCAAATATATTTGCAACATTGGTGCAGCCTTTGTGTTTAGGAAGTTATGCTGCTTGCCATTTTACTTTTACTAGGCGCGGTGCTGGGAGCCGGGCTGCTGGTGCGGGCTGTGCCCGAGACTCGCAGTGGGCAGTGGCTCAAGCCGTTGCTGGCATTTAGCGGCGCTTACCTGTTTACCCTCACCATTACCCACCTGCTGCCTGAGGCTGTGGCGCTACGGCCCGGCGCGCCGCAGCAAATAGGTTATTGGGTGCTAGGGGGCTTCTTCGTGCAGCTGTTGCTGGAGGCCCTTTCGCAGGGCATCGAGCACGGCCACGTGCACGTAGCGCCCGCCGAGGCGGGCCGGGGCCAAGTGCCGCTATCCCTCTTATTGGCCCTAGTGTTGCACGCCCTGCTCGAAGGCAGCATCCTGATTGGGGGCGAGCACGCCGGCGCGGCCGGGCGCAACTTTTACGCCGTGGTGTTGGGCGTGGCGCTGCACCACGTGCCGGCGGCCGTGGCACTGGCTACCCTGCTGCGGGTGCGCCTAGGGTCGTTCGGCCGGGTGTGGCCCTGGCTGGGTTTGTTTGCCCTGGCCTCGCCGGCCGGCCTGGTTTTCAGCAATTACGTGGTGCTGCCGCAGCTATTGGGTGGCTATTACGCGCCGCTGCTGGGCTTCGTAGCGGGCACTTTCTTGCACGTGTCTACCACTATTCTGTTCGAAACCAGCCCCGAGCACCGTCTCAACTGGCCCAAGCTGGGTGCTACCGTGGGCGGGGCCCTGTTAGCCCTAGGGATAAGCGGCTAGCGGTGAGGTGATTAGTTGAAAAGAGTGTCATTCCGCGTAGGTTTAGGATGATGTTCTGCTCAATTCACTACCTCACTAGTACTCCACTAGTGGGCCGCCCTGCAGGAAGGCTTCGAGTTGGCGGGCGCGCGACGTTTCGCGGCTGAGGGCGGCTTGCAGATTTAGCAGGCGCTGGCGCATGAGCAGTACCAGGTCGATGGCTTCGGGGGCGAGGCTGAGGTCGTGGTGCAGGCGCGCCAGGCGGGGCAGCAGCTCGTCAGGGTCTTCTACTTCTAGGGTATCGGGGGCGGGGGCGGGGCGCAGCAGGCCCAGCTCGATGAACTCGCGCAGCTCGGCGCGGCCCAGGCCGTAGCGGGTATCAACTTCCTGGTAGGTTAGCAGCAGCACTTGCATAAGCTAGCGTAGGTAAGGGTTGGGGAGGAGAAGGGGGCTAGGGGAGGGGCGCGGAGCTTAATCCTCGGGTCGCAGCTGGGCCAGTTGCTGCAGTAGGTCTTTCTCCTGTTCGGTTAAGTTATTGGGCATCTGCACGTTGAGGCGCAGGTAGAGGTCGCCATGCTTGTCGGCCTCGCGGTACACCGGGAAGCCCTTACCGCGCAGGCGCACCCGGCTGCTGTTCACGGTTTCGGGCTTGATTTTGATTTTGACCGGTCCGCCGAGCGTCTCTACAGTTTGCTCGCCGCCGAGCAGGGCGCGGTAGAGCGGTACGGGTACGTCCTGGGTTAGGTCGTCACCCGTGCGTACGTAGTGGGCGTCGGGCAAAATATGGAAGGTGATAAAAAGCGCGCCGCTAGGGCCGCCGTTGCGGCCGGGGCCGCCCTGGTCGCGCAGCCGAATGGTTTGGCCATCGGCGATGCCCGGCTGGATGGTGATGCGCAGGTTTTTGCCATTAACCGTAATGGTGCGGGGCCCGCCGTGGTAGGCTTCCTCTAAACTCAGTTCTAGCTCGGCCTGGTAGTCGGAGCCCGCGCCGGGCCGGCTGCCGCGGCTGCCTCCACCGCCGCCCGCGCCGCCGAAAAGGGAGCTGAAGAAATCGGAAAAGTCCGCGCCGCCTTCGCCTCCAAACGGGCTGCCGCCGTCAAAACCCCCGCCGCCCCCAAACGGGTTGCCCCCGCCCGGCGCATACTGGCTCCAGTCGAAGCCGCCGGCCTGGCCGCCGCGGCCGCCGCCATTTTGTTGGTAGCGCGCGTAGTCGGCGCCTAGCTGGTCGTACTTCTGGCGCTTTTCGGGGTCCGAAAGCACCTCGTTGGCCTCGTTAGCTTCTTTGAACTTCTGCTCGGCCGTCGCGTCGTTGGGGTTCACGTCGGGGTGATACTGGCGGGCCAGCTTGCGATACGCCTTCTTAATCTGGTCGGTGGCAGCGTTTTTTTCGACGCCCAGAATTTTATAATAATCCTTGTAATCCATTAGGAATAATCTAAGAAGAAAGAGTTGCAAAAAGCCGCCTGGCCGAGCAGCAAAAGCGCTATTTTTTCAGTGGGTCGTGGCCCCAATTCATCAGCGAGTAGCGCCAAGGCGTGTGGCTGATGTCGCCCTGGGGCCGTTGCGCCAGGTGGCGGCTGATGTAGGAGTGTACCCGGTGCAGCTGGTGCTCGTCGTCGGGTGTGAGGTCGGCTTTTTTCTTGTGCAAAATGCGCACAATATGCTCGCCTGATTGATGGCCGATGCTAGGGCCATCGCCTTCGTGCTGGCCTACCGACTTTGACTCGTCGGTTTTTAGCCATTTTTCCAGCTCGCTGGCTGTCATATTCACTTCGCTCTTGAAGGTAGCGTAGCTATCCTGGTCGTTGGCAGGGGTGTTCATAGGAAGAAGAAAAGGGGTGAATTTGTTGAACGCAGCGCGCGGCCGTCGCGTTGGCTTGCGTAGATTGTAGGCCTGGTAGTAATATTGTATTCTAGCCAGAACGGCAAAGCTTCGCCAACCTGATTTTAGGGGTTGCTTACCACTGGCTTTCTGCCGCTATAGTGGGCCTAGGCTACTTAGGCACGATTTTTTAAAACTAGCACGTTAAGTACCTACCCAATAATTATCCACTCATTTTTTAGCTACCATGAAATTATTAGCTCACACCCTATTGCTGAGCGGGGCGCTGCTAGCTGCCCGCGCCGGCTACGCCCAGACTACCGCTATTACGGCCGGCACCACCTCAGCCGCATCTGGCACCGCGGCTCCCGCCTCTGTTGCGCCGGCAGCCACGCCCGCCCGGCCCGGCACGCACCCACTCCTGGCCCCGCGCCGCGTGGTGGCGCCCCCGCGCCGCGGCAGCGTGGCTCCTGTGCGGGCCAAAACCAGCGGCGTAATGGCCAAGGATGGGGTGACTTTCACCGAAGGGCGCGTGCTGTACACGGAGCTGGGTTTGACCGCGCCCATTACCGAAAACAAGAAGTTTATTAACGGCACCACCGTCTCGCCCACCGGTCTCCTTACCAGCGCTAGCGGCACTACCACGCAGCTGGCCGAAGGCGATTACGCTTCCATGACGGGCCGCATCACGACCAAGCACGAAATGATAGAGGCTGACAGCGTGCGCAAGCTGGAGGACTACGACCGCAAGCACCCCGGCAAGCGCAAGGAGCTGGAAAAAGCCCGCGAAAAAGCCGAAAAGGAGAAAGAGAAGGCCGACAAGGAAAAGGCCAAGCTGGAGGCCAAAGGCAAGAAATAGGCCCTAGGCCCTCAGCCACGGGCAAAGCCCACCGCATATTCAACCAGGATAGCCCGGCCGGCATCGTCGCTGGGCGCGGCCACCACCTCGTCGATGATAAACTGAATCTCGGGGTCGGCCCAGCCCTGCTGCTCGGCCGTCCGCACAAAGCCCGCTAATGCTACGAAGCGACTACCATCGACGGGCACGGTCCAGTTATTGAGGCGTCTGCGAATATTCATGCTGCGAAGATGGCACCAGGCGGCCCCCGTACCAAGCGAGGGCCGCCTTTTTTGCGGGTTAGGCCCTAGGGCCTGCGCTTCCCGAAAGGCCGCCTGCCCCGGCGCTGCGCCTAGGGCGCTGCATTAGCGGCGGCCAGGAGCGGCTCGAATCACGCGCAGGCGCACGGGCGCTACGCCCGCATCGAGCAACCCGATTTTGGCGGCGGCGCGCTTCGATACGTCTACTATGCGGCCCTTGACGTGGGGGCCGCGGTCGTTCACCACCACTTTTACCGAGCGGCCGGTGCGCACGTTGGTAACCCGGATGCGGGTGCCGAAGGGCAGCGAGTTGTGCGCCGCCGTGAGTTGGCCCGGCCGGTAGGGCGCGCCGCTGGCCGTGGGCCGCCCCGCAAACTTATCGGCGTAGTACGAGCCCTGGCCGCTTTCGGTGAAGGCCGAGCGGCTAGGGCCGCAGGCCGCCAGCAGGCAGGCCACTGCGCCGGCCGCCAGGCTGCGCCAGCGCGCAACTGACCAAGGCGGTAGAAATTTCGTAATCATGAACCCTGCTGGCATTTTTTGAAAATAATTCGCTGCTCGCAATTAGCTATTTCTTCCCTTTTCTTTCACCCTATGAAAAATTACTCCTCCCTGGTGGTCGCGCTGGCATTTTGCAGTGCCGTCGCCTGCGCTCATACCATCCCTACCCAAACCCAGCCCGACGTCAAGAAAGTGAAAGTAGGGGATGTCAAAATTAAGGATTTGGAAAACCAAGACGGTAAGTTGAAAAATGGCAAGCTGAAAACTGGCTTCGGCAAAGCCAAGGTGAAAAATGGTAAAGTCAGGCTGAAGCTTTAGCCTTGGGGGCGGCGCCGGGCCCTAGGGCCGCCGGCGCCCCCAAGGCTACTCACCGGCGCCCCTAGCCCAGAAAGAGCCCCGGCCGGGCCGCTACTGGCGGCTGGGCTGGGGCTCTTTCTGGGCGAGGGGCGCGGGCAGGCGCAGTTCGTGCAGCTCGTCGTAGCTGCCCTGAAACACGTTGAAATCGACCGCGCCGCGAATGCCGGGCACGTAGGCCTCGTCGGAGTGCTGCCAGATAATCCAGCGCTCGGCGGGCAGCGTGGGCTGCGCTACCTCGTAGTGCGCCAGCCACAGCGGGTACTCGTCGAAGTGCCCGGCCAGGTAGCGGCGGTAAAAAGCGTAGTTGGTGTAGAGGATGGGGCTGACGCCGTAGTGCGCCCGCACGGCCTGCAGCCACTGCTGCATCTGGCGGCGCAGCGCAGCCACGTCGTGAAAGCGGGGCGCCTCCACATCGAGCACCGGCGGCAGGTCGCCGGGTTGCAGCGGCACGGTTTTGATGAACAGCGCGGCCTGCTCGGTGCCGTCGCGGTTGGGCTGGAAGTAGTGGTAGGCTCCGCACAGCACGCCGGCGGCGCGGGCCTCGCGCCAGTTGCGGGCAAAGCGGGCGTCGCGCAGGCTACTGCCCTCGCTGGCCTTGATGAAGGCAAACCGCACCTGCTGGCGCGCCACCTGCGGCCAGTCGATGCGCCCTTGGTAGGCCGATACATCAATGCCGTGCACCGAGTAGCCGGCCAGCAGCGGCGTGCTTTCGCGGCCCGTGAGGTAGCGCCAGGTGAGGGTGGCCCAGGTGCGCCGGGCGTAGCGGTTGAGCTGGCGCTGGTGGCGCACGTAGTACACGCTGCTGCCCAGCAGCCCTAGCAGCAGCCCCGCCAGCACCCACTGCCGCCAGGGCCGGCGCCGGGGGGCCGGCGGCTGGGCCGGGGCCCCGCGCAAAGCAGGAGAAGAAACGGGCAGCTCGGGCATACAACCAGCAGGGCAAGTAGTCAAAAGTAACGCCCGCGGCGCCCGTCGCCGTATGCGGGGCCGGCCGTAGCTTGCGCCTTTCTTGCCTAGCCCCCTCGCCGCTCCCATGCCCCCGCCCGCCGACGCCCGCGATGCCAGCGGCTTCCTCATCCGCGAGCTGCACGGCGTCACGCTGGCCGCGCTGCTCGAGTACCTGGTGGCCCACTACGGCTTTGCGGAGCTTGACAATCGCTTGCGCATCAATTGTTTCGCCATCAACCCCAGTCTCAAGTCGAGCCTCACTTTTTTGCGCCGCACGCCCTGGGCCCGCGCCAAGGTAGAGGAGCTTTATATTGCCCTGCGTACGGCCGAGGTACTGGGCCGGCGGCGGCCCTAGGCTCGGTTTAGCGCAGTTTTGCAGTTGGCTTTGGAGCTACTTGCAGTTGTCTCAGGTCTTCTCAGGTTGTTTGTCATTGCTTCGCTGTGCTCGCCATGACAAGCGAATACGTATAAAGCATAAAATACTGTTAATCAGTTCTATGGCTGACGTTCGTCCCCGCTCCGGCCCGCTAGCTTTGCTGCTCGGTTTCGGCTGCTTCGTCGCGTTCGAGGGGCTGGCGTATGGGCTGCTGCGCTGGCTCACGGCGGGCCTGGGGCAGCCCGACCAACTGCAAGCCGAGAATACCATTGTGAGCAACTGGGTGAAAACCATTGCCTTCCTGCTGCTGCACCTGGCGCTGGTGCTCACGGCCACGCTGCTGCTCAACAACCGCCTACCGCGCCGCTACCGCGGGCAGGTGATGGGCTGGTTTTACCTGAGCTTGCTGGTGGGATTTGGGCTGCTGGTACCCTTGTTCTACAGCTAAGGCCCTAGGGGCCTGGGCATAACAAAGCCGCTGCTCATCGCAGCGGCCTCCAAAGGGTGAAACCAGGTAGTGGCCGGTCGGTCCCGGCGTTATAAGCAGCTGAAGGTAAGGGCCGGTCGGTCCCGGCCGTATCGAAGGGCCAGGCAGCTTAGTTGCTGCCCGGCTGGATGTCGATTTCGCGCGGCTGGCTGGCGGCCGGGTCTTTGAAGGGGATGGCCACGCGCAGCTCGCCGCCCTCGTGCGTGGCGTTGATGGCCAGCAGGTCGAGGTTGCGAGGCAGCTTCAGGGTTTGCACAAATAGCGGGGCGGCCAGTTGGTTGTCGGGCTGGTGGCGGTACTCGCCGTACACCGTCAGGTGGTTGTCTTTCAGCACCACGTGGAAGCTCTCGGCCACCACACCCGGCATGGTCACGTGCAGCACCACGCCCTGGGGGCGCTGATTCATGCGCAGCTTGGGCTGCGATACGCCGCCGCCGATGGTGTTCAGCAGGTCGAGCTGGGGGGCGATATTGCGGATAAACTCGCGGCTGATAAGTTTCATAACACAGAGCCGTTAGTGTGGCTTCGCTAACGTATTGCCAACTATCATACCAACCTGGTTAGCCAAATCGGGAAGCTGAAAACCAGCTAAAGTGGCAGCCAAAGCAACTTTTTGAGGCCTGCTAGCCCGCCAAGCTGACCGCCCGCCCGCCACATTGGCCGGTGCCCCAGGGCAGCGGCCCTCGGGTGCCGCCGGGCGCCGCGCGGCCCTAGGGCCGCCGCCCGCTCCAAGGGGGTGGTGCAACCAAGCCAGGGTGGGGTTTGTCTGTAGTGCTACCAACCCCAAAAGCCCCGACCTTCGCGCCCCCTCCCAGCCTAGTATCTGCCTATGGAAGCTGCCGCTTATATCGACATCAATGCGCCGCTGGTAGAGCGCTGCCGCCTCAACGACCGCCAGGCCCAGGCCGAGCTGTACCGGCGCTACGCCAAGGCCATGTTCAACGCCGCCCTGCGCATTACGGGCGACTACGCCGAGGCCGAGGACGTGCTGCAGGAATCGTTCTTGAGCGCGTTTCGCGAGCTGAGCGGCTACAAGGGTGACTCGTCGTTCGGGGCCTGGCTCAAGCGCATCGTCGTTAACAAGAGCATCAACTGCCTGCGGCAGCGGCGCCTGCAGTTGGTGCCGCTGGAGGATTTTCACCACGACGCGGCCCCCGCCGCCGAAGCCGTGACGCCCCACGCCCGCGAGGAAGCCGAGGAGCAGCAGTACCGCGCCGACGTGCTGCGGCGCTGCATTCAGGAGCTGCCCGATGGCTACCGCGTGGTGCTGACGCTGTATTTGCTCGAAGGCTACGACCACCTCGAAATAGCTGGTATCCTGGGTATTACCGAGTCTACTTCTAAATCGCAGTACAGCCGGGCGCGGCAGCGGCTGCGCGAGCTGGCCGCCGAGCGGGGCCTCAGCTAAGCCCCAGCGCCTTCGTCTACGTACGTCTACTACCTCCCTTCCCTCCCGACCTCGCTTTCACCGCCGCCCGGGGCTAGCCCAGCCCGTTAGTTAACCTGAACAGCGCCGCGTGGCTTATCTATTATGGAACCTATCAAGCATTATTCACTAGAAGACTTTGCGGAGCGGTACCGCGCCGACTTTGACCTGCACGAGCCCCGGCCCGAGCTGTGGGACGTGCTGCTTACGCAGCTCGACGCCGCCCAGCCCGGCCCGGCCAGCCAGCCCCGCCTGAGCGTGCTGGCCGCCGCCGCACCTAGCCCGACGCCGACCCTGGCCCCGGCCGCCCAGTTGGCGCCGCCAGCCTTGCCCCAGCCGGCATTGCGCACCCAGCGCCGCTGGTACTACGCCGGTTTGGTGCTGGCCTTGGCCGCGCTGGTAATGGCAGCGGGCCTGGGCGAGCTATGGAAAGCCCAGCACCCGCCCGTGATAACGGCGCGCGCCGCCTACTCGAAAGCCGGCGACACCCACCGCGCCGCCGCCGATGCGGCCCTCTACCTGGGGCCCGACGCCAGCGCGATGGCGGCCAGCCAGGGCAACTCGAACGGCAACGCCCGCCTCGATACGGCCGTGCACGGTATGGAGCGCTACTACGCCGCCCAGCTGCAAGACCGCCAGGCCCAGCTGCGCCAGCTGGCGCCCGACACCGAGACCGAATGGGTGCCCGCGCTAGTAAGCCTCGACTCGAGCTACCAGCAGCTGAAGCGCGACCTGCCTAGCCACCCCCAGCCCGAGGTGGTGCTCACGGCCATGAACCGCAACCTGCAATTCCGCCTCGACATCCTGGACCGGCAGCTGGAGCTGCGCGGCGCCGACCAATTGGCTCAAAACCCCGGCGCCCTCGGGGGCGACTACACGCTGGCCGACAGCCGGAGCGTGGCCGACAACGTGGGGCATCCCCATGCGCGCTAAGCTACGCCGCGGCTACCTGGCCTTGGCGCTGGGCGGGGCCCTAGGGCTGCCGGGCCGAGCTGCCTGGGCGCAGGCGGGCCCCGAAAATGCGGGCGAGCACAACGCTACCACCTGCTACTTAAGCCCGGCTTCGGCGGCCGGCACCGGGCAGCCAGCCCCGGCTACCCAGGCCCCGGCGGCTCCCGCCCAAACCGAGCCAGCTGCCCAGTTGCAGCCCGACAGACTGGAGGTCACCCTGCCGCCCATCGAGCAGCGGCGGCGCTTTGCCTGGCGGCTGCGGGTGCGCAAGCCTGGCCAGGCGTTCTCGCTCGACACGCGCTACGGCAAGGTGCGCGTGAACGCCTGGAACCGGCCCGAAATAAAGGTAGAAGCCGAGCTGATTGCGCGGGCCGAAACGCCCGCCACGGCCGCTGCCCTGCTCGACGGGCTAAGTGTGCAGTGGCTCGACTACGATGCCCGCACGGGTGGCCCCGCGGCCACCACCCAGTTTGGGCCGGGCCTGAGAGGCAAGTGCAGCGGCGGCGGCTGCCGCTACGAGGTAAACTACACCGTGTGGCTGCCCGCTACCACCGCCCTGCGCCTCACCACGTCCTTCGCGGCCGTGACGGTGGCCGGCGACTGGCAGGGCCCCGTGCAGCTGGCCGTGAACTACGGCAGCCTGCGCACCGACCGCCTGCTGGGCACCGGCAGCACCGTGCGCATTGCCAACGGCGACGCCACGCTGCCCTTCGTGCGGCAGGCGGCCCTAGAGGCCGACTACGCCCGCCTGCGCGTGGACGAGGGCGAGCAGCTAACGCTGCGCACCAACTACGCCGACGTGGACCTGCGCACGGTGCAGGACCTGGTGGTGCACAGCAAGTACGGCGACGTGGCCCTAGGGTCGGTGCGCAACCTGCGGGGCTCGTCGGGCTACTCGCGCTTCAGCGTGGCCAAGCTGAGCGAGGGCCTGGACATGGCCGTGCGCTACTGCCCCGACTTTGAGGTGCGCGACATGGGCGCCAACTTCAAGCGCGTGACCCTGGACGGCGACAACAGCACCATCCGCCTGGGCTTTGCGGAAGAAACCCCCGGCTTCCGCTTCGACGTGAGCACCGAGCAGGGCCAGCTGCTGGTAGATAAAAAGCTGGTGCACATTCTGCAGCAGGGCGAAAACCAGCCCGGCATTGCCGACGTGCTGGGCGTGTACGGCGGCGGCCGCGTGCCGGGCCCTAGGGCTGGCAACGTCAACATTCGGGTGCGCAACGGCACCGTGCGCTTCAGCAAGTAGGCGCAGGGCAGGCGCTCGGGCTGCTTTTTGGCTGCAACGGAATCTGACTGCGTACACTTCCTTGTCAGCTCAGCTACAAACAGCTGCTTACAAGCCTATGGCATCTACCGCCCCTTCTTCCAGCCTGCGGGCCTATGCGCTGCGCCTGCGGCCGGGCGACGACCTGCGCGAGGCCCTGCTGGCCTTTGTGGCGGCGCAGGGCCTAGGGGCCGGCGCGGTGCTCACCTGCGTGGGCAGCCTCACCCAAGTGGTGCTGCGGCTGGCCAACCAAGAGGCGGCTACGCATTACCAGGGGCACTTCGAGATTGTGTCGCTGGTGGGCACGCTCTCGGCCACGGGCGGTGCGCACCTGCACCTGAGCGTGAGCGACGCCACCGGCCGCACCCTGGGCGGGCACCTGCTGGTGGGCTGCCGCATCTACACCACCGCCGAAGTGGTGCTGGCCGCGCTGCCCGAGCTAGCGTTTACGCGCGAAATCGACTCCACCTTCGGCTACTACGAGCTGGTGGTGCGGCCCGCCGCGCCCGATGCGCCGGGGCAGCCGTAGCTTTAGCGCCCCACCGCCCGCGGCCGCGCCGCCGTTGCCATGTCCGTTTCGTTGCCTACCACCGCCTCGGCCGTCGCCGCTCAGCAAGCATTTAGCCAGCAGGTGCTTAGCCCGGCCAAGCTGCGCTTGTTTTTCCTGCGCCGGCTGCCCATGGCCTGGCTGGCCGGCCTGCGCCTGCGCGCCCTCACGCCGGAAGCTGCCACTGTGACGGTGCGCTATAAGTACCTGACTAAAAACCCGTTTCGTAGCCTCTACTTCGCCTGCTTGGCCATGGCGGCCGAGCTGGCTTCGGGCATTCAAGCCATGCGCCACAGCCAGGGCCTAGGGCCGGTGTCGATGCTGGTGGTGGGCTTGCAGGCCGATTTTCAGAAGAAAGCCGTGGGCACCATCGCCTTCACCTGCCCCGACGGCGCGGCCCTTGCCGCGGCCCTGGCCGAGAGCCGCGCCACCGGCCAGGGCCGCACCGTGGTGTGCACCAGCACGGGCCACGACGAAGCGGGCGACGTGGTAGCCGTGTTCCGCGTCACGTGGTCGTTCAAGGCGAAATGAATAGACTGAGCAGATGGCTAAACGAGTAAAAAAGGCGGTCATGCTGAGCTTGCCGAAGCATCTCTGCCGAACGTTATTGCGTGGTGGAGATCCTTCGGCAAGCTCAGCACGACCGCCTTTTTTACTCGTTTAGCCACCTGCTCGTTATGCTCATTACCTAGTTTACTGCTTCGCCCGCTCTTCTAGCAGGCTTTCCTTGGTCATCACATCCACCATGCCGTCTTCGCTCACCACCACTACCAGGCAGGGGTAGGGCGAGCTTTCGACGTAGCGAATGGCCGAGTTGTAGCGGGCGCCGCGGGTGCTGTTGCCGTGGCCGCTGGCCTTGCCGTCCAGAATCACGCCAATGGAGTAGCAGTAGCCCTGGGGGTCGAGCAGCACGGCACCGTCGATGGCCGTGACGAGCTGAGTGATGGTGGGCGTGAGCAGCACCGGCTCGATGAGGGTGCACTGCAGCTTGAGGCGGTCGGCCTCGGCCAGCGCTTCAGTCGTAACGACTAGCAGCGTGCCCTTGGGTTGGCGGCTGGCTTCGAGCACCACCTGCCAGATGCGCTCGACCTGCTCGGGCTGGTAGGGCGTGAAGGTGCGCTTAAAGTCGCGCCGGAAGTGGGTGAGGCTCAGACGCGGACGGGCCAGGCCGGGCAGGCCGTAGCGGGCGCGCATAATGGTCTGGCCGTCGTGGCTCAGCTCCCAGGTGTAGTACGTGACGAAGTGGAAGGCAAACAAATCCTCGCGGCTGGCTTCGTAGGTGCCCACCTGGCGGCCTAGGGCGTACACCCGGTCGGCATCGGCCAGCAGGTGAATGCCGGTGGTCGTCATTTCGAGCAGCTTGCGCACGGCCCGGTAGTCGGTCAGGTCCACGGGGCAGGTGAGGGCAAATACCTCCTCCAAGTTGGGGTGGCCGCGGCGGGCCAGCAGCAGGCAGCCCACGCCTTCGGCCCCCTCGTAGCGCAGGCTGCTGATGGTGTTGATGATGTAGAACAGGCGCTCGGCGCCCGGCCCGGTGCTGGTGCCCAGGTTTTGGCCGCTGGTCCAGTCGTCGGCGCCCACGGCCAGGGCGGGCGTATCGAGCAGGCTGCGGCCGGCGGCGCGCAGCAGCTCCTCGGTATCGCGGGGCCGAAATAGGAAGCCCGCGCCCGGCTCTGGCTCGGTCAACGCCTTCACGGCCTCTTCGTTGAAGCGGTACATGGCCGCCGTCAGCAGCGAGTTGGCCAGCGGCCGGCCATCGGTGTAGGAGCGGTCGGGGCGCAGGGCGGGGTAGGCCCGCAACGCCTTGCGCTTGAGGCGCAGCACCGTAAAAATATGGTACTCTCCAATTTGCACCGGCCAGCCGCTAAAGTACTGGTAATCCGTATGTTCGGCCAGCTTGTCGAGCTCCTGCTGCAGCACGTAGCGGATGCCTCGGTTTTGGTAGCGGAGGCGGGTGACCGCGGCGGGCATGTCACCATTGTCGGCTATGGGGTAGCGCTGCGCCTTGATGATGGACACGGCCAGGCCCCGCTCTACCACGTCGGCGAAGTGTGCGAGCGGCAGGCCGTGGCCAGTGCCGGCTTCTTGCCCCATGGGCAGGCCGGCGGCGGGGTCGATGGGCAGCCCCAGTACCAGCACGTGGGGGTGCAGCTCGTCGTCGAGGGCCTCAAACAATGCGCTGGCAATGTCCTGGGCCGTATCGCGGAAGCGCTGCTCGTGGGGCCAGAGGCTGTACTGCGTGGGGGTGGGCGCAACGGAAATCATGGCAGAAAAGGGTAAGCTGAGCGCGAGGTTTAAGTAACTAACAAACGACGGGCATTCCTGCTTTTTTGGAAAGTAGGATTTTTGCCGGTGCTGCTGCGTAGCCCTGCGCTGCTGGCTTAGCCCTAGGAGTACCCCCTAGGGCCCGCCGCGCCGGCCTACAGTTGAAAGATGACGGGCAAGGTCATCTTTTGCTTTATCGGCTTGCCCTGAAACTGGGCCGGCTCCCACTTGGGGGCCGCTTTTATGAGGCGCACGGCCTCTTCATCCAGCCCCGAGCCCTTCTTTTGCAGCACGCGCGCGTCGGTGAGCGAGCCGTCGGGCTGCACCGTAAACTCCACCATCACCCGGCCCTGAATGTGGCGCTGCCGGGCCAGGGCCGGGTATTGCTGGCTGGTTTGCAGGTATTGAAAAAACGCTGCGTTGCCGCCCACCGGCTGGGCCGACTTATCGGGCCGGATGATGCCCGCGCCGTTGGCCGCCGTGCCCACCGTAGATACGGTGCCCGCCTCGGCCGCTACCGCGCCGGGCGGCAGGGGCTTGCTGTCGGCCAGCTTGCCGGCCACCTGCACCACGTCGCCCGAGCCGGGCGCCAGCACAAAGCTCACGGGCACCGTTACGCGCTGGCGCACCACCTGGCCGTGCGCGTGGGCCGGCGTCCAGCGCGGCGCGGCCTTGATGAGGCGGATGGCTTCAGCATCGAGCAGCGGCGCCACCGGCTGCGCCACGGCTACCTCGTCCACGGTGCCGTTTTTCTCCACCACGAAGCGTACATTCACGGTACCTTCCTGCTTGGCTTGCAGGGCGGCGGCCGGGTATTTCTGGTGCGCCGCCAGGTAGTCGGCGTAGGCATAGGGGCCGCCCTTGGGCACGGCCGGCTGCTCCACGGCGTCGTAAATGCGGTTGGGGTCGTCGGGGTCTTTGTACTTGAGCTTGGCTTTGTCGCTTGTTTGGGCCAGGGCCGGCGCGGCGGCCAGCAGGCCTAGTGCCAGGAAGTAGGGCTTCATATAGTAAAATGCCGGACGGTTATCGCCGCGAAGCTACTGCCCAGCCACCCGGCCCCGGCCCGCCGCTCGTCTGGCCCAGCGGCCAGTGGCACCCTAGGGCCTGGCCGCCACCAAAAGCGCGCGCCCAAGCCAACGCCGCGCCCGCCGCGCCCAGCCCGCCCGCTGCTAAATGCTCAGCTGAAACGACTCGCTTGGGCGCATGGCCTGGCCTTTGCCCTGGCTCTTGAGCGACGACTGGCGGATAATCAAGTCGCCCGAAACCACGACGGTATGGGGCTGGAAGCGCTCGCGCTGCCGCACCTGCTCCAGAAACAGCATGGCCGCCTGCTGCCCAATGCGGTAGGGGTGCAGGTCAACGGTGGTGAGGCTGGGCTCAATCATGGCCGAGAGAAACTCGTCGCCGAAGCCCACGATGGCAATGTCCTCGGGCACGCGCCGGCCCCGGCTGCGCAGCGCCAGCAGCAAGTCGAAGGCGTTGGTGTAGTTGATGGCGAAAATGGCGTCGGGCGGCTCGGGCAGCGCCAGCCAGGTATCGAGCACGGCCACCGCCGTCGCCGGCCTAAAGTCGATGTGAACGCTCAGTTCCTCGCGCAGCGGCAGCTGGTGCTTGCGCAGGGCCGCCTCGTAGCCCGCCTGCCGCTGCTGGCTGATAAGCAGCGAGGCCGGCCCGGCCAAGATGGCAATGCGCCGGCAGCCCTGCTCAATGAGGTGCTCGGTGATGGCAAACGCGCCCCGGTGGTCGTCCAGAATGACTTTGGCGCTGTTCACCTCGTTGCACACCCGGTCGAAGTGCACCACCGGAATGCCACGCAGCGCCGGCTCCTTCACGTGGTCGAAGTTCTCGGTCTCGCGCGAGTGGCAGATGAGCAGCCCGTCTACCTGGCTGGCAATCAAGGCCTGCACGCTGCTCACCTCCGTAGCGTACGACTCCTTGGACTGGCAAATCATGACCCGGTAGCCCGCCTCGGTGGCCACTTGCTGAATACCGCTGACGGCGGTGGCAAAAAACGGCCGCTCCAAGTCGGGTATCAGCACGCCGATGGTGTAGGTGGCCTGGTTTTTTAAGCTTTGGGCCAGCAGGTTGGGCTGGTAGCTAAGCTGGCGGGCAGCGTCGAGAATAGCCTGGCGCGTAACGGGGCTAATGTCGGAGTGCCCGTTGATGGCCCGCGACACGGTGGACGGCGCCACGCCCACGGCCCGCGCCACGTCGCCCAGGGTGGCTTGGTGGCGGCGGCGCTCGGGGACTTCGCCCGCCGGCCGCGCCTCCGTGAAATGGTACTCGCAGGCCCGGCAGAAGTAGCGCTGCCGGCCCCGTACAAACCCCGCTTTCATCACGCCATCGGCGCTGTGGCACTTTACGCACTTAACCATGAGGGAGGCGGGAAGGAAGATGGATAATGTAAAGATAGGCCCAGACCTGCTTAGTAAGCTGCTTGAAAAATGGAGCTAAAAATATTATTGGAATAAACTAAGTACGCTGCCTATCGGTACCGATTGCGAAAACGTTGCCGATAGTTTTTGTGTGAATACTACCTGTTTACTACTATTTTATCCTATTGCAAGCCCTAAGGCGACTGTTACATTTGAGTTAGGAATGAGCAAGCACTTACTCATCAAGTAGTGCTTTCAAAAGATGCTTGCCCCGGCAACAGGCAGAAGTAATTGTACTTTTTAAATAAATACGCCGTGCTGCATACCATGCGCTGGTTCGGGCCTAACGACCCGGTTTCCCTTTTCGACATTCGGCAGGCCGGCTGCGCGGGTGTGGTCACGGCCCTGCACCAGCTGCCAGTGGGCGCAGTGTGGAGCGCGGCTGCCATTCGGGAGCGCCAGCAATTAATTGAGGCCGACAACGCCACCCACGCGCCCCTGCATTGGGCGGTGGTAGAGAGCCTGCCCGTGCACGAAGACATTAAGAAGGGCCGCCCCGCCCGCGAGCAGCTCATTGCCAACTACCAGCAGAGCCTGCGCAACCTGGCGGCCTGCGGCGTGCGCACGGTGTGCTACAACTTTATGCCCGTGCTCGACTGGTCGCGCACCGACCTGCGCTACGAGCTGCCCGATGGCTCTAGGGCCCTGCGCTTCGTGTGGCAGGACTTTGCCCTGTTCGACCTCTGCATTTTGCAGCGGCCGGGCGCCGCGGCCGATTACGAGCCCGAAGTGCAGGCGGCGGCCCGCGCGCAGTTTGCCGCCATGAGCCCGGCCGCCATCACCCAGCTCACCAATACGGTGCTCCTGGGCCTGCCGGGCTCGGAAGAGGCGTTTGAGCTGAGTGGCTTCCAAGCTTACTTAAATGAGTACCAAGCCATTGATGCGGCCGCGCTGACCGAAAACCTGCACTACTTTTTGCGGGCCGTGGCGCCGGTGGCGCAGGAGGTGGGCATCGGCCTCTGCATTCACCCCGACGACCCGCCCTTCCCGCTGCTGGGGCTGCCTAGGGTGGTGAGCACCGAAAACGACCTGGCCGCCCTGCTGGCCGCCTGCGACGTGCCCGCCAACGGCCTCACCTTCTGCACCGGCTCGCTGGGCGTGCGGCCCGACAACGACCTGGCCGGCATGATACAACGCTTCGGGCCCCGCATTCACTTTGTGCACCTGCGCACCACCAAGCGCGAGGAAAACCCGCGCAACTTCCACGAGGCCGACCACCTGGCCGGCGACGTGGATATGTACGCTGTGGTGGGCGCGCTGGTGGCGGAGGAAACCCGCCGCACCGCCGCCGGCGAAACCCAGCGCCCGCCCCTGCCCATGCGCCCCGACCACGGCCACCAGATGCTCGACGACCTGAGCACCGCCAAGCGCACCTACCCCGGCTACTCGGCCATCGGCCGCCTCAAGGGCCTGGCCGAGCTGCGCGGCCTGGAGTACGCCCTGCGCCGCGCGCAGCCCTAGGGCCCGGCCGCCCCCTGGCCCGGCCTTAATTTTCTTCTTTAGCTTGTTTTAACTACTAGTATGACTAGCAACCCGTTATCCATTACTTACGCTGCCAATGGCCACGCCGCCGCACCCACGCCCGCGGGCCTAGGGGTGTTTTCGCTGGCGGGCCGGGTGGCCCTCATCACGGGGGGCGGCAGCGGCATCGGGCTGGCCATTGCCGGCTGCATGGCCGAGGCCGGCGCCACCATCATCATCACGGGCCGGCGCGAGGCGGTGCTGGCCGAGGCCTGCGCCAGCCTGGGCGAGCGCGCCCACTACCTGGTAAACGACATCTGCGACCTGGCCGGCCTCGACGGGCTGGTGGCGGAAATAGAAGCCACCCACGGCCCGCTCGACATTGTGGTGAACAACGCGGGCATCAACCTGAAAAAACCCGCCCTGGAGGTAACGGACGAGGATTTTAGCCGCATTATCCACACCAACCTCAACGCCGTCTTTGCCCTGACGCGGGCGGCGGCGCGGCGCATGGTGGCCCGCCGCAGCGGCTGCATCCTCATGATTTCGTCGATGGCCGCCTACTACGGCATCGACCGGGTGGTGGCCTACGCGGCTTCCAAGTCGGCCGTGGAGGGCATGGTGAAGGTGTTGGCCTCCGAGTTTTCGGCCCACGGCGTGCGCGTGAACGCCATTGCGCCCGGTTTCATCGAAACCGAGATGAGCCGTACGGCCATGAATTCGGACCCCGACCGCCGCGACCGGGCCATGCGCCGCACGCCCATGGGCAAGTTTGGCCAGCCCACCGATATCGGCCACGCGGCCGTGTTTCTGGCCTCCGACGCCGCCCGCTACGTGACGGGCGTGTCGCTGCCCGTAGATGGTGGCAACTCTATTGGTTTCTAGGCCTTTGGCCGCCGCCCGGCCCTAGGGCCGGGGGCATTGTTTTGCTTCTTTTTCTTTTCAATTAATACTTCCCACCCATGAACACACGCATACCCGCGCCGCAATTGCCGCAAGGCTGGAAATGGTCGCGCCTGGTGGCCCTATTGCTGCTGACGGGCGGCCTAGCCCCGGCCGCCCTGCGCGCTCAGCAGGCTGCCCCAGCCGCCACCAGCGGCCCCCACGCCGTATCGGGCAAGGTCACTTCCGACGATGGCGAGGCCCTGCCGGGCGTAACGGTAGTAGTGAAGGGCACTACCACCGGCGCCACTACCAACGCCGACGGTGGCTACTCCCTGACGGTGCCCGACAACAATGCCGTGCTCATTTTCAGCTCGGTTGGCTTCGTGCGCAAAGAAGTAGCGGTGGGCCGCGGCACTAACCTAAGCCCCACGCTCACGCCCGAAACCCAGGCCCTGAACGAGGTGCAGGTAGTGGGCTACGGCACCCAGAAGAAAAGCCAGGTGACGGGCGCCATCTCGACGGTGAGCGACGAGCAGTTGCGCGACGTGCCGGTGGCCAACGTGGGCCAGGCTTTGCAGGGCCGCGCCGCGGGCATTACAGTTTCCAGCGCCAGCACCACGCCGGGCCAGGCGCCGGTTATCCGCATCCGGGGCAACCGCTCGTTTTCGGGCAGCAACGACCCGCTGCTGGTGGTAGACGGCATACCCTACGACGGCAGCCTCAACGACCTGAACCCCGACGACATTACTTCGCTCGAAGTGCTGAAGGACGCTAGCTCGACCGCTATTTACGGGGCGCGCGGCGCCAACGGGGTTATCCTGATAACCACGCGGCGCGGCAAGACTGGTGCCCCGCGCGCTACCTATAGCGGCTACTACGGCGGCAAGGCGGCCTACGGGCGCTACGACTTGCAAAATGGCCAGCAGTACTACAACTACAAGCTGCAAGCCTACCAGGCGCTGAACCCCAGCTTCGACCCTAGTACTTCAGCCTCTTTCCTGACGGCTAACGAGCGGGCTAACTACGCCGCCGGCCGCACCACCGACTACCAGAGCCTGATTTTTCAGCCCGGCCACATTCAGAACCACGTGCTGGGCGTGAGCGGCGGCAGTGAGCAGACGCAGTACTCGGCCTCGCTGGGCTACTACGACGAAACGGGCATCGTGCCGGTGCAGCGCTTCCAGCGTTACTCGCTGCGGGCCACGCTGGACCAGCAGATTGGCAAGCGGGTGAAGATTGGGTTGAACACCCTAAACACCTATACTACTGCCGACGACCCCAACGTGAACGTGCTGTACCAGGTGCTGACTACCAGTCCGCTGGCCTCGCCCCTCGATGCCAATGGCCTCCCCATCCTGTATCCTAATGCCGATACCGGCCTGGCCAACCCGCTAACCCTGTACCAGCCCGATGCCCATAAGGACTCGAACCGCCGCCTGCGCACCTTCAATAGCCTCTACGGGCAGGTAAACATCCTCAAAGGCCTAGACTACCGCTTGAACATCGGCCTGGATGCGCGCTCGGAAAACAACGGCAGCTTCTACGCCTCTAATACGCCGCAGAACTCGGGCGGCCAAAGCTCGGCGTCGCGCTCACAAAACCTGGCCTTCAACCTGCTGGCTGAAAACCTGCTGCTCTACAACAACACTTTCGGCAAGCATACCGTCGGCTTTACGGGCCTCTACAGCGCCCAGCAGTATAACTACGATGCCTTTGGCACGTCGGTGCGCAACCTGCCCACCAACTACCAGCTCGATAATAACCTAGGCGCCGGTACGCCCAGCTCGGCCACCAGCACTTCGCAGAAGTGGGACATTATCTCGTACATGGCCCGCCTGAACTACTCGTACGACAACCGCTACTCGGCCACCGTAACAGTGCGCGAGGATGGCTCGTCGCGCCTGGCGCCTGGCAACAAGTATAAGGCATTTCCTTCGGCCGCCGTGGCGTGGAATATCACCAACGAGCGCTTCATGACCGGCCGCGACTGGCTTAACAACCTGAAGCTGCGCGCCAGCCTAGGCCGCGTGGGCAGCACCGCCGTCAACCCTTACCAAACCCTCGGCGCGCTGCAAGCCAACCTGGGCACCGGCTACTACAACTACGGCTCGACGGGCGCTATCGGGGTGGTGCCCAGCAGCATCCCTAACCCGAACCTGAGCTGGGAATATACCACTACTGCCAACTTCGGCCTCGATTTTGGGGTGCTGCAAAACCGCATTACGGGTACGGTGGAAGTGTATCAGCAGCGCACCAGCGACCTGCTGCTGCCCGACGCCCTGCCCACTTCCAGCGGCTACAGTTCGTTTACGCGCAACGCCGGCCAGACCCAAAACCGGGGCTTGGAAGTGACGCTGACCACGGTGAACCTGCGGCCCAAGAACCCGGGCGGTTTTGAGTGGCAGACGGACTGGAACTTCACCATGAACCGCGAGAAGGTGCTCGACCTGAACCTGACCGATGCGAATGGCAATAAGCTGAATGACATTGGCAACCAGCGCTTCATCGGCCAGCCGTTGTACGTAATCTACGACTATAAGAAAGTTGGCATCTGGCAGACGGCCGACGCCGACCTGGCCAAGAAGTACGGCTCGAAGCCGGGCCAGATTCGGGTGGAAGATGCCAATGGCGACGGCAAGATTGACGCCAACGACCGAGAGATTATTGGCTCGCGCCAACCCAAGTTTGAAGCCGGCATCACCAACCGCTTCCGCTTCAAAGGGTTCGATTTGACAATAGTAGCCCTGACCCGCGTGGGTGCGACGGTGGTAGACCCCATCTTGTTCGGGCCGAGCTACTTCACCACCTTCACCGGCCGCCGCAACCAGTTGAACCTCGACTACTGGACGCCCACCAACCCCACCAACAACTACCCGCAGCCCGACCAGACGGCTCGCTCGACGGAGTGGCCCACCTACGGCCAGACGCTGGCCTACCGCGACGGTACGTTTATCAAGGTGCGCAGCATCGACTTGGGCTACACCATTCCGGCGGCCTGGGCCAAGACGGTGTTCATGAGCAGCGCCCGCATCTACCTCCAGGTGCAGAACCCGCTCATCTGGGCCCGCGACCCCTACTTCAAGGATAACAAAGCCATTGACCCTGATGCGCTCTCGTACTCGACTCGCTTTAACGCGGCCAACCCCGGCGGCATCGAGTTTACGGGTGGCAACCCCAACAACTCGACGGCTGGCCTGGCCGGCGTAGGCGGCAACTACCCCGTTACGCGGTCGTTCATTGCGGGCGTTAACCTAGCCTTCTGAGCCCTTCCCACCCTATTAGTTAATTCATCGATATGAAAAAGATAGTAGCAGCAACCCTAGGGGCTTCCCTGCTGCTGGCCACGGCCAGTTGCAAGAAAGACATCCTGGACGAAAATCCGCAGTCGGTGCTTACCCCAGGCTTTTTGAGCACACCGCAGGGCATTGAAGCGGGCGTGACGGGCGTGTATTCGGGCTTCCGCAATATTTACGGCAATGAGCAGGGCATCAGCCTGACTGAAGCCGGCACCGATACCTGGACCAATGGCATTCAAACCAACAGCGGGTTATTTGACTACAGCACGACCGACCTGACGCCGACCAACTCGGGCGCGGCCGTGAACCAGTGGGGCATCATGTACCAGTACATCAATGATGCTAATGGGGTACTGCAATACGCGGCCACCGTGCAGGGCCTCGACCCCACCCGCGTGAAGCAGCTAGTAGCCGAAACCAAGGTGCTGCGGGCCCAGTACTACTTCTTGCTGGTGCAGCAGTTCGGCGACGTGCCCCTGCAGCTCAACTTCGTGACTACGCCCACCAAAGACATCACGCGGGCGCCCCTGGCCGATGTCTACACTGCCATCCTGGCCGACCTGAACGACGCGTTAGCCAACATTGCTAATACGGCGGCCCAGCCCGGCCGCGTGACACGTGCCACCGCCCTGCACCTGCTTGCGAAGGTCTACCTGACGCGGGCTACCTCCACGGCCACCCAAAACACTGACTACGCCAACGCCGCCAAATTCGCGCAGGAGTTGATTGACAACCAGGCCCTCTATGGCCGGGGCCTCGAAACCGACCCGGCCAACGTGTTTGCCGAGGGCAACGAGAACGGCAAGGAGGTGCTGTTCAACGTGCAGTTCAACGCCGACCCCACCTTCTCGCAAACCGACGGCAGCACCTACCCAGGGGCTAACGTGACCAACTACATGTACCGCAGCCGCTACGACCTGCTGCCCAACATGGTGCGCGACATTCCCAACGGCCGGCCCTTCGCCCGCTTCTGCACCACGTACTACCTCGAAAATGCGTACATCCTGCGCGATGCCAGCGGCAACGCGCTAGAAACGGGCGCCGCGCAGCGCACCATCGACACGCGCTACAACAAGTGGTTTACCACGGTGTACCGCGTAAACTCGCCGGGCAACAACAGCGGCAGCAGCAAGGCGGTGATTGGCGACACGGCCGCTTGGTACCCCGGCCGCGAGCTGAGCGCGGCCCAGCTGGCTCGTATCGCGGCCCGCTCGCCAGTGGCCTACCGGGTTATTCAGCCCAGTCAGTACACCACGGAGTACTACACCACGATGAACAAGTTTGACTCGAAGAACCGGACGGCCGTTAACGCCTTCTCGCCCCGCCCGGTTATCATCTACCGCCTAGCCGACACCTACCTGATGGCCGCTGAGGCGTACTTCTACCTAAGCAACACTGCCCAGGCCGCCAAGCTCATCAACGTGGTGCGCGAGCGGGCTGCCGCCACCGGTAAAACTGCCCTTATGGACATCACGCCCGCCCAGGTTAACCTTGACTTCATCCTGGATGAGCGCGCCCGCGAGCTGGTGGGCGAGCAGATGCGCTGGCTCGACCTCAAGCGTACCGGCCAGCTGCTGAACCGAGTGAAGCTTTACAGCCCCCCGCTGACAACCCGCAGCAACGGCGTGTACGGCTCTAACGCGGCCCTTAACATCAAGTCCTTTCACACCCTGCGCCCCATCCCACAGACGGAGGTGGACCGCACGATGGGTAAGATTACCCAGAATCCTGGGTATTAATAGTTGAAAATCAATAAGTTGATAAGGCCTGGTTTCTTTCCGAAACCGGGCCTTATTTATGAGGGGGCACTACTACCCTTCACCGCAGCACATTAAGAGCTTGACTTACAGAGTATTCATATTGCCACTGCTGGGATGGGGCCTAGCCCTACTGGCCACTGCGCCCGCCCGCGCCACCGTGCGCCTGCCGCGCTTGGTAAGCAGCGGCATGGTGCTGCAGCGGGATGCACCCCTGCGCCTGTGGGGCTGGGCTGCTGCGGGCGAAAAAGTGACGGTGAGCTTCCAGGGCAAGACCTACGCCGCCACTACGGGCGCCGACGGCCAATGGCGCGTGCCGCTGCCGGCCATGAAGGCGGGCGGCCCCTATGAGCTAAAAATCGACGCCAGCAACCACCTCGTGGTGAAAGACGTGCTGCTCGGCGACGTGTGGTTTTGCGCGGGGCAGTCGAATATGGAGCTGCCCATGCGGCGCGTGCGCAACAAGTACCCGCAGGAAGTAGCGCAGGCCAACAACCCGCGCATCCGGCAGTTCGACGTGCCGATGCGCTACGCCTTCAACGGCCCCAAAACCGACGTAACGGGCGGCAGCTGGGTGGCCGTCACGCCCGAAACGGTGCTGGGCTTTTCGGCCGTAGGCTATTTCTTTGCTAAGGATATCAACGCCAAATACCAGGTGCCGGTGGGTTTGATAAAAGTGGCCGTGGGCGGCTCGCCGGCCGAAGCCTGGCTGAGCGCCGACGCCCTCCGGCAGTTTCCCAACTACGAGCAGCAGGTGGCGCCCTACCGCGACAGCGCAGCCGTGGTGGCCATTCAGCAGCGCGAGCGCGCCGCGGTGAGCGACTGGTACCAGCGCCTGCACCAAGCCGACCTCGGCGAGGCGCCCGGCCAGGTGAAATGGAGCAGCCCGAGCTACGACGCCAGCGCTTGGCCCACGATGCAGGTACCCGGCTACTGGGCCGACCAAACGCCCCTAAGCATGGTAAATGGCGTGCTCTGGTTCCGCAAGGAAGTGGAGGTGCCTGCCGCGCTGGCCGGCCAAGCCGGCCGCCTAGAGCTAGGCACGCTGGTCGATGCCGACTCGACCTACCTCAACGGCCAGTTGGTGGGCACCACCGCCTACCAGTACCCGCCGCGCAAGTACGACTTTGGCCCCGGCGTGCTCAAGGCCGGCAAAAACGTGATTACCGTGCGCCTCATCAGCAACGGCGGGCGCGGGGGCTTCACGAAGGGGAAAACGTATCAGCTCATGGCGGGCGGGCGGGCGCTCGACTTGCGCGGGCCCTGGCAGTGCAAGCTGGGCGCCACCACGCCGCCCACGCCGGGCACCACCACATTTCAGTACCAGCCGGGCGGCTTGTATAATGGGCTGGTAGCCCCGGCCTTGCCCTTCGCGCTCAAGGGCGTGCTCTGGTACCAGGGCGAGAGCAACGTGGACCGGCCCGATGACTACCTGGCCCTCACCACCAGCCTGGTCGAAGACTGGCGCACGCACTTTCAGCAGCCAAATTTGCCGTTTCTCTACGTGCAGCTGGCCAATATCAACGCCGCCAAAAAAGAGCCCGGCGAAAGCAACCAGGCCAAGGTGCGCGACGCGCAGCGCCGCCTGCTGGCGCTGCCCCGCACCGGCATGGCCGTGATTACGGACGTGGGCGAGTGGAACGACATTCACCCCCTCGACAAGCAGACCGTGGGCCACCGCCTGGCCCTGGCTGCCGGGCGCGTAGCCTACGGCGACAAAAAAGTGGTGGCCGAAGGGCCGCTCTACCAATCGCTAAAACCGGAAGGCGCCAAGCTGGCGATAAATTTTACGGATGTGGGCGGCGGGCTGCTGGCCAAAGGCG
Organism: Janthinobacterium lividum; assembly: GCA_050954355.1. Taxonomy (GTDB): domain Bacteria; phylum Bacteroidota; class Bacteroidia; order Cytophagales; family Hymenobacteraceae; genus Hymenobacter. The sequence goes on from JBPBPH010000071.1 coordinate 64,753, forward strand.
GCGGCCCGCTGGGCGGCTTCACGGTGGCCGGGGCCGATAAGATATTCTACCCCGCTACGGCTCGCATCGAGGGCCGCCAAGTGGTGGTGAGCAGCCCGCAGGTGGCCGCCCCGGTAGCCGTGCGCTACGCCTGGGCCGACAACCCGGAGAGCGCCAACCTCTATAATAAAGCGGGCCTGCCGGCTTCCACCTTTACTACCGAGCGCTAGCAGCCAGCAGCTACCAGCTAATAGCTTAAGAATCATGAAATACCTCCTCGGCTACGACATTGGTAGCTCTTCCATAAAGGCTTCGCTGCTCGATATTGATACCGGCCGCTGCGTGGCCGCCGCTACCACGCCCACCACCGAAATGGGCATGGACGTGCCCCAGGCCGGCTGGGCCGAGCAGCGCCCCGAGCGCTGGTGGCAGGAAATCATCAACGCCACCCAGCAGCTGCAAGCCACCCACAGCTTCGACGCCTCGCTGCTGGCCGCCATCGGCATCACCTACCAGATGCACGGGCTGGTGCTGCTCGACAAAGCCGGCCACGTGCTGCGCCCCGCCATCATCTGGTGCGATAGCCGGGCGGTGGAGCTGGGCCACCAGGCGTTTCGGGACCTAGGGGAGGATTTTTGCCTGGATAATTTTCTGAACTCGCCCGGCAATTTCACCGCCTCCAAGCTGAAATGGGTGCGCGAAAACGAGCCCGAGCTGTACGCCCGGATTCACAAAATCCAGCTACCCGGCGACTACATCGCCTTTAAGCTGACCGGCGAGCTGCAAACCACGGTGTCAGGCCTGTCGGAAGGCGTATTCTGGAATTTCAAAAAGCAGGCCATCGCTCAGGAATTGCTCGATTACTACGGCATTAGCGCCGCGCTGCTGCCCGCCGTGGTTGATACCTTCGCGGTGCAGGGCCGCCTCACGGCCGAAGCCGCGCAGACCCTAGGGCTGGCGGTGGGCACGCCCATTAGCTACCGCGCCGGCGACCAGCCCAATAATGCCTTCTCGCTCAACGTGCTGAACGCGGGCGAAGTAGCGGCCACGGCCGGCACCAGCGGCGTAGTCTACGGCATCAACGAGACGCTGTCGGCCGACCCCCGCTCGCGGGTCAACTCCTTCGTGCACGTCAACAGCACCCTAGAGCGGCCTAAGAACGGCGTACTTATGTGCCTCAACGGCACCGGCATCCTGAACAGCTGGCTGCGCCGGCTGGTGGGCAATTTGCCCTACGAGCAGCTCAACCAGCTGGCGGCGCAGGCCCCGGTGGGCGCGGCGGGCCTCAGCTTCTTGCCCTTCGGCAACGGGGCCGAGCGTATTCTCGAAAACCGGCCCTCGACCGCCAGCCTGCACGGTGTGCAGTTCAATGTGCACGGGCGCGAGCACGTGGTTCGGGCCGCGCAAGAGGGCATCGTGTACGCCCTCAACTACGGCATGGACATCATGCGCAGCTCGGGCGTGCAGGTGCGGCGCGTGCGCGCCGGCCACGCCAATATGTTTCTTTCGCCGGTTTTCCGCGAGGCGTTTGTGAACGCGGGTAACCTGACGCTGGAGCTATATAACACCGACGCGGCGCAGGGTGCGGCCCGCGGGGCGGGCATCGGGGCGGGCGTGTACGCTAGCCCGGCCGAGGCTTTTGGCGGACTGGAACTGATAAGCACTACTGACCCTACGCCGGCGCTGCGCGAGCAATACCAGGCGGCGTATTCGAACTGGCTGACGCTGCTCGACCGCGAATTGAAGCCGGCGGAATTGCTGCTGGCCTAGGCCGACTTACCGTCGTCATGCAACGCACGGCGCTGCATGACGACCGCTTTTTAAGAATTCATTTTACTCACTACCCCAATTACCCACTTTCCATTCTCATGGCAACTTCAGAATATTTCAAGGGCATCGACAAGATTACATACGAAGGCCGTGACTCGGACAACCACTTGGCCTTCAAGTGGTACGATGAGAATCGCGTGGTAGCTGGCAAGACCATGAAGGACCACCTGCGCTTCGCTACGGCCTACTGGCACACCTTCGTGGGCACCGGTGGCGACCCGTTCGGCCCCGGCACCAAGAACTTCGCTTGGGACCAGAAGGGCGACATCGTGGGCCGCGCCAAGGACAAGGCGGATGCCGCGTTCGAGTTTTTCACCAAGCTTGGCACGCCCTACTATTGCTTCCACGACATCGACCTGGTGGACGAAGGCGGCTCGCTGAGCGAGTACGAGAGCAACCTGAGCACCGTGGTTGACTATCTCAAGGGCAAACAGCAGGAGAGCGGCGTGAAGCTGCTGTGGGGCACGGCCAACGTGTTTTCGAACCCGCGCTACATGAACGGCGCGAGCACCAACCCCGACTTCCAGGTGGTGGCCTACGCCGGCACGCAGGTGAAGAATTCTATCGACGCGACCATCGCGCTGGGCGGCGAGGGCTACACCTTCTGGGGTGGCCGCGAGGGCTACATGACCCTGCTCAACACCAACATGAAGCGCGAGCAGGCGCACCTAGGGCAGTTTTTAAGCATTGCCCGCGACTACGCCCGCAAGCAGGGCTTCACGGGTAAGTTCTTCATCGAGCCCAAGCCGGCCGAGCCCACCAAGCACCAGTACGACTTCGATGCCGCCACCGTCATCGGCTTCCTCAGGGCGCACGGCCTGGAAAACGATTTCATGCTGAACCTGGAAGTGAACCACGCCACGCTGGCCGGCCACACCTTCCAGCACGAGCTGCAGGTGGCGGCCGATGCCAACCTGCTCGGCAGCATCGACGCCAACCGCGGCGACAACCAGAACGGCTGGGACACCGACCAGTTCCCCAACAACCTGAACGAGCTGACCGAGTCGATGCTCATCATCCTGGAACACGGCGGCATCGCGCCAGGCGGCATTAATTTCGACGCCAAAACCCGCCGCAACTCCACCGACCTGGAGGATATCTTCATCGCCCACATCGCGGGTATGGACACCTTCGCCCGCGCTTTGGTGACGGCCGATGCCATCCTGACGAAATCGCCCTACAAGCAGTTCCGCACCGAGCGCTACGCTACGTTCGACTCGGGCCACGGCGCTGAGTTTGCCAAGGGCGGGCTCACGCTGGAAGACCTGCGCAAAATCGCGCATGAGTCGGGCGAGCCCACGCCGCGCAGCGGCAAGCAGGAGTGGCTGGAAAGCGTTATTAATCAGTATATCTAGGTTAATTAATCGCTAGCCTAACCTAGCGCCTCCCCCCCGACCCCTCTCCCAAAAGAAGCGGGGGAGCCGGACCACTGCTCACTTTAGTGTGCATCAGGCTCCCCGCTCCTTTTGGGAGAGGGGTCGGGGGGAGGCGCTACGTTTATTAAATTCCTATCCTTTCCTTCTCCTGATGAGACCCACCCAACTCGCCCTAGGTGCCTTGCTGCTGGGTAGCCAGGCCCTAACCAGCAGCCAGCGCCCGCCGGCCCAAAAAGGCCTGAAAGACTATTACAAAGACTATTTCCCCATCGGCGTAGCCGTGTCGCAGCGGGCGCTGCAAAATCCGGCCGAGGTGGCGCTCATCCTGCAGCAGTTTAACAGCCTGACGCCGGAGAACGACATGAAGATGGGGCCGATTCACCCCGACTCGACCCGCTGGAATTGGGGCCCGGCCGATGCCATCGTGGACTTTGCGCAGGCGCATCAGCTGAAAGTACGCGGCCACAACCTGTGCTGGCATGAGCAAACGCCCAAGTGGCTGTTTAAGAATGCCGATGGCAGCCAAGTGAGCAAAGCCGTGCTGCTCAAGCGCTTGCACGACCACATCGATACCGTGGTGAAGCGCTACAAAGGCAAAATCTACGCCTGGGACGTGGTGAACGAGGCTATTGCCGACAACCCCAACGAGTTTCTGCGCAATTCGGACTGGTACAAAATCTGCGGCGAGGACTTCATTGCCGAGGCTTTCCGCTACGCCCACGCCGCCGACCCTAGGGCCGTCCTCTTCTACAACGACTACAACACCGAGCGCCCCGAGAAAAGGGAGCGCATCTACCAGCTGCTCAAGAAGCTGAAGGCTGCCAAGGTGCCCATCGACGCGGTGGGCTTGCAGGGGCACTGGTCGCTGGTCGAGCCCACCGAGCAGGAGCTACGCACCACTATCGAGCGCTTCGGCTCCCTAGGGCTGAAGGTGCAGGTGACGGAGCTCGACGTGTCGGTGTACCCCTGGGAGAAGGACCGCCGCGCCAAGCGCCCCGACGAGTCGGACGCCTACACGCCCGATATGCAAGCCAAGCAGGCCGCGCAGTATAAAATGTTCTTCAAGGTGTTCCGCGACGAAGCTAAGTATCTCACGGGCATCACGTTTTGGAATATATCCGACCATTATTCCTGGCTGGATACCTACCCGGTGGCGGGCCGCAAAAACTACCCACTGCTGTTTGACGAGAACTATAAGCCCAAGCCGGCTTACGAGGAGGTAGTCAGGTTCTAGCGTCAGCGTCCAAATGAGGTGGTCATTGCTGCGCTGCGTTCGCAATGACCACGATTTTTTGGTGCGCTACCTAGCTGCTGTTTTTTTGTTAAGTACCCTTTCTTCTATGCGCACCATCCTTCCCCACCTGCCGCTCGCGCTCGCGCTCCTATCGCCCGCGCTCACCCGCGCCCAGGCCTTGCCCGCCCCGCTCACCGCGCCCTACATCTCGGCCCATAAAGCGGCCGGCAGCTTTCCGCTGGTAGCGGGCGGCAAGGCCGCCGCGCTCTACGCCAGCGAGGGCGATTGGCCGGGCGTGCTGCGCACCATTCGGGATGTGCAGGCCGACATCAAGCGCGTGACGGGCCGCGAGCCGCAGATGCTGACCGACGCGCCCGCGGCGGGCAAGGCGCCGGTGGTGCTGGTGGGCACCCTAGGGCACAGCCCCTTGATTGACAAGCTGGTGCAAAGCGGCAAGCTCGACGCCAGCGAGCTGCGCGGCAAGTGGGAGAAGTTTGTGGTGCAGGAAATCGACAACCCGCTGCCGGGCGTGGCGCGGGCGCTGGTGGTGGCGGGCAGCGACAAGCGCGGCACCATCTACGGCCTCTACGACTTGTCGGAGCAGATGGGCGTGTCGCCCTGGTACTGGTGGGCCGACGTGCCCACGCCGCCCCAAAAAAGCCTCTACGTGGCCGCCGGCCGCCACACCCTGGGCGAGCCTAGGGTGAAGTACCGCGGCATTTTCATCAACGACGAAGCGCCGGCTTTTTCGGGCTGGGCCAAGGAGAAGTTTGGCGGCGTCAACCACGGCGTGTACGAGCACATGTTTGAGCTGATTTTGCGGCTCAAGGGCAACTACCTCTGGCCCGCCATGTGGGGCAATGCCTTTAATGACGACGACAAAACCGACCCTGAGTTGGCTGATACCTACGGCATTGTGATGGGCACGTCGCACCACGAGCCCATGCTGCGCGCCCAGCAGGAGTGGAAGCGCTACGGCAAAGGCCCCTGGAATTACCAGACCAACGCGCCCGTGCTGCAGGACTTTTGGCGGCAGGGCATCAAGAACATGGGCACCCACGAAAGCATCGTGACGGTGGGCATGCGCGGCGATGGCGACGAGCCCATGAGCGAGGGCAGCAACATCAAGCTGCTCGAAAAAATAGTGGCCGACCAGCGCCAGATTATCCAGGAAGAAACCCACAAGCCCATCGAGCAAACGCCCCAGATGTGGGCGCTCTACAAGGAAGTGCAGGACTACTACGACAAGGGCATGCGCGTGCCCGACGACGTGACCCTGCTGCTCTGCGACGACAACTGGGGCAACCTGCGCAAGCTGCCCAAGCTCGGCGACCAGCCTCGCAAGGGCGGCTACGGTATCTACTACCACTTCGACTACGTGGGCGGGCCTAGGAACTATAAGTGGCTTAATACCAACCCGCTGCCGCGCATCTGGGAGCAGATGCACCTGGCCCACGAGTACGGCGCCGACCAGGTTTGGATAGTGAACGTGGGCGACCTCAAGCCGATGGAGCTGCCCATTTCGTTCTTCCTCGACTACGCCTGGAACCCCGACGCGCTGCCCGCCGACGGCGTGGCGGCCTACACCCAGCGCTGGGCCGCCCAGCAGTTTGGGCCCAAGTACGCGGCCGACATTGCCGATATCCTGGCCAAGTACGCCAAGTACAACGCCCGCCGCAAGCCCGAGCTGCTCGACGCCACTACCTACAGCCTGGCCACCGGCGAGTGGGCCACGGTCGTGGCCGAGTACAACCAGCTGCTGACCCGCGCCGAGGCCATCAGCCAGCAGCTGCCCGCTGCCGACCGCGACGCTTACTTCGAGCTGGTGCTGCACCCGGTGCAGGCCTGCGCCAACCTCAACGAGCTGTACTACACCGTGGCGCTGAACCGCGAGGCGGCTAAAAGCGGCCAGGCCACTACCAACGAGTTGGCCGCCATGGCGAAAGCCTTGTTTGAGAAGGACGCCGAGATTAAAAACCGCTACCACGCCGTGGCCGGCGGCAAGTGGAACCACCTGATGGACCAGACGCACATTGGCTACACCTACTGGCAGCAGCCGCCCGTGGACAAGATGCCCGCGGTGCAAACGCTGCCCGCTGGCACCGCTGCCCCGGCCGCGCAAGCTGCTGCTAGCCAAAGCGCTACTGATTGCGTGGCCATCGAGGCCGAGCACTACACCCAGGCCATCAATGGGGCCGGCACCACCTGGCAGCGCCTGCCCGACCTAGGGCGCACGGCGGGGGCCGTCACGACTTTCCCGGCCACGGCCGCGCCCACAACCGCGCCAGGCGGTAGCAGCCCGCACCTGGAGTACCGCATCACGCTACCCCAGGCCGGCCCCGTGACGGTGAGCGCCTACCTGGCCCCAACGCTGGATTTTACCAATACCACCGGCCTGCGCTACGCCGTGTCGATTGATGACGAAGCGCCGCAAATCGTCAACCTGCACACCGGCCTCAACCCCGACAATGGCAACAAGCCCTGGGAGCAGGCCGTGGCCGACAACATCCTCCTCAAAACCTCGCAGCACCCCGTGGCGGCGGCCGGGCCGCACATCCTCAAGTTCTGGCGCGTGGACCCCGGCGTGGTGCTCGAAAAGCTGGTAGTGAGCCCCGGCCCGTTGCCCGCCACCTACCTGGGGCCGCCCGAAAGCGGCGCGGCGAAGAGCAAGGAACAAGCAGTGCCGGGGAGCCTGGGCAAGCGCTAGGGATTGAAGCCGTCCAGCATGACGGACGTTTTTTTCTTATTCATTGAATTTTACGCTGTCATTCAACTGCTTACCCCACCCGCTGCATGAAAAAACTCCGTTTTTCGCTGCTACTTGGTGCCGCGGCGCTGGCCCGCCCGGCCGCCGCGCAGGCCCCGGACATCTTCAAGATGAGCCCGGAGGAGCGCACCGCCTACCTCGCCAAGCAAAACGCGGCGGCCCAGGTCGATTGGCAGCAGATGATAGACCAGCTGCACCTGACGCTACCTGCCCTGCCGCCGCCCGCCGACGACCCTAGGCGACCCGCGGGCACCACCCAGCGCCCCGGCTCGCCCAACTGGTACGACCCGGCCGGCTACATGTACGTGCGCTCGGCCTGGGGCAGCTGGTCGAACTATGACGAGGTGAAGGCCGGCAGCGCGGCCCTGCCCGACGTGCTCACCCTCAAAAATGGTCGGCCCGTGCGCGATGCTAAAACCTGGTGGCAGCAGCGCCGCCCCGAAATTTTGCGCGACTACCAACAGCAGGTCTACGGCACCACGCCGGCCCACACGCCTAGGGTCACTTTCGAGGTAACCGCCACCGAACAGGGCGCGCTCGATGGCCGCGCCACCAAGAAAACCATCGTCGGCCACATCGATAACAGCCGCTACCCGGCGGCTACGCCGAGCCTTACCATCACGCTGTACTTGCCGGCCCAGGCCACCGGCCCGGTGCCGGTGCTGGTGGTAGCGGGCGGGTTTTTCGGGCCTTTTCCCGGCCAGCCCGCACCTAAAGGACCTAGCGCGCTCGACCTGGCGCTGGCGGCGGGCTGGGGCGTGGCGGGCGTGCCCACTGGCTCTATCCAGCAGGATAGCGGCGCGGGGCTGCGCGAAGGCATTATCGGCTTGATGAATGAAGGCCGGCCGCGCCAGCCTACCGACTGGGGCGTGCTCACGGCCTGGAGCTGGGGCATGAGCCGCGCCCTCGACTATTTGCAGACTGATAAAAGCGTGAACCCGGAGGCTATCGGCATCGAAGGCCATTCGCGCTGGGGCAAAACGGCCCTGCTGGCCGCCGCCCTCGACCCGCGCTTTGCCATCGTATACGCCAGCTGCTCGGGCAGCATGGGCGCCTCGCTCGAAAAGCGCAGCTACGGCGAGAATATCGACAATGTGGCCGGCCCCGGCGAGTACCACTGGATGGCTGGCAACTTCCTCCAGTACGGCGGCCGCTGGGATGCCCTGCCCGTCGATGCCCACGACCTGATGGCCTTGGTGGCGCCCCGGCCGCTGTTCGTCACGGGCGGCACCCACGACAGCTGGTCCGACCCGCACGGCGAGTTTCTGGCCTGCGTGGGGGCCAGCCCGGTGTACCAGCTATTGGGCAAGAAAGGCTTGAGCAGCAACGTGATGCCCGCGCCCGACGTGGCGGCGGCCGATGGCGACCTGGCCTTTCGCCTGCACGAGGGCGGCCACACCGACCTGCCCGATTGGCCGGTGTTTCTGGCGTTTGCGGGGCGGTATTTTAAGGCCTCGCCGGCGCGGTAGCGAACAAGTAACTTTTCAGTTCCACCCTTTATGAAGCTAACCAGCACCCTCCTGGGCCTCCTGCTGCTCACCGCTACCAGCGCCCAGCGTGCGCCCGCGCCGGGTGCGCCGGCCGCGGCCCCCGCCACCTACGCCTACCCCTTCCAAAACCCCGACCTGCCCCTCGACCAGCGGGTAGACGACCTGGTGGGCCGCCTCACACTGCCCGAAAAGGTGTCGCAGATGCTGAACGCCTCGCCCGCCATCGACCGCCTGGGTATTCCGGCCTACAACTGGTGGAACGAAGCGCTGCACGGCGTGGCCCGCACCAGCCTGAAAACCACGGTGTTTCCGCAAGCTATTGGCCTGGCCGCGACGTTTGACCAAGACGCTATGCTGAGGATGGCCACTATCACCTCCGACGAGGCGCGGGCGGTGCATCAGGAGTACGTGCGGCGCGGCGAACGCGGTATTTACCAGGGACTTACCTTCTGGACGCCCAATATCAACATCTTTCGCGACCCTAGGTGGGGGCGCGGGCAGGAAACCTACGGCGAGGACCCGTACCTAACCGGCCAGATGGGCTCGGCACTGGTCAAAGGCTTCCAGGGCGATGACCCGAAGTACTTGAAAATCACGGCCTGCGCCAAGCACTTTGCCGTGCACAGCGGCCCCGAGCAGCTGCGCCACGAGTACAATGCCCAAATCAGCGACTATGACCTGTGGGACACGTACTTGCCGGCCTTCCGCGACCTCATCGTCGACGCCAAGGTGGCCGGCGTGATGTGCGCCTACAACGCCTACGCCGGCCAGCCCTGCTGCGGCAGCGACATCCTGATGACCAACATCTTGTATAAGAAGTGGCAGTTCAAAGGCTACGTAACCTCGGATTGCGACGGCATCAACGACTTTTGGCAGCACCACAAAACCGACCCCGACGCGGCCACCGCCGCCGCCGATGCTGTGCTGCACGGCACCGACATCGAGTGCGCTACGGGCAAACTCTTTACCTATAACTCGCTGCTCGAATCGGTGCAGAAGAAGCTCATCAGCGAGCAGCAGCTCACTGTGTCGGTGAAGCGGCTTTATAAAATCCGGTTTCAGCTGGGCATGTTCGACCCCGTGGAGCGCGTGAAGTACGCCCAAATACCCATGAGCGTGGTGGAAAGCGCGCCGCACCAGGCCCACGCCCTCCAAATGGCCCGCGAGTCGGTGGTGCTGCTCAAGAATGAAAAGCAGACGCTGCCGCTGCGCAAAGACCTCAAGAAAATCGTAGTCCTAGGCCCCAACGCTGATAATGAGAGCGTGCAGCTCGGCAACTACAACGGCTTCCCGACCGACATCGTGACGCCGCTCGAAGGCATCCGGGCCAAGGTGGGTAAAGGCACCGAAGTAGTGTACGTGCAAGGTGTAGACTACGCCAGCAGCACCGTGTACGAGCCGCTCGACATCAATAAGCAACTGACTTTCAACGGCCAGCCGGGTTTTAAAGCGGAATATTTCAAGGGCATAGCCCTAGGGGGCACGCCCGTGGCCACGCGCCAGGAAGCTGGCCTGGACCGCTACCTCGCCAACGTGAAAATGGAAGTAACGCCCGGCCTGCCGGCCGAGAACTTCTCGGCGCGCTACCAAGCCACCTTTACCCCCGACAAGACCGAGGAACTGGCCCTGCAAATCAGCGGCGACGATGGCTACCGGCTTTTTGTGGACGATAAGTTGGTTATCGACGCCTGGCAGGGGCGCGGGTTTTCGACCAACCAGCACAGCCTGCACGTAACGGCCGGCCAGAAGCTGAGCCTGCGGCTCGAATACCTGCAAACCGACCGCCGCACCATTCTCAAGTTTACTGGCGCGCACGTAGTGCCGATGAACGCGGCCAACATCCTGGCCCAGGTGAAGGACGCCGACGCCATCGTGATGGTGGGTGGCATCTCGCCCAAGCTCGAAGGCGAGGAAATGAACGTGAAAGTGCCCGGTTTCAGTGGCGGCGACCGCACCACCATTGGCCTGCCGCAGGTGCAAACCGACTTGCTCAAAGTATTGCACAGCAGCGGCAAGCCCGTGGTGCTGGCCCTCATGACGGGCAGCGCCCTGGCCACGCCCTGGGAGGCCGAGCACCTGCCGGCCATCGTCAATAGCTGGTACGGCGGCCAGGCCGCCGGCACGGCGCTGGCCGACGTGCTCTTCGGCGACTACAACCCCGCCGGGCGCCTGCCCGTCACGTTTTATAAGTCGGAAACTCAGCTGCCGGCCTTCGACAACTACAGCATGGAGGGCCGTACTTACCGCTACTTCACGGGCGAGCCGTTGTTTCCGTTTGGCCACGGCCTGAGCTACACGACCTTCAAGTACAGCAACTTGAAAGTGCTCTCTAAGCCCACGACCGGCCAGCCCATCCGCGTGAGCGTGGAGGTGCAGAATACCGGCCAGCGCGCCGGCGATGAGGTAGTGCAGCTCTACGTGCGCCACCCTGGCGCCACGGGCCGCGTGGCGCGGCACGCACTCGAAGGCTTCCGGCGCATCAGCCTAGGGCCGGGCGCCAGCCAGACGGTGCAGTTTACGCTATCGCCGCGCCAGCTTTCGCGGCTCAATGCCCAGGCCCAGCGCGTGGAGCTTGCCGAGCAGGTGCAGGTATTCGTGGGCGGCGGGCAGCCGCTGGCGGCCGCCGTAGCGGCCGGCCGCGTGCTAAAGGCCGATGTGGCCCTGACCGGGGCACCGGCGACGCTGGAGTAAGGCAGCGGCCGACTAAGGGGCCCTAGGCCGCAACCGAACCAGCCGGCGTTTCTGCGTAGCGGTTCCAGCCTGCGGCAGCGGCCGTTGAGGAAGTCCTGAAAAGCGCGCCCTGCGGGGCGTTTGAAAGGATGGCTAAACAGCTGCGCGCCGAATAATTCTTGCTTGTTTCCTTTTTCTTAACCACGCCTTATGGCTAGCATGCGACTACCGCGAAAGAGAAGTTTTCTCGCCATCCTAAGCGCGCTGGCGCTTCAAAGCCTTGGGTTGTCCGCGCAATCGATTGAGTTGGTGAATCCTATTCTAACCGGATTTTACCCAGACCCTAGCATTGTGAAGGTGGGGCCGGATTACTACCTGGTCAATTCCACCTTTGCGTACTTTCCGGGCATTCCAGTGCTGCACAGCCGCGACCTCAAGAACTGGCAGCAGGTGGGCAACGTCATCAGCCGGCCCTCGCAGCTGAACTTCCTGGGCGACCGGATGACGCGGGGGTTGTTTGCGCCAGCCATCGAGCACCACAACGGCACGTTTTACGTCACCTGCACGCTGATTGACCGGAAGGGCAACTTCGTGGTGACGGCCAAAAACCCCGCCGGGCCGTGGAGCGACCCCATTTTTCTGCCTGAGGTGCGGGGCATCGACCCGTCCTTGTTTTTTGAGGGCGATAAAGCCTACGTCATCTACAACAGCGACCCGCCCGACAACCAGCCGCTTTATGATGGCCACCGATCCATCAAGATTATCGAGCTGAACCCCAGTACGTTGGCCACGGTAGGCGAGGCCAAGATAGTAGTGAATGGTGGCGTGGACCTGAGCAAAAAGCCGGTCTGGATTGAGGGGCCGCACCTGATAAAGGCCCGCGGCTGGTACTACCTCTACGCCGCCGAGGGTGGCACTTCGGTCAACCACACGGAGGTGGTGTTTCGCAGCAAGGCGCCCCTAGGGCCGTTTGTGCCCTACGAGCACAACCCCATTCTCTCGCAGCGCGAGCTCCCGCGCGACCGCCAAAACCCTATCACGTCGGCGGGGCACGCGCAGTTGGTGGAGGGGCCCGATGGGCAGACCTACGCCGTTTTTTTGGCGGTGCGGCCCTACGAAGACAATTACTATAATACTGGCCGCGAGACGTTTATTACGCCCGTAGTGTGGCAAAACGACTGGCCGGTGATGGCCCCCGGCGCCAACGGCGTGCAGTACAGCTACCGGGCAAAGTTTGCCGAGGTGAAGCAGCCCGGCGCGCGGCCCCAAAGCGGCAATTTTGGCTACACCCTCACCTTTGAAAAGCAACTGGACCCCGCGCTGCTGTTTTTGCGCACGGTGGACAGCAGTAGTTTTTCCTTGAGCAAGGCCAAGGGCCTTACGCTCAAGCTAAAGCCCGAAACCTGCGCCGGGCTTGGCAACCCGGCTTTCATCGGCAAGCGGCAGCAGCACCTGCACGGCAGCGCCGAAACGGAACTGACGTTTGCGGCCAAGGCGGCGAACGAAACGGCGGGCCTGGTGGCCTTTCAGGACGAAAAGCACTTTTACTACCTCTGCAAGTCGACGGAGAAAGGGCAGCCCGTCGTCCAGCTTTTCAAGAGCACCGCCGCGGCCCAGAGCCCGGAGCTGCTGGCTCAGGCGCCGCTAAAAGCAGCGGCGGGCAAAATCCGGCTGCGCATTAATGCCGAGGGCGACACCTACAGCTTCCGCTTTTCGGAGGATGGCAAGACTTATAACCTGCTGAAAGACAAGGTAGATGCCCGCTACCTGAGCACGCAGGTAGCGGGCGGGTTCATCGGCTGCCTGTTTGGCATGTACGGCACTTCGGCCGGGCAGCCTACCACCAACTCCGCCGCCTTTAAGTGGCTGAAGTACGAGGGGCACGACCCGGTGTATCAGAAATAAGGTGGGTTCGCTGGGCTTCCAGGCGCTGCCCTTGGTTCCCTCCTGCGCCTGCTGAGGCTACCGGCGGCTTCGTGGGGCAGCCCTAGGGCTTGGCCAACCCAATTTCCCTTCCTCCTTCAAGCGGGCAACTTGGGCGAAGCGTCGCCCTCGCCGGCCGCTTACTATGAACCAGCCTATGAGCGCACGTTTTTCCGTTATTGCCCGCCGCACGGCTATGCCGCTGCTTTGCCTGCTGTGCATCGGCCTGGGCAGCGCGGCGGCCCAGCAACGCCCGGCGCCGGCGCCGGCCAGCCCTAGGGCGGCTTTTTACACGGGCAAGTACCCCAACCTGCTGCGGGAGGCCGGCTACAGCCAGGCGGCCATCGACCAGAAAGTAGCCCAGGCCTACCACGACGTTTTTGAAGGGCCCAACAAGGTGTACTTCGAGGTGGGCGACTCGCTGGCCTACGTGTCGGACGTGAAAAACCACGACGCCCGCACCGAAGGGCTTTCGTACGGCCTGATGGTGGCGGTGCAGCTCAACAAGAAGCAGGTGTATGACCGCATCTGGCGCTGGTCGAAGAAGTACTTGCAGCACCAAGACGGCCCGCTGGCGGGCTACTTCGCGTGGAGCGTCAACCCGACTACGCTGAAGCGCAATGCTGAGGGACCCGCCTCCGACGGGGAGCTGTACTTCGTTACCAGCCTGCTGTTTGCGAGCAACCGCTGGGGTAATGCTACCGGCATCAACTACTACCAGGAGGCGCGCCGGATACTGGATGCGATGTGGCAAAAGAATGGCACCGGCGATGTGCGCAACCTGCTCAACACTGCACACAAGCAGATTTCCTTCGTGCCGGTCGGCGACATGTACAATTGGACCGACCCGTCGTACCACGTGCCGGCGTTTTTGGAGGTATGGGCCGCCTACGCCAAGGATGGGCACGAGCAGTTTTACCGGGCCTGCGCCGATACGTCGCGGGCGTTTTTGCACCGCGCGTGCCGCGCCCCCACCGGCCTCAACTACGACTACACCGAGTTTAGCGGCCAGCCCCACGCCACTAGGTGGGCGCCGCCCGCCTTCCGCTACGATTCGTGGCGGGTGCCCATGAACATTGCCATGGACTATGTATGGTTTGGCAAGGACAAGGCCTGGCAGGAGCAGTATGCCCGGCGTTTCCAAGGCTTTTTGCGCGGCAAGGGCCTCACCACGTTCGAGGACCAGTTCAACGTGGACGGTTCGCGGCCCGAGTTCATTTTGCCCGCCGGCGACGTCAAAAAGCTGCGGCACTCGCTGGGGCTGGTGGCCACCAGCGCGGCGGCCTCCCTCCTGCAGCAAGACCGGCAGCTCGACTTCGTGCGCGCCCTCTGGAACGCCAAGCTGGCGCCCTACGAAGACGGCTATTTCGACCCGTACTACGACGGCCTGCTCTACTTGTTCAGTCTGCTGCACCTGAGCGGCAACTACCAGGCTATCAAGCCCGCGCCCCACCACTAATGCCCTAGCCCGGCAATTTCTCGCCCATGCCTCACTTCCTAAAGCGCCGCGCTTCATTCCTTGGAACAGGCCTCGCCGCCGCTTCTGTTGTGCCGCAAGCGTTCTGCCATGCTCACTTACAGATTTTAGAGCAGTGTGCACCAACCTGAAAACTGCTATAGAAACAACCTTAGGGCTATTTTTTCGACGAAAGGATAATACCAATGCTACTTCGCAAACTGCCTTACTTGGTGAGTGGGTTGGCGCTTCTGCTGGGAGCGGTGCAGCCTGCCGGCGGGGTAGCGCCAGTGCAGTAAGCCCCCGGCTCCGCCCGCTGTTCGCCAAGAAATGTTTCCTCCTACTTCAGTTCCATGAAACAACTACTTTTTAGCCTGCTACTGCTGGGCACTACCCCAGGGCTGCGCGCCGAAGACGGCCACCAGCTGTGGCTGCGCCCGCACCCGGCCGCGCCGGTAACGGTGGTGCTGGCCGGCGGCAGCCAGCACTCGCCCCTGCTCGCCACGGCCCGCCAGGAAGTGCAGCAGGGCTGGCAGGGCGCGGCCGGGGCCACCGTCAGGCTGGCCCTGGTTAAGGACAAGGCTCTGCGGCCCGACGGGTTTCGGCTGGAAGCCACCCGCGTGCGGGCCACCACCGCGGCGGGGCTGCTCTACGGCGTGTTTGAGCTGCTGCGGCGCCAGCAAATCGGCCAGCCCGTGGTGGCCGGCGAGGTGTCTAACCCCGCCTACGAGCGGCGCCTGCTCAACCACTGGGACAACCCCGACGGGTCGGTGGAGCGCGGCTACGCCGGGCACTCCCTCTTCTGGCGCCGGGACAGCTCCTTCGTGGTGACGGCCGCCGACCGGGCCCGCTGGCAGGCCTACGCCCGCGCCAATGCCTCGGTGGGCCTCAACGGCAGCGTGCTCAACAACGTGAACGCCTCGCCGCTCATCCTCTCGGCCGACTACCTGGGCCGGGCCAAGGCCATTGCCGACGCGCTGCGGCCCTACGGCGTGCGGGTGTACCTGGCGGTGAAGTTCTCGTCGCCGGTGCTGCTGGGTGGCCTCCAAACGGCCGACCCGCTCGACCCGGCCGTCATCAAGTGGTGGCAAGCCAAGGTGCGGGAGGTGTACCAACAGATTCCGGACTTTGGCGGCTTTTTGGTGAAAGCCAGCAGCGAGGGCCAGCCCGGCCCCCAGGACTACGGCCGCACCCACGCCGACGGGGCCAACCTGCTGGCCGACGCCCTGCGGCCCTACGGCGGCCTGGTCATGTGGCGCGCCTTCGTGTACAGCCCCCGCGATAAGGACCGCGCCAAGCAGGCCTACAACGAGTTTGTGCCGCTCGACGGCCAGTTCCGCGACAACGTGATTGTGCAAGTCAAGAACGGGCCGATTGACTTTCAGCCGCGCGAGCCGTTCAGCCCGCTGTTTGGGGCGCTGAAAAAAACGGCCGTCATGCCCGAGTTTCAAATCACCCAGGAGTATTTGGGGCAAGCCAACGACCTGGTGTTTTTGGCGCCCATGTGGGCCGAGTGCCTGCGCAGCGACACCTACCAGGCTGGCCCCGGCAGCACGGTGGCCCGCTGCACCGACGGCAGCGTGTATGCGCAAAAGCACACGGCCCTGGCCGGCGTGGCCAACGCGGGCCTGGCTACCAACTGGACCGGCCAGGACTTTGCCCAAGCCAACTGGTACGCCTTCGGCCGCCTGGCCTGGAACCACGAGCTGCCCAGCGCCCAGCTCGCCGACGAGTGGCTGAAGCTGACGTTTGGCGGCAGCGCGGCCGACGCGCGCCCGGCCACCGACCCGGACTGGCAAGCCCGCTTCCTAGGCCCCGTGGCGCAGCTGATGCTGGCCAGCCGCGAGGCGGCCGTCAACTACTCGATGCCGCTGGGCTTGCACCACCTGATGTCGGCCAACCGCGAGCACTACGGGCCCGGCCCGTGGTGGGCGCCGCCCCAGGCGCGCCCCGACTGGACGCCGCCCTACTACCACCAGGCCGCCGCCAATGGCGTGGGCTTCGACCGCACCACCACCGGCAGCAACGCCGTGGGCCAGTACCACGCGCCGCTGGCCGCCCGCTTCAACGACCCCGCCACCTGCCCCGACGAGTACCTGCTCTGGTTTCACCACCTGCCCTGGGACTACCAGATGAAAAGCGGCCGCCCGCTCTGGGATGAGCTGTGCGCGCACTACGACCTGGGCGTGCAGCAGGTGCGGCAGTTTCAGCGCACCTGGGACCAGGCCCGGCCCTACGTCGATGCCGAGCGGTTTGGGGCGGTGCAAAACAAGCTGCGTACCCAGGGCGGCAACGCCGTGGAGTGGAAGGACGCCTGCCTGCTGTACTTTCAGCAGTTCAGCCATTTGCCCATTCCGCCCACCGTCGAGCCGCCCATGCACACCCTGGACGCGCTGCTGGCCAACGACCTGCGCCTGAAAGTAAATGGCCCGGCCGGGCCCTAGGCGCCGGGGCCGCGCTGCCCCCTAGGCCCCCGGCCCGGCCAAAGCGCCCCCCGCCTCGTTAAAAGCCCTGACGCGGCAAAAGCAGGCGGCGCAGGGGCGCGGCCACCCCAACCGGCGGCCAAATGCCTGCGCCAGTTTTACCCTATGCACATCGAGCGAAACCTGCGGCCGGCCTTCATCTGGGAAAAATATGGCTGGCGGCCCCTGCTGCTTTTTGCCGCCTACGACGCCCTGATTGGGCTGCTGTACGGGCCGCTTAATATTCACTGGCTCGATATTCCGTGGCAGCCAGTGGCTACGCTGGGCACGGCCGTCGCTTTTTACATCGGCTTCAAGAGCAACGCTTCCTACTCGCGCTTCTGGGAGGGGCGCCAGCTGTGGGGCGCCGTGGTCAACTCGTCGCGCACCTGGGCCGGGCGGGTGCTCGACTTCGTGCGCACGCCCGACGACAACTACGGCTACGACCCCGCCGAGCTAGCCGCTCACCGCCGGCTGGTGTACCGCCACCTGGCCTGGGCCAACGCCCTGCGCCTGCACCTGCGCCGCCAAACCGCCGAGCGCTGGCAAACCGAGGTGGTACCCTTCCTGCTTGACCCCGCCGACCACGCCCTGGGCCTGGCCAACAACCCGCCCGCCCAGCTGGTGGTGCGCCAGGGCCACGACCTGCGCCAGCTCAGCTTCGCGGGCATGCTGACCGAGTTTCGGGAGGTGTCGATGGCCGAAACGCTGCGCGAGCTCAACAACCACCAGGGCGCCTGCGAGCGCATTAAGAACACGCCGTTTCCGCGCCAATACGCGTTTTTCAGCTACGTGTTTGTGATGGTATTTGCCCTGCTGCTGCCCCTGGGCCTGGTCGAGGAGTTTGACCACCGGGTGGCCCTAGGGCCCTACCACGTCTGGCTGATGGTGCCCTTCGCCACGCTGGTGAGCTGGGTGTTTCACACCATTGAGAAGGTGGGCCACAACAGCGAAAACCCCTTCGACAACTCCGAAAACGACGTGTCGATGACCTCTATTTGCCGCAGCATCGAGATTGACCTGCGCCAGATGCTGGGCGAAACCAACCTGCCCAAACCCGTGCAGCCAGTAGGGGACGTGCTGTATTAGGCGAGGTGGGCGTTCTAGGGTCATAGCCCTAGCCCCATCTTTCAGACAAAATACTAGGGGCGCGGGTGCGTCTACTGCAAACCAAATGGGCCAGCGGCCGCTTATACACTGATGCCCTCGTTATGCAGCCCCTAGGCGGCACGGGGGCTCGTACTTTTGATGCGGATTATGTTAGGTGGAGTAAAGTATCGCGGCCCGCGGCCACTTTCAGCGTTTGGTCGCTTTGTGCTGCTGCTGCAAACCATGGTAACCCGGCCCGAGCGCTGGGCTGTTATTTGGAAGCGCACCATGGAAGAGGCCGTCGACATTGGGGTCGATTCCATTTTTATCGTGGGGCTGGTGTCCACCTTCATCGGGGCCGTCACGTGCGTGCAGATTGCCTACAACATGGTCAACCCGCTGATTCCGATGAGCACGGTGGGCTTTATGGTGCGCGAAATGACCATTCTGGAGCTGGCGCCCACCATTATCTCGGTGGTGCTGGCGGGCAAGGTAGGCTCGGCCATTGCCGGCAGCCTGGGCACCATGCGCATCACCGAGCAGATTTCGGCCATCGACGCGATGGGCATCAACTCGGCCTCGTACCTGGTGCTGCCGCGGGTGCTGGCCTCGCTGCTCGTGTTTCCGATGCTGGTTATTCTAGCCATGAACCTGAGCATTTTGGGCGGCTACGTGGCCGCTACCGTATCGGGCACGCTCACCGGCAACGACTACATCGAGGGCATTCGCTACCTGTTTAAGCCCTACACGGTGGTGTTTGCAGTTATCAAGTCGGTAGTATTTGCCTTTCTGGTGTCGGCCATTTCGGGCTACAAGGGCTACACGCTCTACGGCGGCGCCCTGGAGGTGGGCAAGGCCAGCACGGCCGCCGTTACCAATTCCATCGTGGCCATCTTGCTGGCCGATTACGCGCTGGCCCAAACGCTGCTGTAAAGACGAGATTCCTTGCGGGCTCGGCATGACGTGCTGTTTCAACACCGAGCGGCTACCTCACGTAAACGCAGCCGCCCGCCATGCCGCTTTCCGACTTTCTGCCGTCGCGCCGCGACCTGTCTTACTTCTTCTTCAGCCAGCAGTTTTCCGACGGGCTGCGCACCACGCTGGCCATTTTGCTGCCCGCGCTGCTGGGGGCGCAGTGGGGGCAGTTTGCGGCGGGCATCACCATCAGCACCGGGGCTGTGTGCCTGAGCGTGACGGACACGCCCGGCCCCTTCCGGCACCGGCGCAATGGGCAGCTGGCGGCCCTAGGGCTGGTAGTTGGGGTGGCCTGGCTCACGGCCCTGCTGGCGCCACACCGCGAGTGGCTGGGGCTGGAAATCACCGCCTTATCGTTTGGGCTGACCATGCTGCTGGTGTGGGGCGCGCGGGCCGGCTCGGTAGGTTCGGCCACGCTGCTGGGCATGGTGCTCACGCTGGCCCACCCGCCCGAGGGCTGGCAGGCCGGCCTGGCGCACGCCGGGCTGCTGGCCGTGGGGGGCGGCTGGTATTTGCTGCTGGCTTTGGTGCAGGTGCGGGTGCAGCCCTACCGCTCGGCCCAGCAGGCGCTGGGCGAAAGCCTGCGGGCCCTAGGGGAGTTTCTGCGCCTGAAGGCCATTTTTTACGACGAGCGCACCGACCTTGACGACGACTACCGCCGCCTGGTAACCCAGCAGGTGACCGTGAACGAAAAGCAGGAGGCCGTGCGCGACGTCATCTTTCGCACCCGCCAAATTGTGAGCGAAAGCACCAGCACTAGCCGCCGCTTGGTGCTCACCTTCACCGAGTCAGTCGATTTGTATGAGCACATCACGGCCGGCTACTACGACTACGCGGCTCTGCGCCAAGCATTTGGGGCCACCGGGGTGCTGGCCGACATTCGGGCGCTGCTCGGCCGCCTGGCCACCGACCTCGACTACCTGGGCGCCGCCATCGTGGCCAACCGCCCCGCCGGCAGCCCGCCCCCCGACCGCACGCCCGAGCTAGCCCGCCTGCAAGCCCGCATGGCGGCCCTGCCCGCGCCCGACCCCGCCAGCGGCGTAGGCAGCCTGGTGCTGAAAAAAATCCTCGTGAATTTGCGCGACCTGAGCCGGCGCGTGGCTAGCATCCGCCGGTATTTTGAGGAGGACCAGGCCGCCAACCTCGGCCAGGCGCCCGACCCCGGCCGCGTGGCCAGCCATCGGCAGTTTGTGGCCGCGCAGGAGCTGGAGTGGCGCGCCTTTGGCCAAAATCTGACCCTAGGGTCGTCGGTGTTTCGGCACGCTATGCGCATGGCTGTGGCCTGCACCGGGGCCTACTGGCTGGCTGCCCTGCTTTGGCACGGCCAGCACAACTACTGGGTGCTGATGACGGTGACCATCATGCTCAAGCCCGGCTTCAGCCTCACGCGCCAGCGCAACACCGAGCGCATTATGGGCACGCTGGGGGGTGGGCTGCTGGGGGCTGCCATCCTGTGGGTCGTGCCCAACGGCGATGCGCGCTTCGGCTTTCTGCTGGTATTCATGGTGATAGCCTACTCGTTTCAGCGCAGCAAGTACCTGGTTACGGTCATCTTCCTCACCGCTTACCTGCTCATCATGTTCAGCTTCCTGGGCCTAGGGTACCTGGGCGTGATGGAGGAGCGCGTGACCGATACGCTGCTGGGCTGCGCCATTGCGCTGGCTACCGGCTACCTGCTGTTTCCGCGCTGGGAAGGCGAGCAGCTGCCTGATTTGCTGGCCGCCACCCTGCGCGCCAACCTGGCCTACCTGCGCCAGCTGGCCGACCGCCTGGCGGGCCGCCCGGTGTCGCCCACCACCTACCGCCTGCTGCGCAAAGACGTGTACGTGGCCTCGGCCAACCTGGCAGCCGCCTTCCAGCGCATGCTCTCGGAGCCGCGCCGTACCCGCCGCCAGCCCACCGAAGTGCACCGCTTTGTGGTGCTCAACCACATTTTATCGGCCAATATTTCGGCCCTCACCACCACTCTAGAAGAAGAAGCCGGCCCTAGCCCCCTGCTGCCGCCCGAAGGCCGCCGCGCCCTCACCAGCGCCCAGGCCGCCCTCGGCAAAAGCCTGGCCCGGCTGGCCGCCCCCGCCGAAGCCGACCGCTACCCCGCTGCCCTCGCCGGGGCCACCGACGTGCGCGCCGACAGCCTAACCGCCACCGCCGCCAGCCCCGACCGCTCACTTATCGAGCAGCTAGCCTTTTTACAAAAGGTGAGCAGCGACCTGAGCAAAGTGACCGAGGCGCTGGTGGCGTAAGGATGCTTTGGGAGTGAAATACTCGCTCAGCATGACCGCCTGGTTTAGGATGGTTCAGCTTTGGCACCATTGGCTAACAAACGTTAGTTAGCTTTGCGTTGTTAAAAGCAATTCGCCTTGCCCATCCATGCTTTTCAACCCCGAAATTGAGCAGCTGCCACGCCCTAGGCTGCGGGCGCTGCAAAACGAGCGCCTGCGCGAGCAGGTAGCCTACCTGGCGGCGCGGGTGCCCTTCTACCAGCGCCGCTTTGCCGAGCTGGGCATCAACCCAGCCACCTTTCGCGGGCTGGATGATTTACCCAAGCTGGGCTTTACCAAAAAGGCGGATTTTCGGGACAACTACCCCTTTGGCTTGTTTGCGGTGCCCCAGGCCGAGGTGGCGCGGCTGCACTGCTCGAGCGGCACCACCGGCAAAGCCACGGTAGTGGGCTACACCACTGGCGACCTGGCCATTTTTGCTGAGGTGGTGGCGCGCTCGCTGGCCGCCGCCGGCTGCCGGCCGGGCATGAAGCTGCAAAACGCCTACGGCTACGGCCTGTTTACGGGCGGCCTGGGCATCCACTACGGCGCCGAGCGGCTGGGCCTCACCGTCATTCCTGTGTCGGGCGGCAGCACCGACCGGCAATTGCAGCTGCTGCAAGATTTTCAGCCCGAAATACTGTGCGCCACGCCCTCCTACGCCCAGGTGCTGGCCGAGGAAATAGCCCGGCGCGGCATTGGCCTCGACGGCCTTAGCCTGCGCTACGCCGCCCTAGGGGCTGAGCCGTGGAGCGAGGCTTTGCGGGCGCAGGTGCAGGCGGGCCTGGGCGTGGCGGCCACCAACATCTACGGCCTGAGTGAAATAATTGGGCCCGGCGTGGCGCAGGAAGCGGTGGAGGAGCGCGGCACCGGCAGCTACGTGTGGGAAGACCACTTCCTGCCCGAGGTAGTGGACCGCGACACCGGCGAGCCGCTGCCCGAGGGCGAGCTGGGCGTGCTCGTATTCACCACGTTGACCAAAAAAGCCCTGCCCGTGCTGCGCTACTGGACGGGCGACATCACCGACCTGCACCACGACCCCCACGGCCGCCGCACCCACGTAAAAATGGGCCCCATTCGCGGCCGGGCCGACGACATGCTCATCATTCGGGGCGTCAACTTCTTTCCCACCCAGGTCGAGGCTATCATCAGCGGCCTGGCGCACCTCAGCCCTAGCTACCAGGTGGTGGCCACCCGCCGCGGCCACCTCGACGAGGTAGAAGTACGCGTGGAAGTAGCCGAGCCCTTGCTGCGCGAGCTGGGCCTAGGCACCCTCACGCCCGCCGACGTAGCCGCCCACGACTGCCTGCGGGCGCTGCAAGGCACCTTCGCCAAAAAAATCAAGGACAACATCGGCCTTAGCATGACCGTGAGTTTGCTAGGTCCCGGCCAGTTGCCGCGCAGCGAGGGCGGCAAGCTGAGCCGCGTGCGTGATGAGCGAGGGATATGAATATTTGAGTAGTAAAAGGCGCTCATGCTTCGACAAGCTCAGTATGAGCGCCTTTTTTAGCCAGTGAATAATAGAATGTCCCGCTTCCATACCCTGAAAATCAAGAGTATCACCCGCGAAACGCCCGATTGCGTGTCGCTGGCCTTTGAGGTGCCAGCCGCGCTGCGCGAGGCGTTTCGCTACCAGCCCGGCCAGTACCTGACGCTGCGCCGCCAGCACCAGGGCGAAGAACTGCGCCGCAGCTACTCGCTGTGTAGCAGCCCCCTGGACGAGGAGTGGCGCGTGGCCATCAAGAAGGTGCCGAGCGGCCGGTTTTCGACCCTGGCCGTAGACGACCTGCGCCCCGGCGACGAGCTGGACGTGCTGCCGCCGCAAGGCCGCTTCACTACCAGCCCGCACCCGGCGCGGGCCCAGCGCTACGCGCTGTTTGGGGCCGGCTCGGGCATCACGCCCCTGCTAAGCATCGCTAAAACGGTGCTGCAAGCCGAGCCGGGCAGCCACGTGTATTTGCTGTATGGCAACCGCGGACGCAACGCTATCATCTTCAAAGAGCAATTGGAGGCCTTGAAAAACAAGCATATGGGCCGCCTGAGCGTGTTCCACGTGCTGAGCCGCGAGCAGGGCGACAGCGACCTGCTGTTTGGCCGCCTCGACCAAGCCAAGGCGGCCGAGTTTTTGCGGAAGGTGCTGCCCGCCGCCCGCCTCGACGAGTGCTTTTTGTGCGGGCCCGAGGAAATGATACACGGCGTGCGCCAGGCCCTGGCTGAGGCCGGCGTGGCGCCCGAAAAAGTGCACTTTGAGCTGTTTGCCAGTGCGGCTGGCGCGGCTGCCAAAAGTACCCCTAGCCGCCCCCTAGGCCACGAAAACCAGCAAAGCCAGGTGACGCTGCGCCTCGACGCCCGCGCCTACCGCCTCGACCTGTCGTACTACGGCGACACGGTGCTCGACGCGGCCCTGGCCGCCGGCATCGACGCGCCCTACTCGTGCAAAAACGGCATGTGCAGCACCTGCCGCGCCCGCGTGACGAGCGGCACGGCGGCCATGGACGTGAATTACTCGCTCGACGAAAACGAGGTGGCAGCCGGCTACGTGCTCACCTGCCAGGCCCGCCCCACCACCCCGGCCGTCACGGTCGATTTTGACCAGTAATTACTTATGAGTGAGCAAAGTACTGCTTCGCCCGAAGCCGTGCGCGACCTGCTGCTGCGCCACGACACCTTTAGCCAGCTGCTGGGGCTAGTGGTGGAAGAGGTGCGCGCCGGCTACTGCCGCCTGCGCCTGGTGGTGCGGCCCGACATGCTCAACGGCTTCGGCAGCCTGCACGGCGGCGTCACGTTTGGGGCGGCCGACTCGGCTTTTGCGCTGGCTTGCAACAGCCACGGCCGCCTGAGCGTGGGGCTGAGCGTAACTATCGACTACCTTGAGGCTGGGCGCCTAGGGGACGTGCTGACAGTAGAGGCTCAGGAGCTGAGCCTCAAGCACAAAGCGGGCGTGTACCAGGTGCGCGTCAGCAACCAGGCCGGCGTGTTGCTGGCGCTGTTTAAGGGCACGGCCTACCGCACGAGCACCGAAATCTCTCTTTAATATACTATGAACCAGGCTTATATAGTAGATGGCGTGCGCACGCCCATCGGCAGCTTTGGCGGCACGCTAGCCGCCGTGCGCCCCGACGACCTCGCCGCCCTCACCATCCGCGAGCTGCTGGCCCGCCACCCCAGCGCCGACCCGGCCGCCGTGGCCGATGTGCTGCTGGGCTGCGCCAACCAGGCCGGCGAAGACAACCGCAACGTGGCCCGCATGGCCGCGCTGCTGGCGGGCCTGCCCGCTACAGTGCCCGGCGAAACCATCAACCGGCTGTGCGCCAGCGGGCTATCGGCGGGCATTGCGGCGGCGCGCGCCATTCGCAGCGGCGATGGCGACCTGCTGGTGGCCGGCGGCGTGGAAAGCATGACTCGCGCCCCGCTGGTGGTATCGAAGCCCAGCAAAGGCTTCGGCACCGATTCGCAACTGGCCGATTCGAGCTTCGGCTGGCGCTTCATCAACCCCGCCCTGCAAACGCAGTACGGCACCGACGCGATGGGCGAAACCGCCGAAAACCTGGTGGACCAGTACGGCATCAGCCGTGCCGACCAGGACCAGTTTGCCCTGCGCTCGCAGCAGAAAGCGGCCGCTGCCCAGGCCCGCGGCCGGCTGGCGCAAGAGGTAGTGCCCGTGCCCATTCCGCAGCGCAAGGGCGAGCCGGTGCTGTTTGCCGCCGACGAGTTTCTGAAGCCCGACACCACCCTGGAGGCCCTGGGCAAGCTGCGCCCCGCCTTCCGCCAAGCCGGCACCGTGACGGCCGGCAACGCCTCGGGCCTCAACGACGGGGCCGCCGCCCTGCTGCTGGCCTCGGAGAACGGGCTGAAGCAGCACGGCCTTACCCCTAGGGCCCGCGTGGTGAGCATGGGTGTGGCGGGCGTCGAGCCGCGCATCATGGGCATTGGGCCGGTGCCGGCCAGCGAGCAGGCCCTGCGCAAAGCCGGCCTCACCCTGGCCGATATGGATATTATCGAACTTAACGAAGCCTTTGCCGCCCAAAGCCTGGCCTGCACCCGCGCCCTGGGCCTGGCCGACGACGATGAGCGCCTAAACCCCAACGGCGGCGCCATTGCCCTCGGCCACCCGCTGGGCATGAGCGGCGCCCGCCTGCTAAACACCGCCGCCCTAGAGCTGCACCAGCGCCCCGGCAGCCGCTACGCGCTGGTAGCCATGTGCATCGGCGTGGGCCAGGGCTACGCCGTGGTGCTGGAGCGGGCCTAGGGCCAGTATGCCACTCTACGGTGTAACGTATTTTGTAAGAACGTCATGCTGAGCTTGCCGAAGCATCTCTACCGCTTCGTTCGGGTGACGTTCGGTAGAGATGCTTCGACAGGCTCAGCATGACCGCCTTTTTCTATTCTACCGCTAGTCTTCCCACCCTTTTATATGACGCCCTTTCTCGAAAACTACACCCTAGGGCGCTGGACCCACGATGGCCAGGCGCCCCAGGAACTGCTCGATGCCAGCACCGGCGAAGTGGTGGCCCTGGCCAATACCGAGGGCTTCGACTACGCCGCCATCCTGAACTACGGCCGGCGCGTGGGCAACCCGGCCCTGCGCCGCCTGACCTTTCATGAGCGCGGGCGCATGCTCAAGGCGCTGGCGTTTCACTTGCAGGCGAAGAAGGAGATTTTTTACGAGCTGAGTTACCGCAGCGGCGCCACGCGGGCCGACTCGTGGATTGACATTGAGGGCGGCATCGGCAATTTGTTTGCCAACGCCTCGCTGCGGCGCAAGTTTCCCGATAAGCCGTTCTATGTGGAGGGCGAGCCGGTGGGTCTCAGCAAGGGCGGCACCTTCGTGGCGCAGCACCTGCTGGTGCCTCGCGAGGGCGTGGCCGTGCACATCAACGCCTACAACTTCCCCATTTGGGGCATGCTGGAGAAAATAGCCGTGAACCTGCTGGCCGGTATGCCCGCCGTGGTGAAGCCCGCCGTACCCGGCGCTTACCTTACCGAGGCCGTGGTGCGCGAAATTATCGCCAGCGGCATCTTGCCCGAGGGCGCCTTGCAGCTGGTTATCGGCACCGGCCAGGGCCTGCTCGACCATGTGAGCTACCAGGATGTAGTGACGTTTACCGGCTCGGCGGCCACCGGCGCCCGGCTGCGCGCCCACCCGCGCATCATCAGCGAAGCGGTGCCGTTTACCCTGGAGGCCGACTCGCTCAACGCCGCCGTGCTGGGGCTGGACGCGCGGCCGGGCACGCCCGAGTTCGACCTTTTTATCAAGGAGGTGCGCAAGGAAATGACGGCCAAGTGCGGCCAGAAGTGCACCGCCATCCGGCGCGCTATCGTGCCCGCCGCACTGCTCGACGACGTGCAGATTGCCCTAGGCCGCGCCCTGGCCCAAACCACCATCGGCCACCCGCAGGCCGAGGGCGTGCGCATGGGCGCGCTGGCCGGCCGCGAGCAGGCCCAGCGCCTGCGCGCGCAAGTGCGCCGCCTGGCCGAGCATACGCCCATCGTGTACGGCGACCTGGACCAGGTGGAAATTCGCGGCCAGGAGCGCGGCGCCGATGCCACTAAGGGCGCCTTTATCTCGCCCATCGTGCTGCGCAACGAGCACCCTTTCGAGCACCGCGCCACCCACGAGCTGGAGGCGTTTGGCCCGGTCGTGACCCTAATGCCCTACCACGACACCGCCGAGGCCGTGGCCCTGGCCAACCTGGGCCGCGGCTCGCTGGTAAGCAGCATCGCCACCAACGACCCGCGGGTGGCCCAGGAATTTGTGCTGGGCGCGGCCACCCACCACGGCCGCATCCTGGTGCTAAACCAGGAGATGGCCCAGGAAAGCACCGGCCACGGCTCGCCGCTGCCGCAGCTGGTGCACGGTGGCCCCGGCCGGGCCGGCGGCGGCCAGGAGATGGGCGGCATCCGGGGCGTCGAGCACTTTATGCAGCGCGTGGCCTTGCAAGGCTCGCCCAGCATGCTAACGGCCATTACCGACGTGTATCAGGCGGGTGCCCGGCAGGTGGAGCGCGACAAGCACCCCTTCCAGCACTACTTCGAGGAGCTGGCAATCGGCCAGACCTACACCACGCACAAGCACACCGTGACGGAAGCCGACATCACGAACTTCGCCCAGGTATCGGGCGATAATTTCTACGCCCACGTCGATGCTACTTCGCTGGCCGGCACGCTCTTTACCGGCCGGGTGGCCCATGGCTACTACATCTTGAGCAAGGCCGCCGGCATGTTCGTCGACCCGCGCAAAGGGCCCGTGCTGCTTAACTACGGCCTCGACGAGTGCCGCTTCACCAAGCCCGTATATCCCGGCACCACCATCGGCGTGCAGCTCACGGTGAAGGAGAAAATCGGCCAGGAAAAGCGCGACGAGCAGGACGTAGCCAAGGGCATCGTGCGCTGGCTGGTAACCGTGACCGACGAAACCGGCGACACGGTGGCCGTCGCCACAATTCTGACGATGGTGAAGAAACGCGACCAGGAATAACTGCTGCTACTTACTATAAGACTGTCATGCTGAGCTTGTCGAAGCATCTCTACCGCTTCGTTGCAACAGCCCGGATGAAGCGGTAGAGATGCTTCGGCAGGCTCAGCATGACGTTCTTTCAACCATACTTAATTTATGTCCGACACCCTAGCCCTGGGCCGCGTCACCACCGCCACCGATGCCGCTGGCGTGGCCACCATCAGCTTTTTTCACCCTGCCCACAACTCGCTGCCCGGCGCGCTGCTCGCCGAGCTGGCGCAGGCGATTATCACCCTAGGGCAGGCGCCTACTACCAAGGTCATCGTGCTCAAAAGCGAGGGCGAGCGCACCTTTTGCGCCGGCGCCAGCTTCGACGAGCTACTCAGCATTCAGGACGAGCAGGAGGGCCTAGGGTTTTTTTCGGGCTTCGCCGACGTTATTAATGCCTGCCGCACCTGCCCGCGCATCATTATCGGGCGGGTGCAGGGCCGGGCCATCGGGGGTGGGGTAGGGGTGGCGGCCGCCACCGATTACTGCCTGGCCAGCACCCAGGCCGCCGTCAAGCTGAGCGAGCTGGTGGTGGGCATCGGCCCCTTCGTGGTGGGGCCCGCGGTAGAGCGCAAGATTGGCCGCGCCGCCTACGCCCAGTTGGCCCTCGACGCCGCCGAGTTTCGCCCCGCCGAGTGGGCCCTGGCTAAGGGCCTTTACGCTAGCCTGCACGATACCCCCGAAACCCTCGATGCGGCCGTAACTGCCCTGGCCGCCAAGCTGGCCGCCTACAACCCCGACGCCCTGGCCGAGCTGAAAAAAGTGCTCTGGGAAGGCACTGCCCACTGGGACACGCTGCTGCCCGCCCGCGCCGCCATCAGCGGCCGGCTGGTGCTCTCCGAGTTCACCCAGGCGGCCATCGGCGCCTTTAAGCAAGGCGCGCGGTAAAGAAATGCGCGTTTTGGTGCTAGCTTTGCAGCCCCAACCCGGGAGGTTAGCTCAGTTGGTTTAGAGCGCTTGCTTCACACGCAAGAGGTCGAAGGTTCGAATCCTTTACTTCCCACCAAAACCCCATTCGCAGGCTGTGAGTGGGGTTTTTTGCTTATATGCCCCCGATTTTGGCCCCGGTCTAAATCTGCGTGCATAACCGAAACCTGCTCCTTCGTTGGCGAAACGGCTACCGGCGTAGCTAAGCTAGTTGAGCTGATAAATTACAGCGCGATGCAGCCAACCCCCTGAAATGGTATAACTACCTGGCCGGTTTTTTTGCCGGTTTCTTGCTGGCTAATACCCTACCGAACCTGCTGCATGGTATGTCCGGCGATAATTTTCCCAGTCCCTTCTCTCATCCGGTGGGTAAGGGGCCATCCTCGCCACTAGTGAACGTGCGCTGGGGGCTGTTCAACCTGCTCGTGTTTACGGGCTCTTTCGAGCTGCAAAGTTGCCGCAGCGGGCCGGCTGGCTTTGCTAGTGCTGTCCAGTGGCTTTGCGGCGTGTAGCGTCATGCTAAGCCTTTCGTTTGTTGATAAGCTGCCGCAATAAGCCTGGTTCAGCGCTCGAACTGGCACTGGTAGTAAGCGAGGGGAAGCTTGTGAGGCGGGCTAGGGGGCAGCAACGTTACCTGAGGGTCGCTTTACTTGCTGTATAGGAAAGCCGGCCTGTTCCTCCGGCGGTTTTTAGTATACTAGTCGAAAGCCGACTTCGCGTAGTCTGTAATGTGCTTATCAGCCCTGGCCTCACCGGTCGGGGCTTTTTCGTGGTGCTAGCACTGGTAAGTAGGGCCGAAGCCAGGACTTACTTTATCCTTACCGGCAGAAAACTTCTAGCCGCGTGGTGAAAACCCCGCGCTGCCCCTAGGCCTATTCCTGCCTAACAAGGCCCAGAATGGCAATTACTACTGCTGATGTCAACACCGCGTTTTCTAACGGGGTTACGAACTATAAGGCTTATCAAGGTTGAAAAGTAGGTATTTATACGCTTGTTGTTCGGGAAAAAGCGCCATTACTTTTGTCTGATTTACAGTTTTGATTGGATTTATTAATTGCCGCACTTCTACTTGTTTTAGAGCCTATGCGTCTTTCTACTTTCGTGAGCCAGCGAGCAGTAATAAATCTTGTTTGCTCCCGCCTGTCGGCTTTATTTGGAGCAAGCTGCTTCGCCATGCTGGTGCTACGGCCGCTGGCAGTTGTGGCCCAAGACCTGACGAATGCTGGGGGGACTATTGCCGTGGAGCCAGGGGCCATTCTATACGTAGGTACGGGGGGCTTGAGCAACCAAGCGAACGGCACCCTTATAAATGCCGGAACCCTACGCACCGACGGGCCCCTTGCCAACGCGGGTACGCTGGACTTGAGCACGGGGGCGCTGGAAGTGCGGGGCGACTTTACGAACGCCGGTACCCTGACGCCCGGTACTAGCCCCGTCACTTTCAGCGGTACTACCGACCAGTTGCTAACGCCTGGGGGAGCTACCCTTTACCAGGTGCTGGTGAATAAGCCTGCCGTTGGGGCGAACACCTTGCGCCTGGCCGGCGACTTAACGGTAAGTAATCTACTCCAGCTTAGCGCGGGCCTGCTCAATACGCAGCAGGATGCGCATGTCTACACCGTGCATTTACCCAACGGGGCAACGCTCAGCAACGAAGGAGCTGGGCGCTACGTGATGGGGACGGTCGAAGTCACGCGTAGCGGCGTAAGCGGCGGGCCGGTAGATTTTGGCCTAGGGGCCGTACTCGACCCAACGACCAACAACCTGGGTACGGTTACCATTACGCGCCGCGCGGGCCTGCTCGCGGCCGATGTCAGCTTTGGGCAGAATTTTACGAACCATGCACTGCAGGGCATTGACCGCATTTGGACGGTGGTGCCCGCTGCTCAGCCTAGCGCGGCTGTGCAGCTCACGCTAAGCTGGCTACCCGACGACGACCACGGCCTTACTGATTTCAGCCAAACCGCCATCTGGCAGCAGGCGGCCACTGGCCAGCTGTGGGAGGCGGTGGGCCCGGCCACTGATGCGAGGAGCCGCCGCCTGACCATGAACCCCTTGGCACTCAATCGCTTTACGGTAAGCAATGCCCCTAATCCCTTGCCCGTGACGCTAGTGGACTTTACGGCGCAGCCGGAAGGCGCCGCCGCGGCCCGCCTGCGCTGGACAACCGCCACGGAGCTCAACAATGCCAGCTTTACGGTGGAGCGCAGCCTGGATGGCCGCACCTTTACTGCCATTGGCACGGTAGCGGGCGCGGGCACCAGCGCCGCCCGCCACGACTACACGCTGCTTGATACCAAGCTGCCAGCTGGGGCCAGCCTGCTCTACTACCGCCTAGGCCAGGCAGACGTTAATGGTACGCTCACCTACGCCCCGGTGCGCACGGTAGCCCTGGCCCCGGCGGCCGCCGGCTTCGTCGTGTACCCGACCCACGTGCTTGCTGGCCAAGACGTTACGTACCTGTATACGGGCCCCGCCGGCACGGCCACCATCCACGTGCTCGATATGCTCGGCCGCGTGCTGCGCTCTACGGAGGTAGATGGGCGTGCCCAGGGGGAAGTGTTGTTGGCGGGGTTGGCCCCTGGCTCTTATCTACTGCACTACAGGGCGGCGGCCGCCAGCTTCACCACTAGCTGCTTCGTGCAGTAGGGGCCGCTTGCCGCCTGCCGACGCCTGCCCAGCTTTTCAGGTTCTTAATCCAGCTTGTACTTCCATTCTCTTTCCATTTTCATGAAACACTTCTCCACCTTCGGCCGCGCATTGCTGCTGCTCGCCTGTTACCAGCTGGCGCCCGCTAGGGCGCAGGCCCAAAGCATAGGCGTCGGTACGACGAAGCCAAGCGCCAACGCGGCCTTGGATGTGTACAGCACCAACAAAGGCCTCATGTTTCCGCGCGTGGATACGGCCGCCGTGGCAAACCCTAGCGCGGGCCTGCTGATTTACAGTCAGCAGCTGAAAGCCCCGGCGTATCACAACGGCAATCGGTGGACTACCCTGGCGGGCGGCGCGGCGGCCGCCACGGGGCCGGCTGCCGCGGCGGGCCTGCAAGCCCCAAGCTCCATTTCCTATACCATCGATAGCGGCAACGGCATCGTAACCACTGGTACCTTCACCAGCATCGTGTCGATGAGCAATGGCGTGAGCACCCCAGTGAGTCTTGCATCAGGAAGTACCTCGTCCGTGGGTAAAGCAAGCTTTAGCGATGTATCTATTGCAAAAGCCATCGATGATAATTCCACTGCCTTTATAAATTCGCTCGTTGTCGGTAAGGCTATCCCGAGTATAGAATTCAAAGTGTATTACTCCCCGGCTGGGGTTTCTACGCTGTACTACTCCATTAAGCTCACTGTAGCCTATCTGACCAGTTATCAGGTCAATTTTGCGGATTCGGCCATGGAGCAACTAAGCTTCACCGGTCAAACCTATACCTATACCAACTGGACGAAGAAAACGCCACAAACCTTCTCGTGGAACGTATCAACTAATTCGCTAGGTAGCAAGTAGCGGCTGGCTTGCCTCGCTGGAGTTGCTGGGTAGTGCCTAGCGTTGGCGGTGGGTCAGCCTGCCGCCAGCGGTGGCCAGCCCGCCTCGTGCTAAAGCCCACGCGTTTCGGTGCACCGCTAGTCAATCTGCCAACTGGGTTGTATAGGCGCCACGCCGCCCCCGTTGCTGCCAGGGCGGGCGGGAGTGGCCCAATAGCAAGGCCGGCGCGGGCGCAGTACTGCCTAGGCCAAAGCACCCATTCAACTTACTAACGTAGGCCATGAGCACGGTGCGGTTCGTCGTCGCTGGCCGGGTGGCTAGGGTGGCCAGGCCGCCGCGGCTCCGAAGAGGCCTAGGCCCAGCTGCTGCCCGCAACCCCGGCGGCCCTAGGCCATTGCGTACGCCGCCTGCCTCATGATGCACTGTATTTAACTCTCAGAGACGGCCGAGTAGCAGCCCAGCGTAGCGCGCTAGCGCTAGCGTAATTGGCTGAAGGCCTGACGGGCAGCGTCAGGGTTGCGGAGCGGCGAGCGAGGCGCAGGGCTGCCAGCCCAAGACTAAGTATGAACAGGAAAAGGCGAGTGATGAGGGGACCGGCTGCCAAAAACGCCTGGGCCGTTGCGCCTAACTGCGGCCGCGTGCCCTGCAAGCTAGTGGCATCCTACTGGCTATAGCCTGGCCTACCTGCGGGCCTTTCCTCACTGCGTGGCCGTGGTCTGCCGCTTAGCCGCGTGGCTGCTGGCTGAGGTGCGGCTTTAGGTCTAACTTGGTAGCCATGAAATACCAGTGGCTATACTTGCTTACTGCCTTGATTTCGTTGCTAAGCAGTGGCTTGGCCTTCCATGCTCATCGGCCGTTCTATGCGGTTATCTGGGCCACGACGGCGGCGCTCAATTTCGTGCTGTCTGGCCGAGCAGGCCACCACTAGTAGCTCCGCCGCCCTATGAAGCACGCCCGCCCCGTTGCTGTGTGCGTTCGCTACTAGGGGTAACCCTACCGTGCGGTTAGTGAGCGCGAGCCTGCCGCTGCTCAGCTTGTAGGAGTTTCTGAAGCTGCTGTACCCAGCGGCGGTGGGGGAGTGGTAAGGCTGGCTCAGGGTCGCAGCGCGTATTGGCCGCCCAGGCAACACCTTTTACTCGCCGCCGGGCTGCTGGCCCTAGAGGTGCAGGTCCAACATGTACCTGATAAACAATTCACGAGCTACACCACTAAGGGCAGCGCCGTTGTTTCCATAGGAAATATCCTTTTCTCAAGCTATAGCTAGCGCGAGAACAAGTTTTGAACTCGTCAAATCGCACTACGGCTACGTAATTATCCAACTAAAATCAGTTTTTCTACCTAGTTTGTGTACCCGGCGTACGCCTACCTTTGCGTTAACCTCGGCAGGAACACTCTAGTTGGAGCGCGTTGAGTCAGGCGGAAAATCCTAGACTTGCTAAGTGCATGTTTCTTAATAAGAATGTAGACCTGCGCGACCGCAGCACCTGTACCCTATCGTATAATGAGGCTGAGCAGTGGCTACAGGCCATCTGGCGGGGCTACGTAGACCCACTGGAAGCCCAGCTAGGGGCGGAAGCCTATTTGGGCCACGCCGCGCAGACGCCTAGCCCCTACCTGCTCAACGACAACAGCCAACTGCAAGGTCCTTGGTTTGACAGCTTGGACTGGCTGGCCGATGTGTGGGTGCCCCAAGCCGCGCAGTTGGGCCTACGTTACGTGGCCCACGTGCTGCAGGCCGACCGCCACTCCGACATCATTCCGCGGCACTTGCCGGCTGCGCTGCCTTTTTCCCTGCAAATTTTTCGGGAGGTGGCCGATGCGCAGCAGTGGCTACGGCAGTGCCAAGCCTAGGCTGGCTGCTACCTAATGGCACTTAAGCCACGCGGCAGCTGACGCGGAATGCTTCGGCTTGCTGCTGGTCAAATTGCGTGAGCAGCGCCATTGCCTCCTGGGCAGAAGTTACGGGGTGCTCGTAAGAGTCGATGCCAAAATCGTGCACCCCCGCCCGCGTCCATACCGGGGGAAACGTTGCCACGACTAAAATAACCGGCCGCGCTGGGCCAGTCGTAGTCTTGCGGCTAAGGGTGTATACTGCCCCTACTTCCCCATCGGCAAAGGCAAAACGCTTGGCCACCTCGCCGGGAAAACTAGACGTTAGTACTTGGTCAAGGAACTCGGCTCGGGTTGGGCGAAGAGCAGTCATGATAGCCTAGCCACAACCGGCTAGCAGCGTAGAGGGTACGCAAAGATAAAGGGGCCTAGCCGAGGTTAGTATGAAAAGGCGTTAGTAAAAATGTTGGTGGCTAGCAAACTAGTGGCACAATAGGCTTTTGTGGCACTTAAACCAAGCTATGCCAGCGCGTTGCTTTGGGGGCATGAACGCTCTACTCGCTGCTGGGCTGCTAGGCCTGGCTAGCTGCGGTGAGTGCTGAATAATATTTTTCGCTGTGACCATCCTGTCGGTAAGCTGCGCTCATTAGGTTGCGAATGACCTATCCGACGCTACGTTAGTTACCCGATTAGGTAAAGTAGCAAGGCTAACGTAAGTGTTGCTCATCGCTTTCGTATGGTTCAGGTAGGCAACTATCGCTAAGTGGGTGAGTAGATACTATATCTTTTCTCACTCCCTTTTCCTCCTTTTTCATGAACACGGAAGACCTCAAGCAACTCGTTAAGAATGGCCTAGCCGCCCAGCAGGCTGGCAGCAAAGTGGCAGCTAAGGCCACTGATGACATTCAGGACGATGCCAGCGACGAAGAGCTGAAAACCCTGCTCAAGCGTGGTAATGATACAGCCAAACAGTGGCAGCAGCGCATTGAGCGAGCCATTGATGAGGCTGGTGACGTAGACAGTGAAGACAACGAGATTCTGGAAGCCCATTATGAGGTGAGCAAGAAAATCCGTAGCGAAGCTGGCAGCGACCAAGTGCGCGACTTAGGCATCATTGCCGCAGGCCAATTGGCGCTGCACTATTGGATTGCCTCTTTTGGCACCCTGGCTTCGTACGCGAAGGCTGTTGGCCTGACGCAAACCGCGCAAGAACTGCATAGCTCGGCAGAAGATGCCAAACAGGCCGATGAGCAGCACACGGAACTGGCCAAGCGCTTGCTTTCCGCCAGCTAGCCCATTATCGGTTAGGGGCTTAGGAAGCAAAAATCAGCATTCAGGGCATAACTTCCTGCTATGCCGCCAGTTAACCGCTATTATAAATGCAGCAAACTTTCGGAGGTCAAA
>JBPBPH010000088.1:0-85475 GCA_050954355.1 Janthinobacterium lividum
GCCAAGGCTACACAGGATGCACCCAAAGGCCCTCCTTAAAAAACTAAAAGTAGAGAAGAATAGCCCAAGAGACAACCTTTTAACACAGTATCTTTTGGGATTATGAAGCTTTTGCCGCGCCCATCCGCTCCTCGCCTATTGCTGCTGGGCCTGGCGGCGCTGCTGGTTTTTGGTAGCTGCGGCGGCGGGGTAAGCGGCTTTTTGCAAAGCCTGGGAGCCGAGCGGCGCCAGCGCCTGGGGCGCATCATGAGCCAGGAGCGCCGCGCCCACGAGTTGGCCCGCCGCCAGCTGCGGGGCCGCGCCCGCCTGGCAGCCTACGACAGCATCGAAACCCAGGCGCAGGCGCAGCTCGATAGCCTCACCCAGCGCGACTTCGACCGGCGCAAACTGGCTAACCGCTGGCCTAAAGCAGAGCGCCAACTGCGCCGCCAACGGGCGGCTGGCCGCTAGCTGCGCGGCCGCCGGCCGCCAGGGCAAACCGCTGGCGCAGGCTGGCCTCATGCAGGCCTTTTGCGTAGGAGAAGGCCTAGCCGCTTTTTTCTTCATGAACACCGCTTCTCTCTCGCTGGGCCGCCCGGCAGCCCTGGGCCTGCTGCTGCTAACGCTGGCCGGCTCGGGCTGCTCCATCTTTCACCGCCACCGCCACGAGCCATCGCCCACCGTGGCTGCCCCAGCGCCGGCCGCGCCCCTGCCGCCCACCGCCGCCCGCGACCTGGCCGACGTGATGACCGACGTGCTCAAGCTGCGGCCCGACCAAACGGGCAAGGTGCGCCAGATACTGAGCGAGACCGTAGCGGAAGTGAACGCCGTCCGCCAGCAGCACCCCGCCCCGTCGCCGGAGCTTACCGCTGCCCTCACCCGCATCAATGCCACCTCCGAGGGCAAGCTGCGCCAGGTGCTAGGCACCGCCAAGTACCAGGAGCTGCAAGCCAAGCGCCCCCAGATTCAGGCCGAGATGCAGCGCCGCTAGGGCTGGTGCCGCAGGCATTCGCTCCTAGCCTGTGGGCGCTGGCGGCATGGGGCGCGACGGGGCCACGTCAGTGTCTTCGTACAATTCGGCCAGGGGCAGGTGCAGGCCCAGGTCAGGAATGATGAGGAAAGCGGCGGGGTCGTTGAGTAGCGTATAAATCCACTGCCCAGCCTCGTCGCGCCGAAACCACTCTACCGTCCAGCTGCTTTGCGACAGCAGTAGGTAATGCCGCAAAGTGGGAATCTTCTGGTAGCAGCCGAATTTTTCGGTTCGGTCATATTCGGCCGTTCCTGGCGAGAGCACCTCAGCAATCAGCCCTGGGAAACGCACTTGGTAGCGCTCGCGCTTGTCCGCCGCATCGCAAGTTAGCAGCACGTCGGGGTAAGTATAAAACTCCGCTTCTCCACTGCCACGCGCACGTTCTCATCTAGCACCCGGCAGCCTCGCCGGCGCACCTCCCCGCGCAGCGCCGCCACCAGATTACCCTTGATAAGGTTATGCGGAATGCTGGCGCCTGCCATCGCAAATATTTCACCATCAACGTATTCGTGGCGCACCTCGCTGGTGCGCTCCAGCGCGAAGTATTCTTCGGGCGTATAGGTAGGCGGTTGCGGGCGGGCGTGTCCCATAGCTGGTTCTTTTGCCAAAGATAGCCGCTTGGGCTCGCTACAAATAGCGCAGCAGCAGGTCCAGCAGCCGCCGCACCCTAGGGGTGTAGGGCGGGTAAAAGGGCTTGATGCTGGTGAAGCCCACGCGCTGCCGCAGCACTGCCTTCTCGTTGCTAAAAGCCAGCAAACCCGCGTAGCCGTGGGCCTTGCCCAAGCCGCTGTTGCCCACGCCGCCGAAAGGCAAATCGGGGTGAGCCAGCTGGATGATGGTTTCGTTGACGGCCGCGCCGCCGGCCGCCACGGCCGCCAGCAGGTAGCGCTGGTTGGCGGCGCTGGCGCTGAACACGTACTGCGCCAGGGGCTTGGGGCGGGCGTTGATGTAGGCCACGGCTTCGGCCAGCTTGCCGAACGTGAGCACGGGCAGCAGCGGCCCAAATATTTCCTCCTCCAGCACGGCGGCCCCGGCGGGCACGTCGGTGAGAATGGTGGGCTCGAAGTAGCACTGGCTGGCATCGGAGCGGCCGCCTAGAGCCACGGTGGCGCCCCTGGCCTGGGCATCGGCCAGCAGGCCGGCCAGGCGGGCAAAGTGCTGGGCATTGACAATGCGGGCCAGCGCCGGCGACTGCTCAATGCCTTGCTGGTCAGCATTATAAAACTTATTGATGGCGGCGCGCATGGCCTGCACCAGCGCGTCGCGCACGCTGGCGTGCACCAGCAAGTAGTCGGGGGCCACGCAGGTTTGGCCGGCGTTTAGAAACTTGCCCCACACCAGCTTCTCGGCCGCATCGCGCAGGTTGGCCGTCTCGTCTACGATGGCGGGGCTCTTGCCGCCCAGCTCCAGCGTGAGGCCGCTGAGGTGCTCGGCGGCGGCGCGCATCACCACCTTACCCACGGCCGGCGAGCCGGTGAAGAAAATATGGTCCCAGGGCAGCGCCAGCAGGGCCGTGGCCTCGTCTTTGCCGCCTTCCACCACCAGCACCTCATCGGGCCGAAACAGCGCCTGGGTCATTCGGCGCAGCAGGGCCGAAGTGGCCGGGGTTTGCTCAGCGGGCTTGATTACCACCGCGTTGCCGGCCGCCAGGGCCGAGGCCAGCGGGTCGAGGGCTAGGTAAAAAGGGTAGTTCCAGGGCGCGATAATCAGCACCACGCCCTTGGGCTCGAGTTGCACCCAGCTGCGGGTGCCCAGCAGCGCCAGCGGGGTACCCACCCGGCGGCGGGCCAGCCAGCGCCGCAAGTGCCGGCGGGTGTGGCGCAGCTCGGTGAGCGAGGGCCAGAGCTCGGTGAGGTCGGTTTCGGCGGCGGGCTTCTTAAAATCCTGGTACAGTGCCTGCTGCACTTCGGTGCGGTGCAGCAGCAACCAATCTTCGAGGCGGCGCAGGCGCTGGCGGCGGGCAGCTACCTCCTCGGCCCGCAACGCCGGCGCACGGGCCCGCAGCGCGGCAAAAGCGGCCGCAAAAGAATTGGCGACGGGCACGATAGGCGCGACATTGGCGGCAGAGGTAGGCTCGGAAGTCATGGGCGGCCAAAAGGGGCTAGGGAGGTGCGCCGTAGCAAGGTACGCCGCCGGGGTGGGGCACAAAAAAGCCCGCGGCCGGGTGGCAGCGGGCTTTCTGTAGTTGGCGGGCCCTAGAAGAGGCCTTTCTTCACGGTGCGGTGGCCGTGCTCGTCAATCTTTACTTTGGTGCCGTCGGCCCGCTTGATTTTCAGCGAGCCGTCGTCGCTACGCTTAATCTTGGCGCCGTTCTCGTACTTCACCTTGCGGTCGTCGGCCGAGTTTTCGAGCTTTTTGATACCCGAGCCCTGGCCCACGCGCTGGCCTAGGGTGGGGCGGCTAGCGGTGGTCTTGGTAGTAGTCGTGGTGGTGTAGGGGCCGTTGTAGTAGCCGCTTTCGCCACCGGTGTAGGCAGCGTACTGGGCAGGAGTCACCGCCGCTTTTACCCCCTGGTTGGCTTGGTCGTTGGCGGCCTTCATGGCGGCGTAGCGGCCGGTTGTGTCCGTCGTGGCATCAATCTTGGCCAAGGCCCGGCCCCGATTGTAATACACTTGCTTAAGCTTGGTTACGGTGGCCGTATCGGTCACCTTCAGGTCGGTGGTCACGCGCCGGGCTAGGTCGGCGGCGGGGTTGCGGTAGGCTAGCGTGTCCACGGCTGCCGGGGGCGTGGCGGCCGCATCGGGAGTGGTAGCCGTGGTAGTGGTCGTGTCCGCCGTTTTATTATCGGAGCACGAGGCAAAGGTGAAAGCAGCGGCCGAAGCCAGCGCGAGCAGTTTGGTGTTCATACAGTTATGTAGCATGATGGTGCGGCTTTCACCGCAAAACTTCGCCTTTTACGAACTCTGCGGCGCGATGTTGCAGGGCACACCACGCAACGAAGGCTGCGCCGGAACTCGTCCGGCGCAGCCTTGGCAAGGTGGCTGGTCCCTAGGAGCCTAGGCGTTCACTACCGAGCCGCCGTTGGGGTGCAGCGTCTGGCCCGAAAAGTACGAGGCGTCTTCCGACGCCAGAAAGACGTAGGCGGGCGCCACTTCCGAGGGCTGGCCGGCGCGGCCCATGGGCGTATCGTGGCCAAAAATGGGCACTTTCAGCAAACCCGCGCCGGTGATGAATGGCGTCCAGATAGGGCCCGGCGCTACCGAGTTCACCCGAATGCCTTTCTTCACCAACTGCAGCGACAAGGCCCGCGTAAAGGCCTCGATGGCGCCCTTGGTGGAGGTATAATCGAGCAGCGCCTCGTTGCCCTTGTAAGCGTTTACCGAGGTGGTATTGATGATGGCCGCGCCTTCCTTGAAGTGCTTCAGCGCCGCCCGCGTGATGCGGAACATGGCGATGATGTTGAGGTTAAAGATGCTGTCCAGCTCCTCATCGGTGATGTCTTCCAGCGAGTCGTGCCAGTTTTGCTCGGCGGCGTTGTTTACCAGCACGTCCAGCTGGCCATACTCAGCCACGGTGCGCTCTACAATTTCCTTGCAAAACGAGGGTATTTTCAAATCGCCCCCTAGCACCAGGCAGCGGCGGCCCTCGGCCTCTACCAGCGCCTTGGTTTTGGCGGCGTCTTCGTCTTCGGTGGTGAAATGCACGATGGCCACGTCGGCCCCTTCGCGGGCGAAGTGCACGGCCACGGCCCGGCCAATGCCCGAGTCGCCGCCCGTAATCAGGGCCACTTTATTAAGCAGCTTATCGGCTCCTTGGTAGCCCTTGCGAATGTGCTCGGGCTCGGGGGTCATCTTGTATTCCATTCCGGGCTTGCCGGCGCCCGCGTCTTGCGACTGCGGGGGGAAAAGAGTGGGTTTATCAGACATAGAAGAGAAAAATGAATGTTAGTCAGCCCGTCCTAACGCAGGGTTTCGCCCAGGGGTTGGCCTAGGGTAGTACTTTCAGTTGCCTCGCACAGCGCTCGCAAGAGGCAACTGGCCTGGCATGCTGGCTGGGGCTTTGCTGGCTGGCCAGCCGTATGGGGCGAGCCAACTGCCGGGCGCGGGCGGCGGCCGGGTACTTTTGCCTGGCCGCCGCCCGCGCCCAGCGCTTATTTTCCTGACAACTACCTCATGCACCGCCACTTCCTGCTTTACAAGCCTTACGGCTACCTCAGCCAGTTTTGGAGCGACGACGCGCGGGAGGCGCGCAAAAAGCGCTTTCTGAGCGAGCTGCACGACTTTCCGCCCGGCACCATGGCCGTGGGCCGCCTCGACGAAGCTAGCGAGGGCCTGCTGGTGCTCACTACCGACGGCCGCTTGAGCGAGCGCCTGCGCCGCGCCGACGTCGAAAAGGAGTACTACATTCAGGTAGATGGGCTGGCCACCGAGGCGGCGCTGGCGCAGCTGCGGCAGGGCGTGGCTATCAGCCTGCATGGGCAGGCGTTTCGCACCGCGCCTTGCCGGGCCTTTGGGCTGGCCGGCGCCCCTAGCCTACCGCCCCGCCCCCGCCCCGTGCGCGACGAGCGGCACGGGCCAAGCAACTGGCTGTCAGTGACCATAGCGGAGGGAAAATTTCGGCAGGTGCGCAAGATGTCGGCCGCGGTGGGGCTGCCCACGCTGCGCCTGGTGCGGGTGCGGGTGGGCCCTCTGCTGCTGGGCGCCATGCAGCCCGGCGAGGTGCGCGAACTGCCCAGCTGGGACGACGCGGCAACTGCGCTTTTCTTATTAACTTCGGCCGCATTATTTGACAGCTAAACGCCCCGTTTTTTCTTTTGTAGAACGAGCCCCCGCGGCTTCTTCGCGCCCCGCACCCCATGGCAAAAGCACAACAGAATTTCAACAAGCAAGACGGCGAAAAAAAGCGCCAGCAAAAAAAGAACGAGAAGGAGGAGCGCCGCCGCGAGCGCCAGGCCAGCAAAGGCCAGAGCCTCGACGATATGATTGCCTACGTGGATGAGAACGGCAACATTACGAACACCCCACCCGACCCCACCAAGAAGAAAGAAGTAGCTCTGGAAAGCATTCGCATTGGCGTGGCGCGGCAGGAAGACCGCGAGGAGGAAGACGTGGTGCGCCAAGGTGCGGTTACGTTCTTTAACACGGCGAAGGGCTACGGCTTCATCAAGGACACCAGCACTCAGGAAAGCATCTTCGTGCACGCCAACAACCTGGGCGGCCTCGTGCTGACGGAGGGCAACAAGGTGACGTTTGAGACGGAGCCGGGCCTAAAGGGCCCCACCGCCGTGCGCGTGAAGAAGCTAGTGGCCTAGTACTGCGTAGCTTTGGGGGCAGCTCCGGGCCGGGCTGGACTGCTGGCGCGGGCCTGGGGCCACCGGGGCGGGCAACTGGCCCCTAGGCCCCACTTTTTGGCAAAAGCCGGAATCCTATTGCCCCGCCACTTGTTTATGTATACTAGAAGAGCCTACTAGGGCTTTTCGCGAACCAAACCCCCTTTATGGCCAAAGCCCAAACGTCGTTCAGCAAGAAAGAAAACGAGAAAAAGCGCCAGCAGAAGCGCACCGAAAAAGACGAAAAGCGCAAGGAGCGCCAAGCCAACGCCACTTCGGGCCAGAGCCTGGAGGAGATGATGGCCTACGTGGATGAGAACGGTAACATCACAAATACGCCGCCTGACCCCACCCGCAAGAAGAAAGAAATCGCCCTGGAGAGCATCCAGATTGGCGTGCCCAAGCAGGAGGACCGCGAGCAGGAAGACCCGCAGCGCACCGGCACCGTGTCGTTCTTCAACGACTCGAAGGGCTACGGCTTCATCCGTGATGCTGCCAGCCAGGAAAGCATTTTTGTGCACGCCAACGCCCTAGGGGGCCTCACCCTCAAAGAGGGCAACAAGGTTACCTTCGAGGTAGAGCCGGGCATGAAGGGCCCTACCGCCGTGCGTGTGAAGATGGCCGCGTAGGCCTATGGCTTACTGCTACTTACCGATTTAAAAAGGGCCTGACTACCTTCGTAGTCAGGCCCTTTTTGTGTAGCAAGCGCCCTAGGACCCTTATGCGCGGCCCATCTGGCGCAGAAAAGCCACGTGCGACGCCACGGCCTGCCACATGCGCGGGTACTCCTGATAGGGCACGCCAAACTCGGCGCAGGTTTGGCGGATAATCGCGCTGAGCCTGGGGTAGTGCACGTGCGAGACCTTGGGGAAGAGGTGGTGCTCGATTTGGAAGTTGAGCCCGCCCACCAGCCAGCTAATGAGGCGGTTGTGGGTGGCGAAGTTGGCCGTGGTGCGCAACTGGTGAATGGCCCACTCGTCCTCCAGCTTGCGGGTGGTGGCGTGCGGCACCGGAAAGGCCGTTTGCTCGACGGTGTGCGCCAGTTGAAACACGATG
This sequence comes from Janthinobacterium lividum, assembly GCA_050954355.1. GTDB lineage: Bacteria > Bacteroidota > Bacteroidia > Cytophagales > Hymenobacteraceae > Hymenobacter. The sequence continues at coordinate 7,335 of JBPBPH010000088.1, forward strand.
CTGAGGGTGAAGCCGGCCACCGACATGGCCACCACGAAGCCCAGCAGCCAGCCGCCGAAGCCCACCAGATACACCGGCAGGGCGATGAAGATACCCAGGCTCAGGGCTTTGAAGCCCCAGAAAATGAAGTGGTCGTTGCGGCTCATGGGCTTGATGGGCACCGAGCCGATGCGCCGGGTGAAGTACTTCTGGTAGTCCATCACGAACACCCAGGAGAAGTACAGCAGGCAATACAAAAACCAGAAGTAGAGGTGCTGAAAGCGGTGGGCGCGGTAGCGCTTCTGCTCGGCGGTGAGGCGCATCCAGGGCTGAATGTCGAGGTCGTCGTCCACGCCGTCGATGTTAGTGTACATGTGGTGCACGGTGTTGTGCTTGGCGTCCCACATGTAGCTGCTGCCGCCCATCACGTTGAGGGTGAAGGCGGCCGTCCGGTTCAGCCAGGGGTAGCGGCTAAAGCTGCCGTGCGCCCCGTCGTGCATCACGTTGAAGCCCACCAGCGCCATTACCGCCCCTAGGGCCACGCACTCGGCCAAGGCCCAGCCCAGCGCGGGCGTAAAAAAAACCAGGTGCACGTAGAGCGCCACCAGGCTGCCCACCAGCAGCGCGGCCTTGCCCAGCAGGGCGGCGTTGCCGGTTTGGGCCTTGGCCTCGGCTTGGAAGTACTGGGCGGCGCGGCGCTTCAGCTCGGCGTGGAACGAGCGCGGGGGTGCAAAGCGGGGTAAGGACATAAGGGGAAGCCAACTGGTGAACCCCAGCCGCGACAGCCGCTGGGGCGGTGCCGTACTCACCCTCCGGCAAACCACAGCAAGCTTCTGCACCTTGCACAAGCCTAGGCGCCCCCGCCACCCTAGGCCGCCGGCCGGGCCGGGGCAGCTGGGTAGCGCTTGCGTGGGCCCCTAACGGGAGCAGCCGCAGAATAGTGCGGCGGCGCTCGTAATAGCTGGCCAAACCCCCGCCGCCCCCTGGCAGCGGGCCGAGTTTCAACCACCCTAAGGCCTAGGCGGCCCGCTTTGCTACTGCTGGTAATCGGCTAGCCGGCGTAGCTGCGCGGGCTCGTATACCTGGCCGCCCTTCACCACCAGCCGCACGCGGCGCACGGCGCGGATTTGGGCCAGCGGGTTGCCGTCGATGAGCACTAGGTCGGCTTGCTTGCCGGGGTCGAGCGAGCCGGTGGTTTGGCCGAGGCCCATTACGCGGGCAGGCACGCTGGTGGCGGTTTGCAGCGCCTGCATGGGCGTGAGGCCACCCTGCACGTACAGCTCCAGCTCGCGGGCCAGGCTGGTGCCCGGAAATCCCATGTCGGTGCCCGCCACCACGGGAATGCCGTGGTCGTGGAGGGCTTTCACCAACGGTGCGTAGCTGGCCAGGTAAGGCGCGGCTTTGGCGGCCTCGGCGGGCGGCATCCCCATGTTGGCGAAGAGCGCCTGCAGCGGCTGGGGCAGGCGAGCGAAGCCCGGCTCGATGCGGGCGATGCTGTCGGCGGTAGAGCGGTAAGCCAGCTCAAACACGCCCACCGTGGGGTCGATGACGGTGCGGTGGGCTTGCAGGAACGCGAACACGCGGGCGGCCGTGGTATCGGTGAGAATGACCGAGCCATCGGGGTGGCGCTTCAGCAGCCGCACCACGTAGTTGAGATGGTTTACCTGGTCCATGCCGGCAGCCACGCCCTGCGGCAGGGTCATGCCGTCGGGGATGTGGCCCGTCACGGGCAAGCCCAGGCGGTGCGCCTCCTGGCAGATGGCGCGTACCACGTCGGGCTTCACCGAGCTGTAAATCTTAATTTCAACGTAGCCATTCTCCTGGTAGCGCCGCACGGCCTGGGTGGCTTCGGCGGCGTTGTTGGCGTGCACGATGCCCAGGGCCCTAGGCCCGTCGCCATCGATAAGGCCCGCCTTGAGGATGCGCGGGCCCACGCCCCGGCCGCCGTCAATGGCCTGCTGCACGGCGTTGAGGTAGGCAAACTCGTTGCCGCAGTCGCGCACCGTCGTCACGCCCGCGGCCAGGTAGGCCGGCCCCCACTCAGCCTGCTGAAAGTGGGCGTGCATGTCCCAGAGGCCGGGCAGCACGGTTTGGCCCGCGGCCCGAATGATGCGCGCGCCCTTGGGCACCGCCACCTTAGCCGCCGGGCCAACTTTGATAATGCGGCCGCCTTGCACGAGCACGGTGTAGCCCGGCAGGGCGCGGCCGCGCAGCACGTCTATCACCGTGCCGCCCACAATGGCCAGCGGCCGGGGTTTACTGCCGGCGCTCCCCCTAGGCCCCCCGGCCTCGGCCACGAACAGGCGCATGCCGTGGCGGGCGGCGCGCTCGGTAAGGGCCGGCAGCAGCGCCTCGTAGGGCTGCCAAAGCATTTCCATTTTGTCGCCTTCGGCATCGTTGGTGATAATGGCCAGCAGGCGCCCGGCGGCATCGGTCCACAGCAGCTCGTTGCCCCACACCAGGCCCTTGAGCACGTAGCGCGTCAGCACCAGCGGCTGGCCCTGGTAGCGGAGCGTATCGTGCCCGTCTTCGTGAATGCGCACCGTGCCACCCGGCAGCAGCGGCAGGCTGGCGGGGCGCCCGTGCTGCTGCCAGTAGCGCAGCAGCAGCCATTGCCCGGTGCCCGGCGCGTAGCCCGCCACCGGAAACGCCAGCGCCGGCCGCGCCACGGTGCGCACCGTGCTATCGACCCGCACGTAGGCCTGCGCCGGCCCTAGGGCCACGCTGTCGTCGATGGTGCTGAACCGGGAGGTATGGCCCTTCACTACCAGCGCCAGCGGCTCGCCGGCCGGCGTGGTAGCCAGGCGGGCCCGCAGCGCCACCGGCGAGCCGCGGTCTACAAACCGGAAGCGCACGTCATAGGTAGCGGCCTGCGCAGTGCGGGTGAGGCGGCAGGTTTCTTGGCCGATGGGCTGGGCAAACTTGTGCAGCACATAGGTGGCGCTATCGGCGGGCGGCGGGGCTAGGGCCTGGGCGCGGATGAGCAGCGGCAGGGCCAGCAGGAGCAGGTAGAAGAGGCGCATGGGCGGGGTACCGAGGCCAAGGGCCAGAAGTTACCAGAAATATTATTTATTATTACTCTGTAATTTTGAGAGAGTAATAAAAGGCACCTTGAGCAGAAAGGAATTATACCAACAATTACAATAATATATGGTACGGCTAGTTATTATATTATCAATTATTTGTGTTTTAATATTTTTTAATAACACGATTATCTTACTTGCTAGGCATAAACATAATAATGAGGTACTATCATGCTTACTAACCATTTTAATTTTACTTATAAATGTCAAGCTTTCTTATGTGTATTACAATTTCATTTTATACATCATTTTCATCACTTGCTCAATACTATGCACATTAAGAATAAAGGCAATAAACATACTCACAGTAAGTGCTTGGTTAGTAATTGGGGTTAATATTTTTCTTTTGTCATTTCCTGATGACATCTTGTTACAATCTTGGAGTCAGAAAGGAATAGCTTGGCGCAAACTAGAATAGAATGATTTCCAAGGGCATCCGAATGCTAGTGACAATCCTAATTTTGCTACCCAAACAAGTTCAGGCATGTACTGGAAGGTAAATAAAGCATTTAATTATCCTCCTGCTGTTACTATAAGCTACATGGACACTAAGAAATCCTGGAAGAAAATCAATTCTCAAACAACATCATTCTCTGACAGCCTATTACTCGCTCATGAACAGATACATTTTGACCTTTATGAATTAAGTAGAAGAACAATCACATCTGCTTTACCTAAATACTGGGGCAAGCCTACAGATTCTATAGATTATTTTATTAAAACAAAGGCAAAGCAAGCAACTATAGTCGGCGCAAAATATGACACCTTAACTAGACATGGCTTAAACCTAAGCCAGCAATGCTTATGGTCGCTTAAGGTAAATCAAGCACTTCTTAAATAACAAAAACGGCCGAAGCCCTCTAAGAGCTTCGGCCGTTTTTGCTTCTGTGTGACTCCCTAGGGCCTAGATGTGAATTGCCCGGTTCTCGGTCGCGGCCAGGCACGCCTCCTTCATGGCCTCGGCATACGTTGGGTGGGCGTGGCTCATGCGGGCCACGTCCTCGGCCGAGGCGCGGAACTCCATGGCCGTAACGGCTTCGGCGATGAGGTCGGCGATGCGCGGGCCAATCATGTGCACCCCTAGGATTTCGTCGGTGGCTTTGTCGGCCAGCACCTTCACGAAGCCATCGGTGTCCATGCTGGCGCGGGCGCGGCCACTGGCTTTAAAGGGGAAGTTGCCGGTTTTGTAAGCGCGGCCCTGCTCCTTGAGCTGCTCTTCGGTGTAGCCCACGCCGGCCACCTCGGGCCAGGTGTACACCACGCCCGGAATGAGCAGGTAGTTGACGTGCGGCTGCTGGCCGGCAATGGTTTCGGCCACGAACGTGCCTTCCTCTTCGGCCTTGTGGGCCAGCATGGCGCCGCGCACCACGTCGCCAATGGCGTAGATGCCGGGCACGTTGGTTTGCAAATGGGCATCGACCTTGATGCGGCCGCGCTCTTCCATCTGCACGCCGGCGGCCTCCAGGTTGAGGCCCGCCGTGTAGGGCGCGCGGCCCACGGCCACCAGGCAGTAGTCGCCCTCCAGCTTCAGTTCTTCGCCCTTGGGCGTGGTGGCGGTCACGGTCACGGTGTCGCCCGCGCGGGTGGCGCTAGTTACCTTATGGCCGAGGTAAAACTGGATGCCGATTTTGCCCAGAATGCGCTTCAGCTCCTTGCCCAGGCTCAGGTCCATGGTCGGGATGATGCTGTCGGTGAACTCCACCACGCTCACCTTGGCGCCCAGGCGGGCGTAGACGGAGGCCATTTCGAGGCCAATCACGCCGCCGCCAATCACGATGAGGTGCTGGGGTATTTCGCGAATATTGAGCGCCTCGGTGCTGGTGATGATGCGCTGCTTGTCCTGCTGAATGAAGGGCAGCACCGTGGGCTTCGAGCCGGTGGCGATGATAACGTGCTTGGTTTCTACCTGCTGCGCCTCGCCGCCCGCAGTAGGTGCGATGCTCAGGTGGGTGGCATCGACAAACGAGCCGACGCCCGCCAGCACGTCGATTTTGTTTTTCTTCATCAGGTAGGCAATGCCGTCCACGTTGGCCTTCACCACGCCGTTTTTGCGGTCAATCATCTGGTTCATGTTCACGGCCAGGTTGTCCAGCTCGATGCCATGCTCCTTGAAGGTGGTGTGGGCGTTGTGGTAGTGCTCGGTGCTATCGAGCAGCGCCTTGCTGGGGATGCAGCCCACGTTGAGGCAGGTGCCCCCTAGGGTGGGGTACTTCTCGATAAGCGCCGTTTTCAGGCCCAATTGAGCGCACCGGATGGCCGCCACATACCCGCCCGGCCCCGAGCCGATAACGGTAACATCGTACTGATTCATAAACGCAGGAAACGAGTGAGGCCGACCCTAGGGCCGGCCTCACAAAGATACCAAGCAATGCAGCGTAGGCGCGGCACTACTTGCCGCCCGTGGTCGAGCCCTGCCCTTTGGCCAGGGCCGTGCCGGCGGCCAGCACCAGCGCATCCTCGCCGGCGCCCACCAGGCCCGAATCGATGTTGAATTGCTCGCTGGCTTGGGTGCGCAGCCACCAGGTGGCATAGGTGGCGGCCACCGTGCCCAGGCCGCCCACCAGGGCGCCCACCAGCGCGTTGCCGCCCTTGGCCTTGTAGAGCGTGGCACCCACCAGCGCGCCCGACGCGGTGCGGGCAGCCAGCTGCTGGGGCACGGTGCGGGCGGGGGAACTGGGCAGTTTATCGCCCACCATTTCGCCGGCTACCAGCAGCTCCAGGGCCGTCGTGACGCCGGGCTTGGCCAAAAAGCGCAGCGGCGACTTGGCCAGCGCCGGACTCAGGGCCTGGTGCGAGAGGTACTGGTTTAGAAACGCCGGGGCGCTGGTAGCGCGCGAGCCCGCCAGCGCGGCAAAGCCCAGCGTGGGCCAAAACTTAGCGGGGCGGAAGGTCTTCTTTTTCATGGAGCAGAAGGGAAGTTTGACTAGGGCCTAGCTATACGGCTAATACCGAAGCGTGGCCGGCCCGCCTTCCTCCACGGTTTGCCCCTAGGGCCAGGGATTGCCAAAACCTCGGGCAGAACGGGCTTTTAGATTTGTCCACTACTCAATTGCTACCAGTTCCTAGTTTGGTCGCCGCTCCTTGATTACGTTGGCGCCCAGCCGCAGTTGCCCCCCGCCCTCGGTAGTGACGGTAGCGGCCGGGTCGAGGTAGAAGTAGGCGCCATCTTCCACCACTAGCTGGCCGGCGATGGTGAGGCGGGTGTTGGCCAGCACTTCCAGCGCGCCGCCTGTCTTCACCACTAGGCGCGCCGCGGGGCCGATGGCTAGCTCGGGCGCCGGGCCGGGTTGGGTGGGCAGCTCCAGCCGGGCCGCGGCACCTACTTCCACTAGCGCCTGTTTTTCGAGTAGCAAGCCGCCGGGCAGGCGGTAGCGGCAGCGCGGCGCCAGCAGGTAGAGCTGGCCGCCCGCTTGCACCACGGCCGAGGTCGGCGCGCCCGCCGCGCCCAGCTCCAGCTTAGCTATGGTTGAGTCCGCGCGGCCTGGCCCGGCCTGCACCACCGTGCGGCCGCTGAAAACTACCCCCGCCAGCACGTTGCCTACCCCTAGGGGCGGGGCAAGCTGGCCAAGCACCAGCGTGCAGCCCCGCAGCCGGAATCGGCTGGCGGTATCGGGCGCGGCCGGCCAGGCCAGCAGCAAGTTACCCCGCGTGCCCACAAAGCGGCAGTTCGTAAAGCGCATGCCCCGCGCCTCGTACTTAGAATCGAGCAGGTGCACGCCGTAGGCGGGCTGGCCGTGGTAGGGCCGGTCCTCGAAGGTGCAGCCCACGAAGCGGGTAGCCCAGCTAGGCTCGCGCGCCCGGCAGCCGTTTTCGAAGGCGCCGTAGAGCTGGCAGTTTTCAAACCGGAAGCCCGGCTGGCGCACCCAGGCCGACCAGTTGGTGACGCCCCACAGCAGGCAGTTGCGCAGCACGATATGGCCGGTGCTGGCCGGCCCGTCGCCGTAGCGGTCCGATACCAGGCCCTGGCCGGCGTTGTCCACCAGGCGGCAGCTTTCGAGCAGCACGTGGGCTACTACGCCGCCCTCGGGCTCGATGTCGATACCCGCGCCGGGGTTGGAAAACAGCGGCTTGCCTAGGGCCGCAAGGCGCACCCGCCCGGTGTGGCTGAAGCTGCAGTTGGTGGCCCGCAGCCCGTTGGCGCCGGTAATGGATAAGCCCTGGCGCCCGTTGTAGTCGAAGCGCGCGTTTTCCAGCACGATGCCTTCTAGCTGCGGGTCGTCGAGGCCCTTGGCCAGGTGATTGAGCACCTGCAGGCCATCGCGCCCGAAGTGGTGCACGGCCAGCCGCCGCAGCTGCACCCGGCGCGAGTCGCTCACAAACAAGCCGTCGTGGCTGAGTTGAATGCCGGTATCGCCCCAGTGGCCGCCCACCAGTAGGTGCGCGCTGTTGCCATCCAGCGCCAGGTCCCGCACTTCCACGTTGTCGCAGCCGCGCAGCTCGATGGCCGTGCCGCCGCCCACCCCGCCCGCCGGGGTAGCGTAGGCCGTGGCGGGGTCGGTGGGCACGTGGGTGGCGGGGTCGAAGGTGCCGTAGCGCAACCCATCGGCGTAGCGAATGATGGTGTGGGCACTGTCGGCCCCCGCCACGGTGAGGTTGTGGCAGCCTTGCAGCACCAGCAGGCTAGCCAGGCTGCCGGGGCCAGGGGTACCTACGCGGTACGTGCCGGCTGGCAGGTACAGCACTGCCCGCGCCGCACCGGCCGGCGTTTTAGCGCGCTCGTTGAAAAAACTGGCGGCCCGGTGAAAGGCGTCCTGGTCGTCGGCTAGCCCATCGCCCACGGCGCCAAAGTCTTTTTTCAGGTCTTTTCGCAGCGGGGCCTGCGCACTTGCCAGCTGGTTCACTAGCAAGCAAATTCCCACTACTATCCAGCCACCGGCGCTTTGTTTCATACTGCAGCTAACCAGGTTATTTACCCAAGCCCCTAGGCCACCAAACGGCGCTACCCGGCGCAAAAGTACCCCAACTAAATGGGCGCCCGGTCAGTAGGCTGAGCGGGGCCCATACTTGCTGGCGGCCCGCCTGGCTATGTTCAAAAATCCGCGTCTGCTGCTCATCTACGCCATCGTGCTGCTCGACGTCATTGTTGGCTCGGCCTCGGGGCCCGTGCTGCCGCAATTCGTGCGGGGCTTGGCCCAGCCGCAACTGTGGTTGACGCTGGGCACGGGCCTGTTCCTAGGGGTGCAGCTGGTGTCGGCCCCGGTGCTGGGGGCCTTGTCTGACCAGCTGGGGCGGCGGCCGCTGGTTATCGTATCCAGCGTGGGCACGCTGCTGGCCAACGTCTTTCTGCTGCCCATCAAGGCGGGGCTGTTTTTCGCGAACCGCCTCAGCGACGGGCTCACCAATGGGCTGTATGCGCTCATGCTCTCGTCGGTGGCCGACACGTCGGAGCCCGCCGAGGTGGTCGAGAACACGGGCTTGCTCGGCACCTTGCAGTCGCTGGGCTCGGTGCTGGGGCCGCTGGTGGCTACGGCCGTGTTTTTCTTCGTGCCGCAGCCCGCCCGGCAGGCCCGCTGGGTGGTGCTGGCCGTGCTGGGCCTGGCCGCGCTGAACATTGGCCTGTCGTGGTTTTTTCAGGAAACGGCCAAGGACCCCAAACCTTACAACGCCGCGGAGCTAAAAAAGCAGATTCGCCAAAACCTGAGCCTCCCGCACCTATGGACGCGCATTCGCGAGATGGACGGCGACAAGCCCGGCCTTACTTCGCTTACCCTGCTTACGCTGCTGCTCACCCTCAACCAGGGCTACCTCAACTATTTTATTCCTTACATCGGCCTAGGGCAGCTCCAGCTCAGCCCCAGCCAGATTTCCTACTTCTTCGTGTTCTTCGGCGGCCTTAGCGCCATTACTAACTACATCTATTTCAGGTATTTACTTGACAAGCTAGATAAGAAAAAAGTGCTTATTGTGGCCGCCTGGATGGGCGTGGCGCTGCACTTGCTCTACGCCAACGTGCACAGCTCGGTGCTGCTGCTGTACCTGGCCGCTGCCGCCGACGCCGTGTCCGTATCGCTGATTGGCGGCTTGCTCAACGGGCTGGTGGCGCAGCTTTCAGAAGCGGAAAGCCGGGGCGAGCTTTTCGGCATTACGCAGGCCCTGGCGGGGGCCGCCAGCCTGGTTACCACGCTGGTTTACGGGGCTTTGTCGCTCATTTCGCTCAACGCGCCCTTCTACTGGTTTGCGCTGTGCATGGCTGCGCTGGCCGTAATGGCCATGCGCCTGGTGCTGCCCCCGCCGCCCGCCACCGCGGGCGAGGCCAGCCCCAAGAGTTAGCCTTTTGGCCAAGGGTTGGCGGCGCACCACCCCCTAGGGCGTAACTTTGTCCCCCGTCATGTCCGAACGCCCCTCCCCCCCTAGCGCGTCGGCTGCGAAGTACATCTTCGTTACCGGCGGCGTCACCTCCTCACTCGGCAAAGGAATTATTTCCGCCTCGCTGGCCAAGCTTTTGCAGGCCAGAGGTTTCCGAGTCACCATCCAAAAATTCGACCCCTACATCAACATCGACCCCGGCACGCTCAATCCTTATGAGCACGGCGAATGCTACGTGACCGACGACGGGGCTGAAACCGACCTCGACCTGGGCCACTACGAGCGCTTCCTGAACGCGCCCACCTCGCAGGCCAACAACGTTACTACCGGCCGCATCTACGACACCGTCATTCGGCGCGAGCGCGAGGGCGCTTTCCTGGGTAAAACCGTGCAGGTGGTGCCTCACATCACCGACGAGATAAAGCGCCGGATGCTGCTGCTGGGCCAAGATGGTAAATTCGACGTGGTTATCACCGAGATTGGCGGCTGCATTGGCGACATCGAGAGCCTGCCCTTCGTGGAGGCCGTGCGCCAACTGCGCTGGGAGCTGCCGCCCCACGACTCGCTCGTGATTCACCTGACGCTGCTGCCCTACCTGGCGGCGGCCGGCGAGCTCAAAACCAAACCCACTCAGCACTCGGTGCGCGACCTGCGCGAGGCTGGCTTGCAGCCCGACATCTTGGTGTGCCGCTCCGAGCACTCCATTCCGGCCGAGATGCGCAAGAAAATCGCGCTCTTTTGCAACGTGAAGGTGAACGCGGTCATCGAGAGCCTCGACGCCGACAGCATCTACTCGGTGCCGCTGCTTATGCTCAAGGAGGAGCTGGACGCGCGCGTCATCAGCAAGCTGCGCCTGCAGGGCGGGCACGTGCCCGATTTGGAGGAGTGGAAGGAGTTTCTGGGCCGCCTCAAAAACCCGACCGAGGACGTAACTATTGCGCTGGTGGGCAAATACGTGGAGCTGCCCGATGCGTACAAGTCTATTATTGAGGCGTTTATTCACGCCGGTGCCGCCAACGAGTGCAAGGTGAAGGTGCGCACCATTCAGAGCGAATTTCTGACGCCCGAAAACGCGGCCCAGCAGCTCGAAGGCGTGGATGGCGTGCTGGTGGCGCCCGGCTTCGGCGAGCGCGGCTTCGAGGGTAAGGTGGAGGCCGTGCGCTACGTGCGCGAGCAGGGCATTCCGTTCTTCGGCATCTGCCTGGGCATGCAGGTGGCGGTGGTAGAGTACGCCCGCCACGTGCTGAGCCTGCCCGAAGCCAACTCGACCGAGATGAGCCCGCTCACGCCCGACCCAGTTATCGCCCTCATGGCCGACCAGAAGGACGTGACCCAAAAGGGCGGCACCATGCGCCTAGGAGCCTACGCCTGCGAGCTCAAGCGCGGCAGCCGCGCCGCCAAGGCCTACGGGCGCAACCTCATCAGCGAGCGCCACCGCCACCGCTACGAGTTTAATAACGAGTACCTAGCGCGGTTTGAGGAGGCCGGCATGTCAGCCTCGGGCATCAACCCCACCACTGGCCTGGTGGAGGTGATTGAGCTGCCCAAAACGGTGCATCCCTGGTTTGTGGCCGGGCAGTTTCACCCCGAGCTGAAGAGCACCGTGGAGAACCCGCACCCGCTGTTTGTGCGCTTCGTGAAGGCGGCCATTCAGCGCAAGAAAGGCCTGTAGGTTTGGCTGTTAACTGCTGACTGTCAGCTTGAAGTAAACAGTCCTTCAGAACGTTAGGCTCATCTGGCGTCCGCCTGCCGAAGCATCCCTACCGAACGATACCCTAGGGCCATTGTTCGGTAGAGATGCTTCGGCAGGCGGACGCCAGATGAGCCTAACATTCTTTTTGCTTTTCGACGCCTGTAATGCAATCAACCCAAAAGCTATTAGCTAATAGCCACAAGCTAACAGCTAAAAAGAAGCCGTACCTTTGCGTTTCGAAAAAATTTCCCTAACCTAAATGGACCGCAACCAAGCAACTGGCCTGTTCCTGATATCGGCCCTGCTGCTGATTTACCTGTTTTTCTTCTCGCCCAAGGCCGAGCCGGAAAAGGGTAAGACGCCCGCCGCTACCACGGCCGCCCAAACGGCCCCGGCGACCGCGCCGACGGCCCTGCCCGCCGCGCCCAAGCTCGACTCGGCCGCCGGCCCGGTGCAGCGCGTTACCCTCAAAAACCCCGAGCTAACCATCGACTTCTCGAGCCAGGGCGGACGCGTGGCCACCGTGCGCCTCAACGAGTATAAGACGTTTTTTGGCAAGCCGCTGTTTTTGCTCGATGAGCAAAGCGCCCGCTACAACACCAGGTTTAGCACCCTAGGGGGCCAAACGGTGGACTTTGCCGGCCTCAACTTCCAAACGACCGGGCCCCAGCCCAGCGCCGACGGCGGCCAGCAGTTGGCCTTTAGCGCCCCGGTGGCGGGCGGCACTATCACGCAAACTTACACCCTGCCCAAAACCGGCTACGAGGTGAAGTACAACCTGAAGCTGGCCGGCGTGCAGGTAGCCCAGGAGCCGCTGCAGTGGAGCTTTCAGGACAACGTGCGCCAGACCGAGCAGGACTTCAAGCAGAACCGCAACCACACCACCATCAACCACTACCGGGTCGACGGCAAGCAGGATAACTTGGCCGAAGCCAGCGAAAAGCCGGAAGAAACCAAGGTGACCGAGCCCTTGATGTGGGCGGCTGACAAGCACGATTTTTTTGTGGCGGGCTTTATTTCTGACTCCCAGCCTTTTACTAACGGCCAGTTCAACGCGAATGTGAACCTGACCGACTCGACTTTCATCAAGGGGCTGAGTACCCAGCTGAGCTTGCCAGTGGCCAACGTAACTGGCGCGGCCGGTGGCAATTACCGCTTCTTCTTTGGGCCCAACCAGTTCAATCTGCTCAAGAGCACGGCCCCGGATTTCGACAAGAACGTGGTGCTGGGTTTCGGTCCTTTCCGCCTCGTCAACCGGTTCGTCATTATCCCGGTCTTCAACTTCTTGCAGCAGTACATCAGTAATTATGGCGTGATTATCCTGCTGCTGGTGGTGCTTATCAAGCTGGTTACCTGGCCCCTGACCTACAAGACCTACGAGAGCCAGGCCCGCATGAAGGTGCTCAAGCCCGAGATTGACGCCATCAAGGCCAAGCACGGCGACGACCAGATGAAGACCCAGCAGGACACCATGAAGCTCTACCAGGAGTTTGGGGTGTCGCCGCTCAGCGGCTGCGTGCCCACGCTGCTCACGCTGCCCATCCTGTTCGCCATGTTTCAGTTCTTCCCCAATGCCATCGAGCTGCGCCAGCAGCCGTTCTTGTGGGCTACCGACCTGAGCACCTACGACAACCTCATTAAGCTGCCGTTTACGCTGCCCTTCCTGGGGGCGCACATCAGCATTTTCACGGTGCTGATGACGATTTCGACGCTCTTCATGACCTACCAAAGCAACCAGATGAACACGGCCGCCATGCAAGGCCCGATGAAGTTCTACAGCTACCTCATGCCGCTGATTTTCTTCTTTGTGCTCAATAGCTTTGCCGCCGGCCTAACGTGGTACTATCTGGTTTCCAACGTAGTAACCCTCGGGCAGCAGGCCCTCACCCGCTCGTTTGTGGACGACACCAAGATTCGGGCCCAGCTCGATGCTAACAAGGTGAAGAACAAGGGTAAGAAGCCCGGCGGCTTCCAGGCCCGCCTGGCCGAAGCCATGAAATCGGCCCAGGAGCGCGAAGGCCAGGGCCGCAAAACCCCCGGCAAGGCCTAGGAATTTAAAGCCGCTGCCTGATACTACAGGAACGTCATGCTGAGCTGGTCGAAGCATCTCTACCGAACGATACCCTAGGGCCATTGTTCGGTAGAGATGCTTCGACCAGCTCAGCATGACGTTCCTTTTTGCCACCTTTACTTTCCGTGCGCAAACACTTGTTACCTTTTCTTATGAAACTGAAAAACGTGCTGCGCTCGGCGCTGCTGCTGGCTGCGGCCGGGAGCAGCGCCTTGCTCATTGCTAGCAACCCACCAGCGGCCCCTAGGCCCGGCCTGGCCATTATCGCCTACTACGCCGGCGATGCCACTGGCTTTCAGCAATACCCGACCCAGGGGCTCACGCACATTATTTACAGCTTTCTGCACCTCAAAGGCGCGGCGTTTGCCTTCGATAATGCCAAAAGCCAAGCCACCGTGGCGGCGCTGGTAGCCCTCAAAGCCCAGAACCCGCACCTCAAAGTAATGCTGTCGCTCGGCGGCTGGACTGGTTGCGAAACCTGCTCCCAGGTATTTTCGACCGCGCCGGGGCGCGCCGAGTTCGTGGCCTCGGTGAAGCAGGTGCTGGCCGCCTCCCACACCGACGGTATCGACCTGGACTGGGAATATCCGGCCATTGCGGGCCCGCCGGGCCACCGTTTCATGCCCGCCGACCGCCACAATTTCACGCTGCTGGTGCAGGGGCTGCGCGCCGCCCTAGGCCCCGGCTACGAGATAAGCTTTGCCGCCGGCGGCTACCGCGAATACCTGAAAAACTCCATAGAATGGGCGGCCGTGATGCCGCTGGTCGACCGCGTGAACCTGATGAGCTACGACCTCGTCAACGGCTACAGCACCACCACCGGCCACCACACGCCGCTCTACGCTACCCCGCGCCAGCGGGCGTCGGTCGACGAGGGCGTGCGCTACCTCGACTCGGTAGGCGTGGCGCCGGGCAAGATTGTGATTGGCGCGGCCTTTTACGCGCGGGTTTTTGGCGGCGTGCCGGCTAGCAACCAGGGCTTGTACCAGGCCGGCAAGTTCAAGAAAGCCGTTGATTATAAGTATTTTGCCGATAGCCTGTCGGCGGCGCAAGGCTTTACTACCTACTGGGACAACGCGGCCCAGGCGCCGTATGCCTATAATCCGCGCCGCCAGGAATTCGCCTCCTTCGACGACGAGAAGTCCATCGGCCTCAAAACCAAATATGCGCGCGACAAGCACCTGGGCGGCATCATGTTTTGGGAGCTAACCGGCGATAAACCTCGCCGCGGCTTGCTGGAAGCACTGTACGGGGCCGCACGGTAGGCACCGGTCTGGGCACCTAGGGTCGCTCGCAGCCAAAACGAGCGCAGCAGGCTCTCCCAATAGCCAGCCGTTTGCGCAAGCCGCTGGCCATTGGCACGGTTTTTTAAGCGGCCGGCTCATTCCTGCTTTTTCCCTGCTTTTTCCCTGCTTGCTCCTATGCGCACTGCCTGGTACTTGCTAGCCCTTGCGACCGCCTTAACCGCCTGCGCCCGGCGCCCGACCACCACTGGCGCGGCGGCGCCTGCGGCCTCGGCCGCGCCGGTTTTTCAGAAGCCGCGCACGGTATCGACCATCCCCATCAACACCGCGCCTACCGATACGGTGCTGGTGTTTCAGCGCACGCCCTGCTACGGCACCTGCCCTAGCTACACGGCCACGATTTTGCGCAACGGCCAGGTGAGCTATTTTGGCGACCGCTTCGTGCCCGTACTGGGCGCGCGCACCCTGAGCTTGCCGCCAGCCACCGTGGCAGCCCTGCTCGACGAAGCCCGGCGCATCAACTTCAACTCGTTGGCGCCCAGCTACACGGGCAACGTGTCGGACTTGCCGAGCACTATTATCACCGTGTACTTGCCGGGCCAGCCGCGCCACCGCGTGCGGGCCGAGTCCAATATTCCGGCGCCGCTGCAAGGCTACATCGCCTACCTCAAGGGCCGGCTCGACCCGCTGGCGGGGCTCAACCTGGATAGGTAGGCGCGGGCCTAGGGCTTGAAGGCGCGCCGAAATGCCCCTAGGGCCGCCGGGTGGTACAAGGTCTGGTGGGTTTCCTGCGGCAGGGCCTCGTAGTAGCCGCAGAAGCTACGGGTAGCTTCGTGGTTGAGGGCGCGGGCCAGCTCGCGCGTGGCGGTGGTATCGCCCTGGCTGCTGGTGGCCAGGTACGCGCGCCGGGCTGGCCCGGCGTAGGTTTTTAACAGGGCCGGCGCCTGGCGGGCCAGCTGGCCGTTGTTCCACCACAGGCTGGGGTCGAAGGCCAGGTAGGTATCAAACAGGGCTGGCTCCAGCAGCAGGGTTTCAACCACGAACAGGCCCGCCAGCGACTCGCCCACGATGGCCGTTTCGGGTGTGGTGCGGTAGCGCCGCCGCACCTCGGGCATCAGCTCCTGCCGGATAAACTGCCGAAACGCAGCCGAGCCGCCCACGCGGGGCGCAATTTTGCGGTCCTCGGCGCTGGTGGTGGGGCCCGTCAGGTCGCGCCGCCGCGCGGTGTTTTCGATGCCCACCACTATAAAGGGCCGCATCGAGTTATCACTCACCAGCACCTGCACCAGGCCCGCCACGTGCAGAAAATCCTCCCCTAGGCCCCCATCGGGCATGTAAAGCACCGGCAGCCGCTGGGTGGCCGACTCGGCGTAGCCCGCCGGCAAATACACGTTCAGCCGGCGGGTTTCGCCCAGTATTTTCGACGGGATGGTAAACGTCTGGCCGATGCAGAGCGGCTGCGCCGCGGGCGCATCCTGGGCCGCCGCCCGCCGGCCCAGGGCCAGCAGCAACGCCAGCAGCAGCGTTCGCAAATCTCGCATAACGCTTTTGCAGTCAGTATTTTGCATGTTTGTTCTGCTGACGCTGGCCGCACCGGGCTACTGCTTGCGCACGCGCTCTAGCAGCAGCTGGTTCATGGGGTTGGTGCTGAGGCCGCGCACATTGTTCTGGGTCAGGCGCACAATCTCGTCGTAATACAGCGCAATGACCGGCGCGTCGCGCACTACCAGCCGGTCCATCTGCTGGTAGAGGGCCGTGCGCCTAGGCCCGTTCTGCTCCCGAATGGCGGCGCGGTACAGCTGGTCGTACTGCGCTGATTGATAGTGCGTTTTGTCGGGGCCGGCGGGGCTGAAGTTGGGCGAGTAAAACAGGGCCAGGTAGTTCTCGGCATCGGGGTAGTCGCCCAGCCAGCTCTTGCTGAAGAAGGCGGTGCGCCCGTTGTCTACCAGCTCCTGCTGGGCGGCCGACTGGTTGATGTCGATTTGCACCTGCACGCCCACGTCGGCCCAGTTTTTTTGCAGGTACTCGGCCACGGCTTTGCGCTCGGCCACGGTGCTCAGGCGCAACTGCAAGGGCCGCCTAGGGCCGTAGCCGGCCGCCGCCAGCAGCTGGCGCGCCCGCGTCGGTTGGTAAGTATAGCCGGGCACTTTCGCCGCCGAAAACGAGGGCAGCGCCGCCGGCACGAAGCCCGAGCTGCCCGGCCGGCCCACGTGGCTGAGCACGTAGGCCACCAGCTCGGGCTTATTGAGGGCGTAGTTGAGGGCCTGGCGCACGCGCCCATCGCGCAGGGCGCGGGCTTGCGCGGCCTGCGGGCCGGTCAGGTGGGCGCTATCCAGCTGAAACCCTAGGTACTCGGTGTTGAGGTAAGGCGCCTTCTGCACCTGGAAGCGGCCCTTAAAATCGGCCCGCACCGAGCCGTCGGCGTTGAGAATGAGGTCGCGCGAGCCTTCGCGGATGCCGCTCAGAAAGTCCAGCTTGCCCTGCACGAACGTTAGAAACTCGGTCTTGCGGTCGGCGATGAAGCTGATGGCCACCGCGTCGAGGTAGGGCAGCGGCTGGCCCCTAGGGTCGCGGCGCCAGTAGTTCGGGTTGCGCTGATACAGCAGCACGTTGCCCTCGTCCCAGAGCTTGAACTGAAACGGCCCGGTGCCCACCGGGTGCTCTCGAAAGTCCTTGCCGTACCGCGCTACTGCCTCGTGCGGCACCACGTAGGCGTAGGGCATCGTCAGGATGCCTAGGAACGGGATAAACGGCGCCTTGAGGTGAATGCGCAGCGTGGAGTCGTTTACCGCCACGAAGCAGGTGTCGCTAGGGTTTCCCTGCTTGTCTTCCAGCACCTTACCTCGGAATATCCAGCCACCCGGCGAGGCCGTCTTGGCATCAAGCAACCGCTTGAAGCTGTACACGAAGTCGGCGGCGGTGACTAGACGTGATGCAATTGGAACTGAAAGGTCATTAGCCGCAAGCATCTTTGCATCATGTTCGAGATGCAAGTCAGCTTCAGAAACCGGGAAAACTTCTTGGTTTTCATGAAAAGAAACTCCCTCTCGCAGCCAGAAGGTGTACGTCAGCCCGTCGGGCGAAATCTGGTAGCGGCGGGCCAGGGCCGGGGCGGGCTGCAGGGTTGAATCCAGCTCCAGCAGGCCGTTGTAGAGCTGCGCCACGGCCCAGCTATTGGCCTGGTTGCGGGCAAACGCGGGGTCAAGCGAGGTGAGCGCCTCGGGCTGGTTGTAGCGAAACACGCGGCGCTCGTCGGCCGCCGAGAGGCCGCCGCCCTGGCAGCCAGCCAATGCGGCCACCCCTAGGGCCAGCCCAGCCCCTAAGGCCGCGAGCTGCCGCAAGCGCAATTCGTGTAGAAACATCTGTTTAGCATGTCGGTTGCAAAGGTAGGCGCCGCGTTGGCCCCTAGGGCTGCCCGCTCGCCCAGCTCATTTCCTCTTTGCTACATCCGCCCATTTTCCCATTCCTACCATGCAACTCACCTATTTCGGCCACTCCTGCTTTCTGGCCACCATCGACGGCGTGCGCGTGCTATTCGACCCCTTCATCAGCGGCAACCCCCTAGCCAAGGACGTCAACGTCAACGCCATTGAGGCCGACTTTATCTTGCTCTCGCATGGCCACGGCGACCACGTGGGCGACGTGGAAAGCATTGCCACCCGCACCGGCGCCAAGCTACTGGCCATTGCCGAAATTGCGGGCTACTACGGCGCCAAGGGCTTCGACGGCATCGGCACCAACCTCGGCGGCAAGGTCGAGCTGCCCTTCGGCACGGTGCACTGCGTGGCCGCCGCCCACAGCAGCTCGCTGCCCGACGGCACCTACGGCGGCGTGGCCATGGGCTTCGTTATCAAGGCCAAAGGCGGCAAAACCTTCTACTTCGCCGGCGACACGGCCCTCACCTACGACCTCAAGCTCATCAAGGAGCGCCACCAGCTCGACTTCGCCCTGCTGCCCATCGGCGACCACTATACCATGGGCATCACCGATGCGCTAATAGCCGCCGACTGGGTGGGTGCTACCGAGCTCATCGGCATGCACTACGACACCTTCCCCATGCTGGTAATCGACCACGCCGCCGCCCAGGCTGAGGCCCAGGCTGCCGGCAAAAACCTGCGCCTGCTGCGCATCGGCGAAACGGTGGAGCTGTAAGGTCCCAGGGCTAATTGCTTCTGTAAGAACGTCATGCTGAGCCCCGCGAAGCATCTCTACCGAACAGCCTAGGCGGCGCAGTAGAGATGCTTCGCGGGGCTCAGCATGACGTTCTAGTTTGTACGGCGTTAAGTTCTTTTAATTCACTGTTCATTCCAACCAGCTTGGCGAATCCACTTTTTTTAGCCTTATTTTGTAGATTGAATTATGCCGGGGGCCACCGGCGCTACGTTACAGCACCGGCACGTATCCTTGTCTTATCGATTTGTTGTTATGGGTAAAATCATCGCGGTAGCCAACCAGAAGGGCGGCGTCGGCAAAACCACTTCGGCCATTAACCTGGCCGCCTCGCTGGCGGCCCTCGACTACCGCACGCTGCTCGTGGACGCCGACCCGCAGGCCAATGCCACTTCTGGCGTGGGCTTCGACCCCAAGGATATTGAGAACAGCGTGTATGAATGCATGGTCGATGGCATTGACCCCCACGACATTATCGTGCCCACCAACATCCTGCCCCACCTCGACCTCATGCCCTCGCACATCGACCTGGTGGGCGCCGAGGTAGAGATGATAAACCTGCCCAACCGCGAGGAGAAGATGAAAACTGCCCTGCGCCCGCTGGCCGCCGAGTACGACTTCATCATCATCGACTGCTCGCCCTCCCTAGGCCTCATCACGGTCAATGCCCTCACGGCCGCCAATTCGGTTATCATCCCGGTGCAGTGCGAGTATTTTGCGCTAGAGGGCCTAGGCAAGCTCTTGAATACCATTAAGATAATCCAGAGCCGCCTCAACACCGACCTCGAAATTGAGGGCATCCTGCTTACGATGTACGACGTGCGCCTGCGCCTTAGCAACCAGGTGGTGGAGGAGGTGCAGATGCATTTCCAGCAGCTCGTCTTCGACACCATTATCCCGCGCAACGTCAAGCTCTCGGAGTCGCCCAGCTTCGGCATCCCCGTCATCCTGCACGATGCCGAAAGCAAGGGCGCGATAAGCTACCTCAACTTGGCCCGCGAAATAGTGGAGAAGAATAGCGTGGAAGCCAACCCCGAAACGGCCGAAGACGAGGTGGGCTAGGGTTATACTGCAACCATGAACGGCTGGGGATTTGTGCCGGACCCACCTTTTACGCTGATGGGTATTGCTGACGACGAGGTAACCCGGATAGCCTGGGAACACCTGAAACAAGAACTTCCACTAGGAGCACCCCTTAGTGGTCGGATTTTTGCCCGTACTCACTTCGGCGTATTCTACGATGCTGGGGTAGGTTTTCCTATACGCATAAACGTAACTGACTTTGGCAAGCCGGAAGGTGGTTTGGTCTTTCCCGACGACTATCCAGCGCTAGCTAGCATTATAAGCGGTGAAGTATCAGGCTTTGAAGACCGTAGTGGGGGCCGTCAACAGATTGTAACCGTTCGCAATTACAAAGATTGGCGCAGTTCCGGTAACTCTATTGATTAACTACGCAACTTTTCCCCATGCCCGCCCACCCGCGCCACCCCCTCGTCGGCCACGACCCGACCGTGCGCGGCGGGCGGCCCTACCTCACGGGCACCCGCATCAGCGTGGCCGACGTGCTGGAGTGGCTGGGCAGCGGCCTGAGCGAGGCGCAGTTGCTGCAGGATTTTCCGGTGCTGACTTCCGAGATGCTGCAAGCCGCCCTGCGCTACTCCGGCGACCGCGGGCACTTCGCCTACTAAAACCAGCGCGGGCTTGCCCTTCGGCTGCTAGGGCGTAATTTTGGTTTTCGGCTGCCGCTTGTCTTTAAGCCGGCCGATGGGATTTATGCCTGCAGCAGAGAAAAACGACGAGAAACTACAAGCCGCCCTGGCCGCCGCCGCGGCCATGAAGCGCAAGAGCGGCCTGGGCCGGGGCCTCAACGCGCTCATCGAGGGTAGCTACGAAAAGAAGGGCGAGAACCGCGAGCGCCTCGTGCCCCACCCCATGAACTCGGTGGGCCTGATTGCGGTGGAGCAGATTGAGGCTAACCCCTACCAGCCCCGCACCCACTTCGACCAGGAGGCGCTGGCCGAGCTGGCCGACAGCATTAAGATTCAAGGGATTATTCAGCCCGTGACGGTGCGCCAAACCGGCACCAACACCTACCAGCTCATCTCGGGCGAGCGGCGCTTGCAGGCCTCCAAGCTGGCGGGCCTGGCCAGCATTCCGGCCTACATCCGCAAGGCCGACGACCAGCAGATGCTGGAAATGGCGCTGATTGAGAACATTCAGCGCGAAAACCTTAATGCCATCGAGATTGCCCTTAGCTACCAGCGCCTGCTGAGCGAGTGCCAGCTGCGCCAGGAAGACCTAGGGGAGCGCGTGGGCAAAAACCGCAGCACCGTCACCAACTACCTGCGCTTGCTCAAGCTGCCGCCCGACATCCAGATTGGCTTGCGCGACGGCGTGATTGGCATGGGCCACGCCCGCGCCCTCATTAGCATCGACGATGCGGCGCAGCAGCTGGGCCTCTACCGCCGCATTGTGACGGAGGACCTCTCGGTGCGCCGCGTGGAGGAGCTGGTGCGCCAGGGCGCGGGCCGGGCCGACGCCCCAGCTGGTAGCCCCGCCGCCAAGGGCGCTGCCCCGGTGGCCGTGCCCGCCGCCGAGCTGCGCCGCACCGAGCGCGTGCTCACCGAGCATTTTGGCTCGCGGGTGCAGCTGCGGCCCACCGCCCAGGGGCGCGGCGAAATCAAGATTGCCTTCGATTCGGTGGAGGACATGCAACGGATTCTGCACATTCTGCACCCTGCTTAGCAGCCGCAATTTCCATTGCCGGGCGGCGTTAGCAGTTTGCTTATGAAGAACATACCGAATGCGGCCAGGGCCCGCTTGGGCGGCTGGGCCCTGGGGCTGGCCCTGCTGCTGGCCCTGGCCGCGGGGCCGGCCCTAGGGCAGGTGCTGCCCACCAACCCCAACGGCACGCTCACCAACCCGGCCGTGCCTATGGTGCGCCCCGACACGGCCACCGTGCGCAAGGTTACTAAAAAGCAGAAGCGCGAGCAAGCCGCCGCCGACTCGGCCCGCCGCACCGAAAAGCTGTTTGGCCTGCGCCTGACCAAGGCGGAAAAGGCGGGCCTGCTGGCCATTGCGCCCAGCGGCGGGCAGATTTACAACAAGAAATACTGGAAGCTGCCGCTGGTGTATGGACTGGTGGGAGGCCTAGGGTACTGGGTATTTTACCAGCAGCGACTCTACAGCGACTTCCGATTTGCTAACTCGGCAGTCGACTCGGCAGCTATCAATAAAGGGCCTATTAGTGACAAGGACCTACGGGCCCAGTTAGCCTTGGCGAAAGTCAACAACCCCACGGCCATCACCAACGGGCTGATTTCGGCCCGGCGCTACCGCGATTTATCCATCTTGCTGAGCGCAGTGGGTTACTCGCTCACGGCGCTCGACGCGGTGGTGGACGCCCACCTGAGCGATTTTGACGTGAGCGACGACCTCTCGCTGCACTGGCAGCCGGCGGCGCTGCCGGTGCCGGGGCAGGCCGCCTTCGCGCCGGGCCTCATGCTGACGCTGCACGTGCGCCGGTGAATAATTTTTGATACTTAAAAAAGACGGTCATGCTGAATACCGTAAAGCATCTTTCCCGCGCGGCCAACTTCTGCCCCTAGGGTAAGTTAGGCGATAGAGATGCTTCACAGCGTTCAGCATGACCGTCTTTTTTGCTTTGTATTCTTCTTCCCAAACATGAAAGTTCTCCTCATCGGCCACGGCAAAATGGGCCAGGCTATTGCGGCGCTGGCCCCGGCGGCCGGGCACGAAATTGTGGGCATTGTGGACCACCAGGCCTCCGCTGCGCAGATTACCGACTTCACGCCCGCGCAGGTTGACGTGGCTATTGAGTTCACCCACCCCGAGTCAGCCTTTGCCAACGTGGCCACTTGCCTGCGCCAGGGTTTGCCGGTGGTGTGCGGCAGCACGGGCTGGCTGCACCGCTTCGAGGAGGCCGAGCAGCTGGTAGCCGCCACCCACGGGGCGCTGTTTTACGCCTCCAACTACAGCGTGGGCGTCAACCTGTTTTTTCATTTCAACGAGTATATCGCGGCCAAGATGAACCAGTTTGCGGCTGGCTACGACGTGCAGCTGACCGAGGTACACCACACCCAAAAGGTAGACCAACCCAGCGGCACGGCCCTCACGGCGGCCCAGGGCATCCTGGCGCACTTCCCCAGCAAAACTACCTGGCGCAACGCTCCCGCCCAGGCCCCCGAGGAGCTGGCCGTACTCAGCGAGCGGCGCGGCGAGGTGGTGGGCACCCACGAGGTGCGTTACGTGTCGGCGGCCGATACCATTACGCTGCGCCACGAGGCCCACTCGCGCCAGGGCTTTGCCCAGGGTGCCCTGCTGGCGGCGGGCTGGCTGCCGGGCCGCCACGGCGTGTTTGGCATGAACGACCTGCTCGGATTATAGAAACGGTTAATCAATAGTTAATCAATAACTGTCTGTCATTGCGAGCGCAGCGAAGTAATTGCACCCGCGCGACCCCTAGACGGACTGTTCTGGTGCGATTGCTCCGCTGCGCTTACAATGACAGTCAACTAATCGGCGTTGCCCTAGCCATTGCCTAGGCGCTGTTCTTTTTTCTAAGTCGTTTCTTTGCCGAATATCCGGCTTCTACTTTCCATGCTGCTCCGCCAAACCGAACCCACGGCCCCGCCCAAGGCCCCTAAGGGCAAAACCCGCGAGTGGGTCGATTCGTTGCTGTTCGCCGTCATTGCGGCCACGCTCATTCGCTGGGCCACGTTCGAGGCCTACGTCATCCCGTCGCCGAGCATGGAGCACTCGCTGCTGGTGGGCGACTACCTATTTGTGAGCAAGCTGCACTACGGGCCCATTACGCCCCAAACGCCCTTGCAAGTGCCCCTCACGCACCAAACGGTACCCGTTTTCGGCTTCAAGAGCTACTCCGACCTCATCCAGCTGCCTACTTACCGCTTTCCGGGCTTCAGCTCCATTAAGCGCAACGACGTGGTGGTATTTCACGTGCCGCACGAGCAACAGTTTCCGGCCGACTTGCGCACCAACTACATCAAGCGCTGCATCGCCGTGGCGGGCGATACGCTGGAGATTCGCAAGGGCCAGATTTTCCTTAACGGCCAGCCGGGGGCCATTGGCGGGCAGCCCCAAACCTCCTACTTCATGCAGGTGACGGAGGCCAACGACGAGGTGCGCCAGGCCCTGCACGACCACGGCGTGGTAGACTACGAGCAGCCCGACGGGATGCCCATGGCTGGCACCGACCCCGCCACCGGCGCCGTGGGCTATGCCTTTAGCTGCCCGGCCGACGTGGCTGCCTTTTTCCGCCAGCAGCCTTATGTGAAGAAGCTGGAAGTGACCGAGCCCCAAGGCCTTACGTTGTTTCCAGATGCGGCCGACTTCCACGTATCGGGGGCCATGAGCGCCACGCCGCGCCGCTGGCAGCTCGATAACTTCGGCCCGCTGCCCATTCCTAAAAAGGGCCAGACCATCGCGCTGACGCCCGCCAACGCCGCGATTTACTACAAGATAGTGAGCCAGTATGAGCACAACAAAGACGTGAGTTGGGACGCTAACGCGGGCATGATTAAGATGGCCGGCCAGCCGCTCACCAATTACACCATCAAGCAGAACTACTACTGGATGATGGGCGACAACCGCCACAACTCGGAGGACTCGCGCTTCTGGGGCTTCGTACCCGAAGACCACGTAGTGGGTAAGGCCGTACTCATCTGGCTCTCGCTCGACCCCTTCGGCGACGCCGCCCACAAGGTGCGCTGGGGCCGCCTGTTTAGCACCATCAAGTAGCCCTAGGTAGCCGGTGGCGCGCAAGGCAATTCGCTGGCTGTGAGCCACCTAGCACTTTACTAAAGCCCCGGCGCTGCCCCGCGTCGGGGCTTTTTGCGGCCGGGCCTGGGGCCTTGGGCTGGGCCGAGCCCCTAGGGCTTGCGGACGGTTTGAATCTTCGCGCGCAGGCCCTTGTTTATCAAGCAAAAGCTAGTAGCTTGCATAAACTTCGTTTTCGCCTGCCTGTATGGACCAAAAAGTGCTTGTGCTAAATGGCGATTACACCGCCATTACCCTATGCAGCGTGCAAAAGGCCTTCGTGCTGCTGTTTCTGGATAAGGCCGAGATGGTGGCGCGGTCGGAAGGCGCGCTACGCTCTGTTTCGCAGGAGTTTCCCAAGCCCAGCATCATCCGGCTGGCTCGCTACGTGCGCGTGCCCTACAAGGGCATTGCCCTGAGCCGCCACAATATCTTCAAGCGCGACCAGTACGAGTGCCAGTACTGCGGCTCGACCAAAACCCTGACCCTCGACCATGTGCTGCCCCGCTCGCGCGGCGGCGACTCGGGCTGGACCAACCTCGTGACGGCCTGCTCGCGCTGCAACCACCACAAGGGCCAGCGCACCCCCGCCGAGGCCAACATGCCCCTGCGCACTCAGCCCAAAAAGCCTACCCTCACGGGTTTCCTTAAGCTAAGCGCTGGCACCATCGACCAAACCTGGCATGACTACCTAGGGTAGCAAATGGCAGGCAACTGGGTCTTATGCAAAAAGCCCCCACTACTGTGGTAGCAGGGGCTTTTTGTGGTAGTAGGCCCTAGGGTCTAGCGAGTCTGGCCTTCGTAGCGAGCAGAGTCGTTTTCTTCGCGCACCGGCTGCGCTGTAGCATCGTCCGCGTCGTAATATTCTTGCACTGGCTGGCCGCTCACGAAAGTGAGCAGGTCGCGGTTCAGGCGGTCTTTCGAAGTGATGAGCAGGCCGTGGGGCTCGCCGTCGTAGGCAACTACCTGGGCACCGGGTACCATGGGCGCAGCGGCTTTGGCGCCAGTTTCGGGCGGCACAATATCGTCGGCGGTGCCGTAGATGAAGAGTGCGGGCACTCTAATGCTGCCCATATCTTGGCGGAAGTCAGTTTCGCTAAACGCCTTGACGCACTGCGAGGTGGCGCGGGGCGAAGATGGGAAAGCCATTTGCGCCGTCCAGTCGAGCACGCCCTGGCTAACGGGATGCGAAAGCATGCCCTGGCCGTAGAACTTCTTGCCAAAGTCGGACAGGAAGCCGAAGCGGTCCTTGCCCAGGTTGGTAATCATATCGTCGAACGTCGATTTATCAACGCCCGAGGGGTTGTCGGCGGTTTTGAGCATGAAGGGGGGTACGGCGCTCACAAATACTACCTTGCTAACGCGGGCGCCGTTGTGGCGGCTCATGTAGCGGGCCACTTCGCCGCCGCCCATCGAAAAGCCTACCAAGGTTACATTTTGCAAGTCAAGGTCGTCGAGCACGGCCTTTAGGTCGTCGGCCAGAGTATCGTAGTTGTAGCCATCCCAGGGCTTCGACGACTGGCCGAAACCGCGGCGGTCGTAGGCAATAACGCGGATGCCATGCAGGGGCAATTCGGCCAGTTGGTATTCCCAGGAAGCGCCCGTGAGCGGCCAGCCGTGAATGAGCACGACCGGGTTGCCCTGGCCGTAGTCGCAGTAATGCACCTGAATATCTTTGCCATGGGCGTCTTGCCCTACTTTAATGTAGCTCATGAGAAAAGGGAATAATAAGAATGGGGATTTAGCTGAACTTACGCAAAGCGCCTAGGGCAGGGTGTGAAAAGACGTAATTTTATTGTGAACTGTTCTAAAGCCACTGCCTACTACTGCAGTAGGCCAGCTGTATCACTCCCGCGCCTAGCCCCCCAAAGCCAGTTATTCGCTGGCGCGGTAGGTTGCCGCTCGTAACCCACGGCTGGCTTTTCCGCGCGTCCTTTGCGCCCATGTCTTTCTCGACCCGCTCATGGCGGTGGCTGGTGGCCCTAGGGGCCCTGGCCGGCTGCCAGTCGCCCTCCGGCCAAAGCACCGCTACCGCCACCCCGCCCCCGGCCGCTAACCCAGCGGCCCCCACTGCGGCCGCGGCCCCCGCAGCCAGCTCGCCCGGCACGGCCTACTGGGTGTTTCGGGGGCTGCTGCCGGGCCAGGCCGACAGCGTAACGCTGCACCTCGTTACTTCGCCCAAGGAGTTTTTCGCCTACGGTACCGGCCCGGGCCACCACGGCAGCTACTACGGAGCCAATGGCCACCCCTACGAGCTACAAGGCCAGCCCAGCACGCCCGACAGCCTGGTTCTCAACGACATCAGCCTCGAGAATGACCGCCCCTACTTAGGCACAGGCGCAACCTGGCGGCTGAAGCAGCAACCCAATGGCAGCTTGGCCGGCACCGTGAGTGGGCACGCCACCCGCCTGCGGCTGGTGCCCGCAGCCGCCGGCAGCGTCAGCTTTGCGGTGCGCTACTTTGCCGACTCACTGGCTGCGCTGCCTAGGGATACCAAGTCGCCTAAAGCCCGGTTTAGCCTGCAAGCGCTAGCACCCACGGGCGGCTTACCCGCCTTGCGCGAGGCACTTACTGCCAACATCTTGCGCGACTTACGCGGCGATACTGCTGCTGCTGAAATGCCCCCGCTGCTGCCTACCCTGCAAAAGCAGCAGCGCGATTCATTTTTCAAAAACTACCGCGCCGATGCTGCCGACCTGCCGGCTCCCACCGATACGGCCGACCTGGGCTCGTACCGGGCCAGCCTGAATTACGCGAGCCAGTCGGCCAGCTACGTACTGTTCCAGCAGGGCGATTTGGTGAGCTTGGCCTACTTCACTTACAAATTTATAGGTGGCGCACACGGCAACTACGGCACCGTCGGCGCCAGCTACGACTTGCGCACTGGCCGCCGCCTGCGCTACCACGACATTTTTCGCCCCACTGCGGCTGCCCAGCTACCCGCGCTGCTGGCCGTAGCCGTGCGCCCGCTAGTGGGCCTAGGGCCCCGTGAGCCCCTGGATAAAGCCTTGTTCGTGAAGAAGATGCCTATTACGCGCAACGTTTTCCTGACCACGGGCGGGGTCGAGTTCATCTACCAGCCCTACGAAATTGCCTCCTATTCCCAAGGCGAAGTGCGCGTATTTCTGCCCCTTGGGCAAGTGCGGGCCCTGCTGCAAGAAAGCCTGCCCGGCGTGCCCAGCGTGCCCGGCGTAGCCGCCACCAGGTAGCCGGGGCCCTGGCTAGCTAGTGCGCGGCGGCTGAGGCAGCGTGCCGTTCTTTGCCGCCCTCACCAGCTCGCCACGCCCATGCTTGCCAACCCCGCCCGCTTTGCCGAAGCCTGCCGCCTTTTTGACGCCGCCAATGCCGACGACCCTACCCAGGAGCCCGACGAGCACGGCCAGCCCGTGCCCAAGGAGCTGCTGTATGCCCAGCGCATGAGCACCTGCCTGGCCCGCGTGGCACCCGCCGCGCCCGAGGCCGTGCAGCTGGCCGCCCGCAGCCAGCACATCCGGCGCTGGCACATCCCACGCAGCGATTACCCCCTGACGCGCCCCGGCTACCACCAGTGGCGCAACGCCCTCAAGCAATACCACGCCGAGCTAGCCGGCGAGCTGCTGCTGCAGGCTGGCTACGGCCCCGACCTGATAGCCCGCGTGCAGCAGCTACTGCGCAAAGAGCGCCTCCGGGACGACCCCGAGGTGCAGCTGCTCGAAGACGTGATTTGCCTGGTGTTTCTGGAGTACTACTTTCTACCCTTCGCCGCCCAGCACCCCGAAGAAAAAGTGGTGGAGATAGTGCAGAAAACCTGGCCCAAAATGACCGAGCGCGGCCACGCCTTAGCCTTGCAGCTCCCCTTCTCGCCCGAGGCACTAGCGCTGGTAACCAAGGCCCTAGGGTAAATATGTTTGAGAAGCAATACAGAACGTCATGCTGAGCTTGTCGAAGCATCTCTACCGCGCCCCTAGGGCTTCGTTCGGTAGAGATGCTTCGACAGGTTCAGCATGACGTTCTGTATTGGTTTTACTGATTGTCAACAACTTCCTAAGTTACCGTCACAAGTGGCTATGAGCTACTGGATGGCCAGCACCTTGCGCTTGGTAGGCGCCGGGTCTTGGGCAAAACTTGACATTCGGAGGCAACTGCTGCGCCCGGCTGCCCCTTAGCCGTGGCCGAGGCCTAGGGCCACCACCTTACCGATAAAAATGATGGCTGGGTAGGTAATGCCGGCCGCCGCCACCAGGGCCGGCAGCTCGCGCACTGTGCCGGCTACCATCTTGCGCTGCGGCAGCGAGGCGTGCATGACCACGGCGGCGGGCGTGTGGCCGCGGCCTTCGGCTTCGTAGGTAGCGGCAATATGGGGCAGTTGCTTCATGCCCATGTAGATAACCACCGTCGAGTTGCTTTGCATGGCCAGCCGCAGGTCGGCCGAAAGCGAGCCGTCCTTCTTGGTACCCGTCAGCACCCAGAAGCCTTCGCTCACCTGCCGGTGCGTGAGCGGAATATCTTCGAAGCCCACGGCCTGCATGCTCGAAATGCCCGGCACGTAGTGCGCCGTAATGCCGTGGGCGCGGGCAAAAAGCATTTCCTCGAAGCCCCGCCCAAAAATAAAGGGGTCGCCGCCTTTCAGGCGAATAACGCGACCTTTCGCGCGGGCTTTTTCGAGGATGAGGGCGTGAATAACTTCCTGCGGCGTGTACTCGCCGTAGGGTTTTTTGCCCACGTAGAGGCATTCGCAGGCGGTGGGGGCTAGGGCCAGCAACTCCTGGTTGGCCAGGTTGTCGTAGAGAATCACGTCGGCCGTTTGCAGCACGCGGTAGGCCTTGAGCGTCAGCAACTCCGGGTCGCCGGGGCCGGCGCCTACCACGTAGAGTTCGGGCAAAATAGGAGGTCGGGCCATGAGGGAAGAAGCGCGTTGAGCGACGAGCGCGGTACGCCGCCCAGCACAATATACCGGCGGCCTAGGGTACCAGCGCCCCACAGTTGAAGGGTAAGGTAGGCTGCAATTGCGCCAACCTAATCCTATAATTTTAGGGTCATTCCAATAAATTTTAGTTAAAATTCTTTCTTATCACCCATTGTTCTAGGGTCTATTTTGTTTATGTTTGCCATATAAACTTCTATACACCCTAAAATAATAGGCCTTTTTCTAAAAGTATTCTTTTTGAAAATCCCTTTATTTCTCCCCTCTCCCACCCGCTGGACTAGCCACTCATTCTTTTCTATACCTTACCAGGATAGTTATGGCACCGCAGGGAAACCCCACCATCGTTGTAGTCGGCAACGGGATGGTTGGCTACAAGTTTTGCGAGAAGCTGCTCGCTAAATCGACTGATTTTAACGTGGTAGTGTTCGGCGAGGAGCCCCGCGTGGCCTACGACCGGGTGCATCTGAGCGAGTACTTCGGCGGCAAAACCGCCGACGACCTGCTGATGGCCCCTACGCAGTGGTACCACGACCACGGCATCACGCTGCACCTGGGCGACGCAGTGCAGGAGATTGACCGCGCCAGCTGCACGGTGCACGCCCGCAGCGGCCTAGTGCAGCCCTACGATTACCTGGTACTAGCTACCGGCTCGTCGGCCTTCGTGCCCGATATTCCGGGCGTGGAGAAGGCCGGGGTGATGGTGTACCGCACCATCGAGGACCTGGACGAAATAAAAGCCTACGCCGCCACTGCCCGCAGCGGGGCCGTGCTGGGCGGTGGCCTGCTGGGCCTGGAGGCCGCCAAGGCGCTGCTGGACCTCGGGGTGGCCGAGGCGCACGTTGTCGAGTTTGCGCCGCGCCTGATGCCCCGGCAGATTGACACGGCCGGCAGCGCCATGCTGCAAAGCAAGCTGGAGGCCCTAGGGCTGAAAATTCACCTTAGCAAGGCAACGTCGGGCATTGTGGGCGAGGGCAAGATTGAGAGCCTGCACTTCGGCGATGGCTCGGTGCTGGAAGTAGATATGCTGGTGATTTCGGCCGGCATTCGCCCTAGGGATGAGCTGGCCAAGCTGGCCGGGCTGGAAGTAGGCCTGCGCGGCGGCATCGTGGTCAACGACGAGATGCAAACCACTGACCCGCGCATCTTTGCCATTGGCGAGTGCGCCCTGCACGGGGGTATGATTTACGGGCTGGTGGCGCCTGGCTACGACATGGCCGAGGTGGTAGTAAGCCAGTTGCTGCGCGGGTCGCGGGCCTTTGCGGGCTTCGACATGAGCAGCAAGCTCAAGCTGATTGGGGTGGACGTGGCCAGCTTCGGCGACCCGTTTATTGCCGAGCCGCACAGCCGCGCCATCGTGTATGAAGATGCGCACAATGGCATCTACAAGCGCATCAACATCAGCCCCGACGGCAAGCACCTGCTGGGCGGCGTGCTGGTGGGCGAGGCCGAGGCCTACAATATGCTGCTGCAAACGGTGAACAACAAAGTCGTGCTGCCGCCCCACCCCGAAGACCTCATCCTAGGGGCGCGCGGCGGCGAAGGGTCCGACTCCGGCTCCAACATCATGAGCTTGCCCGACACGGCGCTGGTGTGCTCGTGCGAGGCCATCACCAAGGGCATGATTTGCGACGCGGTGACCGAGCAGGGCATTACCGACCTAGCGGGCATGAAGAAATGCACCAAGGCCGGCACCGGCTGCGGCGGCTGCGTGCCGATGGTGAAGGACCTGCTCAACGGCACGCTCACGGCGCAGGGCGCCTACATCAAGAACGTGCTGTGCGAGCACTTCGACTACTCGCGCCAGGAGCTGTTCGACCTCTGCCGCATCAACGACCTGCATACCTACGACGAGGTGCTCGACCGCTTTGGGGTGGGCGACGGCTGCGAGGTGTGCAAGCCGGCCGTGGGCAGCATCCTGGCGGGCCTGTGGAACGACCTGATACTCAAGCAAAACGTCATTCAGGATACCAACGACCGCTACCTGGCCAACATCCAGAAGGGCGGCAGCTACTCGGTAATGCCGCGCATGGCGGGCGGCGAGGTCAGCCCCGAGCAGCTCATCGTCATCGGCCAAATTGCCCGGAAGTACAACCTCTACACCAAGATTACGGGCGGGCAGCGCATCGACATGTTTGGGGCGCACGTGAGCGACCTGCCCAACATTTGGGAAGAGCTGGTGAACGCGGGCTTCGAGAGCGGGCACGCCTACGGCAAGAGCCTGCGCACCGTAAAAAGCTGCGTGGGCAGCACCTGGTGCCGCTACGGCCTGCACGACAGCGTATCGTTTGCCATCGAAATTGAGAACCGCTACAAGGGCATCCGCTCGCCCCACAAGCTGAAGAGCGGCGTGAGCGGCTGCGTGCGCGAGTGTGCCGAGGCCCAGGCCAAGGACTTCGGGGTAATTGCCACCGAAAAGGGCTGGAACCTCTACGTGTGCGGCAACGGCGGCGCCAAGCCCCAGCACGCCCAGCTGCTGGCCGGCGACATCGATAAGGAAACGCTGGTGCGCTACCTCGACCGTTTCCTGATGTTCTACATCAAAACCGCCGACCCGCTCACGCGCACCGCCACCTGGCTCAACAAGCTCGACGGCGGCATGGCTTACCTGCGCAACGTGGTGGTGAACGACAGCCTCGGCATCTGCGCCGACCTGGAGGCCGAAATCGCGCTGCTCATCGCCAACTACCACTGCGAGTGGCGCAAGGTGGTGGAAGACCCCGAGTTGCGCAAGCAGTTCACGCACTTCGTGAACGTGCCCCAGTCGAAAGACCCAGCCATGAAGTTTGGCGAGCTACGCGGGCAAAAAATGAGCGAGGCGTGGTAAAGTAGCGCGCAGCAAGGCCTAGGGCCTACTAGCTACCAAACCCTATCTACCTAAAAATTACTATTTTATGGAAACCGCAGTGGCAGTTACCTGGCTACCCGTGTGCCGCACCACCGACATTCCGGCCGATGGCGGCGCCTGCGCCCTGGTGGCGGGCGAGCAGGTGGCCATCTACAACTTCGCCCGGCGCGGCGAGTGGTACGCCACCCAAAACCTGTGCCCCCACAAGCAGCAGATGGCGCTGGCGCGGGGCCTGGTGGGCAGCACCGGCGAGGCCAGCGTGCCCAAGGTAGCGTGCCCGTTTCACAAGAATACCTTCTCCCTGCTCACCGGCGAGTGCCTGAGCAGCAGCGACTTGCCTAGCCTGCGCACGTACCCAGTAAAGGTAGAGGGCGGCCTGGTCTACGTGGGCCTGTAAGCCAATGGGCCGGGCTTGGTAGCCCGCAGCCCTAGGGGTCGTGTGCCCACGCACCCCTTCCCGGATTACCAAGTCCGCGCGACATCACCAAAACCCATTCACTGTATGGATGCCGAACTAACTACCCAGCAACCACTTACCCAGCTTAATGTGCTCGCGGGCCAGGGCGTGCAGATGCGCACCTTCCACCTCACCTGGCTCACGTTCTTCTTCTGCTTCTTCGGCTGGTTTGGCATTGCGCCGCTGATGCCGCTGGTGCGCGAGCAGCTGCACCTCGACAAGGCGCAGGTGGGCAACATCGTCATTGCTTCGGTGTCGGCCACCATCTTGGCGCGCCTGCTCATGGGCAAGCTCTGCGACACCATCGGCCCTAGGCTGGCCTACACCGGCCTGCTACTGGTGGGGGCCGTGCCGGTCTTGCTCATCGGCCTCAGCCACAGCTACGAAAGCTTCTTGCTGTTTCGCTTCTGCATCGGCATTATCGGGGCCTCGTTCGTCATCACCCAGTTCCACACCTCCATGATGTTTGCGCCCAACGTGGTGGGCACGGCCAACGCCGTGGCGGGCGGCTGGGGCAACCTGGGCGGCGGCATTGCCAACCTGGCCATGCCGCTGGTAGCCGCCGCCTTCGTGGGCCTGGGCTTCGTAGACAAGGCCAACTCGTGGCGCTACGCCATGCTGGTGCCCGGCGTGCTGCTGCTGCTCATGGCCTTCCTGTACTACCGCTACACCGAGGACACGCCGCGCGGCAACTACAGCACCCTCAACCAGGCGCGGGCCGAGAAAAAGGCAGGCACTTTTGGCATGGCCCTGCGCGACTACCGCACCTGGCTGCTGGCCCTGGCCTACGGGGCGTGCTTCGGCATCGAAATCACGATTGACAACGTGGCCGCCACCTACTTCGTCGACAATTACAAGGCCTCGCTGATACTGGCCGGGGCGCTGGCGGGCATCTTCGGGGGCATGAACATTTTTGCCCGGGCCCTAGGGGGCATCGTGGCCGACCGGGCCGGGCGCACCTTTGGTATGCAAGGCAAGTGGCTGCTGCTGAGCGCCATGCTCATCTTGGAAGGTATCGGCATCGCGTTCTTCTCGATGGCCCCCAGCCTGGCGCTAGCCATCACGGCCATGCTGCTCTTTGCCTTGTTTCTGAAAATGGCCAACGGCGCTACCTACTCTATCGTGCCCTTCGTGAACCGCCAGGCCATTGGCAGCGTGAGCGGCATTGTGGGCGCCGGCGGCAACCTGGGCGCCATGCTGGTGGGCTTCCTCTTTAAGTCCAAGGAAATCAGCTATAGTACGGCTTTTCTCTACATCGGCCTGGGCGTGGCGGCGGTGGGCGGCGTGGTGCTGCTGGTGCGGCTGCTGGCGCGCGAGGCCGGCACTGCGGATGCCCCGGCCGTGGCGCTGGCGGGGGCCTAGGGCCTACCCAGCGGGCAGCCTTTTGCCACCCGGCGGGCCTAGGGGCCGGCGCCAACTGGCTACTTCTAACATCTTATGCCTCAACATCCTGCTTCCCCAGCGCATTCCATTTGCTGCTACTGCGGCGTGGGGTGCGGCGTGCTGGTCGAGCCCCTGCCCAACGGCGACGTAACCGTGGCGGGCGACCCCGCCTACCCCGTAAACCGGGGCGCCCTGTGCAGCAAAGGCCTCCATTTGCAGTACACCGTCAACGACCGGAGCGACCGGCTGCTGCACCCGCAGATGCGCTATAGCAAAAGCCGGCCCCTGCAACGCGTGAGCTGGGACGAGGCCTTGCAGCGCACGGCCGCAGTGTTCAAGACGTTTATCGAGAAGTACGGGCCCAACTCGGTCGCCTTTTATGCCTCGGGGCAGTGCCTCACGGAGGAGTATTACGTGCTCAATAAGCTCATGAAGGGCTTTATTGGCAGCAACAACCTCGACACCAACTCGCGCCTGTGCATGAGCAGCGCGGTGGTGGGCTACAAAATGGCCCTGGGGGAAGACAGCGTGCCGGTGTGCTACGACGACCTGGACTTGGCCGATTGCTTTTTGGTGGCCGGCGCCAACCCGGCCTGGTGCCACCCGATACTGTGGCGCCGCGTGGAGGCCCGCAAGGCCGCGCACCCCGCCACCAAGGTTATCGTCATCGACCCGAGGGCCACCGACACCTGCGCCCTGGCCGATGTGCACCTGCAGCTTATTCCGGGCACCGACGTGGTGCTACTGCAAGCCCTGGCCCGCGTGCTGCTCGAAAATGGCGACGTAGACACCGATTTCCTGACCCACCACACGGAGGGCTTTGCAGCCTACCGCGCGCTAGTGCTGGCCCGCCCGCTGGCCGAGAGCGCCGCGCTGTGCGGCGTACCCGAGGCCGACATTCGACTGGCCGCCAGCTACATCGGCGCGGCCCAGGCGTTTCTATCAATGTGGACGATGGGGCTGAACCAGAGCGCCGTGGGGGTTGATAAAAACCTGTGCTTGCTGAATTTGCACCTGCTGACGGGCCAAATTGGCCGGCCCGGCGCGGGGCCGCTTTCCCTCACCGGGCAGCCCAACGCCATGGGCGGGCGCGAGGTGGGCGGCCTGAGCAACCTGCTGCCCGCCCACCGCACCCTGGCCAACCCCGCGCACCGGGCCGAGGTGCAGCAGTTTTGGGGCAGCGGGCCGCTGGCCGCCACGCCCGGCTACACGGCCACCGAAATGTTTGAGGCCCTGGAAGCTGGGCGCTTGAAAGCCATCTGGATAATTTGCACCAACCCGCTCACCAGCCTGCCCAACGTGCGCCAGGCCGAGGCGGCCCTGGCCAAAGCCAAGTACGTGGTGGTGCAGGAAGTCAGCAACCAACCCGAAACCCTGGCCTACGCCGACGTGGTGCTGCCCGCCGCCGCCTGGGCCGAGAAGGAAGGCACCATGACCAACTCGGAGCGGCGCATCAGCCACTTGGCTAAGGTGGCCAACGCGCCCGGCGAAGCCCTGCCCGATGCGGAGATTATCTGCCGCTTTGCCCAGGCCATGGGCTTTGCGGGCTTCGACTACCCTAGCCCCGAGGCCATCTACCTAGAGCACATTCGCCTGACGGCGGGCACCAGCCTCGATAGCACGGGGCTGACTTACAGCATACTGCGGGAGCGCGGCTCGGTGCAGTGGCCCTACCGCGCCGGCCAGGCCGACCCCAACACCGCCCGCCTGTTTACCGACCACCAGTTTTACACGCCCACCGGCCGGGCGGTGCTGCACGCGCCGGCCGCCACCTTCCGCAGCGAAGCGCCCGATGAGGAGTTTCCGTTCGTGCTCACCACGGGGCGCATCCGCGACCAGTGGCACACCATGACCAAAACGGGCAAGGTGAGCAAGCTGAACCGGCATATTCCGCAGGCCTTTTTGGAGCTGCACCCCCTAGACGCGGCGGGCCTGAGCGTGGCCGAGGGCGAGCTGGTAACGGTGACTTCGCGCCGGGGCGAGGTGCGGGTGGCGGCGCGGCTGTCGGCGGGCATCCGGCCGGGCGTGGTGCTGCTGCCCATGCACTGGGGCAAGCAGCTGGGCTCCGACCTGAACCGGGCCAACAACGTGACTTCCGGCGCGTTGGACCCCCTTTCGAAGGAGCCCGACTTCAAGTACTGCGCCGTGCAGGTGGTGAAGTACCGCCCGCCCAAGCAGCGCATGGTACTGGTGGGGGCCGGGGCCGGGGCGTTTGGCTTCGTGAAGGCGTACCGCGAGCTAAACCAAGCAGATGAGCTGATTATTTTCAGCAAGGAAGACTTCCCCTTTTACAACCGCGTGCTGCTGCCCGACTACCTGAGCGGGCACCAGCAGTGGGCGCAACTAGTGAAGATGCAGGAAGCCGAGGAAGCCGCCTACCGCCTTGACCTGCGCCGCGGCGTGAGCGTGGAAAGCATCAACCGCGCCGAGCGCTACGTGCTCGACTCGCGGGGCCAGCGCACCGACTACGACGTGCTGATTTTGGCCACCGGCAGCCGCTCGGCCCAGTTGCGGCAGGGGCCGCTGCTGCCAGGCATCTTCACCATGCGCAGCCGCCCCGATGCCGACAGCTTCCGGCAGCACCTGCCGGCCACTGGCGCGCACGTAGTGGTGGTGGGCGGCGGCCTGCTGGGCCTCGAAATGGCGGCGGCCCTGCGCGAGGTGAACGTGCGCGTGACGGTGGTGCACCGCACTTCGCGCTTTCTGGATAGGCAGCTCGATGCGCTGGGCAGCCAGCTGCTGCAAGAAGAAATGGCCCGCCAGGGCTGCGAGTTGTACTTCAACGACGAGGTGGAGCTGTTTTACGGCCGCCAGCACCTCACCGGGGTGGGCCTGAAAAGCGGCCGCCGCCTCGACTGCGACGCCCTGCTGGTGGCCATTGGCACGGTGCCCAACCTGGAGCTGGCCCGCGACTGCGGCCTGGCGTGCAAGCGCGGCGTGGTGGTAGATGCGCACCTGCAAACCAGCGACCCTAGGGTGTTCGCGCTGGGCGAGATTGCCGAGTTTGAGGGCGTGCTCTACGGCATTACGGCGGCGGCCGAGCAGCAGGCGGCCGTGCTGGCCCGCTACCTCGGCGGCGACGTGGCCAGCCACTACCGCGGCAGCACTTTCATGAACATTATCAAGCTGCACGGCTTCGATTTGTGCAGCATTGGCCTGCCCGAAGCGCCCAATACCATTGATTATGAAGAGATTGTTTTTATCGACAAGGCGCAGCGCTACTATAAGAAGTGCATCATTCACCAAGACCGACTGGTGGGCGCCATTCTGATTGGCGATAAAAACGAGTTTCAGGAGTTTCGCGAACTGATTGCCAACAAGACCGAACTGAGCGACAAGCGCCTGCGCTTGCTGCGAAGCGGCCAGCCGGCCGTGCCGGTGCTGGGCAAGCTGGTGTGCAGCTGCAACAACGTGGGCGCCGACAACCTGCGCCAGGCCATCGAAACCGGCTGCCACTCCCTGAAGGAGCTGTGCGCCCGCACTGGCGCAGGCACCGGCTGCGGCTCGTGCCGGCCCGAGGTGCAGCGGCTGCTGGAAGACGCAATCATCAATGAGCAAGTATCAATTAGCACTTGAGTAAGTCAATTGCCTCGCTGCCTGATGATTGCTCATTGGTAATTGATAATTGAAATAATGCCCCTACTTCGCCTCAACCTGCCCGGCGGCATTGTGCCGGCCGGCGATTTGCTCGCCATTGTGGAAGCTGCTGAGGCCGCCGAGGCCGAGCACCTACTCGTGGGCACCCGCCAGCAATTGCTGCTGCCCGTGGCTGCCGAGCAACTGGAGGCCCTAGGGCTAGCGCTGGCGGCGGCCGGCATCGCCCACGAAATCGATACCGAGCAGTATCCCAACATCAGCAGCTCGTACGTGGTGGAGGAGGTGTTTCATTCGACTGCCTGGCTGCGCGAGGGCGTGTACAAGGACATTTTTGACTTGTTTGATTTTAGGCCGCAACTGAAAATCAACCTCATCGACAAGGGGCAGACGTTCGTGCCGTTTTTTACGGGCAACCTGAACTTCATCACCTCCGACACGCCCAATTATTGGTACTTGTACGTGCGGTTTCCCAAGCACAATGCGCTGTACTGCTGGCCCTCGCTGGTGTACTCGGAGGATATTGCGGCCCTGAGCAGCGCGGTAGAGCGAGTCGTTTTTGCCCGCAAAGACCTGTTTTACAATCAGCCGGCGGCCGACGGGGCGCTGCTCTACGACTTGGTGAACGCCAGCCAATCCTTTGCCAGGCAGGCCATTACGACCCCGCTGGTGCTGCCGCCGTTCACGCTGCCTTACTATGAGGGATTCAACCGCTACGGCAGCAAAATCTGGCTGGGCATTTACCGGCGCGACGAGCAGTTTTCGCTGGCCTTTCTGCGCGATGTGGGGGAGTTGTGCTTGCGCACGCGCCTGGGGCAGCTCAGCACCACCCCCTGGAAGTCGCTCATCATCAAAGGCATCGACCCCGCCGACCGGCCCCTCTGGGACGCGGTGCTACGCCGCCACCGCCTCAACGTGCGCCACGCCGCCAACGAGCTAAACTGGCAGGTCGAAGACACCTGCCCCGCCGGCCTGGCCCTGAAGCACGAACTGGTGCGCCGCTTCAACGAGGAAGACGTGCGCACCTACCAGTTGTGCTTCGCCATCAAAACCCAACCTAAAACCGGGCTGTTTGGCTCCATTGTCATTCGCAGCCAGGTTGATAGCCTCACCCAGACCGGGCTGCACGCCGAGCAGTACGAGCTGCTGCACACCCGCGACTTTAACCCCAACAGCAAGGATTTTGTGAGCTTCCGCCAAAAGGTAAGCCGCGAAAACCTGCCCTGGTACCTCACGCAGCTCTGCGACCAGTTTTATGAGCAGCAGGAGGCCGCTACCCTGCCGGCCCCGGTGCTGCAAAACGCGCCCGCCGCCCCCGCCGAGCCCACTGGCCAGTTGCCGCTGCCCCAATGCCGCCACTGCCGCACGGTGTACGACGCCACCTACGGCGACCCGGCGCAGGGCGTGGCGCCGGGCACCCCGTGGGCGGCGCTAACGGGGTACGCGTGCCCTACCTGCGAGGCGCCCGCCAGTGAGTTTGACCTGGTGGCACTTTCAGCCAGCGAGTGGCTGGCCGCGTAGGCTACCTCGCCGCAGGGCCCCTAGGCACCAAATTCACGGCGAGGCCTACCTTCATTCAATGCCCGACCAAAATCCCCTGTTTCCCGCCTTTTTGCAACTCGAAAACCTGCGCGTGCTGCTCGTGGGTGGGGGCAACGTGGGGCTCGAAAAACTGAGCGCCATCCTGCGCAACAGCCCGCGCACGGCCGTAACGGTCGTAAGCATCAGCATGCTAGCCGAGCTACGCGAGCTGGCCGCCCGGCACCCTAGGGTGCGCCTGCTAGAAAAGGCCTACGCCGAAACCGACCTCGACGCCCACGACCTCGTGTTTGCCGCCACCGACGACCCTAGCCTGCACCGCGCCATCGTGGCCGCCGCCCGCGCGCGCCGCCTGCTGGTAAACGTGGCCGACACGCCCGCGCTGTGCGACTTCTACCTCTCGTCGGTGGTAGTAAAGGGCCAGTTGAAGGTGGCCATTTCTACCAACGGTAAGTCGCCCACCGTGGGCAAGCGCCTGCGCGCCGTGCTCGAAGACGCCCTACCCGAGGAGTTGGACGAGGTGCTGGCGCAAATGACCGTTATCCGCGGGCGCCTGGCGGGCGATTTTGCCGCCAAGGTAAAGTCGCTCAACGCCGTAACGGCCGAGCTAGCGGGCGGCCGGGCCTACAAATCGCCCGCTACCAAGCGCTGGCGGCGCGTGGCTATTGGCGCCTTGGCCACCCTAGGGGTAGTGGTGGCCAAAAGGCTACTGAAGCGGCCTGAGTAATACGCGGCCCGCGCGGCCAAACTATTGCAGGTAGTAGTGCTTGATTCTGTTTAGGTTATCATCTAACTCGTATACCAGTGGCACGCCGGTGGGTATTTCCAGCTGCGTCACTTCCTCGTCCGAGAGGTTATCGATGTACTGCACCAGCGCCCGCAGGCTGTTGCCGTGGGCGCACACCACCACCTTCTGCTGGTGGCGCATGGCGCGCATAATGCGCTCGGTCCAGAAGGGCATCACCCGCGTCATGGTTTCGCTCAGGTTCTCGGTCAGGGGCAGTTCGCGGTCGGTGAGGTGCGCGTAGCGTGGGTCGTGGCCGGGAAAGCGCGGGTCCTCGCGCGTGACGGCCGGCGGCAGCGCGTGCGGGTCGCGCCGCCACAGCTGCACCTGCTCGGCGCCGTACTGGGCGGCGGTTTCATCTTTATTTAGGCCCTGCAAGGCGCCGTAAAAGCGCTCGTTGAGGCGCCACGACTTCTGCACCGGTATCCACATACAGTCCATCTCATCGAGCACGTAGTCGAGCGTTTTGATGGCGCGGCGCAGCACCGACGTAAAGCCCTGGTCGAAGGTGTAGCCGTTCTTCTTCAAAAGCTGCCCTGCCTGCCGCGCCTGCTGGCGGCCGTTGTCGGTCAGGTCCACGTCGGCCCAGCCGGTGAAGCGGTTTTCGAGGTTCCATTGGCTTTCGCCGTGGCGGATGAGCACGAGTTTTTCCATTGCGGCGAGTTTTTTTACCAAACAGCAAGGATGGCGGTTTGTGAGTTAGTACTGAAACAATTCTGCTAGCCGCGCGCAGATTTCCTGAGCTGTAGCCGCCGGCATAGCGCCCAGCTTGCGCACCAGCCGCGCCTTATCAACCGACCGAATCTGGTCGAGTGCTACCTGCCCGTCTTTACCTTGAAACTGGCAATCGACCCGCGACGGGTAGGCGCGTTGGGCACTCGTCAAGGCCGCAACTGTAACCGTTCGCAGGTAGCGGTTCAGCTCATCGGGCG
This sequence comes from Janthinobacterium lividum, assembly GCA_050954355.1. GTDB lineage: Bacteria > Bacteroidota > Bacteroidia > Cytophagales > Hymenobacteraceae > Hymenobacter. The sequence goes on from JBPBPH010000088.1 coordinate 48,120, forward strand.
AGATAATTACGCACGGCCGCGTTTTATTAATTTCGCTGCCTTGCGTGGGGTCGAGGTTCACTAGCCACACCTCGAAGCGTTGCGGCGCGGCTACCACTGCCATTCATCTTCGGCATTATCAGCGAAGCCTTCCAGCAGTTCACCCTCTGGCTCCTGCCCAGCTGCCAACGCGGCCTATGTGGGTGCTCCTCCGCAGGACTACGCTGAAGAAGTTTTAGGTCAAGTTCCAGGCGGATGCTGGCCGCGCTAGACAAGCATCTTGTGTAGCTGACAATTACTAGCTTTTCTACCTGCAAATCCGTACCTTTGCGCCCCCGTCAAGGTGGCGGGCCGGTGCCCTAGGGGCCGGTATCAACGCAAAATGCGCTCCGCTCTGGGTTCCGGCGGTGGCGTTCAGTAGATTAGGAGCCTGCTATCTACATGGCAGAATTGGTTGACGACTTCGACTGGGACAATGTTGGAGCCAGTGGCTTTGGGGGTAACTACAACTCCGAGCAGCGCGCCGAGCTGGAAAAACTATACGGCGACACCCTCACCACCGTGCAGGAGGAAGAGGTTATCAAGGGCACCGTGGTGGGCATTACCGACCGCGATGTTATCCTGAACATCGGCTTCAAGTCGGACGGCCTGGTGCCGCTGAGCGAATTCCGCGACCTGCCCGAGCTGAAGGTGGGCGACGAGGTGGACGTGTTCATCGAAGACCAGGAAGACGCGAACGGCCAGCTGATTCTGAGCCGCAAGAAGGCTAAAATCAAGCAGGCCTGGAACGCTATTTACGGCGCCCTGGAAAATGATACCGTGCTGGAAGGCGTGGTGAAGCGCCGCACCAAGGGCGGCCTCATCATGGAAATGGATGGTGTAGAAGCCTTCCTGCCCGGCTCGCAAATTGACGTGAAGCCCATCCGCGACTTCGACATCTACGTCGGCCGCCGCATGGAAGTGAAAGTGGTAAAAATCAACGCCGCCTTCGACAACGTCGTGGTGTCGCACAAAGTCCTCATCGAAAAGGACCTGGAGCAGCAGCGCGAAGCCATCCTCAACAACCTGGAGAAAGGCCAGATTCTGGAAGGCAACATCAAGAACATGACCAACTTCGGCGTGTTCATCGACCTCGGCGGCGTCGATGGTCTGCTGCACATCACGGACATTTCGTGGGGCCGCATCGCGCATCCGAGCGAGGCATTGCAGCTCGACCAGAAACTCAACGTGGTGGTGCTCGACTTCGACGAAGCTAAGAAGCGCATCTCGCTGGGCCTCAAGCAACTGACGCCCCACCCGTGGGATTCGCTGCCGACCGACCTTGGCCCCGGCTCGCGCGTACAGGGCCGCATCGTGAACGTGGCCGACTACGGCGCGTTTATGGAAGTGGTACCGGGCGTAGAAGGCCTCATCCACGTCTCGGAAATGAGCTGGAGCCAGCACCTGCGCAACCCGCAGGACTTCATCAAGCAGGGCGACATCGTGGAAGCGGTGGTGCTGACCCTCGACCGCGAGGAGCGCAAGATGAGTCTAGGCATCAAGCAACTGACCGAAGACCCGTGGACCCGCGCCGACTTCAACGAGAAGTTTGCCGTGGGTACCAAGCACAGCGGCACCGTGCGTAACCTTACCAACTTCGGCCTCTTCGTGGAGCTGGAAGAAGGCGTGGATGGCCTCGTGCACGTGTCGGACCTGTCGTGGACCAAGAAAATTAAGCACCCCTCAGAAGTGGTGAAAGTGGGCGACAAGCTCGATGTAGTAGTGCTGGAACTGGATATGCCGGCCCGCCGCCTGGCTCTGGGCGTGAAGCAGCTGGAGGAAAACCCCTGGGATACCTTCCAGACCGTGTTCACCCCCGGTTCGGTACACAAGGCAACCATTACCGAGAAGTCGGACCGTGGCGCCGTGCTAGAGCTGCCCTACGGCATCGAAGGCTTCGCGTACCCGAAAGGTCTGGTGAAGGAAGATGGCTCGAACGCCGAAAACGGCGAGCAGCTTGACTTCCGCGTCACTGAGTTTTCGAAGGACGACCGTCGCATCGTGCTCTCGCACACCGCCGTGTATAACAAGGACGACGAGAGCAACAAGGGTACTAACTCGAAATTCGCCAAGAAGGCCCCCGCTGCTGGCGGTGCTGCCCAAGGCGAAGGCAAGCTGAGCGACCTCAAGAAAGCGGCCGATAAGAACACCCTAGGCGACCTCGACGCCCTGAGCGCCCTACGCGACCAGATGGCTGGTGCCGAGCGCCAAACGGCCGAAGACCGCCTGAAGACCCGCGCTGATGCGGGCACGCCGCTGGCCGGCAATTCGCCCGACAACGCCGAGATTCAGGGCTCCTAGGCCCTAGGATTGAGGTAAAGCAAAAAGCCCCGAGCCGTGCGGTTCGGGGCTTTTTTGTGGGCTTGCAGTTGGCGGGGCTCATTTCCTGCGTACCTTTGCGCCCCCAAGCCGGTAACGTGACCGAGTGGCTAGGTAGAGGTCTGCAAAACCTCCTACGGCGGTTCGAATCCGCCCGTTACCTCTCTTACCCTATTAAAGTCCCGCTAAGTCAAGCACTTAGCGGGACTTTTTGTTGGCTAGGTGCACCATAGAGTGCATAGGGTATCCGATTTAGTTTGTCTTCGGATTTATTAGGACTAGTAGCTGGGCAGCGCATGCGCAGTGGCACGGCGGGTGGGCGGGCTGGTAGCCTAAGAGTAGGCGCGCGTTGACCACGGAGGCTTCTAACAGAACGAACTATCTAAAGGCTGCGCACGATACCGATGGCTTTCAGCAGCGGCTCGCAGCTTAGCTCCACAAAGAAACTCGTCCCGGTGCCCGGCACACGGTAAAAATAGAGGCCCTAGGGGCCGCGCTACCGCACCAGATAGGTGCCCTGCGCCAAGATATAGTGCACACGCTTGGCTGGCAGCAGCTGTCGGAAGGCCAGCAGGGTCATGAGGCGGCGGTCAGGGCAAGCAAACTAGCCAGGCAGCCACTCCAGAGGTGCTGCCCAGAACGCGCAGCCGCGGCTTTTGGCGCGGAGCAAGCGGGGCGCCGCTACTTGAGCACTACGCAAAAGCCCCGAACCGGTTGGTTCGGGGCTTTTGCGTAGTGCCAGCAGCCGGTAAGGGGGCCGACGCTGGGCTTTTTGCCGATGCGTAGCTGAGGTAGCTAGCGCTTAGGTATGCGGGAGCTAGTAGGCGGCAAGTCGAGCGCCAGGTACACCTGCAGCCAAGTAAGCTCGCCGGCCAGCAGGCGCGCGTGTAGCCGCTGCACGCTGGGCGAGAGGCCCTTGCGCAAGCGTGGCAAGGCTCGTTTCACGCGGGATAACATTTTGGCGCGCGGTATTGGCACCTGGGCGGCGGGGCCCACGGGAGCTTCGGATGACATAGCAGTAGGGAGGAGAATAAGGGACACTGCAAATTTCTTGTTTGCAGTGGGGCCAGGCATCAGTAATCCTACTGATTCCTATATTGTTTAAATACGGAATTAGCTAAAGCAGGCGGCTACCTAGTTGCCGAGAGCTAGGATACATGCCGGCAGAGGGGCTACCTAGCGGGGGCTTCGGCAAAACGCCGCCTGTGCGTGGCGGCAATGCCACTACTGGCTGGGCATAGCTGCTGCCTGCTACATTCGCTACCTGATGAAAACCCTGTTTGTATGCTGGCTGCTACTAAGCAGCGGGTGGGCCGCCCTAGGCCAGCCCCGGCCGGCGCTCACCCAGCTGGTGGCTGCCCTCAACCAGCAAGCGGTGGCGCCCCTAGGGCCCTACCTCACCCCCAGCACGCGCGTGGGCCCGCTGCCGCCCGCCTACACCAGCCGGGCGCTGGCCCGGCTGCTGCCTCAGTTGGGGCCCATTGACAGCCTGCAAGTGGTGCGGCAGGTACTTGCCGGCGCCAACACGCGCTACGAATGCGCCCTTTGGCGCCGGGGCACGGCGCAGGCCGGCTCGGTGGTATTAACGCCCGCCGGCACCTTCCTGGAGCTAAACCTGCCGCTGCCTAGCAGTGGGCCGCCCGGCCCCGCGCTGGCGCCGCCAAGCCGGACTACGCCGCCTAGGGTCGAGATACCAGCCCAGGTGGTAGATGGCCTGCTGGTGATAGAGGCCGAAGTGGACGGCCGCCGGGGCGCGTTTTTCTTGGACTCGGGGGCGCCGGCCCTGCTGCTGAACCAGCGCGAGTTTGCGCCACCGGCCGGCGACACGGCCGCCCTCGCCCAGGGCAGCCGGGGCGTGAACGGCGGTATGGCGGGCCTGGCGCACTATGCGCTGCAACAGTTTGCTTGCCAAGGCCTAGTGGTGCGCAACGAGGAGGTAGCCACCTTCCATATGGCGAGCCTGGAAAAGCGCCTGGGGGTGGGCAAGCTGCTGGGCATCATCGGCTACGACCTGCTACGCGAGTACGCCCTGACGCTCGACTACCGCGCCGGGCGCGTGCTGCTGCAAAAGCCTGGTGTGGCCGGCGCCGGCCCGGCCACCGGGGTGCGGGTGCCGTTTCAATTGCGTGGCCACCTGCCGGTGGTAGCGGCTACCATCGAGGGGCGGCCCTACCAACTAGGCATCGACTGCGGGGCCCAAACCAACCTGCTTGACCCGGCCGCCGCCGCGGCGCTCACCCGCCAGCTGCGCCACCGCGAGCAAGTGACGCTGCGCGGGGCCGACGCTGCCGGCAGCGTCGCCGGCACGGCCATCGTGCCCCGCCTCACGCTCGCTGCGGGCCAGCTCACGTTCCGGCACCAGTCCACCACGTTTGCCGACATCAGCCACCTAGGCCGCGTGCCGGGCAGCGTGCCGCTGGAGGGCCTGCTAGGCTATCCGCTGCTGCGCGAGTACCGCACCACCATCGACTACGTGAACCAGCAGCTGCTTTTTGAGCGCTGGTAAGGTTACTGCACAGCTTCACAAGCTGACTGCGCCACGTAGCCACGCGGTAGCGTACTGCTAGTTGCTTTTTATTACCCGGCGCTAACTGCGCACGTTAGTATTTCCTAAAAGCCGCTGTGCTTGCTGCATAGCGGCTTTTTTATTGAAAATAAGACCTAAAAGCTCAGCTATACAGTTACTTAGATTGGTTGTTTAAGAGCATATTTTTATAGTCATCTACCCACTACTCCCGTATACGAATTGCTGTTGCACCACACCTTCTCAGTGGCATTTTATACCTTTTAACGATGAACCCTACTTCCACCTCGCATCTACACCACGAGCATCCCACGCACCTTCCGGCTAGCCCGTTGGCAGTTGGCAAGCGCATTTCGTGGGGGGCGGTATTTGCCGGCGCTATTTTAGCCCTGGTTATTCAGCTGTCGCTCAGCTTGCTAGGCCTGGGCATCGGCCTGGGTACCATTGACCCCCTGACCGAGCAGAACCCCATGTCGGGCATCGGCACGGGTGCCGCCATTTGGTGGGTTGTTAGCACGTTGGTTTCGCTGTATTTGGGCGCCACGGTGGCCGCCCGCCTGGCGGGCGTGCCGCGCCGCACCGACAGCCTGCTGCATGGGCTGCTAACCTGGGCCATGGTTACGCTGATCACGTTTTACCTGCTCTCGACGGCCGTGGGCCGCATTATTGGCGGCGTAACGGGCGTGGCAGGTCGGGCCCTATCGGGCATTGGCAGCGGCGTGGCGGCAGCAGCTCCCGGCGCAGGCGACGCCATCAAGGAGGAGCTGCAGAAGCAGGGCATCACGGTAAACGACATCAAGCAGCAAGCCAATTTGCTGCTGCGCCAAACCGGCAAGTCGGCCCTCAACCCCAACAACCTCGAAGGCAAAGCCCAGGCTGCCGACACCGATGCCAAAAATGCCGCCGCCAACAGCGCCGCCGACCCGATGGCCACCGACGACAATTTCGACGCCCTGCTTAACCGCCTCACCAGCCAGGCCGACGCTGTGGGCAACGCCGCTGACCGCACTGCCGCCGTGAACGTGGTGATGAAGCGCACCGGCAAGAGCCGCGCCGAGTCGGAGCAGATTGTGGACAACTGGATAAGCACCGCCAAGCAGGCCCAGGCTAAGCTAGCGCAGGCCAAGGTACAGGCTGAAGCCGTAGCCCGCAAAGCAGGCGACGCTGCAGCCGAGGGCCTCTCGAAGGCTGCCTTGCTAGCGGCGCTGGGCCTAGGCTTGGGCGCGGCCATTGCCGCCTTTGGCGGCTGGCGCGCCACCCCGGCCCCAGTTGTAACCCACGAAAACGAGGTGGTGGCCTAGCCACCTGCCGCGCGTTGCCAGCTATAGGGCCCCGCTGCTCCACCCTGGGGCAGCGGGGCCTTTTGGCGTAGCGGGGGCCTAGGCAACTGCCCAAGTAAGCGCCACCTTGCCTACATTGCCGGGCGGCTGCCCACGCGGGCGGCCCTTTCTGCCCTGGCCTTATGAAGATTATTGACCTGCGCGTGATGCGCGGCCCAAGCTACTGGTCGGTGAAGCACTACCGACTTATCGTGTGCAAAGTTGATTTAGAGGAATATGCCGGCGAGTGGAGCAATACCGTGCCGGGCTTTGCCGAGCGGCTGGCGGCGCTGCTGCCCAGCCTGGGGGAAATGCCCCACGTGCCGGGCGTGTCGGCCAAGCAGCTGGCCAAGCACCCGCCCCTCACGCCCGAGCAGCTCACCGATGGCGAGCCCCTAGGGCACGTGGTAGAGCAAGTGGCGCTGGTGCTGCAACGCCTGGCCGGCATGCCCGTGTACTGGGGCAAAAGCTACGCGGCCCGCGAAGTGGGCGTGGAGTACGTGGTGTTCAGCTACCAGGAGGAGCGTGGCGGGCGCTACGCCGCCCAGGCCGCCGTAGAGCTGGTAGAGGCCGTGCTGCGCGACGAGCCGTTTGACTTGAAGCCGGTAGTGGCGGAGCTGCACGACATTCGGGAGGAGGAGTTCTTTGGGCCCAGCACCTGGAGCATCGTGGCTGAGGCCGCCTCGCGCAACATCCCCTACATTCAGCTGAAAAACAGCAGCATCATTCAGCTGGGCTACGGAAAAAACCAGCGCCGCATCTGGGCCACTACCAGCAGCCTCACCTCGCATGCGGGCGTGGAAGTGGCCGGCAATAAGAACCGCACCAAGGCCATGCTGGAAGACGGCGGCGTGCCGGTGCCCCGGGGCACCACCGTGTATTCGGAGGAGGGCCTGCGCGACGCGATTGACGAGCTAGGCTTCCCGATAGTGACCAAGCCGCTCGACGGCAACCACGGCAAGGGCGCCACCATCCGCATTACCAACTGGGAAGACGCGGTGGCGGGCCTGCGGGCGGCCAAGGAATACGGCCGGGCCGTGATTGTGGAGCAGTACGTGACCGGCGACGACTATCGCCTGCTGGTGGTGAACGGCAAGCTGATTGCCGCCGCCAAGCGCACGCCCGCCGCCGTAACGGGCGACGGCGAAAGCACCATTCAGCAGCTGATTGATAAGGTGAACGAGGACCCGCGCCGCGGCGTGGGCCACGAGAAGGTGCTCACCAGCATCAAGGCCGACCAGCATACGCTGGACCTGCTGCGGAGCCGCGACCTAGGGCTGGAATCGGTGCCGGCGGCCGGCGAAACGGTGTACCTCAAGAGCACCGCCAACCTGAGCACCGGCGGCACGGCCACCGACGTAACCGACCTGGTGGACCCCTACAACGTGCTGCTGGCCGAGCGCGTGGCCGGCATCGTGGGCCTCGACATTTGCGGCATCGACCTGCTGACCAGCGACATCGCCATTCCGCTCAACCAGACGCGCGGGGCGGTGATTGAGGTGAACGCGGCCCCCGGCTTCCGGATGCACATTTCGCCCACCGAGGGCCTGCCGCGCAACGTGGCCGCCCCGGTGGTGGACATGCTCTTTCCGTCGGAAAGCACGGCCCGCATCCCGATTATGGCCATTACGGGCACCAACGGCAAGACGACCACCACGCGCCTGCTGGCCCATCTAGTGGCCAGCATCGGCTACAAGGTGGGCTACACCACCACCGATGGCATCTACATTCAGGGCGTGCAGCTGCAGAAGGGCGACTGCACGGGCGGCCAAAGCGCCGAGTTTGTGCTGCGCGACCCCACCGTGGACTACGCGGTGCTCGAAACGGCGCGCGGCGGCATGCTGCGCTCGGGCCTAGGCTTCCACACATGCGATACGGCCGTGGTAACCAACGTGGCGGCCGACCACCTGGGGCTGCGCGACATTTATACGGTGGAGGAAATGGCCGAGGTAAAGGCCGTGGTGCCGCGCACGGTGCGCAAAACCGGCTGGGCCGTCCTCAACGCCGACGACGACCTGGTGTACGACATGGCCCGCGCGCTCGACTGCCGGGTGGCGCTGTTTTCGATGCACGAGAACAACCCCCGCATCGAGGAGCATGTGGAAGCCGGCGGCGTGGCGGCGGTGTACGAGCAGGGCTACGTCACGATTTACAAGAACAGCTACAAGCTGCGCATCGACCGGGCCGCCGAGTTTCCGATTACCCTAGGGGGGCGCGCTACCTTCAACATCGAGAACGTGCTGGCCGCCGCGCTGGCCGCCTACGTCAACGGCTTCGATAAGGACATGATTAAGCGAGCGTTCCGCACCTTCGTGCCCTCGCCCACCACCACGCCGGGCCGCGTCAACGTGTACAAGTTTCCCCGGTTTGAGGTCATCGTGGACTACGCCCACAACACGGCAGGCATCAGCAAGTTTGCCGAGTTTATGCGCCTCACGCCGGCCACCCGCAAGATTGGGGTGGTGAGCGGCCTGGGCGACCGCCGCGACGAGGATACCCTCGGCTTCGCGCGCATCGCGGGCCAGATTTTCGACGAGGCCATCGTGCGCCAGGACCGCGATTTGCGCGGCAAGTCGGCGGAGTTTCTGCGCGACATCATGACCCGCGGCCTGCGCCTGGATAAGCCCGAGCTGCCCATCACGTACATCGACGACGAACTGGCCGCCATCGACCACGTGCTGGCCACCGCGCCCGACGGCGCCGTGGTGGTGCTGCTGACCGAGAACATCAGCGGCACACTCAAGAAGCTGGACGAGTTTGAGGCCAGCCAGCGCACCGGGGCCTAGGGCTCCAAAATCGTAATTAAAAACGTCATGCTGAGCCTGTCGAAGCATCTCTACCGAACGTCACCCGAACGATGCGGTAGAGATGCTTCGGCAAGCTCAGCATGACGTTCTTTTGTAATTCATTCATTGCCAAACCCCACCCTACTCCCATGAAGCTTCTCTTCCTGGCCGCGCTGGCGGCCCTGGCGCTGGCCGGCTGCCAGGCCGGCGGCGACAAACCCGCGGCGGCTACCGGCGACAACCAGGCCCTAGGGGCTTTTTTTGGGCAGTACTGGGTGAAGCAGTCGAAATTTTTTCCGCTGGAGGCCACGGCGCAGGGCGACAGCACCTACAACAACGTGCTGCCCAACGACCAGACCCGCGCCTTCCGCGATTCGCTGGGAGTGTTTTACCAGCAGTACCTCACGGGGCTGGCGAAGTACGACCGCAACGCGTTGAGCGAGAACGACAAAATCAGCTACGACATCTTTCAGTACGAGTTGCAGCAGCGGCAAGCGGGCCTCCGGCAGCCGACGTGGATGCTGCCATTTAACCAGTTTTGGGGCCTGCCGCTCACCCTGGGGCAGTACGGCTCGGGGCAGGGCAACCAGCCCTTTAAGACGGTGAAGGACTACGACGACTGGCTGGGCCGGGTGCACGGTTTCCCGGCCTGGGCCGACTCGGCCATCGGCAACTTTCGGCAAGGGATGCGCCTAGGGGTGGTGCTGCCCAAAACGCTGGTGGCCAAGATGGTGCCCCAGATGCGCGGCCAGGATATTGACGTGAGCGACCCCACCAAGTCGCTCTTTTACGGGCCCATAAAGCGCCTGCCGGCCCGCTTTTCGGCCGCCGACAAGGCGCGGCTGACGAAGGCTTACCAGCAGGCGATTATGACGGACCTGGTGCCCGCCTACCGCAAGCTGGGCAACTTCCTGGCCGGCGACTACCGCCAAAGCGCCCGCACCACGAGCGGCATTGCGGCCATTCCGGGCGGGCCGGGCCTGTATAGCTACGACGTGGCGTACTGGACGACCACCACCCGCACGCCCCAGGATATTTACGAAACGGGCTTGGCGGAAGTGGCCCGCATCAAGGGCGAGATGGAAAAGGTGAAAACCCAGGTCGGCTTCCAGGGCGACCTTCCGGCGTTCTTTACTTACCTGCGCACCAACCCCAAGTTCAAGCCCTACCAGACGCCCGAGCAGGTGCTGGCGGCCTTCCATAAGATACAGGAAACCAGCGCGCCCAATCTGAAAAAGCTGTTTGGTCGCACCCCCAAAACGCCGTTCGAGATTCGCGAAACTGAGAAATTCCGCGAGGCCTCGGCGTCGGCCGAGTACAACCAGGGCTCGCCCGACGGCTCGCGGCCGGGCGTGTTCTACGTGCCCATCCCCGACGCCAAGCAGTTTAATACCACCTCGGGCATGGAGTCGCTGTTTCTGCACGAGGCCATTCCAGGGCACCACTACCAAATTTCGCTGCAGCAGGAAAACCACGACCTGCCCAAGTTCCGGCAGTTTGCCTGGTACGGCGCCATGGGCGAGGGCTGGGCGCTCTACAGCGAAAGCCTGGGCAAGGAGCTGGGCCTCTACACCGACCCTTACCAGTATATGGGCGCCCTAGGCGACGAGATGCACCGCGCCGTGCGCCTGGTGGTAGACACCGGCCTGCACAGCCGTGGCATGAGCCGCGAGGACGCCATCAAATACATGATGGCCAATGAGCCGCTGGACGAAGCCGGCGTCACGGCCGAGATTGAGCGCTACATGGCCATTCCGGGCCAGGCGCTGAGCTACAAGGTGGGCGCCTTGAAAATCAAGGAGCTGCGCGCAAAATACCAGCAGCAGCTGGGTAGCAAGTTCGATTTGCGCGCCTTCCACGACGAGCTGCTGAAAGACGGCGTGATGCCCCTCACGGTGCTGGAGCGCAAGATGGACGCCTGGGCCAAGACGGTGAAATAAGTCAGCAACCAACCGCTAAAGAACGTCATGCTGCGCGGAACTCAGCATGACGTTCTTTGTAAGCTCCTTACCCCTCCCCCTTGCTGCTATGCTGAAACTATTACTGGCCACAGCCCTAGGGCTGGCGCTGCTGCCGGCCCGCGCCCAGCCGGCCAGCCCCGCTACCACCCCGCTCGATGTAGCCGCCGTAGATGCCGTGGTGGCCCGCACCCTCAAAGCCTTCGAGGTGCCCGGCATTGCGGTGGCGGTGGTAAAAGACGGGCAGGTGGTGCTGGCCAAGGGCTACGGCGTGCGCTCACTGGCCACTAAGGAGCCGGTCGATGCCAATACGCTTTTCGGTATTGCCTCTAATACCAAGGCTTTTACGACGGCCGCTCTGGGCCTGCTGGTAGAAGAAGGCAAGCTGCAATGGGACGACAAGGTGACCAAGTATATCCCCGAGTTTCAGATGTACGACTCCTACGCGACGGCCGAGTTTACGGTGCGCGACCTGCTGTGCCACCGCAGCGGCCTAGGCCTGGGCGCCGGCGATTTGATGCAGTTTCCCGATTCGGCCGACTTTACAGCGGCCGACGTCATTCATAGCCTGCGCTATTTCAAGCCGGTATCGTCGTTTCGCAGCAAATTCGATTATGATAACAGCCTCTACATCGTGGCCGGCGAGGTAGTGGCGCGGGTAAGTGGCCAGCCGTGGGCCGACTTTGTAGAAGCCCGATTGCTGCGCCCCCTGGGCATGAGCCGTAGCGCCGCCCTTTACGCCCGCCTGCCCGATGCCAGCAACGTTATCGACGCGCACGCGCCCGTGGCGGGGCACATCCAGGTGGTGCGCCGCGATTTGAACACGCTGATTGGGCCGGCCGGCGGCATCTACAGCAGCGTGGCCGACCTCAGCAAGTGGGCCCTTATGCTACTGGGCGGGCCCGGGGCCCCGGCCCCGCTGCTGAAGCCCGCCACCCAGCGCGAGCTGTGGACGCCCCAAACCATTGCCCCACGGTGGTTTAGCTCGCCGGGCTACAACACGCATTTCTCTACCTACGGCCTAGGGTGGTTTTTGCAGGATGTGCGGGGCTACCAGGAGGCCTCGCACACGGGCGGCGAAATTGGGATGGTAACCAAAGTAACCCTGCTGCCCGAGCTGCACCTAGGCATCATCGTGCTCACCAACCAGGAAAGCGGGGCGGCCTACACTGCCGTGAGCAACACCATTGAGGACTACTACCTGGGCCTGACTGGCCTCGACCGGGTGCAGGAGCAGGTCACCCGCCAAAGCGCCTACAGCGCCGAAACGGACAAGGAAACGGCGGCGGCCTGGCAACAAGTGGCGCTGGCGCAAAAAGCTGCCCCCAAAAAACCCAACTATGCACCCTACCTGGGCCGCTACCACGACATTTGGCTGGGCGACGTGCTGGTGTACCAGCAGGGCGCGCAACTGTGGGTGCGCGCGGTGCGGGCGCCGCGCCTGATAGGCCAGCTGCTGCTCTACCGCGGCAGCACCTACGCTGTGCGCTGGCGCGACCGCGGCATGAACGCCGATGCCTTCGCCGCCTTTGCCCTCGACGAGCAGGGCCGCGCCACCAGCATTCGCCTGAAGCCGATTTCGTCCGCCACCGACTTCAGCTACGACTTTCAGGACCTGGATTTGCAACGGGTGGCGCAGTAGCACCGCACCTACTATTTCTCAGCTTTCTGGCGGCCAGCTGGCGCGCCGCTGCGGGGCGGGGCTGTTGCGGTAGGGCGCCCGGTACGCGGCCCTAGGGCGGCGCGGTTTGTCTCTTAGGGCGATGGTCAGCATCATTATGGCGGCGCTGGCCAGAGCCAGGCTTTTCACCAAGGGGCTTACGAGGGGCGGGGGCAGCAAGCGCACACCACCGGCATCGGCCAGGGCGGGTTGGTGGGCATAGCGGCCCACTTTGGGGCGCGCCACTTCATTGAAGTGCACGGCGAGCTGCTGCAGCTGCTGGCGCAGCGCGTCGCCGTGCATGGCAATGCCGTGGCCAGTGGCGGCTACCTCGGGCGTGAGGCTGAGCAGCGCGGCCACCGAGGTGCGGGCGGCGTCCCAGTCGGGGGTGAAGTAGGCGGGCGGGCCGTGCACCACCTGCTTCTGCGTGAGCGTGGCTAGGGCCGACTCGCCCACCACGGTGGTAAAGGCATCGCCGGCCAGCAGCACCCGGCCCTGCTCGCGGAAGAAGGACACGTGGCCCGGCGTGTGGCCCGGCGTGGGCAGCCAGCGCCAGCCGGGCAGGCCGGGCACGCTGCCATCGGCGGTCAGCGGGTGCACGCGCGCGCCTAGGTTGTAGGGGTGCTTGGGGTAGGCAAACGAGAGGTAAGCCATCAGGCCGCCGCCCACGGTGGGGTCGGGCGGCGGGTAGCTGCTGCGACCGGTGAGGTAAGGCAGCTCCAGCTCGTGGGCATACACGGGCACCTCGGGCCAGGCTTCAAGCAAGCCCCCTAGGCCCCCGGCGTGGTCGAAGTGGGCGTGGGTGAGCAAGATGGCGGCGGGCGGATTGGCGGGCCCAAACGTGGCTTCGGCGTGCCGCCGGATGGTGGCGGCCGAGCCCGCCAGGCCGGCGTCAACCAGCACCCAGGGGCCGCGCGGCTGCGCGGGCTCGGCCGCCACGTAGTAGAGGTTCACAAACACGTTGCGCAGCACGTAAACGCCGGGCACTACCGGCATGAAGGCGGGCGTGCTGGCCCGCGAGGCGTGGTTGGAAAGCATGGGCGCAGTGGCTAGAAAGTGGGGCGGGACCGATAGTTTACCCGTGCATAAAACTATTTCTACGGCCGGCCTCAGTAGGCAGCTCGCTACCCAGGCACTACTGCCGACCTTACGCATACCCAATTTTACTGCTAAACAATCTCCCGCTAAACCACTAGCAGCCTGTGCCGTAGCGATTAAAAATAATTTTGTTTCTCTTCAAAGCAGCAGCTTAACGCCTTTTTATAAGTAGCATTTAATCACCGTTTATAGCTGTCATGGCGAGCCAGCGAACCGCGTGGCAGGCTCCTAGGCTAGCATTTGAGCCCCTAGGATGCCCTAGGGTTTGCACTTGCTACTTCACCACCACTTGCAGTACCTGGCTGTACTTTTCGCCTTGCACGCGCACCAGGTACGAGCCGCCGCTGAGGCCCCCTAGGGGCAGCGCGGCGGTGCTGCCGCCGGCCACGCGCACGGGCGGCAGCACTGGGCGGCCCAGCGCATCGAGCACGGTAGCCAGGTAGGCGCCGGCCGGCAATGCGCTCAGGTCGAGGGTAGCGGGGCCACTGCCGGCGGGGTTTGGAAATACCTGCGCCAGGCTGGCGCTGGCGGCGAGCCGGGCCGCCAGGGCCGCGGCGGGCGCGGTGAGCTTGTAAATGGTGCCGCTTTGGTCGTCGGAGATGAGCAGGGCGCCTTGCGCATCCACAGCCACATCGACGGGGCGGCCCCACACGCCGCTGCCATCCACGAAGCCGGTTACGAGGTCGGCCTGGGCCCCGGGCGTTTGGGTGGCGGCGTTCCAAGGGAAGTAAATGACCTTGTAGCCGGTGGGCGCAGTGCGGTTCCAGGAGCCGTGCAGGGCCACGGCGGCCCCGCTGGCGTAGGCGGCCGGGAAGCTGGTGCCTTGCAAAAACGTGAACCCTAGGGCCGCCGAATGCGCCTGAATGCCCTTGCTGATGGTAGTAAACGTGCTGAGCGGCACGGCCCCGTCGCGGTTCATATCGTAGTCGAGCTCAAAGGGCATATTGTCCAGCCCGGTACTCGCGTCGGGGTTAGCATTGGCGAAGGGCCAGCCGTAGTTGCCGCCAGCCACTACCTTGGTAAACAGGTCGGGCGGGTGGTTATCTACGTAGCTACTAACTACTTGCCCGTACTGGCCAGTGGCATCCTGCTTGGGGTAAGGCGTGTTGTCGCGGCCGTTCACCGTCACCCACAGCGTAGTAGTGCCGGGTATAAAGGCCAGGCCCTCGGCGTTGCGCAGGCCTTGGGCAAAAAGGCGGCGGTTTGTGCCATCGGCCTCGTACTGATAAATGGCGGCGCGCTGGGGGTCGCTCTGCGTGTCGGTCAGGCACACGTTGCAGGTCGAAGCGATGCTCACGTAAAGCTGATGGTTGCTGTCGAGGGCCAGGTTTTTGAGGGCGTGGGCGTAGGCGCCGTTCAGCTCGGGCGTGCTGTTGTCGGGCAGGCCCGTGATGATAACCTGGCGGCTTTGGGCCGTGGCGTCACCAGTCTGGTAAGTGAAGCGGTTAATCTGGTTGCTTTCGGCCACGTACAGGTAAATAGTGCTGCCGATGGTGTGAAACACCATGTCGTGCGGCTGGCGCAGCCCGGTAGCAAAGTCCGTCACCGTGGGCA
Source organism: Janthinobacterium lividum (assembly GCA_050954355.1). GTDB lineage: Bacteria > Bacteroidota > Bacteroidia > Cytophagales > Hymenobacteraceae > Hymenobacter. Next base: position 63,356 of record JBPBPH010000088.1, read on the forward strand.
CGGCGCCCGCGTTGCCTGGCCGCACCAGCGAGATTTTGCCCGCCCCCGGCTGCGACACCAGTAAGGCGCCGTCGGGCGTGAGGGCCATAAAGCGGGCGCCCGGTACCCGCGCGTACACGGCCAGCGCCCAGCCAGCCGGCACCTGCGCCGTGCGTGGCGCATTAAAAGGCGCGCTGGCCAGGGCGGCGGGCACGCTTAGGGTTACGCTGCTGGTGGCGGCCAGCGCTTGGGCCTGGGCGGCAGCGGGCAGCAGGGCCGCCAGCGCCAGGCTAACTGCTTGGTAAAAAGAGGAACGCATACGCATAATGGAGTAGGTGGACGTACTACATACGCGCCCGGCGGGCAATTAGTCGCTTGTACTCCGGCGCCCTGCTTACCGAATGCCGCGCACCCGCATGGGCACCGTAAACACAGCCTCGGAGGCGGTGATGAACAGCGTTTTCATATCTGCGCCGCCAAAGCAGAGGTTGGCCGTCCAGGCGGCGGGCACGGCCAGGTGGGCCAGTTGCTGGCCGGCGGGGCTATATACCGTCACGCCCTGGCCGGTGAGGTACACGTTGCCTTGCGCATCGAGCGTCATACCATCCGAGCCCTGGCTCACAAACAGCTGCTTGTCGAGCAGCTGGCCCTGGGGGCCTAGGCGGTAGCGGTAGGTTTTGCCAGCCCCAATGTCGGCCACGTACAGCGTGCGCCCGTCGGGGCTGCCAATCAGGCCGTTGGGCTGCGTGAGCGTGGTTTCGACGGCCACCGGCTGGTGGCTGCCGGGTGCCAGGTAGTACACGTTTTGGGGCGCGGGGCCGGGGTGGCCGGTGGGCCAGTAGTCGCGCTTGTAGTAGGGGTCGGTGAAGTAAAGGCCGCCCCTAGGGCTCACCCACACGTCGTTGGGGCCGTTGGGTAGGCGGCCGTCCACGCGGTCGGCCAGCACCGTTACTTTGCCCTGGGGGCTAATGCGCCAGAGCTGGTTTTGGGCATCGGCGCAGGCAATGAGGTTGCCCTGCTTGTCGAAGTACAAGCCGTTGGCGCGGCCCGCGGGCGTCAGGAAAACCGTCAGCTTGCCGCTGGTGTCGTATTTATAAATCTTGTCGTTGGGCTGGTCGGTGAAGAAAACATTACCCGCTTTATCCACGGCCGGCCCCTCAGTGAAGGCAAACTCCTTGGCCACCAAGTGCGGCGCGAGCGAGCCGGCAAACAGCGCCTGGCCGGCCGGCGTGGTGCTGGAGGCCGGGGCCGCGGGCGCTTGGGCCAGGGCCGGCGCGGCCAGCAGCGGCGCTACCAGCAAAGCCAGGGCCGGCGGCAGGGCCCGCAAGAAAACAGAAGACAGCATAGCGAAAGGGTAAAAGACCTAGGCAGAAACGCAACTAACGCCCCACCGTTGCACGCCGCTTCAACTCCGGGCCCTAGGGCGCGTAAGCAGCGCGTATTCTGTAGCTTATGAAACTCAATAACTTCGAACTGGCCTTCGTGCTGGGCCGCCTGCTGCTGGGCCTCAACTACTTGCTGCACGGGCTGGTGCGCATCCCCAAGCTGCCCACTTTTCGGGGCCATTTGCTGCAGCAGTTTGCCGCCGCGCCGCTGCCGCCGGCGCTAGTGGGCGCCTTTGGCACGGTGCTACCCTTCGCCGAAGGCACCCTCGGGCTGCTACTGGTGCTGGGGTTATTCACGCGGGCCGCGCTGGTGGGCGCCATGCTCATCATTATGAGCTTGGTTTTTGGCAGCAGCCTGCTCGAAAACTGGAGCCTGGTGGGCGACCAGATGCTCTACGGCCTCTTCATCATCACGCTGGTGCTGCACTTGCAGCGCAACCGCCTGTGCCTAGATGCGGTGGCGGCGCCCTAGGGCCTGCCAGGCCGCAAAGGCCCGCCTTGGGCAGCGGCTACCCAAGGCGGGCGGGTGCTGCGCTCTTTAAGCTAGTTTCGGCCCCAGCTACGTTGCGCCCCGTGCCAGCGGCGCCGGCCAAGCACGTTGCCGGCGGGCAGCCCCGTTTGCTTACCCTACTTCTTTTCTACTTCCATGCGCCACATCACCGCCGCCGATATTGCCGGCTTCGAGAAAGTTTACCGCCTCAACCTGGTCAATGCCCTGCCGGGCTTTAAGCCAGCCAACCTGGTGGGCACCGCCGCGCCGGGCGGGCTCACCAACCTGGCTGTTTTCAGCTCGGCCATTCACCTGGGGTCCGACCCGCCTACGCTGGGCATTGTGACGCGCCCCACCACCGTGCCGCGCCATACCTACCAGAATATCAAGGACAACGGCGGCTGCTTCACCCTTAACCACGTGGTGCTGGCGCAAGCCGCGGCCGCCCACTACACCTCGGCCAACTTCCCCGATGGCGAGTCGGAGTTTGCCGCCTGCGGCTTTACCGAAGTGTGGCGCGACGACTTTGCGGCGCCCTACGTGGCCGAGTGCGCCGTGGGCCTGGGGCTGCGCCTGCACGAGGAGCACGTCATTTTCAACGGTACGGTGCTGCTGGTGGCGGCCGTCGAGCACGTGTACGTGCCCGAGGCCGCCCTGCGCCCCGACGGCACCCTCGACCTGGCCCAACTGGGCACCTGCGCCATTTCGGGCCTCGACGGCTACCACCAAGTGGCCGAGCCGGTGCGCTTCGGCTACGCCCGCGTGGGGCAGTGGCCCGCGCCGCTGTAGCGGCCCCTAGGGCCTGGGGCAGCCAAAAGCCCACCCCGCCAGTACAATAGCGGCGGGGTGGGCTTTGGCATGGTAGCGGCCCTAGGGCTAGTTCTTGGGCGCGTTGCCATTGGCCGCGGGCGCGGTGCTGGCGGCGTTGTTGGGGTCGTTCTGGTCAGTCGAGCCGAGCTGGCCGCTGGCGGTTTGGGGCGTGGCAGCGCTTTTGCCGGCGGGGGCCGAGTTAAGTTGGTCGTTCACGGTGCCATTCTTAACGGCCGTGGCCGAGCCCTCGCCGATGGGCGTGTGCACATTCTGCTTGTAGTTGATGCTATCGCGGTTTACTTCGGCGTTGGTGTAGCCGGGCGGGTTGCTGAAGCCATCCTTAAACTGCGGGTTAACGCCGGGGCTATACTTGTAGTCACAGGAAGTGAGCAGGGCGGCCGAGCCAGCCAGCAGCAGGGTGGCCAAAACGGGACGAACGAGGAAACTCATGCTGAAGTCGAAGAAATTATGGTTGCAAAGATGCGGCCTAGCCAGCAATAACGTGGTAGCCCGCCGATGGTTGAGGCCAGCGGGCGCCGAGCGGCGGGCCGGCCGTAGCCCCGCGCCGCGTTTGTTCGTAAGCCCCTAGCCCTCATGTTTCGCCGCACTTTTGCCTCGCTGGCCCGCGCCGCCCTGCTGCCCGTGCGCAGCGCCGAGCACTGGCTGCTGAGCAGCCGGGCGCACCAGCGCCACTGGCAGCCGGTGCTCAACGGCGCGTTTGGCGACCAGCTGGCCGCCCAGGGCGATGCGCGCGCCATTCGGCTTAGCTTCCGGCGCGGCGGCCACGATGTGCCGGTAACTGCGCTGGGCCTCAGCCAGGTGCGCCAAAAGACGGTGGTTTTCGTGCACGGCTTGATGGGCGACGAGCTCATTTGGCAAGCCGCCGCCCCCGATGCTCCCGGCAACCCGCTACGCTACGGCCCCCGCCTGGCCGCCGAGGCCGGCGTGCGCCCGCTCTACGTGCGCTTCAACAGCGGCCGCCACATCTCCGAAAACGGCCGCGCCCTGAGCGCCCTGCTCACCGAACTGGTCGAAACCTACCCCCAGGCCGTGGGCGAGCTGGTGCTGGTGGGCCACAGCATGGGCGGGCTGGTTGTCCGCTCGGCGGGCTACTATGGGACAATGAGCAATGAGCAAGCAGCTGCGTCAGAAAGCCTGATACCTGCTGCTTGCTCATTGCTCATTGAAAAAGCGCCCTGGCTGGCGCACCTGCGCACGGTGTTTTTGCTGGGCGTGCCGCACGAGGGCTCGTACCTAGAGCAAAACAGCGCCGCCGTAGAGCGCCTGCTGCGCCGCCTCGACGTGCTGCCCACGCGCCTGGCCAGCGAGGTGTTTGCCCGCCGCTCCAACGGCATCAAGGACCTGGGCGCGGCGCGCCTGGTAGACGAAGACTGGCTGCCCCTAGGCCCCAACGACGCCGGCACCAGCGCCAACCCGCCCGAAGACCCGCCCCGGCCGCGCACGCGGGTGCCGCTGCTGCCCGGCGTGGCCTACCATGTGCTGGTGGGCACCTGGCTGCGGGCCGGCCGCGCCCAGGTGCTGCGCGACTACTTTGGCGATGGGCTGGTGGGCACGGCCAGCGGCCAGGGCCCCAGCCTGGCCCCCGACGAAGCCCAGCTGCCGCCCGGCACCCGCTTGCGCACCGCTTACTTCGCGGCCCAGCACCACACCGGCCTGCTGCGCCACGCGGCCGTGTACCAGTACCTGCGGCGCTGGCTTTAATTGCATTTTCACTCTTAAACGTTTTACTTGCACTTACGTCTACTGGTAATGGGCTGACTTCTTGGGAAGCAGCCATTTTTTCTCTTTTTCCTCTGAGTCTTCTTATGAAAAAAATCTTCTACGCATTAACCGCCCTCGCCCTCGCGGCCGGCTATACTGCCCAGGCGCAAGTTATTCCCAATAGTGGCCTAGACACTTGGGTGACGCGCAACAACCGGGAGCTGCCCGCCAACTGGCTGGCCCTCGACGACTTCTACGCTACTTACTTCGCCGCAAACAACAGCGCCAGTACACTCAAAACCACGGATGTGCACGGAGGCACCTACGCGGCCAAGTTGGTGAACGTCACGATTCCGGCGTCGGGAACGCAGAGTTCCTTCGTTCAGGAGGCGTATTTGTCGGTCGGCACCAAAACCGGCCAGTACGCTATCCTCGGCATCCCTATTGGCGGGGGCATCCCTTGCGCGGTGCGGCCCACCCAGTTTCAGTTTTACTACAAAAATACCGGCACCGCCACCGACTCGGCCGTGGCCCTGATGCTGCTCACCCGTACCGTTAGCGGTGCCCCCAGCACGGTAGGCTACGTGGCGGTGCTGCTGCCCCCGGTGGCCACCTATACCCTGGCCAATATTCCGATTCAGTACAACTCCAACGTATCGGCCGCCCCCGATTCGGCCCATATCACGTTCACTTCCGGCACGGCCCGCACGCTCAGCACTACCTCAGGCTTGTTTATCGATGACGTATCGTTTTTGGGCGCGCCGCTGGCCGTGCGGGCCGACGCCGGCACCCAGGCGCTGCTCACGGTAGCGCCCAACCCTAGCCCCGGCGGGCGCTTCGTCATCAGCTCGCCCGACAAGCCCGAACTGGCCGCCGCGCCGTTGCAGGTGCTGGATGCCCTAGGGCGCACCGTGGTGCAGCAGGCAACCCAGGTGGCGCCCAGCGGCCAGCGCGAGCTGGATTTGAGCAGCCTCAGTACTGGCATTTACCTGCTGCGGCTCGACTCTCGTGATGGCACCATCGTGCGGCAGCTTACGGTGAAGTAAGGCATTAGTGGCCAGCTAGTAAGCTAGAGCGCCGCGGCTACCGTGGTAGCCGCGGCGCTCTAGCTTAACGCCTTCGCCGAGCCCATACCGCCAACGCGGAGGTGGCCACCACGCCCCCGCAGCTAGCCAGCACCGCGCAGCGCCCCTAGGCTCTAAAAAAGCCCCAGCCACTTTGTGCGGCTGGGGCTTTTTTAGAGCCTAGGGGCGCTGGCTACCAACTGCCGCTGTTGTCGCTGCTGGTATCGTCGAAGCCACCGCCGCCCGACGAGTCGTCGTAGGAGCTGTCGTTGCCCGAGAAGAAGTCGCCACCCGAGCTGTTGTCGCCGCTATTGCTGAAGTAGTCGGGGCCGGCATTATTTTCCTCAGCCCCACCGCGCGACGAAAAATAGTCGTCGGCCCCGGCGGTGCCCCCGGCAGCCCCGGCGGCCGTGCCCGCCTGGTTGCCCGTGTTTTCGTTGCTGAAGTTGCGGCCACTGTCGTTCGAGTCGTGGCTGCCCCCTAGGCGGTTACCGAGGTAGGCGCCGGCCGCCGCCGCCGCCCCCGTTGCCAAGATGCCGCCCATGCCGCTGCCGCCGCTTTGGGGCGCGCCGTAGCCGGGGCCCTGGTTGGGGTAGAAGTTGGGCTGGCCGCCCTGGCCGCTTTGGCCGCCCTGGTTGGGTTGGTTAGGCTGATTGGGGTAAAAGTTGGGCGTGCCACCAGGGTTGCTGCCGGCCGCGTTGGTGCCATTGCGCCGAAACAGCCGCGAGAGCAGCCAGATGCCGCCGCCAATTACCACTACGCCAATCAGGATGGTGCTCAGGCCGATGCCGCCGCCCGAGGTGGGCGCTGCTTCGCTTTGCGTGGTGCCGCTGGGGTCGCTCATGGCTTGCGCGTCGCCGGGGGTAGTAGCGGTGCCTAGGGCCGCGCTGTTGGCTACCGAGCCGCTAGTGGCGGGGTCGCTCGCGGCGGCGGCTTTGTCTTGCTTCGGGGCCGAGCCGGGCGTGGCGGCAGCCAGCAGCACATCGAGGCCCTTGCGCAGGCCCTGGCCGTAGTCGTTCTGCTTAAACTGGGGCGCCATCTGGCCAATGGCCCGCTGAATCACGCTTGGCGTCACCCGGTCGCGCAGCCCCGCGCCGGGCTCGATGCTGAGCTTGTGCTCCTGCTTGGCAATGAGCACCACCAGGCCATTGTTCTTGTCTTTTTGGCCCACACCCCAGGCGGTGCCCAGCTGGCGGGCAAAGGCATTCACGTCCTGCCCGCCCAGTGAGGGCACCGTCACGACCACCACCTGAGCGCCGTTGTTGTCGGCGTACTGGCGCAGGCCGTAGTCAAGGCGCTTCACGTCGGCGGGCTGCAGCAGGCCTGCCTGGTCGGTTACGAAGGTAAAGGGCTTGGGGCGCGGCGGAATGCCATCGGCGGCGTGGGCCGGGCCGGCCCAGGCGGCGGTCAGCAGCCCAACTAAAAAAAGGAGGCGTTTCATGGCGCAGGGAAAGGGGTTAAGAATGTGCCTTGTACGGCGCGCCAGGCCGAGTGGCTGCCCCGGCCCCCGCGCCGCCGCACTCAACCCAGCGCCCCCTAGGCTTCGTATAGCAAAAAACCCTCACTGCCTACTCGTTACTTATGCCAGTTTCCGCCGTACGTCCCCAGGCCCTCGTCTTCGACCTCAACGAAACCCTGCTCGACCTGGCCCCGCTCCGCCAGGCCGTCAACCAGGCCCTGGGCGACCCCGGCGCCTTTCGGCAGTGGTTTGGGCTGCTGCTGCAACACTCCCAAACGGCCACGCTCACGGGCAGCTACTTCAACTTCAGCGCCCTGGCTGACGCGGCTTTCGAGATGGCCGCCACCATGCTGCAAACCAAGCCCCTCAGCGCCGAGCGGCGGCACGAGCTGCTGCACCAGTTTGCCCACCTGCCCGCCCACCCCGACGTGGCCGAGGGCCTAGGCCAGCTGCAAACCGCGGGCTTCCGCCTGTTTGCGCTCACCAACTCGGCGCCCGACATGGTGCGCCAGCAGCTTGCCACGGCCGGCATTGCCGAGTACTTCGAGCAGGCCCTGAGCGTGGACCCCGTGCGCCTCTACAAGCCCCACCCCGATGCCTACCACTACGCCGCCAAGCAGGCGGGCGTAGCGCCCGCCCAGTTGCTGATGGTAGCCGCCCACGGCTGGGACGTGGCCGGCGCCCAGGCTGCTGGGTTGCAAGCGGCCTTCATTGCCCGCCCCGGCCAGCCACTGTACCCCCTGGCCCCGCTGCCCGCCTACCAGGCGCCTACCATTACCGACCTGGCCCGCCAGCTGCTGAGCTAGCAGCAGTCAGATTAAGGCGCATTTCCCAATTTCTCTTTACCCCCTTTCCACCAGCTATGGGTGCTGCCCCCACCACCTACGTGCGCTTTGCCGACGGCGTCGAGCAAATTCAACCCAACGAAGACCAGCTCGGCGACGAAACTGTGGCCTCCATGGCGCGGGTCACGCGCCTAATGTTCGAGCAAAACCGCCACGCCATTCGCGATGCCCACGCCAAGAGCCACGGCATTTTGCGCGGCGAGCTGCACGTGTACCCCAACCTGCCCGCGCACCTCGCCCAGGGCATGTTTAAGGAGGCCAAAACCTACCCGGTCATCATCCGCCTCTCCACCTCGCCCGGCGCCATCCAGCCCGACAGCTCGCCGGCCGTGAAGGGCCTAGGGCTGAAAATCATTGGCGTAGAGGGCAAGAAGTTTCTGGCCGAAGAGGCCGACGCCGTGACCCAGGATTTTCTGCTGGTAAACGATACCATCATCCCGACCGGCGACGTCAAAAGCTACCACGACCAGCAGTTGCGCATTGAAAAGCTAGCCCACGCCCCGGAGGTGGTGCAAAACGTTGTTAATGAGGTCGGCGTGCTGGCCGACAAGGCCCTGGAGGCGCTGGAAGCCGTGGGCCTGAAGAAGACGGAGGTGCGCATGGTGGTGCAGGCCCACCCCAACACCCACATCCTGGGCGAAACTTTTACTACGCTCGGCGCCCTGCGCTACGGCGACTACGTGGCCAAGGTGAGTTTGGCGCCCCTTTCCGACAACGTGCGGGCGCTGACCGGCAAGGAGCTAGACTTGACGGAGCCCGGCGCCTACCGCGACATGGTGGTTGATTTTTTCCGCACCCAGGGCGCCGAGTACGAGCTGCGCGCCCAGCTCTGCACCGACCTGCAAACCATGCCCGTAGAGGACGCCGCCATCGACTGGCCCCAGGACCAGAGCCCCTACCAGGCGCTGGGCAAAATCGTGCTGCCCGCGCAGGATGCCTTCAGCCCCGCCCGCCGCGTCTTCGCCGACGACGTGCTCACGTACAACCCCTTCCACTGCCTGCCCGAGCACCAGCCGCTGGGCAGCATCAACCGGGTGCGCATCAAGGCCTACGCCTCGTCCACCAACTACCGCCACGCCATGAACGCCCAGCCCAAGGTAGAGCCCACCAGCATCGACCAGCTGCCGGACTAGCACGCGCTTACTGACGCAAGTCAAACCAGAGCGTCATGCTGAGCAAAGTCGAAGCATCTCTACCGCGTAAGTAATCCTGACGATTGGAGTTACTCACACGGTAGAGATGCTTCGACTTTGCTCAGCATGACGCTCTTTTTGTACCTATCTTACCCCTAGGGCTGCTTAAGCGGCCGCAGCATAGCGGCCAGCGCGGCGGCCGAGTACACCCGGCCCCGCGCCACCACGGCCGCAATGCGGCGCGTGTTGTGAATATCGGCCAGCGGATTGGCCGTTAGGAGCAATAAATCAGCGTCTTTGCCCACCGCGATGCTGCCCGTGCGGCCGGCCACGCCCAGCCAGCGGGCGCCGTTGAGGGTAGCGGCCCCTAGGGCCTGGGCGGGCGTGAGGCCGGCGCGCACCAGCTCGGCCAGCTCGTCGTGCAAGGACGCGCCGGGGTACACGTAGGAGTTGAAAGCCCCGCTGTCGGAGCCGGCCAGGATGGGCACGCCCGCCGCCTGCAGCAGCGGCACCAGCTGCCGAAACTTGCCTTCGAGCTGCTGGGTGAAGGCCCGCGCGGCGGCCGACTGCTGCCGCGCCCCGGCCAGCCGCCGCGCGTAGGTACGCCGGATGGCGAGGTCGATGTACGCCAGCAGGGTATCGCGGGAGTGGTCGGTGGTAGGTAATTCGGCCAGAACGCGGCCAATACTGAGCGTGGGGGTGGCGGCCGTGCGGTGGGTGGCCATCTGGGCCATAATGCGCGCCGCCGCGGCCGGGCTGTAGGTGGCGTACACGGCCGGCAGCAGCGCAAACAGCCCGAGGGGGTGCGCGGTGCCCTGGCTGGCGCGCACCAGCGCCGTGAGGCTGTCCTCCTTGCCAGAGCAGGCTTTGAGGAGGTAGTAGAGGTGCTCGGTGCCGTCGAGGCCGCGCCCGATGGCCTCGCCCAGCGTGACCGAATACGGCATATGGCCGGTGGTTTTGAGGCCCCGCGCCTCGGCCTGGCGAATGGTTTCGAGGTAGGCCGGGCCCGAAATTTTGCTATCGTAAATCTTCACGTAGTCCACCCGCAACTTTTGCAGCGAGTCGAGCGCGCCACTGATTTGGGCGGGCGTTTCTACTTCGAGCGAGCCGGGCCAGGTGGCGCCGGGCCCGTCAATCTTGGGGCCCGAGGTAAAGATGGTGGGCCCGGCCAGGGTGCCGGCCGCCACGGCGCGCCGCCACTCAAAGAGGTAGGGCGTGAGGTCGCCGCCCGCGTCGCGCACCGTGGTGATGCCGTGGGCCAGGTACAGGGCCAGGTGCTTTTTGTTGGCCGCCGCCAGGCTGTCGCCGCCCCGAAAGTGCACGTGCATGTCCCAAAGGCCCGGCAGCAGGTAGCGCCCGCGCCCGTCGAGGTACTGGCGGGCCCTGGGGCACGCGGCGTCGGCCGGGCCCAGCTGCACGATTTTGCCCCCGGCTACGGCCACCGTTTGGTCGGGGCGCAGGCGGCCGGCGGCCACGTCCACCACCGCCACGTGGTCGATTATCAAATCGTAGGGCCCTGGCGCGGGCGGTGCGGGGGCGCTGCCCAGTAGCGCGGCCGCGGCCAGCCCCAGCAGCAGGCGAGTAGAGGTAGTAGGCATGGCGGCAAGGTAGCGCGCCGCCCCGCTAAGAAGCCCCCAGCTTCCCTAGGGCCGGCGCCGGCGCATACCCTTGCGGCGGCTTTACCCGTACACGGTGGCGTATCCCTTACCCAATACCCCTAGCCCCATGAAAACCCCCAGCCATACCGACCCCGAAACCAAGAAGAAAGAGAAGAAAAACGAGGTGGACGAGCGCAGCAAGCCCGACGGCAAAAAGACAACCACCCAGAAGAAGTAGCCGGAGTAACTACGGCGAGCCTTTTGCCTAAAAGCCAGCCCTAGGGCCGGGTGCACTACTTAGCGCACCCGGCCCTAGGGCTGGCTTTTTGCATGGGCGCGGCCAGCGCTACCCCAGCAGCATCGGGGCAGGCACCACGGCCCGCTCGAAGCGCAGCTGACCATTCACGTCGGCGCCCGACGACTCGAAGCCATTGGCCAGCAGCACTTTCTGCGAAATGAGATTTTCGGGCTCGGTGTGGGCCACCAGCCGGTGCACCAGGCCCGTGGCGGCCGCTTGCTGCACCAGGCCGGCTACCAGCTCGGTGGCCAGACCCCGCCCGCGCCAGTCGGCGGCAATGGAGTAGCCTAGCTCTACCAGCCCGGCGTCGTCGGGCGGGCCCGTGAAGCCGCCCGAGCCTACTAGGGTACGGGGCACGTCGCCCGCGGCATTTAGCAGGGCGTACCAGTTATACCAGCCGGCGGCGGTGCGGCCGCCTTCGCTCAGCTTTTCCAAAAAATACTGCATGGCCTCGCGGTCGTAGTCGCCGGGCGGCCAGCCAGCGGGCAGGGCGGCGCCCAGCAGCACCGGAAAATACTGCGGCTTGTGCAGCTCGGCCGTAAGCAGGGCCCGGCTAGCGGCAATAATGGTGAGGCGGGGCGTGTGGGTAATGAGCGGAATCATAGGTTGGTTTATACGCTAAAGCAGCAGCTGCGGGCCACCCAGGGCAGTATCTTTGGGATAATGTCTCCCGCGAGTTTTAACGTGCTATTTATCGGTAAAGCCGGACAAGTGCTGGCCGACCCGGCTGGTTTTCTGCGCGTAGTTTGGCACAACCAACCTCGCCAGCTAGCCGACACGCAGGCGCTGTTTGAGCAGATGGTGGTGCACTTGCGGCAGCATAATTGGAGCCGCATCTTCATCGACCAGACAACCATGCCGGCTTTTGATGGCATTGAGCAGGCTTGGATAGCCACGGAGTGGCTGCCCCGCGCCGTGCGCGAGGGTGGCTACCGCTACGGCGCCGTCGTAGAGTCGGCGGCGGTGCTGGTGCGGCTGGCCACAACCTTTATTACCACTCATCTGCCGGGCCTGCCGCTGGTGTACTGCTCGTTCGACGACGAGGCCACGGCGGTGCAGTGGCTTAGCCAGCAGCCCGCGCAGCCCTAGCCGGGCGGTTGGTCGGCCTTTCCCTACTGGCCGGGCCTAGGGCTGCGGCGCCGCCCAAGCCTGCCACTGCATAGCCGAGTGCACCCGCGTGCGGCCGCTGGGGTGGTCGAAAAACAGGATTTCTTCCCAGGGCGCGGGGTCAATTTTGCGGTATTCCGACAGCTTCATGGCCACGCGGGCAAAGCCGGCGGGCTGCCGCGCCGCGTTCAAGCCAAACATATCGGCCTCCTGCTCCTGGGTGCGAATAATAGTGTTGGTAAGGGGCGTGGCCAGCAGGGTAGCCACCGCCAGCAGGGCCGCCAGCAGCGGCAGCCCCGCCACGTCGGCCAGCCCACCCGCGATGCCCCAGCGCCGCCCGTAGCGCGCCACCAGCGCGTGAAACGCCCGGTCAATGAGCCAGAACCCTAGGCCTATCAGCGCCGCGAAGGCCAGCAGCATTTTCGGGATATGGTTGAGCACGTAGTGGCCTAGCTCGTGGCCCATCACGGCCTGAATTTCGGCCGGCGAGCAGCGGCGCAGCAGATTATCGTTCAGCGACACGCGAATGGTGCGGCCCAGCCCGCTCACGTTGGCGCTGATGCGCGTGCTCTGGCGCGAGGCATCCACCAGGTACACGTTGGTGGCGGGCACGCCGTTGGCGCGGGCCAGCTGCAGGATGCCGTCGCGCACGGGCCCGGCGGGCAAGGGCTTGGCCGCGTTGAAGAGCGGGCTGATGAGCACCGGCCCGAGGGCCACCGCCACCACCAGCCCCGCCCCCACGATGCCCGTGGCCCACAGCCAGCCGGCGCGCCCAGTGCGCCGCAGCGCCGCATACACGCCCAGCAGCAGCAGGCTGCCGGCCAGCACGCTCACCCCTAGGCCCACCAGCACATCGCGCAGCCACGCCCCGAAGCCCTGGTTGGCCAGCCCGTACTGGTGCTCGCGCACGAACCCCTGGTAAATGGTAAGCGGCAGGCTCAGGCCCCAGGCCAGCACCAAATACAGCGCCAGGTAGGCCAGCGTGCGCAGCCAGCGCCGGGGCAGCCCCGCCACCAGCCACTGCACTCGCCGCCCCAGCCCCGCCTCCAAAAACACGGCCGCCACGCCCACCGCATACACGGCTTCCCACAGCTCCAGCCAGTAGCCGCCCTCAAAATAGGCGTCGGAGCGGGCCTTTTGGGCGGGCGTGAGGGTATCGAGGTAGCGCTGCGTAGCGGCTGCCACATCAAAGGCGGGTTGGGTGCGGGCGGGCCCTAGGGCCGCGGCGGGCCGCGGGGCGGCCAAGGCGGCGCCCAGGCCCAGCAGCAGCAGCCAGGTATACAGTAGTTTCATGGGCTGAACATACAAACTAACCCACTCAACCCGTGCCCCTTCCGATGCCCAGCAGGCCTAGGAACGCCCCCTGCTTACCAGGGGCTGATGCCGGTTTCGGGCGCGTTGTCGTCGCTGAAAAACTGGCTGGTGGGGCCATCGGGGCCCAGCAGGGCGGCTTTGACCACGCGGGCGGCGGCAGCCTGCACGGTGCCGGGGCCGCTGTGGTGGTTGAAGTCGGTGGCGGTGTAGCCGGGGTCCACGGCATTCACCTTGAAGGGCGTGTCGCGCAGCTCGTAGGCCAGCATGATGGTGTAGGCGTTCAGGGCAGCTTTGGAGGGCTGGTAGGCGGCGCCCTTCACGGCGTAGTATTTCCAGGTGGGGTCGTTGTGCAGCGTGAGCGACCCTAGGCCCGAGGTGACGTTGACGATGCGCGGCGCAGGCGACTGCCGCAGCAGGTCGATAAAGGCCTGCGTGACCTCGATTACCCCGAACACGTTGGTGTCAAACACCTCCTTAATCATGCCGAGGCTGCTGGTAAGAGGCGGCTGCGACATGCCGCCCAGGATGCCGGCGTTGTTGATGAGCACGTCGAGCACCTCCGTTTTCTGGCCGAGGACCGCGCGGGCGGCGGCGATGGAGGCGCTGTCCGTCACGTCGATGAGCAGCGGCTCTACCTGGGTGAGGCCTGCGGCCTTCAATTGGTCGGCGGCCTGCTGGCCTTTTTGGGCGTCGCGGCTGCCCAGGTACACGTAGTACCCTTGCTGAATGAGTTGGCGGGCGGCTTCGAAGCCGATGCTTTTGTTGGCACCGGTGATGAGGGCAGTTTTCATGGGGGCTGTTGGTCGATTAGATTAACAGCACAAAATTACCGGGTCCTTTTGGCCCGGCTGGGCCCCATTTCGCGGTACTACTGGTACATTTTGCGGATGCTGGCCCGGTACTCGGCCGGCGTCACGCCGGTTTCGCGCTTGAAGAAGCGGTTGAAGTACGAGGCATCCGAAAACCCTAGGTCGAAGGCCAGCTCTTTGAGCGACTGCGGCGTGTAGCATAGCAGGCGCTTGGCTTCGAGCACCAGCCGCTCGTGCAGGTGCTTGATGGCCGAGCGGCCGCTCTGGGCCTTCACCACCTCGCTCAGGTGCCCGGCCGAAATGTGCAGCAGCTCGGCATAGGCGCCTACCTCGTGCAGCTCGCGGTAGTTTTCTTCAATACTGGCGCGGTAGGTGCGCAGCAGCCGCTGGTCGGCCGAGGGCTCGCCGCCCGGAAACTGCTCGGTATAGAGCCGGCTCAGGTAGGTGAGCAGCACCGTGAGGTAGGCGCTCAGCATGGGGTGCTGCCACTCGCCGGGGCGCTGGTGCTCGGCCGCCAGCTGGGCCAGCAGGTCGTCTACCACAGCTTCGTCGGCCGGCGTCAGAAGCAGTTCGTGGCCGTTCTGCGGGTTTTGGATGAGCGGCAGGTGGCGCAGCGCCGCGTTTTGCTGCAAAGCCAGAAACTCGCTCGTAAACGTGAGGCGGGTGCCCCAGAAGGGGGTAGGCTCCTCCTTGACTAGCAGCTGGCTGGGGCTTGAGAAGTACAGCGCGCGGTCTTGGCGCGCGTAGGGCACGGCATCGACCCAGTGCCGGCCGCGGCCTTGCTTCACGAATACCAGCATGTAGTACGCCTTGCGGTGCGGCAGCAGCACGTCGGCTTCGTAGGGCAGCGCGCCTTCCGAGCGCACGAGGGAAAACGAGTTGCTGCTGGTGGCTTCGTCTGGCTCAAACGGATATATCGGCACCGGCGGCCGGCTAGGGAGCGTCTGCATACCCAAAATTAGGGCCGGCGTACGCTGATTGCCAGGCTGGCCTAGGCCTCCCACCCAGCTTTAAGCCACTACCGGGCTAGCCGTAATAGCCGCTTTGCCCGCCCGGCCCAGGTGCGTGTCCTGAAAACCAGTCGAGTACTTGAGGCCGTAGCCTAGCAGCCGGTCGAAGGCGCTGTGAAACAGCAGTACCGTGCCGACCAGCACCACGAGGGGCAGCCCCAGCAGCCCGCCCGCCACGCCTACTGCCACCGCCATTGCTTTGTGGTGCGCTAGGTTGTAGCTGGCGGCGCCCACGCGCGGGCCCGCCAGGTAGCCCAACATGCTCAGGTCGGGCAGCAGAAAGGTGGCGGGCAGCACCCACCAGGCAAAAGGCAGGTGGGCAAATATGAACAGGGCCAGCAGCATTTCGGCTAGCTCTTCGGTTTTTAGCAGCGTTTTCATGGGCGTAAGCGGGGGGTGAAGCGGTGAGATTCAATACCCAAAATTCCGCCCTCCCCTAGCCCCCCAACGATAACAAAAGCTAAGAAAAACCAGCGCTCCGCCCCTATTGCCCCCGCGCCACCCGCGCCCGAATGCGGCTCAGCGACACGGGCGTGATGCCGAGGTAGTTGGCCACCAGGTGCTGCGGAATGCGCGCCAGAATCTTGGTTTTGCCGCTGGCCAGCAGCGCCCGGTAGCGCTCCTCGGGCGAGAGCATAAGCTGCTCGGTGAGGCGGGCATCGGTGCCCAGCAGGTGGTACTCGGCCAGCACGCGCCCAAACCGCTCGTAGGCCGGGCACTCGTCGTAGAGCCGCCGCAGCACCGCGTAGTCGAACACCACTAGGTCGGTATCGGTGAGGGCCTGAATGTTGAGCTGGCTCGGCTGGCCCGTCAGGCAGCTCGGGTAGTCGGCCAGCAGGTGGTTTTCGAAGAAGAAGTACGTCGTGCGCTCCTCGCCGCTGGGGCGCAGGTAGTACAGCCGGCAGGCCCCTTGCAGCAGCAGAGCCAGTTCGGGCCGGTACTCGCCGGCCTGCACAAAGTGCTGGCCACGCGCCACGTGGCACGGGCGCACGGCCCCGGCCAACAGCTGCCACTCGGCCTCCGTGAGGGTGGGCACGAAGCGGCGCAGGTAAGCAAGCAGCGGGTGCATAAGCAGCAAGTATGAGCAGCTGAGCGGCCTAGCTGGCGCAGGCTTTCAAGTAGGCGTGGCATACAAAACAAGTTTTGCCCAGCGCATTACTCCAATGGCCAGCCCTAGGCCTGTTCTCAACTTAAACCACCCGCCAAAGCTACTGCGCGGGCCGGCCGCCGCAACCAAGGCGTCCGGGCACCTAGGCTACTCCCGCCGCGAGTTCCTAAAAACACGGCCGCCGCTACCGAGCTGGCAGCGGCGGGCGGGCGGCAATGCTCGTTGGCTAGGCTAGCCGTGCGCTGCTTGGGCTACTGCCCGTCTACTAGCACCACCACTTTGCCCACGGCCGCGTTGGCTTCCATGTAGCGGTGGGCTTCGGCTAGCTCGGGCAGGGTGAAGGTGCGGTCGAGGAGCGCCGACTGGCGGCCGGCGGCTACCTCGTCGGCAAACCAGGCCAGCGGCATGTTCAGCAAATCGGTGGCTTCGCCCGTGTACACCGTCAGCCGGACGGTGGACGGGATGGCCTCCATGGGCGCAAATTCGGGCAACGCCCAGGCATTGCCCACGATGCCCGTCATGCACACCACGCCCTGCTTGGCCGCCGCGCGCAGCGAGTCGAGCAGCGTGGTGGTGCCCACCAGCTCCGGCACGCGGTCTGCGCCCTGCGGGTAAAGCGCGCACGGCCGGGGCTAGGGTGCCGTCGTCCAGCAAGACGTGGTCGGCGCCGTTGGCGCGCAGGCGGTCGGCTTTGGCGGGGTTGCGGGTGGTAGCGAGCACGTTGAGACCCAGGTGCTTGGCGAGCTGCGCGGCCCTCATGCCCACCGAAGTAGTGCCGCCCCGGATGAGCAGCGTTTGGCCGGCCTGCACGTCGAGGGCGTTTTTGAGGCTGCCCCAGGCGGTTTGCAACAGCTCGGGTAAGGCCCCTAGGCGCGCCCAGTCGAGGGTAGTGCTCAAGGCCACCACCAGGCCCATGCCGCCCATGGCGGTAGCCACCGTCTGGCCCGGCTGAAACTGCCCGCCGGGCGCCTCGGCCACCGTGCCCACCGCCTCGATGCCCAAAATGCGCGGCAACTGCACGCCCGGCGAGTGACCCTGCCGGGTAAACAGCTCGGAGCGGTTAAGGGCATCCGCTACCGGCCCGCGCTGTTTTTGCGAATCCTGCTTAAAACTCGGGCGTAATGCCGATGTACGCCGCTATCTGAGTGTTGGGCAGGCGGGTGGCCAGGCCGGGGTACTGGCTCAAGAAGCTGCGGTAGCGCTCCTCGGCGGGCGAGCTAATGTTTTGGAGCACTCGCTGCTGCAGCTCCACAAACTTGTTTTCGATGATGACCCGAAAGTTGAGGTTAAACTTGGGGTAGTGCCGGTACAGGTAAAGCAGGTTGGGCTTCTCCAGCTGCAGCACCACCGCGGGCTCGATGGCCTCGAGGTAGAACTGGCTGGGCTGCTCGGCGTGGAAGCTGCCGATGTCGTTAATCCAGTCGTTTTCGGCCGCAAATTGCAGCATGTGCTCGGTGCCTTTTTCATCGACGCTGTAGAGCTTCAGGCAGCCCGCCACTACAAACGTGTAGTGGCGGCACACATCGCCTTGTTGCAGTACAAACTGCCGCCGCTTCAGCCAGCGCTCTACTACCCGGCGGCCGAGCTGCGCCCGCTCCTCGTTGTTCAGGGCCAGGTAGCTATCAAAATACGTGAGCAGAGGCTGAACCGACACAGCAGCAAACTAAGCAACAGTAGCCCTACCAAACGCCCCCTAGCAAAGGTACCAAGCCTGCCCTATCTCGCTCGCCCCGAAAACCCGCCAGCCACCACCAAGGGCGGCAGCAGTAGCGGCTACGGCGCTTTCCTCTGGTTTAAGCGCGCTAGCCGCAGCCGCAGGTACTGCTGAAGCCAGATGGGATAGAGATTATAGCCCACGTTGAGCAGGCTGAGTGCCAGCGCCCACCCCCACCCGGCCCGTGCCCGCCGCGTAGGCGCTCAGCAATAAAAAGAATAGCAACCCTGCCCAGTGAAACCGCTCCTGCTGGTAGGTTGTGCGGAGTAGCCCTACGAGGCCCCGCTGCCCCCGTAGCACCCGGTAGCCGGAATAGCGCCGCTGCAACAACCTATTTATCAGCGCCCCTTGCTGCGTGAAGTAGCCTACCCTAGGCACCCCCAGCCGGCAGTATACCCGCACGCTGGTTGCCAGTTGTAAGTGCCGCACCCAAGCTGCCGGCCACGCATAGGCCGATAAACTCACCGCCACGAAGCCCCACAGCCACGGCCGCTCTACGTAGCGGTAGCAATACACCACCAGTGGCCCCAGCGCGAGCGCCGACCACAGTACACTAGGCACCGCGTTGTAGCAGGCTACCACCACCGCCGAGGGTGCCCCAGGCTTAGAGTTGGGAGCTAGCATCAAACGCTAAAAATACACCCCGCTAGCTTCGCCACCACGCCCACCGCTCCTGGCGTGGTAGTGCTTGGGAACACTACAGGGAAGTAACTAAGCCGGACCGTGCCAGGACGTTTCTGTTAGCGCTTTTCGCCTCGCATTTTCATGGACTGGCGATACGTTTTTGCACTTAACTCATTTTTAATTTCGCGTTAACTTTCAGAACTTTACGAAAAACTATTTCTTATCCTACGTGAACTTACTACCCCTCTGCTCCTCGCCTCAGGTGAGCGTATACTTCGACTCCTGGAATAATTGGCTTTATGTAGAATGGGAAGGAGAAATTACCCTGCCGGTAGCCCAGCAGGCCTGCGTAAACTTAGCGCACTGCGTGCTGAAACGCCCCTACGCGCGGGTACTCAATAACAACTCGTCTATGACGAGCGTAGGCCTGGAAGTGGGTGCCTGGCTAGCCCTGCACTTTATGCCCCACCTGCACCTGGCCGGGGTCAAGCACATGGCTTGGGTCTGCTCGCCTACGCTCGCGGGCCAAAACCTCGTCCAGACCATCATGAACTGGCTGCCTCGGCTCGAAGCCACCCTCTTTACGGATATGGAAGATGCCGTGCACTGGCTACAGCAGCGCCAACTGACGCCAAGCTCAGAGGCTACTCGCTTGCCTGCCACTCAAGCCAAGCTCGCGCGCCTAGTGGCCGACCTTGAGCGCGTCACTACCGCCAAGCCTGCCAGCCGCCCGACCTGGTGGCCACTTGGCAACCGCCGCTAAGGCAGGGTATTCCGCTCCACCCGTCCCCGCTCGCCCCCAAAAACACACCAGCCGCTACCGGGGGCGGCAGCGGCTGGCGAAACTCAGGCAATCAACTGTGGACTAAGCAGCCTGCCGCCACGGCTGCGCTAGGGCGGCCACTTCAGCGGCGGGCAGCGTCAGGACGGCTTGCGTGTGCCCGTCGAGGCCGATAAACTCTACTTCGTAGGCTTCTCCCTGCGCGTGTACTAGCACGACAGTACCCAATGCGCCAGCCGCCAGGCCGCACTCCGGGTGAGCTTTCTGCAACTGCACGGTATCCAGTTCGGCGAAGGGGTTCATTAGCGGTCGAGTAAATGAGCGGTGATTAGCAAAACGAGGATGCCCGTCGATTGTTCCATCCACACGGTGCGGATAGGGTATTCCCGGCCGTTGGGGGCTAGCAGCGGGCCATCTACCACAAACTTAACGCCGTAGGGCGACGCTTTTTCCTCCTTCACGGTGCCGCTGTGGCCGTGCGCTACCAAATCGGCTATCAGTTGCTCGTAGTGCTGCCGCGAATACCCAATACCCAAAAAGAACCGCGCCTTGGCCCCGCTCACCGGGTGGTCAGGATTCAGCAAGTAATCCTGCATCTTGTTGGGCGCTACAAACAGCGGCTTGTCGTGAAGCGTCATGCGGCAAAGCTACCGCCCCGCTAACCCGCCGCCGAAGCCGGCGTTTCCAAGCAGCTAAGGTGCAAAAGTTGCCCCGCCCGCTAGCCTCCAAAAACACACCAGCCGCTACCGGGCGCGGCAGCGGCTGGGGAGACTTCTAAGCTAAGGGTATAGTATAGGCTTGGTAACGATGAGTTAGGTTTTCAGGAATAGTGTATACAAGCTTTTCAGAAACTACTAAAGGAGACAAATGCCTGGTTACTAACGCTTCTTGACTTCTATTCAGTATCTGCCCAAGTTCTTTAGCTGTAAATGGTCTGATTGTGCATAAAGCAATTATCAGTTGATGCATTTTTTCGGAAGATGTCCGACGCCCTATTGCTTCTGCCCGAAGTAATAATTCACTAGGTATGTCTACTATTTCCTGTTGCGTAGGGAGGTCGACAGCTTGTGTAGGGAGGTCGATAGCTTGTGTGGGGAGATTAATAGCTTGTGTAGGGAGGGCTTCTCGCGCAATAAACTCCTTACCTGGAACATAATAAGTTGCAGTACCCAAGCCTTTCATCACCAGAAGCTCAGAAGCACGCATAGCGCGCAAATCTCGGCTAGCTGTTAAAGTGTCTACTCCACTTAGCTGTCTGTAAGAAGCATTATCCAACGCTCCTGTTTCACGCAAGAAAATGAGAGCATTTTTTTGGGGTTGGTTTAAATTATACTCAGCAAATAGTCCTAACCATTGCAAATCATCTGGACTCAAAAAATGCTGCAACAGTAACCTAGCAACAAACCTGTCACCTCGACGGTCAGATTCAAAAGTTGGTGGTGCAAAATTAGCTTCTTGCATTAACCTTCGCATTGTGCGAACACCGCTTCCCTTTGTTTCAGCAGTATTAGTTTCATGAAACACAGCAGCCAAATGAGGATTTCTGTTCTCAGAACCAGGCTCACCTAAACGTTCTTCTGCTTTAAGTGAATAACCAGGATTTAAGATTTCAATGCGGTTATTATACCGAATAACCTGAACCGGACTGTGAGATTTATATGAGCGATGCATTACAGCATTAACAACTGCCTCACGCAAAACTCGTGTTGAAAGTTTGGGGGATTCAGCTTGTGTTTCACCTTCTCGCAAGACAAATCCACGTGGCAAATCATCTATAATTGTATCCTGCACTCGCTGCACAAGCTGCAATAATGGTCCTCTCATGTCTACTACGTGTGAGAATCTTTCATCAGGATTTTCTACCCAGTCTTTTCCCGGCACACGGATATAATCTACCCGCACCATTGGCAAAAGCCTACGTAGAGCCTGACGTGTCCCAAAAAGCAGAAGTCCAGTTACAGTTGGAACTTGCTTACTGTCAACAGCTACTGTAGCTGACAGACTTTCTAGCAACTCACTATCATTCCATTGCAGCTCCTCAGCAGCTGCATTCACTTTCTCCCTAGCCCGCCGGTAGCCTTCTATGGCATCAGGGTCTAAATCGGATAATCGTGCCCCAGCAAGGACTGTTTTATCAAATGATTCGGCACGGCGTTCACCATAGAAGACTGTCATATCATCTTCTGTACAGTGATGGTCAGTCGGTCCTATTCTGCGGAAAGCACCCTTTGGTAAACCAAGATTAGAAAAAAAGATAGGTTTTTCCGAAGGTGAAACCTCTGCTATTGATACACTCATAACCACTTTTCCTCTAAAGGAAGCAGTTGTGATTTGAGGCCTCACAGGCACATTAAACGCGTTAGCGCTCTCGTTGCAATATCCTGCCCTAATTGGTCAGGGTCTTGTATGCCAACCGGCTGGTAAGATGGAAATAAACTATTTTCTTCGCGGACTAAGCCAAGAAGTATAATTCCACCACCTAGATTAGGCTCATTTGCAAATGCACACACTGTTTCCAGAAAGGATTTATCAATCGCGCTTCCTTGCTTAGCCTCCAATTGGCTATTTTCATCAGTAGTATTTAGCTGCTGAATTAATGCGGCAATTTCCATAGAACATTTGCAAAAACCCCTGCTACTGCAAGAAGTAACAGGGGTTTGTGAAATCTATAAATTCAGAGTGTACTTACTACGACCCACATGCCTCGCAGGCGTCCGGGTTATCGAGCGAGCAGCTCATGTCGCTTTGGTTCTGGGTTACGTCGGCGTAGACGGGCTCCAGGGTTTCGGCGGCTTGCTTTTCCACCGTGAACTTGATGGCGTCGGCGGCGGCTTTGGTGCGCAGGTAGTACATGCCGGTTTTGAGGCCGC
>JBPBPH010000090.1:0-82533 GCA_050954355.1 Janthinobacterium lividum
ATGCCCAGGCGCGACACGCCCCCGGCAGCAAAGGCCGAGTTGGCGTGCAGCATATGCACCTTCTCTTCCAGGGTTAGCTTGGCCAGCAGAGCCGTTATGTCGGCCTCGTGGGCGAGCAGCTGGGTTTGGCGGTTGGTGCTGGCAGGAGCGGCAGTGGCTTTAGTGGCTTTAGCGGTTGGCGCGCGCTGGGCCAGGGTAGGCAAAGCCAGCAGAGCAGCCCCTAGGGCCGTGGCGAAGCGAAGGGAAAGATGACGCATGGAGTGGGAAAGAGTGATTGCAGTCAATGGTTTTTAATCAAATAACGTCATGCTCATCTGGCGTCCGCGCCGCCGAAGCATCTCTATCGTGTCGTCCGGGTATCGTGCTGTAGAGATGCTTCGGCGGCGCGGACGCCAGATAAGCATGACGTTCAACTACAGCTACCTAGCGACTAGCAGCTAGCGGCCGGCCGGCGAAGCTTGGCCCGCTTTGAGGTCGGCGAGCGGCTGCTGGGGCACCAGCAGCGGGCGGCTCTTTTCTACCACCAGCGCCTTGGGCAGCTGGAAGGTGGCGCGCTGCTTGATGGCCAGCGACGAGGCGCCCGCCTGCACGGTGTAGGTGCCGGCATCGGCCAGCCAGGCCGAGGCAGCCGTGTCGAACGAAGCCAGGTCGGCGGCGCTCAGGCTGAAGGTCAGGGTTTGCGACTTGCCGGGGCCTAGGAGGCTGGTTTTGGCGAAGGCGCGCAGCTCGCTCGCGGGCTTGTCGAGCTTGCCCTTGGGGGCGCTCAGGTACAGCTGCACCACTTCCTTGCCAGCCGCGGCACCCGTGTTGGTGATGGTGAGCGTGGCCGTGAGCTTGCCGCCAAACGTGGCGCTGCTGAGCTTGAGCGGGCCGTAGCCGAAGCTGGTGTAGCTCAGGCCGTAGCCAAACTCGTAGGCCGGCGCTACCTTAAAGGTGTTGTAGTAGCGGTAGCCCACGTAGATGCCCTCGTCGTAGGTGTTTTCGGCGGGCGCGCCCATTAGCCCGCCGCCTTTGGCGCTGGCGTCCAGCAGCTTGCCGGGGAAGCTCTGGCCGTAGGGCACGTCGTCGTAGCGCACGGGGAAGGTGGTGGCCAGCTTGCCCGAGGGGTTTACCTGGCCGCTGAGCACGTCGGCCACGGCGTTGCCGCCCTCCTGGCCGGGCTGCCAGGCCAGCAGAATGGCGTCGGCCTGGTCGCGCCAGCTGGCTACTTCCAGCACGCCGCCCACGTTGAGCACTACCAACACTTTCTTGCCTTGGCCGTGGAAGGCGGCGGCCACCTGCCGCAGCAGCACCCGCTCGGGGGCAGTGAGGGTGAAGTCGCCTACTACCTGGCGGTCGCCGCCCTCGCCGGCGCTGCGCCCCAGGGCCAGCACGGCCACGTCGTTGTGCTGCGCGTAGTCGGGCAACTGGCCAGCGGGCAGCGGCATTTCCGCGATGACCGGGGCCGGGTCGAGGATACCCCGCTGCTTGGGCAGCCGGGCTTTCTCGCCTTGCAGGTACTGGGCGTAGGTTTGCCCTAGGGTGCTGCTCACGGTGAAGCCCGTGTTGGTAAGGCCCTGGGCCACCGAGATGGTGTAGGCCTTGTTCACGTCGCCGCTGCCCGTGCCGCCCGCAATGAGCTGGTAGCCCGCGTTGCCGAACACGGCCACCCGCTGGCCCGCCTTCAGGGGCAGGGCCGAGCCTTGGTTGCGCAGCAGCACCATGCCCTCGGCAGCGGCCTGGCGGGCCACGGCGGCATTGGCCTTGAGGGCGGGCGCGCTGGTGGGCTGGTAGCCCTTGAAGGTGGGCGACTTCAGCACCAGCTCCAGTACGCGGGTCACGTTCTGGTTGAGCTGGGCGGTGCTCAGCTGCCCGCTCTTGACGGCGGCCATTAGGGCGTCGTACTGCACCAGGGTGCCGGGCTCCAGCAGGTCGTTGCCGGCTTTAAGCTGCGCCAGGGCGTCGTGGCCGCCGTACCAGTCGGTCATTACCAGCCCTTTAAAGCCCCACTCGGTGCGCAGCAGCGTGGTCAGCAGGTCGCGGCTTTCGGAGGTGTAGGTGCCGTTCACTTTATTGTACGACGACATCACCGTCCAGGGCTGGGCCTGCTGCACGGCCAGCCGGAAGCCCCGTAAGTACACCTCGCGCAGGGCCCGTTCGCTCACCTTCGAGTTGAGCTGCATCCGGTTGAACTCCTGGTTGTTGACAGCGAAATGCTTGATGCTGGTACCCACGCCGTTGCTTTGCACGCCCCGCACCAGCGCCGCCGCCAGGTAGCCGGCCACTACGGGGTCTTCGGAGTAGTACTCAAAGTTGCGCCCCCCTAGGGGGTTGCGGTGAATGTTCATGCCGGGGGCCAGCAGCACGTCGATGCCGTAGGCCCGCACCTCGCTGCCAAAGGCCACGCCCACCCGGCGCACCAGGGCCGTGTCCCAGCTGCTGGCCAGCAGCGTAGCCACCGGAAACGCCGTGGCGTAGTACGTCCGGGTGCTGTCGTGGCCCCGGATGGGGTCGATGCGCACGCCGGCCGGTCCGTCGGAGAGCGTGAGGGCCGGAATGCCCAGCCGCTCGATGGGGAAGGTGCGGCCGGCCGCGCCGGGCACTTTCTCGGGTATTTTGTCGCCGCCGGGGGGGCCGGGAGGCAGCATACCGGCCGGGAAGCCCGACGGGTAGAAGCCCACGCCCACTACCAGCCGCACTTTTTCTTCGGGCGTAAGGGCGGCCAGAATTTCTTTGAGGCTAGCCTTGCCCAGCTGGGGGGCAGCTTGGCTGGCGCCGGCTGGCAGTTGGGCCAGGGCGGGGCGGGCTAGCAGCAAAGCCAGCCCTAGGGTAGTAGGGTAGTGCACGGCGGGGGTGGGCTAAAGGTGAGGAGCAACTAGCTGACGCTGGGCGCGAAACAAGGCGAGCCTGGGTAAATGTACACTTCACCCGCAGGATATTAGTATGGGGCGATTGACCACCGGGCCGGGTGCGGCGCGCGGGCGCCGCAGTAGCCACCCGCCCAAGGCCCTAGCCCTTGGTAAAATCCAGGTTATAGCTGATGTTCAGCCACAAACCATTGTTTAGCTCCACTACCGGCTGGCCGCTGGCGGGGTCGGGCGTGGCGTGCGAGCGCACTTGGTAGAGGTAGTTAAGTTCGGCCTTGGCGTCTTTCGTAAATTGGTACCCTAGGCCCCCCGATAGGCGGTTCTGGTTGAAAACGTTCAGGCCTACGTTCTGCCCAAAACCGATGAACAGCTCGTCGAAGCCGTTGAGGTAAAACTCTTTATCGTCGATGGCAGCACCTTGCAGCGGCAGCGTCACCGCCAGCTGGTAGCGGATGCGGTTTTGGTACTCGTACTCCTGCACCGGGCCGGTGCCGCTGGCGTCGCGGGCGCCCAGCCAGCGCTGCTCCAGCCTGATGCGCTGCGCCAGGCCCAGGCGGCCCAGCTGGTCGCTCAGCGTCACGTCTTCGTAGAGGCGGTTTTCGGGCTCTACCAGGCCCGGCACCTCGGCGTATTGGCCGTAGCGGTGGCTCAGAAACGCGGTGTAGCCGCCCGCTACCTTCACCCGGCTCGTGAGCGTGCGCACCAGCCCCAGGCGGTAGAGTTCCTGCTGGGGGTTGCGCAGCCAATCGGCGCGCCGCAGTTGCACCTCAGTATGCAGGGCCCACTTCTTGGCAATTCGGTGGCTGCCCACGTAGGTAAGCCACGCCAGGCAGTGGGCGTCGCGCAGGCGGGGCGCCTGCCCTAGGGCCGCTACGGGCAGCAAAAGCAGGAGGAGAATTTTGGGCATACGGGTGACTTCTAAACTTATAGAGCGTCATGCTTCGCAGGCTCAGCATGACGTTTTATATAGATTTTCAGCCCAGCGCAGCGCACCCTAGGCCGTGAACTGGGCGCTATCGCCGGCATCGACGTCGAAGCTCGCCCCGCTGATGCGCCGGGCCTCGTCGGAGCCCAGAAATACCACGATGGGCGCCATATCCTCGGGCGCGAGCCAGGGCAGGCGCATGGCCGTGCGCTGCTCGCGTACCTGGGCGGCGGCCGCGGGCGTGAGGTCGGCGGGCGGGTCGGAGCGGTAGTCGAGGTAGGCTTCCTTGAGGCGCGTCTCGTTCAGGGTCATGTCGGTGGCAATGAGGCCCGGCACCAGCGCATTTACCCTGATGCCGTACTGGCCCAGGTCGAGGGCCGCCGACTTCATAAAGCCGATGATGCCCCACTTACTGGCCGCATAGCTGCTGCCGTGCCGAAAGCCCTTCTTGCCCTGCCCCGACGACGTGACGATAATGGCGCCTTGCTTGCGCGCGGCCATGGCGGGCGCAAAGGCGCGCACCGTGTTGGCGGTGCCCGTCAGGTTGGTATCAATCACGTCGTGCCAGTGGGCGTCGTCCATTTCCAGCAGCGGCGCAAACACCTGGATGCCCGCGTTGGCCACCAGCACATCTACCGGCCCCAGCTCGCGGGCGGCCAGCTCAGCCGCCTGGCGTAGGGCCCCTAGGTCACGAATGTCGAGGGTATGAGCGAGAAAGCGGCCGCCCTCGGCTTCTACCAGGCGCTGGGTTTCGGCGAGGTCGGCGGGCGTAGCGGCGGGGTAGGCCGTGGCGGCGCTCGGCGGCGCGGCTAGGTCAATACCCATGACGGCGGCGCCCTCGCGGGCGTAGGCCACGGCGATGGCGCGGCCGATGCCGCGCGCCGCGCCGGTGATGACGGCAACTTTTCCTTGTAGGCGGTTCATGTAGAGAAGGGAGAGTAGCGAATGGAGTGCGCCAATTGGTAGCGCCAGCGGGCGCCTAGGCCCCGCCAGCTACCGCTGGCCAAGCGGCTGGCCCGGCCGAAACCGAACGCCAGAACCCCTAGGGAGTCAGGCAGTAACGCAGGGCGTGGGGCACGGTTGCGCGCGGCCGGGCAAGCGCCTTAGTACCTGGCAACTGGCTTGCGGGCGGCCCCGCTATCTTCGGCGCGTCGCTTAGCATTTATATGCCGCGCGGCTTTACTATTGCAGCGATTATCTTAACTTAAACTTTGCCGCCTAGGCTCGCGTTCAGTTACCACTAGTATTTCGACCCGCGCAATGAGTTTCGCCGCCAATCCTTACGAGCAGATGCTAGCCGAGGGCCGCAAGTCTCTGCGCCCCGCGGACATTAAAGCGTATGGCGTCCGGCGTTTTTTGGACGAACAGGCGCAGCGCGGGCCGCTACAGCTACCTAGGTTGCATTTTACCGACGAAGAGAACCGTGCAATGGACGAATTATTAATAGCTGAGAGAGGCCTGGAGTCCGATGTTGCTTGGCACTAATTTGGTTATTGCCTACATCAGGCAGGGCGAATTGGTACCTGCGAAGACAATTATTTCGGTAATAGTAGCAGCGGAGTTAGAAGCGTTTGCACTCAAGCCCGATTGGGGTTACCAGAAGGTATACGTCTTGCGAAGCATATTAGAGCGCTTCCGGCCAATTAGGAATTGACGAATCGCTGGTATCTGCCTACGCTTACGTAGATGCTTTTAGCCAGGGAAAATGGAAGGAGCGCGCTTTACCGCTCGGCACTACGGCACGCAATATGGGCAAGAATGACCTCTGGCTGGCCGCAACGGCGCTCTACCTAGACGAAGAACTGCACACCACTGACAACGATTTCGACCACCTGGGCCCGGCTGGCGTGCGCGTGGTCAAGCACCGGCCCTAGGCCCCCTAAAACAGCACGGCCACCTGCATGCGGCCGGTGTGCACAATGTTGGTGCCGCTAGCCTTGCGGCCGTCGTAGGCCACGTTGATGTTGAGGCCGTTGGTGAGGCGCTGCTCCAGGTTGAGGCTCCAGGTGTAGTTGGTGCCGGGGCGCAGGGCTTGCAGCACCTCTAGGCCCACGGTGCTGGCCACGCCGCTACTCGCGTCGGTGCTCAAAAAATCGACGCGCGTGATGTGCGTATTAGCCGTGACGGTGCGCTTGCTCACCTGGCTCACGCGCACTTCTAGGCCGGCGTCGTCGAAGGTGCCGCTGGTGTCGAAGAGGCGGGCAGCCAGGACGTTTTGCTTGGTGGTGTGCAGCAGCGAGCCGGTGAGGCGCAGGGCGGGGCTGGGTTGGTAGCTCACCTCGGGCTGCACGGTGTAGATGAGCAGCTCGAAGTTGCGGTAGCTGGGGCTGGTGGGGTCGGTGGAGTAAGTGCTCTGCGCCTGGCGAATGTCGCGGCTGGCCAGCAGGCGCCCCGTAAAGGAAGCGGCCAGCGTGCGGCGCAGCAGCAGGCTTTGGGTGCTGAGGTTGCGCAGGTCGAAGCCCTGCGTCAGCAGCGTTTTCTGCTGGGTTTGCTGCACCGTCAGCTCGGCCCCGAAGATGGGGCTGGCGCGGTTGAGATACACCGTATTGCGCAGCAGCTGGTTGAAGGCCAGCAGCTTTTCGTCCTCGTTGCTGAGCAGGCTGAAGGGGCTGAGGCGCGTGCCCAGGTTGTCGGCGGTCGTGCGGCGGTCGGCCGTGAAGCTGCTAATGCTGCTCAGGCGCGCGGCAACCTGCCGCCAGCCCCCGGCCTGAAACCAGGGCCTAGGGGCATTGGCCGTGAGGCGGTAGCTGAGGCGGTTTTGGTAGGCGGTGATGTAATCGGCGGTGGGCAGGTACACCTTGATGAACGTGCGGTATTGCGCGTCCGGAGTCTGGGCTTCTAAAAACTCATCTTTGTCCTGCACGCCGTTCTTGTTGAGGTCGCCGGCGTAGTAGTGGGTGCCCTGCCCAGCGGGCACGGCCAAAAAGGAGTAGTCGCGGCGCAGCTCGCGGCCGGTTTGCACGCTGTAGCTCAGCTCCGAGCGAATCTGGTTTTGCAGCAAGCTCACCGTGTGGTCCACCTTGGCCAGCACGTTGCGCACGCGGGCGCTGTCGGGGTAGCTCACGCGGTTGATGTCGCGGTAGGTGGCCAGCACGCGCAGCTCCTGAGTGCGGCCCAGGCGGGTGCTGGCGCTGGCCTGCACGGTTTGGGCAATGTTGTGCAGCGCCAGATTAGCCTGCTCGGCGGTGGGGGTGCGGTCGCGCCGGTAGCTGTAGTCGAGGCGGTAGCGGGTGCGGCCGGTGTCGGGGCTGGCGAGGTAAAAGGTGTGCTCGTCGAAGTAGTTGGCCGAGCGCACGGTGTCGCCCAGGGGCGAGATAACGCGGTTTTTATCAAACTTGTAAGTGTAGCCCGGTATCAGGCGCCCGCCGCCGTAGCGCACGCTGGCTTCGCCGCGTGCCCAGTCGGAGTGGTAGCGCCCGGCCTGCGAGTTGAGCAAGAAGAACGAGCCGCGCAGCTCCAGCCGGCCCACCTGCTGGGTTACGTCGAGCCAGTGCTGCACGCCATCGACCTCGCCCGGCCGGTAGCGGCGGCTCACGCGGTAGTTGATAGCGTGGGTAGCGTCGCGCGTGAGGCCGAGGGCGAAGTTGAAGATATTATCCTCGCGCGGCGCCGTGGTAGTGGCGTTGGCGGTGCTGGCCGTGCTCCAGTTGCGGTCAAACTCCACATCGCGGTAGCGGTCGATGGGCGCAAACTTGGGGGCCGTGTGCTCGTAGTCGAGGGCCGAGCGCAGGCGGTATTTTTGCAGGCCGGCCGGCAGCCAGGCGGGCAGGACCCTATCCTGCACGGTGTAGCCTAGGCGCAGGGCCCCGCCCGCATCTTCGGTGCCCACCGCAAAGCGGTTGCGCTGCAGCTGCGAGTGAGCCAAATCCACGAACACGGCCGCCGTGGGGTCGAGCTGGAAGGTGGCGCCGGCGGTAGCCATTTGCTTGAGCAGCGGCGTGGGCAGCACCCGCACCGCCCGGTAGCGGCCCAGGTTCGGGCCCGCGTACTCATACACCCGGCCGTTGGCCGAGTTGTTGGTGGTGCTCAGCGCGTAGTCACCCAGCCCGTCGCCCACGTCGGTGAAGCGCACCGTGTACACCCCGCGCAGCGAGTCGGTGGTGTACACGTACTTGTAGGCCCCTAGGCCACTGCTGGTAGTGAAGGCCACCCGGTGGTACTGCACCAGCGTGCGGTTGAATGCGGCCGAGTCGGCGCCCGGCGTTTGCACCTGGCTCACGTTGCCGGCCGTGCGCAGCGTGGCCAGGTCGCTGGCGCTCAGGCTCAGGTTGGCGAGGTTGTTGGGGTCGTCGGCCTCCTGGTAAAAATTGCCCCGCAGCTGCAGGCGCCCCACCTGCTGGTAGTGGCTCAGGGTATACAGCGAGCGCGAGTAGTTGAGGTCGGAATACTCAAAATCAACCTTCAGGCGCGAATTTTTGGTGATGAGGTGCCGGGGCGAGAACGTGACTTCGGCCAGGTTGTAGTCGATGGTGTAGTCGTAGTCGAAGCCCCGCGTTTGCAGGCGCCCATCCAAATACACCCGCTCCGAGCCGGCCAGCACGATGATAAACTGCTCGCCGTTGGGTCCCGTGAGGCGGTACGGGCCCTGCACGTTGTCGAGCGGCGTCAGGTCGAGGCTGGCAAACTTGCCCTTGGCCACCCCGCCCGCCACCAGCGTCGACGAGCGCACCTGCCCTAGGCGGTCGCGCACCTCCACACTTGCCGAGCCCCTAGGGCCCGCAGCCGGCAGGTTGCCCGGCGCCGGCGCGGGCGTCAGCTGCGGGCCCGAGGGCACCGGCGTAGTAGGCACGGCCAGCGGGGCGCTGCCGCTGCCCGCGGGCGCGGCGCTGTTGGTCGTCACGCCGTTGGTGTAGGTGGCAAAGGACGACGGCGGCGCGTTGCTCACGCTGTTGGTTACGCCCGCCTGCAGGGGCTGCGGCCCCGGCGCGCCCAGGTTGGCTTCCAACGCCGCGCCTTGAATGTTCTTGTAGTAGCGCAGGAAGTAGTCGGGCTTATTGCGCAGCACCACGTCGCCGGCTGTCAAGTTCCACTGCGGGCCCGTCAGGGTGATGTAAATCTTGTCGAACTGCTGCAGCGTCTGCGTATTCCCCTCGGGCTGAAACGGCACGTTCTGGTCCGATATCGCCGCCGTCAGGTGAATCTTGTCCGTCAGCTGCCCCTCCAGCTGCAGGTTCAGGGCCGAGTTCACGAACACGTTCTGGGTGTTGCCAAACGAGATGCCCCGGCTTAAATTACCCGTCTTGCTGATGCCGGGTGTGCTCAGTATCTGCTCTTTCTGCGAAAAGTCGGCCGCCCCCATCGTCGGCATACTCCGAAATTCGAGGCTATCCATCAGCCGCCTAGGGCGGTGAAACCGCGCCTGGCTCAGCGAAAGTGGCAGCACCCGGTAGCACAGCAGCACCGAGTCGGGCAGCGGCGCGCCGGTGGTGTCGCGCCGCGCCGGCCGCACCCAGCGGTAGCGGCCCAGGTGCGCCTCGAAGGGCACCAGCTGCCCGTTTACCGTCACGGTGCCCGGCACCACGGTCAGCGTATCCGGGATGGCGAAGCTGGTAGTATCGTGCCCCAGGGCCAGGCGCAGGTAGCGGCAGCGCCGGCTGCTGGGCGGCCCCGCCTCGGGCCGGCGCAGCCCCGGCGCCGGCGCGGCCAGGGGCGCGGCCGGCGCCGGGGGCGCAGCAACCGGCGCCAGGGCTGGCTGGCTCAGCGCCGGCTGATTTGCACTCGGCGCCTGGGCCCACGCCGCCTCGCCCGCCAGCAGCCCTAGGGCTACCAGCAGCGCCACGAGCAGCAGCGAAACCCGGCGTAGGCGTCGAATCATACCTTAAATTTCGGGGTACGCCGCCGTAACGTCGGGCTTGGGTAGTTTCGTGCCGGGGCCAAGGGCCTAGGGCGTAATTAGAAAACTGACGCAACTGTAGCTCAACCCGCTCCTTAGGCCCCGCCTACCCCGCCAGCGGCAGCTCGATAAAAAAGCTGGTGCCCTCGTCCTCCTGGGTTTCAAACCAGATGCGGCCGCCGGCGCTCTCGATGCCGCGCTTGGCCACGGCCAAGCCAATGCCCGAACCAGTAATTTTGGTGGTGAAGTTGGGCTTGAATACTTTATCGCGCACTTCCTCGGCCATGCCCGCGCCGTTGTCGCGGATGGTGATGAGCACCCGGTTGTGGCCGTCGGGGGCTAGGCTTACTTCCTGGCGGGGCGCGCGGCCGGGCGGCACGGCCTGCAGGGCATTGAGCAGCAAGTTGTTGAAGGTTCGCACTAGCAAACTTTCGTCGGCAAATACGAAGTAGGGGTCGCCGGGCGGCAGTTGGAGGCGCAGCTCGCCTTCTTCGGCCCCTTCGCTCTGGCGAAACAGGTCGGTGCACTGGCGCAGCACCTGGCCCACGTCGAGGCGGGTGGGGCGCATGGTGGGCAGGTTGGTGAAGGTGCTGAACGAGGTGGCGATGTCACTCAACACATCAATCTGGGTGATAAGCGTTTGGGAGAGGCGCCCGATGAGCTCTTCGGTATTGGGGCGGCGCTCGGCCATGGCTTTTTGCAGGTATTGCAGGCTCAGCTTCATGGGCGTGAGCGGGTTCTTGATTTCGTGGGCCACTTGGCGGGCCATTTCGCGCCAGGCGGCTTCCTTTTCCTGGGCGGCCAGCTCGCGCTTGCTCTCCTCCAGCTTGCCGAGCATGGTGTTGTACTCGCGCACCAGCAGGCCAATCTCGTCGTCGCTGCTGCGGTAGTCAAGCACCTCGTTTTGGCCCGTGAGGGTGGTGCGGTTGAGGCGCTGCGTCAGCAATTTGAGCGGGGCCGTGAGCTGGCGCGTGGCCACCAGGGCTAGGGTCAGGAAAAACAGGAACATCAGGGTGAAGATGTTCAGGGTGGTGGTCAGCAAGTCGCTCAGCTTGCCGTCCAGCTCCTTCTGCGAGTCGAAAAACGGAATACCCACGTAGCCGATAACCGGGCCGGCCAGCCCATCGGCCGCGTCGGTTCGCACCGGCAGGTAGAGGGCCGTGAAGCTGAGCGAACCAGCCCGTTCGGTGAGCAGGGTGCGGCTCAGGCCCCGGTCGCGCAGGTCGCTCACGGCCTGCGGGTTGAGCAGGGGCCCTAGCAAGCCAGCCTCGAAGATGAGCGGCTGCGAGCTGACCAGCAGCTGCCCGCGCACATCGTAGAGGTTAAGGTCAGTTTCGGTGAGGGTGGCCACGTTGCGCACCAGCGCCACCAGCGAGGCGCGGGCGGTGGTATCGGCCAGCTGCTCGCGGCGGCGCAGCAGGCTTTCGAGGGCCAGGTGCCCGCGCCGCTCATAAAAGCGGTGCAAATCGCGCCGGTAGCTGGCCGTAAGCTGGCTGGCCGTGGCAATGCTCACCACTAGCAGCGGCAGCAGCACGCCCACGTTGAGCAGCAGTTGAATGCGGGTGCTGAAGTTGAGGCCCGCCGTGCGCCAGTCCCGCCGCACCAGCAGGGCCCCGCCCAGCACCAGCAGCCAGGCCAACACGTTGAACAGCAGCAGTACCGAGAAATTAGATAGCCCGTCGGTGAGCGAGTACGTGGCCGTGGTCACGACCACGGTGCGGCCCTGCGAGTCGCGCACGGCCAGGTGGTGGAAACCGCCGATGATGAGCCCCTTGCTATAAATGGCGGGGTCGTTGAGCAGCCCCACGGGCAGCATGTTGGCGTAGTCGAACTCGCCCTGGCTATACACGAGCTGGCCCCCTAGGTAGCCCGCGTAGCTTAGGTCGGTGGCCAGGCCGGGCTGAAAAAACTTCTGGTCGACCAGCAATTCGGGCAGCACACTATAGCTAGATAATTGCTTGAGGCTCAGTGTTACCAGGATAGTACCAATCGGCGTAGGCGGCCCAATGCCCCCTGCGGGCGCCGCCCGAATGGGCACCACGGCCACGTAGCGCCGCGAGCTAAAGGAATTGTCCGACTTCAGCAAATACACCCCCGGCTGGTCGGTGGGCGAGGCCAGGCGGCCTAGGCGCTCGCGCAGCTGCCCAAAGCTGAGCGTATCGCCTTCCTCGTTGCCCACGGGCCGGCCTTCGGGATTAAATAGCTCGATGTTTTCTTCGTACTTATCGAAGTACGAACTGAGGTACTGCCGGCTGATGCGCCGCCGCAGCGCCTCGGCCCGCTCGGGGCTGGCGGCCAGCAGCCGCGCCACCGTGGGGTCGTTGCCCAGCAGCCGCAAGCGCTGGCCCAGCAAAAATTCCCCCTGCAAGTCATTGTCGATAAGCAGGTTGTTGGCTAGCCGCTGCTTGTCTTGCACTAGTTGGCGCTCAAACTGCCCGTACTCGGCCAGCGAGCCCGAGGCGGCAGCCAGCCCGAGGCCCAGCAGCACGGCCAGGTAGCGGCTGCCGGGGGGTAGCTGGGGCTCGTCGAGGCCGCTGGTGCGCACCAGCACCAGGTACAGTATCGTGAGGGCCGGTAGCACCAGCGCCGGCTGCCGCAGCAGGGTGCCCAGCAGCAGCAGCAGTAGCCCGCCCACTGGCCCCAGCCAGCGCAGCGGCGCCTGCCGCAAGCGCCGCAAATCGGGCGCCAGCAGCTGGGTCAGCAGCAAAAAAATCAGCACGAACGCGGCCGTGTGCAGCAGCACTGCCAACAGCAGCACCAGCCGGAAGCCGCTGACCTGAATGCTCTGGGTGACGTCGAGGTTGAGCTGATTGTTGCTGAAGGTGCTGGTGCAGTAGGTATACTGCCGCAGCAGCATGGCCAGCAGCAGCAGCCACGCCACCGGCCCCCAGCGAAACGGCGGGGCCCGGCGGGCCTGGCCCGGCAGGTCGTAGTGCTGGGCCAGCACTACCACGCCGCTGGCTGTCAGCAGCGCCAGCGCGCTATTGAGCAGCAAGTCACCCAGCGAGGGCGTTGTTGTCGACACCGCGTACACCCGCGGGTCGAAGAGGGGCAGCTCGAGCCAGGCAAAGGGCAGCTCCCAGTACAGCAGCGCGCCCCTTAGCAGCAGCAGCGACCCTAGGGCCGCCGCCACGGCCAGCGCCACCCGGCCCCGTTGCCGCAGCCCCGCCGCCAGCCCCAGCCCCGCCGCCACCCAGGCCACCATGCCCAGCAGCAGCAAGGCGAGCGGCAGCGTGCGCTCGGCCACCGCGCCGCCCGGCTCCTGCACCACGGTAAATAGGTAGTGCCCCGCGCTGTCGAGCAGGGCAGCCATGCGGCCACTGGCCTGGCCTGGTGCGGGCGGCGCAGCTTGCACGCGCACATCGAGCCCTTGCAGCAGCGCGGGCTCGGCGCCAGCGCGCAAGTAGCGGTTATTGATGCCGTAGTGCCGCGCCAAAGGCACAAATACGAGTACTCGCACGCGCCCTAGGGCCTGCCGCACCACCAAAAACTCGCCCAGCGGGGTGCTGGCCAGGCGCTCGGGGCGCCGGTCGGCCCAGTCGGAGGCCGTGGGCTCGGGCCCCGAGGTCGACCACGCTACCAGGGTGCTATCGACGTTGACGAAGGTGGGGTACGAACATTGCCCCCGCAGCCGGGCAAAATCGGGCGCAGCCGGCGGCTGGTAGTCGTGCGCCACCAGGGCAGCCTCGCGCGTAGCGGTGGCAGCAGCCTGGCCCACCAGCCGCTGCAGGCCGGCGGCATCGGGGTGCAGTGGCTCGGGGCCACCGGGTAGTTCGCGGTAGCGGTCGGCCATCCAGCTGGCCCCAAAGCTCAGCGCAGCCAGCAGCAGCGCAAGCGGCCACCAGTGCAAGCGTAAGTTGGGGAAAGTGGGCATGGGAGGGACTAGGGCAGGTGGCCGGGCCAGGCACGGCGCAATAAGCCTGCCGTACCAGCCTGCAAAGAAAAAAGCCAGCCCGGCGCATTCGCGTCGGGCTGGCTTCGGACCGCAAAATAATCGTTATCTTTTGCTTGGCTTCGGGTGGGTACGGCGGTACCAAAAGAAGCCTACTGCGCCCATCAATAGGTAGGGCACGGTCATCATGTACACGATGCCTTTATTGAGGCCATCTACATTGTAGTCATCCTTTTCGGCGCGGGCTGCCTCTACCTGGCTTTTGCACATCACGCACTGAGCTAGGGCAGGGCGCAGTCCTCCTAGGGTTAGCAGCGTCAGGGCTAGCAGCAAAACAAGCTTTTTCATATAATTAGGGCTTACTGTA
The DNA here is from genome assembly GCA_050954355.1 of Janthinobacterium lividum. GTDB lineage: Bacteria > Bacteroidota > Bacteroidia > Cytophagales > Hymenobacteraceae > Hymenobacter. The sequence goes on from JBPBPH010000090.1 coordinate 13,864, forward strand.
TTAAAGGTACAACGGCTAGGCGGCCGGGTAGTAGGGCGCAATCATGAAATAAACGATAACGCCCGTCACCGATACATAGAGCCAGATGGGAAACGTCCAGCGGGCAATGCGCTGGTGCTTGGTATACTGTCCGGTGAGGGCAAAATAGAGCGTGAACAGCACCAGCCCCACCGTAACGGCCGCTAGGCTAATATGGGTGAGCAGCAGCACGAAGTACACGTAGCGCATCGCACCGGCGCCCAGGTAATGCGTACTTTCGACCTGCGAGTGGTAGGCTACGTAAGATAATAGAAACAGACCCCCTAGGCCGAAGGCCGTGAGCATGGCCGCGCGGTGGGCCACCACATTCTTCTGCCGGATGAAGTAAAAGCCCACCAGCAGCGCTACGGCCGTGAGCGAATTTAGGAGGGCATTGACGGCAGGCAGCATGTGCAGGTAATGCCCCGCGCCCGCTATCCGAAAGATATTTTTATAGTAAAACAGCGCTGCTACCAGCACCGGCACCACCGTCCCGAGCGTACCCAGAATGATTTTATACTTGATATAGTCGCCCGGCTCTAGGGTAGGCGGGTGCAACTGCTCAGTGGCCGTGGTCATAGATGTAGAGCAAAACGTTGAGTTCAGTAATGAGGCGCTCCAGCTCGTGGCGGTCGGTGGCGTCGTAGTAGCCCCGCACGTGGCGGTCGCGGTCTAACACTAACAACCGGCCCGCCGGCAGGTTCCCGGGCTCGGTACTGGGGTTGAAGGGCAGGTGCTCGGGTCGCAGTGCGGTAAGGCCCAACTCGTAGCAGGCCACGCGGGTTAGCGTATCGGCCGGCGCGGCCAGGAAAGCCCATTTTCCCGCAATGGTGCCATACTGCTCGCTCAAACGCTGCAGACGAGCGGCAGCCTGCGTGGGAGTTTCGCCAGCTAGCATAGGCACCAGCGTGGCTAGTCGCACATCCAGGCGCGCTCGGAAGGTTTCTTGCAGCCGGGCTAAGTCGCGAGTACCCAGCTCGTCGCCGCCGGTTACCCTAGGGGCCGTTAGCACCTGCACTAAGTAAATATCCTTGGGCCCACCGGGTAGGCCGGTACTTAAGCAGCCGGTTGCGCCCAACAATTGTGGAAAGCGGGCCCAGTGATAAACAGTATCGCGCTGCCAACCTCCGCCGGCAGTGCGAACTGAGTCCGCCCGCACGGGCAAGTAGGTTGGCAGCGCGTAATGGTTGCGACCGAAGCTATACAGAAAGAGAAAAGCCAGCACTGGTACCAGCAAAAGCAGGCCCAGCAAAATTGTCTGGCGCGGCCGCATTAAGCCTAGCTAAACATGTGCGAAAGCACCTCGCCTACATAAGAACCTTCGGTTACGAGGGCTACTACCAACCACACCAGCAACGCGGTGGGTATCAAAATGGTCCAGATGAGGCTCTTAGCTTCGTGTTTGAGGTGCATAAACTCGCCCACAATGAAGAATGCCTTCAAAATCGTCATCACGATAAATATGCTGTTGCGGAAAGTACGCAGGTTAGGCGAAGTCATGGTAAAGGCAATCAAGAATTCGAAAGCCGTGATAATAACCAATACCCAGAACGTCTTCCAAATCCAGCCAGTATTCGGTTTAGCAATTTCGCCGGGGTGCAGCGAGAGCTCTTCAGCTTGATTAGCAGACATAGTATTTTTAAGTTAAATAAGGAGTTATGAACTATAGATTGAGTCCGCTAGCTTTTTCACCTGTCGCAGACTTACAAGTGCTAATTCATAATTAGACAAGGTAGAAGAAGGTAAACACGAACACCCACACCAAATCTACAAAGTGCCAGTAGAGACCGATTTTTTCAATCATCTCGTAGTGGCCGCGCTTTTCAAACGTGCCATTGGTGGTGGCAATAAAGCACCAGATGAGTAGGATAACGCCCGAGAATACGTGGGTACCGTGGAAGCCAGTAATAAAGAAGAACAGGTCGCCGAACAGCGGCGGACCGTACTGGTTCATGGTAAGATTAGCGCCAAACAAGCGCGTGCCGTCGGCCATGATGGTGGGCTCATGGTGACCACCGATAAAGTGGCTCCACTCCCACGCTTGGCTGCTGAGAAACATCGAGCCAAACAAGATGGTCCACAGCAACCACTTCTGCACGTCAGCCTTGTCCATACGGTGGCCCGCCTCTACAGCCAATACCATCGTTACCGAGCTGAAGATGAGAATCATCGTCATCAGGGCCACGAAGGCTAGAGGTAGGTCACCGCTTAAGCCGGGAAAGGCATTGAACACCTTTTCTGGCACGGGCCAGTAAGAAGTGCTAAAGAAGAAATCCTTGGCTGGCCCGGTAAATACCCCGTGCTTGTGGCGAATAAGACCGTAGGCCGTCAGGAACGCGCCGAACGTGAACGTATCCGACAGCAGAAAAAACCACATCATCAGCTTGCCGTAGCTCGCTCTGAAGGGTTCATTGCCGCCATCCCAGGTGCCGGAGCGCGGGGCGTCGGCATAGTCGGTGGTAGCAGCCGTGGGCTGCAGGGTGGTAGATTGGGCCATAGCTGATAACAGGAACACCGGCTGACTTTACGCCAGAAAGCCTATTAGTGGTTCAAAAGTAGGAACAAATACAAGTACCACCAAAGCAGCCCCAGGAAGTGCCAGTAGATGGCGCCATTGCCAATCGAGAGCATAGCCCGCGAATGGACCTGATAATTAAGGCTTCGCTTCAAAACTATGCCCACGAATACCAGCCCCGAAATGATGTGAAAAGCGTGCCAGCCCGTGAGCACGTACAGAAACGAGCCCGACGGATTGGCATCGGCGCCGCCAAAGTAGGTATTAGTCTGGTGCACCAGAAAGGTCCAGGCGGCCCATTGACTAGCCAAGAATCCTAGGCCCAGCAACAGCGTCAAGGCCAAGCCAATTTGCACGCGCCGCAATTCGTCTTTTTTGGCCGCATTATAGGCCCACTGAATGGTGGCGCTGCTCAGCGTAACGAGCACGGTGCTCAAGATGAAGATATTAGGTAAGTCAAACTCGCGCCAGTTGCCTTCGTCACGGCGCACAATGTAGCCGCTGGTCCAGCCAGCAAAGACCATGAAGAAACTGAAAATTAGCAATATGAGCAGCACCCGGTAGGGGTGCCAGCCGAGGCCAACTTCTTTGTCGGGTAGTTCTTGGGTTGCGTCCATAGTAGTAGCGCTTAGCTAACCGCCGCCAGCGGCTAGCTTTCTTAGTAAGAAGAAACGGATAATAGGTTGCTAGTTCAACAACTTGCGAGTAGGTTTAACTCCGCGGAGTTTAAGTTTTTGCGGAATAATGCCCTAGGGGTAATTACTTCACAGTCAGACCTTATCTAACACCAACGCAATCTGCACGATGGGCAGGTATAAGAATGAAGCGAACATGATGCTGAGCGCGGCTTTGCGGTCTTGGGTGCGCATGAGCTGCACAGTAAGCAGTGTGAATAGTACCCCGCACACCAGCGCAACGCCCGCCGACACGCGCCCCGAGATGCCTAATACTAGCGGCAGTAGCGACACCGGCACCAGCAGCACCGTGTAAGTCATTATCTGGAAGGCGGTGCGCAAGTCGCGATTACCAGGCGAGGGCAGCATTTTGAAACCAGCGCGCTTGTAGTCGTCGTCGGCCACCCAGGCAATAGCCCAGAAATGCGGAAACTGCCACATAAACTGAATGCCGAACAGCACCCATGCCGCCACGCCCAAGTGCCCCGTAGCCGCTACCCAGCCAATGAGCGGCGGCAGCCCACCCGGAATGGCCCCTACCGCCACGCAGACCGGCGATACAGTTTTGAGCGGCGTATAAATAAATCCGTACAGGATGAGCGAGAGCAGCGACAGCGCCGCCGTGAGTGGATTGAAGCAATACACCAGCAGCCCTAGGCCTGCTACCGCCAGCAAGGCGCAAAACCCCCACGCCTCGCCTACCGATAGGCGCCCGGTGGGCAGCGGCCGGGCCTCGGTGCGGCGCATTAGCTTGTCTAAGTCCTTCTCAAAAATCTGGTTGATAATGTTGGCAGCCCCCGTTACGAGCAGTCCCCCTAGCAGCACTAACAGAGCCCGTGGCCAAGTGGGCGCCGTAGCTCCTAGCCAGTATCCCAGCGCGCTTGAAAAGGCCACCGTGAAGGAAAGCCTAAACTTTAGCAGTTGAAAATAGGCGCGCGCCTTATCCATTAAACCAGTCTGATTTGCGGCCGCAAAGGTACGCCCTAGCGGCCCTAGGGCAGGTGCCTAGCGAACAGGCACCGCCAACTGCGCCGTAGCACGGGCTTGGCTGCTAGCCGCTCTTAAGCGCCGCAAGGCAAGCAACAGCAGAAACTGAGCCCCAAATAGCAGCGTAGCGATGGTGAGATGCACGGGCTGCAGCCAAGCCGGCAGCCCAAAATAAGCCAGTGAAATACCCGCCGCCATTTCTACCACCAGTAGCGCCCCTACTAGCCCTACTAACTGCCGGATGGCTGGCTCGGCTAGTTGCCATAGCCAATAACCTGCTACCGCGTTGGCCAATGCTACCAAGGCTGCCAGCGTCCGGTGCGACTCGAATACGCTGCCCAACTGCGCTACCCATGCGGAGCGCTGGGCATAGCCGTTGGCCGCTGCCACTAAATCAACCTGCTCGCGCACTTGCGTGCCCAGCGTAATCTGCACGAAGCTCAGCAGTAGCAGCCCGCCTACCAACCAACGCCGGCCAGCCGTAACGGCAGAAGTATTATTGAACTGCTCGCCGGAAGTTTCCAGCTCGGCCGCAACAGTAAGGGCCGCTGCTTCGTGGCGGCCGTACCGGGCCCGGTGCGCGGCATATAGTAGCAAGGCCACTATCAACAAAGCCAAGCCCATATGCACAGTTACCATCGCAGGCAACAGGTTAGTTGATACTACCAGCGACCCTAACCAGCCCTGCACGCCAGTAAGCAGCCAACTGGCCACCGCTAGCCAAAACACTGGCCGGTCGTGCCGCCAGTATGGTAACGCTACGAGGGCCGTCACGAAAACAAAAATTCCGATTAAGGCCCCTAGCAAGCGGTTGAGGTACTCAATCCAGGTTTTGATGGCGTTGAAATCGGTTTCGATGTACTGCGTGGGATGCGCAAAGATGTTACCCGCCACTTGCTTGAAACCCATACGCTCTAGGATACGAGCCAGCTTTTGGTTTTTAACTACCCGTTGCGCCGTATATACCTGCTTATAATTGGGAGGCAGTTGGCTAACTTGAGTAGGTGGTACCCACTGCCCAAAACATTTAGGCCAATCTGGGCAGCCCATGCCCGAGCCGGTGGCCCGCACTACGCCGCCCACTAAGATGAGCAGGTATACACTTACTACCGTTAGCCCGCTCCAAAAACGAAAGCGACGCACAAAACCGGGGGTCTTCAGCATAACTAGACAAACAGGATTATCGCATAAATCGCTTCGTGGAGCGGCGATTTTTATTATAAAAAAACGGGCCGCCGACGCGCGGCGGCCCGTTTTAGGGCGTTTGGTTTAGCAAAAGCTATTCAGACAATTCTTGCTCGTAAGGAAGATTTGACTCAGGCGTGGCCGAGTATGGTACGGTCTGCGGAATAAAATCATGCTCGGCACCAGGCTTGCTGTAATCATAAGGCCAGCGGTACACAGCCGGAATTTCGCCCGGCCAGTTGCCGTGACCCGGGACAATTGGCGTGGTCCATTCTAGCGTCGTCGAGTTCCAGGGGTTCTGGGTAGCGCGACGGCCACGGAAGATGCTGTAGAAGAAGTTGAAGATGAACACGAACTGTGCGAAGAAGGCCAGAATAGCCGCCGTCGAGATGAACTTGTTCAAATCAGCGAACTGCGAGAAAGCATCAAAACCAGTCCAGGCGTAGTAACGACGCGGGAAACCGGCGATACCTACGTAGTGCATAGGCATGAACACCAAGTACACACCTGCGAACGTGAGCCAGAAATGGATGTAGCCTAGCTTCTCATCCATCATGCGGCCAAACATCTTCGGGAACCAGTGATACACTCCGGCAAATAGGCCAAAAAATGCCGAAGAACCCATTACCAAGTGGAAGTGAGCCACCACGAAATACGTGTTATGCATCTGGATATCGAGCGTGGCATTACCAAGGATAATTCCCGTTAGACCACCCGAAATAAATAGCGACACAAATCCGATAGCAAACAACATAGCCGATGTGAAGCGGATATTACCGCGCCAGAGCGTAGCCAACCAGTTGAACACTTTTACCCCCGATGGCACGGCAATAATAAGTGTCAAGAACATGAATACGGACCCTAGGAAAGGGTTCATGCCCGTCACAAACATGTGGTGAGCCCACACAACAAATGAAAGCAGTGAGATACCAATTAGCGAACCAATCATAGCGCGGTAGCCGAAGATGGGCTTACGAGCGTTGGTAGCCAGAATTTCTGATACCATACCCATGGCGGGCATGATTACGATGTACACTTCAGGATGGCCTAGGAACCAGAACAAGTGCTGGAATAGCACCGGCGAACCGCCTTGGTTATGCAAGGCTTGCCCAGCAATATAAATGTCAGAGAGGAAGAACGAGGTGCCAAACGAGCGGTCAAACACTAGCAGTAGGGCCGCCGCAAACAAGACTGGAAACGAGAGGATACCGAGGATAGCCGTGAGGAAGAAAGCCCAAATAGTAAGCGGCAGCTTGCTCATGCTCATGCCGCGGGTGCGCAGGTTGATAACCGTCGTTACGTAATTTACCCCCCCTAGCAACTGCGACACGATGAAAAACACCATGCTTACTAGCCACATCGTCATGCCCATACCCGAGCCAGGAATAGCCTGCGGCAGTGCCGATAGCGGCGGATAGATAGTCCAGCCAGCAGCTGCCGGGCCCGTCTCTAGGAAGAGCGAGCTGAACATGATAACACTCGACAGGAAAAAAAACCAGTACGAAAGCATGTTCATGAAACCCGAAGCCATATCACGGGCACCTACTTGCAATGGAATCAGGAAGTTAGAGAACGTGCCTGAGAGGCCAGCCGTTAGCACAAAGAACACCATGATGGTGCCGTGCATAGTTACTAGAGCTAAATAAAACTCAGGAGCAATCTTACCACCTACTACCCACTTACCCAGAATAGGTTCAAGCCAGCCAAGAGTGGCTTGGGGCCAACCTAGCTGCAAGCGAAATAAGCTAGAAAGCGCGCCGCCGATAATCGCCCAAAACATTCCCGTAATCAGGAACTGCCGAGCAATCATTTTGTGGTCTTGGCTAAACACGTACTTCCACAGCCAATGCTGGTCATGGTGGTCGTGCTCGTGCAGGTGGTCATCGTGCGTGGTGGCTGGCGCAGCTGCGGTGCCAATACCTCCCTGCGCCTGCGATGAGCCAGTCATGTTAGTAGCCATATGAATGTTTATTGATTACTTAAATGTAAAGCCAAGATCTAAAGAGAGGATTGGGCAGATAGTGGCATCGTAGCCGGCGACTCACCAGTTTCGTTAATGGAACTTTTTCTCGCTTCTCGACTACCACCTTGGCCTAGGCCAGTTTGCTTGCTCATCTGCTTGAAAGAAGCCATAAGGTCAGCATTCTGAGAATTTGGTTTCTGCGTAGCAAACCAAGCCTGATAATCGTCTGGCTCGTCTACTACGATTTTGAACTTCATAGCATAATGACTTGCCCCGCAAATCTGGTTACAAGCTAGTTCATAATCAAATGCCGGATTACCTAGTTTAGCCCGCATTTCATCAGTTGTGGTAGTTGGCGTAAACCAAAAGCGAGTGGGCATACCCGGCACTGCATACATCTGCACGCGAAACTGGGGCATATATACGGCGTGCAGCACATCACGCGAGCGAATCTTAATGAGAACCGGATGTCCCTTGGGTACGTGAATCTCTGAAGCTACGAAGTCATCCATGGCTGCTTTGTCACTCAGATCAAATCCAAAGTCGTTCGAGGCATCAATGAGGCGGTAGTTCACCACTCCTAGCTTCAAATCACGGCCAGGATAACGCACTAGCCAGTTAAACTGCTTGCCCATTACTTCCAACACTACTGCATCCTTAGGAGCCGGGCCGGTAATACGGGTCCAAGCTTTCCAACCGGCAAAAATCAACGTAGCCATTACAATGGCCGGAATTATCGTCCAGATAACCTCAATCTTGTTGTTGTGCGAGAAGAAGTAAGCACGACGATTATCACGGTGCTGATACTTATAGGCATACACAAAGAGCAAGATGTGAGTGATGACAAAAGCAATACCGATAACAACCATCGTCGTCCAAAACATCCTTTCCATAGCGTGACCATGAACAGAGGCAATGGGCGGGTTCATCTTAGGATAAGCCTGCACGAAGGAGTAAAAAAATAGGCCTCCGCCTACCACCATAAATACCAGCATAAGCAAGGCATTTACACGGTTACTAGTGCCAATCTCGCGGGTAGTCGAACCCGAAAAAATGGCCGTCATTATCTGAATTCGGAACAGCAGGCCAAATACTACTAAAAGTAGCACCAGCACCAATGAAATAGTTAAAGCAGTCATCTTGAATTAAATAAGGCTTAGGCTTTAGAACGGAAAGCTTAGACCCTAGAGCTAGCACAGTGGCGCAACTCTCTAAGTTCTAAGCCTTCAGCTCTTCTTTCTAAAAGGGTTATTACGTAGTGTGGTGAACGCTCTCTTCTACAAAGGGATGATTCACTGGTACTAATGATGCTTCAGCCAAGCGGCGGGTCATCAACACTAGGAAAGCGCCTAGGAAAATCATGGCGATACCAATCTCAATTAGGAACCCATTATTGCCTTGTAAGGTGCCCGGCATAAACATTAAATAAAAGTCTGACCAATGACCTATAAGAATAGCGATACACACTATTTTCATGATAATCATCTGACGCTTGGCATCGCGAGTCATCAAAGCCAAAAAGGGAAAGCCAAAATTGATTACTAAATTGAAATAGAAAATCCAAGTATAGCTGCCGTTGAATCCTCCTAGGCGCTGGTTGAAGTACACCGCTTCCTCAGGCAAGTTGGCATACCAAATCAGCATGAACTGCGAGAACCACACATAAGTCCAAAAGATGCTGAAACCAAACATCAGCTTACCCAAGTCATGAAAGTGGTTGGAATTCAGAAAGCGTAGGTAACCGGCTTGCTTCAGAAAAATAGCCGTCAGCGTAGTAGCAGCGATGCCAGATACCCACCATGAGGCAAAGACATACCAGCCGAACATAGTGCTGAACCAGTGTACATCAACTGACATTACCCAGTCCCAAGCTGACATTGAGGATGTGACGGCAAACAATACTAAAAACATTGCCGCTGCCACAATGCTTTTGTGAAAATAAAAAGTGCCACCCATCCGGTCCTCCTCCAACGAAAGCTGCCGAAGCTTGCGTGAAAACACAATCCAAATGGTGAGGTACGAGAGCATGCGTACCAGATAGAAACCAGTGGTTAAAAAGCCTTTCTTACCGGCGACAATGTGGTCATAGTTGGCCGATTTAGGGTCCATGATACCCGGCGTCGTCCAGTGAAAAATTTGGTGAGCTACTAAAGCATCATACAGAAAAAGTACTGCTAGCAGCACCGCGCCCGGAATCAACCAAGCACTCAGGGCTTCATTAATACGCTTCACTACTACTGACCAACCAGCGTAGGCTACGTACTGAATGGCCATGAACACAGTACCTACTACCGAGACACCAATAAAGAAAACGTTACTGTGCCAGAGGCTTACTAAAATACGACGGCCTAGGACCGAACCATGGTCGTGAGCATCGGCATCGTGCGTAGCATCTACTAAGGGAGCTACACCCGCTGGATTGTGGCCGTTTTTGCTGAATAGCGCCGCTATGATGCCGATGATAAGGACCAAAATACCAGCCCCAATAATAGTGTAAAAAGTACGCTGAGCTTTTTCGCTCAAGTGCAGCTGCTCAACGACAGGGGCTTCGTGATGATGTACTGTTGCCATAATTCAGTTACATACGGCCATTGCGGCCTTTGGTATTGCCCTGCCCAGGCGTAGCGGACTCTTTATTGCTTCCAGCTTGACCTTCAGCTTTCGTGTTAAGACCGTCGGTCATTGCCGAAGCGTTGCCGTCAGTAGCACTTGTTTCAGGATTTGGTGCATCTACCTTAACTAATTTAGGTAAATCAGCCGGGTCATTGTTTATTTGCAACACGTGCACATACATCGCAATTTTCCAACGCTCTTCGGGATTCACCTGCGAACCATGCGGCATCATCCGATTACGGCCCCACTCAATTACATGGTAGATATGGCCGTCGTTCATCGTTTTATAGGCTCCCGCTGAATAGTTAGGCACCCCTTTGAACTTCTGACCTACCGGGCCATCGCCTTTACCACCTTCACCGTGGCAGTGCTGGCAGTAGCGCGTAAATAGAGCCTGGCCTTCCTCAATGTTGGCCCTTGTATAGGGATACGGGTTATGTAGGACCCGTTCCGCAATACGAACACTATCCTTCGGAATATGGTCAAAATAGGCTAGCTTACCACGAGGCACCGTACCAATAGCAGGGTCGCGCTCATTAATACCAAACGGATTAATAGTATTGAAACTAGTCTGGCGGAGCGGCTCGTACGGAATTGATTCGTACATCTCCGGCGCATATTCTACACCAGGGTCGCCAGCATCAGGTGAACACGACACTACAACTAGGCTGAGTGCCAGAGAAGCCGAAGCCAGCCCGTATTTTAGAAAAGGCGACATCATTAGAAGTTAGTCATTTCCTTATGGTTGACTTCGCTAGCTCCGTTATCGCGAAAAAGCGTAGTCAACTTTGACAGTTGCGAACTGGACTCGTCTAATTCGACAGCCACCACAAACTTATCATCGGTGGCGCGGGGGTCAAGCACATTTACCGTTGGCTTCGGGTAGAGCCCACTGATGGTAAAGAAGGTAATCATCATGCCAAAGGCTGTGAATAGTACTGTCAGCTCAAAACTCACTGGAATGAAGGAAGGCAAAGCAATGTTAGGTTTACCACCGATAATCATCGGCCAGTCAAAACCCAGCATATAAATCTGCATCCAAAGCGCGAACGACAAACCACAGCAGCCAAAAAAGAAGGCCGCAATGGGCAAACGTGAACGCTCTATGCCTAGAGCATCATCGAGACCGTGTATAGGATAAGGTGAGAACACATCATAAATCTTCACTCCAGCAGCCCGCATATTATTAACGGCGTGAAGCAACACATCCTCATCTTCAAAGATGCCTACGGCAAAGCGCTTAGTGCGGCTGATAGAATCGTGGTGCGTATCCTGTACTACCGGGCCAGCGGATGTAACGGCGGGGCTATTCATGCTTATCGTAATTTACGGGTGCCGAAGCCGGAACACCAGGAGTGGAGTAAGGAGCCGGGGCAGCCGTACGCGTAATGGGTTGACCACCATTGTTTGGACCGCCGTAAGTTGGGCCGTTATTTACACCGTATTTCAGGATGGTTTTCACTTCAGCCATGTTGATTACGGGGAAAAACTTGGCGAAGAGCAAAAAGAGCGTGAAAAACAAGCCAATTGAGCCAACATACATACCTACGTCGATAATGGTAGGCGAGAACATAGCCCACGATGAAGGCAAGTAGTCGCGGTGCAACGACGATACAATGATTACGAAGCGCTCGAACCACATACCAATATTCACAATTATCGAGAGGATAAAGGTCATGGTGATGCTATAGCGAATACGACGGAACCACACCATCTGAGGTGAGAGCACATTGCACGACATCATACTCAGATAAGCCCACCAATATGGTCCAGTAGCGCGGTTCAGAAAGCAATACTGCTCGTACTCTACCTGCGAATACCACGCAATAAAGAATTCAGTAATATAAGCTACCCCCACAATAGAGCCGGTTACCATCATGATTTTATTCATGAGCGCAATGTGTTCTAGAGTGATGTAATCTTCGAGCTTAAATACTACGCGAGTAATGAGCATCAACGTCAGTACCATAGCGAAGCCCGAAAAGATGGCACCAGCTACAAAGTAGGGCGGGAAGATGGTAGTGTGCCAGCCTGGTACCACCGAGGTAGCAAAGTCCATCGATACAATGGTGTGCACCGATAGCACCAGGGGCGTCGAAACGCCAGCTAGAATCAGCGATACCGTTTCATAGCGCGACCAATGCTTAGCTGAACCACGCCAGTTAAAGCTGAGCAGTGAATAACTAAACTTAGCAATCTTACCCTTAGCCCGGTCGCGAATAGTAGCAAAGTCAGGAATCAGACCTGTGTACCAAAATACCAGTGATACCGAGAAGTAAGTCGAGATAGCAAACACGTCCCACAGCAACGGTGAGTTGAAGTTCGCCCAGAGCGAACCAAGCGTATTTTGGAGGGGTAGCACCCACCAACCAAGCCACGGGCGACCCATGTGCAAAATCGGAAACTGACCAGCGCATATTACTGCGAAAATCGTCATGGCCTCAGCGGCGCGGTTAATGCTACTCCGCCACTTCTGACGAAAGAGCAGCAATACTGCTGAGATAAGAGTACCAGCGTGGCCGATACCTACCCACCACACGAAGTTGGTGATATCCCAAGCCCAACCAACGGTCTTATTCAAACCCCACTCGCCAATACCAAACCACACGGTGCGGTATACAGAATAGAAGAATATGCCTAGGAAAAACAGCGCTACGGAGAAAGCTGCCATCCAACGAATGTTGGGGGCGGCTTCTACCTGCCGGCATACGTCTTGCGTAACGTCGTGGTACGTTTTACCCCCGGTAACGAGCGGCTCGCGTACAGCTGAAACATGCTGCATAAGGATATGGGGCTTAAAGAGTTAGTAGTCTATGCGGGTTGGTTGGCAGCAGGCTGTTTTTCTTCCGTTTCTTCACCTTCCTCTGGGCCAAACATAGTGGAGTTTGAATTACGAATCTTAGTTAGATACGTCACGTTGGGCTGCACGTTAATTGAATCAAGCGCGTGGAAAGCCCGTTCTCCATCTTCACGGCGCAGCAACTGGCTGATACGGCTACTAGGGTCGCGCATATCACCAAACAGGATAGCCTCGGTAGGGCACGACTGCGCACAAGCAGTTACGATTTCACCATCTTTTGGACGACGCTTCTGCTTCTTAGCTTCTAACTTGCCCAACTGAATGCGCTGCACGCAGAATGAGCATTTTTCCATTACCCCACGGGCTCGCACCGTCACATCCGGGTTCAGCACCATGCGGCCAAGGTCGGTAAACATGTGACCATTCACATCCTCAAACTTCTCGTTCGAATAGTACGAGAACCAATTAAAGCGGCGCACTTTGTACGGGCAGTTATTGGCGCAGTAGCGCGTACCGATGCAGCGGTTGTAGGTCATCTGGTTCAGACCTTCCGAGCTATGAGTAGTAGCTAGCACCGGGCACACAGTTTCACAAGGCGCGTGGTTGCAATGTTGGCACATCATCGGCTGGAAAACTACCTGCGGATTAACTGCCGGGTCTTCCATCTTGCGGTAAGTGGTAATCTTACCCTCCTTATCAAAACTATCCTCGTGAGTATCAGAGCTGTAGTAGCGGTCAATGCGAATCCAGTGCATCTCACGGCGATTAATTACCTGCTGCTTACCTACTACGGCTACGTTGTTTTCGGCCTGACAGCCAATCACGCACGAGCCGCAGCCGATGCATGAGTTCAGGTCGATGGCCATACCCCAATGGTGGTCGTTGTACTGGTAGTCTTGCCATAGCGATACCTTATTGGGCTTTTCCAGGCCCTCTGGGGTATACACTTTCTCGTACTCAGTTACTTCCTTAGGGTTTTCGCGGTACTTCTCCAGCGTATTTACTTGCACCACCTCGCGGCGGTCCATCAACGTCTGGTGCGTTTGAGTTTGGGCAATGGGATTGGTGGCACCCGTCTTTTCCAGCGTCACAGTGTTCATGTACTGCACTGCGCCGTTGGTGAACATGGCTAAGGGGAAAGCATTAGCCCCTAGGTTGTCACCTACCTTGCCCGTTTTCGTACGGCCGTACCCTAGAGCAATACCAACCGTACCATCAGCTTGGCCAGGCTGCACCAGCACTGGTACTTCAATAGACTGTCCACCCGCAGCCGTCACTTTAATTACATCGCCTTGCTCCCACTTATTGTCCACTGCCATCTTGCGCGGAATGGAAACGTAGTTGCCCCAAGTAGCCTTGGTAATGGGGTCAGGAAGTTCGTGCAGAAAGGGATTATTACCCTCTACCCCACCGTCGCCAATACCTACCTTCTCATATAAGGCTACTTCAATGCTTTGCTTAGCTGCACTGCTCAGGTTGCCAGCAGCTTCGGTAGCACTCATTGCGCGGCCCGAGAAAGTCGGTTTCGGCAAGGCCGTCCCAATTGCCACTCCATCATGCACAGCCTTATCCCAAGCAGCCTGGAATCCTGCGCCACCCCCTAGGATTTGCTGCCAACCAGCGCGCAGGAAGTTATAATACGTTTCGTTAGAGCCAGCCCAACGCAACATACTTTCTTGCGCTTGCCGCGTTTTGAACAGCGGCATAATAGCCGGCTGCGCCAAGCTCAGGTTACCCTGCTTAGGCTCGTAGTCATTCCAAGATTCTAGCCAATGGTGGTCAGGAGCCTGGTACTGACAGAGGGAGCCAGTTTCATCAAGACGGTCGTTAAGTGATACCGTCAAGCTCACCTTAGGCAGTGCGGCTTCAATCTCCTTGCCGCGGGGGTGGTTATACACCGGATTGGCATGGTAGAGAATGACCGCACCCACTCCTCCACCTTTCAAGTCATCAACGAATTGATTCATCCGAGCATCGTCGCCTTGGCGCACGTAAGCCGGATTCGTCAGGTCGATGGTTGAACCTACGTTACCAAGTGCCTGGTTAATGCCAGCTACTACCGCCTGCACCGATGGGTCGTTCGAGCCAGTTACTACTAGCGAAGCGCCTCGGTTGGCCTGCAAGTCTTTGGCTACTTGCGCTACTTGCTGCTGCACTTCAACTGGTAGGCTACCCCCTGCACCACCGCTAGCAACGGCATTGTACAGGGCTAGGGCCACCAAGCCAATCTGCGAAGGCCGCACTGGCACACGTACATCAGCATTAGCCCCCGTCATCGACAGGTTAGTTTCAAACTGGTAGTGCTTCGACATGGTGCGCTTCCCCGTGTTTATCTTACGGGTGGTAGCGTACTGCCGTGCGTATTCAACGGGCGAAATCCAGGTACCCAAGAAATCAGCTCCTAGGCTTACTATCACGTTGGCCCGACTAAAGTCGTAAGCCGGTAACACACCGCCGTTGGCTTGCAGCAAGCCTGAAGCAGAATTTACGTCATACATCACGTGCTCGACGCGCGCATAGCGACTAGTTAGAGCTGCAATGGCACGCTTCGTACTGGGACTGATAATGGTGGGCGACAGTACAACAATACGGCCTTGGGCGCTGGCTAAGCCATTACGCACGGCGCGGTCTATATTATCTGCTTTGGCTTCTTTGCCCTTAATAGCAAAATGCTGCAGGCGCGCCCCATCGTAGAGGTTAAGCACAGCCGCTTGAGCACGGGCCGATAGGGCGCCGCGCGTGATGGGCGACTCGGGGTTGCCTTCTAACTTAATCGGTCGGCCATCACGGGTCTTTACTAGTACCGCGTTGTAATCTGAACCGTTAAAGTAGGTAGAAGCGTAAAAGTTAGAGATAGTGGGGTCTACTTCCTGCGGCTTATTCAGGTAGGGAATAGCCTTGTGCACAGGAGTTTCGCAGGCAGCTAGCGTAGCAGCAGCTACCCCAAAGCCCATTAGTTTTAAAAAATCGCGACGGGGAGCGGCTGATTCATCAGCCGAACCGGCACGACCTTCCTTAACCGGCAAAAAGTCGGGAAACTCGGCGAAAGCATTCTTAACGAATTCCGGCGAATTCTCTAGCTCTTCAATTCCCTTCCAGTACTTCATTTTATCGAAAATGCGACTTACGGCGCGGGGCCAGAGTAGCGCTAGGCGCTCTTTCCGGCGTGGCTCGGGTCTTGCTTAGAAATGCGTTATTGAAAAAATCCTGGACTTAGCCGATAGCTTAGTAGTGGCACTTGGAGCACTCGGTACCCCCGTTCGATGACACGGTGAATGGCACGGCGCTGTTCGACTTATCGTGCAGCTTTACTAGGGCATCATAGTAAGCGTTGCCTTTGGTATTGAGCGGCGTTTCACGGTGGCAGTTGATGCACCAACCCATGGTGAGGGCCGAGTACTGATACACCACTTCCATATTCTGAATAGGGCCGTGACAGGTCTGACACTGAATGTTACCTACTACTGTGTGCTGCGAGTGGTTAAAGTAAGCCAAATCGGGTAGGTTGTGCACCCGCACCCACTGAATAGGCTGCTTACGCTCGATAGCACGGTAAATCTTTTTAATCTCTGGCGACTCTGTTTTAATCTGCGAGTGACAGTTCATGCAGATATTAGCCGAAGGGATGTTGGCCGACTTGCCTTTATATACCGAGGTGTGACAGTAGGCGCAATTGATATTGTTCTCGCCAGCGTGAAGCTTATGCGAGAAGGCAATCGGCTGCGTGGGCTGGTAGCCCTGAGTCAGGCCCACAGCCATTACGCTTTGCACACCTTCGTAGAGCAGTACTAAGGCAAAAACTACCCCTACGATACCACGTAGTACCGGCGAGCGGTATAGTCCCGACCAATCGAAGCGCTGGCTCAGCGTTTCCACATCGCGACCATCCAAGTCCTTGCGGCCCTGCAATACATCCTTCATAAGGTTGGCGATGATGGCCAGCGTTACCACCAGCACAATCAGCACCACTACCAATACGATTAGTAAGATATCGGTATAGCCGCCAGCCGCCGCTGTATCGCCGCTAGCCGTTTGGCCATCGGCAGCGCCAGCATTTTGGGTGGTCGGGCCGGCATTTGCTACCTGACCCGCTCCACCCTCCTGCGATGTAATCCAGGCGACGATGCTCGTAATATCCTTGTCCGACAGCTGCGGGAAAGCGGGCATTTGCTGCTTGCCGTTGTCGTTGTAAAGCTTCACGGCGTAATCGTCACCACTGGCGATGACCTTGGACGAGTTATGAACCCACGGAATAATCCAGGAGATACTCCGGCGCTTGGTAATGCCACCTAGTGCTGGGCCCACTACCTTTTCGTTTACTGCGTGGCACTGAGCGCAATTGCTTTTGAAGAGGGCATCGCCAGCGGCAATTTCTGCCGCATTGCCACCACTGGCAGCATTGCCGGGGGCAGCTGCAGTAGCTGGGGTAGCGCCAGCAGTGGCACCGGGGGTTACCGGGTTTTTGTTAACGTTAGCTGTTTGGGCGGCAGCCGAGCCGGCCAACGCTAGAAATACAGCTAGTACCCAAGCAGTAGGGCGAGATAGAAAGCTATTCATTGTCCAAACGAACAGGTAAAATGGCGTGCAAGAGTACCCCGTCCGGGGTGCAAATGTAGGCTAGGAATCGTGGGTGGCAAAGGCAGAAAGGGCCTTTGCAAGGCCTACCAGCTTATTTAGAAATAGAATAAATAGCTAAATCTTATTAGTTTTAAGAGCCGCCTTGTAGGCTTATATCTACTAAGGTATTGGCTATGGGCTTAATCTGAGCCTGTCAGTTTCGTTTTTCAGGTTCCTACTTACTAAGCTACCTACTTCAGGAAAGCTAAGTTGCTCCAGTAAAAAAGTTGATAGAAGTATCTTAAGGTTTTCCTATCAACATTATCAGACTCGCGTTGCTGAAGCCTAAGCATTCAGCAACCGTACCAGTAGCTGCGTGCTCAGACTGTTATCCGGGGCTAGGGCCAGTTGGTCAGTAAAGAGACAGGTTGAAAGAAGTACCGTTAGCAAGTTGGCAATGTACCGGAAAGTCAGTACCTTTGCACCCCAATTAATTTTTTTCACTCATAAATTCAACCTCCGTCATGGACGTAAGAAATTACGAGACGGTCTTCATCCTCACCCCCGTGCTCAACGAGGGCCAGGTGCAAGAGACGGTCGAGAAGTTCTCGCAGGTGCTTAAGGAAAATAGCGCCGATATTATTGCCACTGAAGCCTGGGGCCTGCGCAAGCTTGCCTATGCGATTCAGAAGAAGAGCACGGGCTACTACTTCACGCTGACGTACTCGCACAGCGGCGAAGCCAACGTAGTAGACGCCCTCGAGCTGGCTTTCCGCCGCGACGAGCGCGTTATCCGCTTCCTCACCACGGTGCTTGATAAGCACGCGGTGACGTACAACGAGCGCCGCCGCAACGGCGAGATGAACCAGCAGCGCGCTGCCAAGGAAACCGAAGCCGTAGCCCAATAATTTTTAAGTAAGCAACGACAATGGCAACCCCTAACAACCGCAACAACCAGAACGACCGCAACAACGGCGCTAAGCCCGTTGACACGCGCAACAAGTACTGCCGCTTCAAGAAAAACGGCATTAAGTACGTTGACTACAAGGACCCGAATTTCCTGCTGAAGTTTGTGAACGAGCAAGGCCGCCTGCTGCCCCGCCGCATCACCGGCACCAGCCTCAAGTTTCAGCGCAAAGTGGCCCAGGCCGTGGCGAAAGCCCGTCACCTGTCCCTGATGCCCTACGTAGCCGACGCCCTTAAATAAATCATGAATGAGGAATTATGAGGTATGAACTGATTGGTTTTTGGCCAATTGTTTATTCGTACTTCATAACCCAATAGTTCTCCAAGACCATGGAAATTATCCTGAAAGACGACGTTAAGGGGCTAGGCTACAAGAACGACCTCGTAACGGTAAAGCCGGGCTACGGCCGCAACTACCTGTTGCCGCAGGGCCTAGCCATTATAGCTGATAAATCGGCTAAGAAAATCGTAGCCGAGAACGTGCGCCAAGCTTCGCATAAGGCTGAGAAGGTGAAAGCCGATGCTCAAGCTGTGGCCGACCAAATTGGCGCTCAAGTGTTTGAATTGCCCGCGAAGGTGGGCGAGACAGGCAAAATCTTTGGCCGCGTAACGACCCTGCAACTCGCTGAGGCGCTGAAAAACAAGGGTATCGACGTAGACCGCAAGCGCTTGAGCTTCGACCAGGAGCCCACCGCCGCTGGCGACTACACGGCTACCGCCAGCCTGCATAAGGAAGTAAAACACACGGTAAATTTCCGCGTAGTAGCCGCTTAGCTTTTAAGCCGGTAGCCCTTAGCTACCAGCGGCTAGGCTACCTTACCATTATCAAAGCCTCAATGGATGGCCTTATCAACCGATAAGCCGTCTGTTGGGGCTTTACTTCTATTCACGCCAGCGGTAGAATACTAGTAGGCCTAGGGGGCCGCTTCCGGTTAACAGCTACATCAAGGATTACCTTTGTCAGGAATGTTTCGGACTGAATTGACGATTGCGCCGCAGGAGCGGCAATTGCCCCGCTCGGCGCGGGTGCTGACGGTGGGCTCATGCTTTGCCGATAGCATGGGCGAGCGGCTACGGCTAAATAAGATAGCTGCCCTAATAAACCCGTTCGGCACGGTGTTTCAGCCGCTGGCGCTGGCTAAGCTGCTGCGCGCCGCGGCGGGCGAAGCGCAGGACTGGCAGCAGCACGTAGTGGAAGCGCGAGGCCGCTGGCAGAGCTTTGACTTCCACGGCACCCTAGGGGCCGACTCGCCGGTTGAGTTGCTGCAAACCATTCAGCAGCAGGTGCAGCGCGTGGGCGACTTCCTGCGCCAAACCGACCTAGTGGTGCTGACGCTGGGCACCGCCTGGGCCTACCGCCTGCGCGAAACCGACGAGCTAGTGAGCAACCTGCACAAGCTGCCTGCCCAGCTGTTTGTGAAGGAGCTACTAACGGCCGACGAGATTGTGAACAGTTTGGCCGAAGTGCACGCGCTGCTGCGTCGCATCAAGCCCAATATATGCATTGCCTTGACAGTGAGCCCCGTGCGTCACCTTAAGGATACGCTGCCGCTGAACGCCGTGAGCAAGTCGGTGCTGCGCGTGGCCTGCCACTACCTAAGCGAGCTGCTACCAGGCGTTAGCTACTTCCCGGCCTATGAGCTGCTGAACGACGACCTACGCGACTACCGCTTCTACGCCAGCGACATGCTGCACCCTTCGGAAGCGGCTGAAGAATACATCTGGGACCGCTTTGCGCGCGCTTACTTCGACGCCGATTTTGGGCGCTTCCGCAAGGAATGGGCTGCCGTGCGGCAGTCACTCACGCATCGGCCGCTGCACCTAGGGGCTCCCGAGCACCGCACCTTCCTCGACCAAACTGCCGAGCGCCTCGAGCGCCTAGTGAGCCAAGGTGTGGAGGTGCGCCAGGAACTGCGCGACGTGCAGCGCCAGTTGGCTACCCTACCGCCGCCGCGCCCCGTACGCCAGTCCGAACCGCTGCCCGAAGACGACGGCGAGGAGCGCATAGATATTGGCGGCCAGGAAACTGCGCTGCTTCTTGTTCCTAGTCTCAGCCCACCGGCTGAAGACCAGCGCGAAAGCCGCGGCCGCAACCGCCGGGGCCGCGGGCGCGACCGCCGCGCTGAGCAGCCAGCGGCTGCGCCGGCCGAGGCAGTGCCTGCCACTGACTACCCGGCAGAAATGCCTGACGAGCTAGCCGAGGAAGTATTTATCGGCGATGAACTGCTGGAGGAAAATCCAACGGAAGATACTGAGCTGTTGGAGGAAGCTGACCTAGCCGAGCCCGACGATACCGGTGCCTCTCCGGCCAAGAAAAAGAAGCGCCGCTCGCGCGGTGGCGCCAAGCGCACGGCCCGCAAGAATGCCGCGCGCCTAGCTGCCGAGCAGCTGCTTGACACTGCTGAGAACCTGCCGATAGACGAGGCTACGGGCACGATTGATGCTGGCCCAGCCGAGGAATTGTCGCTGCTGGCCGCCGTAATAGCCGACAATCTGCTAGCCGCCGAAACTAATGCCGAGCTAGCTTCGACTACTACGCCAGGCGCGCCGGACCCACTCGGGTTAGCGCCGCTGCCCGAGCCAGCGACTGATGCCGCCGAAACCGAAACTGTGGGAGCCACACCGGCGCGCAAACGCGGTACCGGGCCCACACCCAAGAAGTCAAAGGTCATTACTAAATCGAGCCAGGTGAAGCGGCCCAAACGTGCGAGCCTATTTCGCAACGCGGGGACGAGCCGCGTGGCGAGTGACAAGGGTCTGGTTACGTCAGAGACTGTTAGTTCTGAAAGCCTAGATGCGCCTGTTCAGGCGCCCATTATTTCGACGCCTATTTTGCCGGAGGCCTTGCTAGAGCGACCTGCCGTGGCCGAACTGATAGAAAACCCGGCTGTGCTGGCCACTACAGCCACTGAGCTGCTGCCGGCTGCGACTGCCAAGCCCCGGCGAGGCCGGCCCAAAGCCGCACCAGCGGCCATGGAAACTTCGCCAGCTGCCTCTGCCCCCAGCGCTAACCCGGCGACCGAAGCGACCGAAACGCCCCCTAGGGCCAAGCGCACCGCCAAGCCCAAAGCGGCTAGCGCTGCCCCCCGCCGCGGCCGGCCACCGAGCAAAAAAAACCCGCCCGCCTCGGAAAATTCCGCTGGCTAACTTAAACAGAAAACCCGGCTTCGTTAGCCGGGTTTTCTGTTTAAGTACCCCTAGGGCCGCCGCTATTGCTGGCCCAATCTTTTCCACGCCACAGTTCCGCATGTCAGCTTTCAACCACCCCGACCGGCCCGCCAATCGCCTGGCCGACGAAACTAGTCCCTACCTGCTGCAGCATGCCCACAACCCGGTGGACTGGTACCCCTGGGGGCCAGCCGCCCTAGCGCGGGCCCAGGCCGAGCAAAAGCTCATCATCGTGAGCATCGGCTACGCGGCCTGCCACTGGTGCCACGTGATGGAGCGCGAATCATTTGAGAATGAGCAGGTGGCGCGCGTAATGAACGAATACTTCGTGTGCATCAAGGTAGACCGTGAGGAGCGGCCCGACGTGGACCAGGTGTACATGGAAGCCGTGCAGGCTATGGGCATTCAGGGTGGCTGGCCGCTTAACGTGCTGCTAACGCCCGCGGCCAAGCCCTTCTACGGCGGCACTTATTTTGGGCCCGGCCACTGGGTGCAGCTGCTCGAAAACGTGGCTCAGGCCTACGCCGGCGAGCACCGCGCCGAGCTGGAGGGCTCGGCCGAGCGCTTCGTGCAGGTGTTACAAACGAGCGAGTTGGCGAAATACGGCGCGGCCGGCACCCTAGGGGGCACGGTAAATGACGAGGACTTCAAACTGCTGGCGTACAACTTGAGCCAGCGCTTCGACCGCGAGCGGGGCGGCACCAACCGCGCGCCTAAGTTTCCGATGCCCAGCATTTGGCGGTTTTTACTGCGTACCTACCACATTACGGGCAGCGAGGCGGTGCTGCGGCAAGCGAACCTTACGCTGCGCGAAATGGCCTGGGGCGGCATTTACGACCAGGTGGGAGGCGGCTGGGCCCGCTACTCGGTAGACGGCGAGTGGCTGGTGCCGCACTTCGAGAAGATGCTCTATGACAACGGCCAGCTGCTGAGCCTCTATAGCGAGGCTTACCAAGTGACGCAGGAACCGCTTTATCGCGAGGTGGTGTACCAAACGGTGGCTTGGGTGCGGCGCGAACTGACCAACCCCGTGGGCGGCTTCTACTCGTCGCTCGACGCCGACAGCGAGGGCGAAGAAGGCAAGTTCTACGTCTGGACCCGCGAGGAGCTGCAGCAGGCCCTAGGCCCCGAGGCACCCCTAGCCGCCGCCTACTACAACTGCACCGGCGTGGGCAACTGGGAGCACGGCCGCAATATTCTGCACCGCACGCTGCCCAATTTCGACTTTGCCCAGCAGCAAAATCTCACGCCCGAGGTGTTGGCCGAGCTGGTGCAGGGCTGGCAGAAAAAGCTGCTGGCCGCCCGCGCCTACCGTGTGCGCCCCGGCCTCGACGACAAAGTACTGACCGGCTGGAACGCGCTGATGCTGAGCGGCCTGGTGGCAGCCTACCGCGCCTTTGGCGATGCCGAGTTTTTACAACTAGCACTGCGCAATGCCGAGTTTTTGCAAGCCAACCTGCGCCAGGGGCCGCGCCTGCTGCGCACCTGGAAAAACGGGCGCGCTACCATCAGCGGCTTTCTCGAAGACTATGCCCTATTAATTGAGGCCTACCTGGCGCTGTACGAAGCCACCTTCGTGGAAAGCTGGCTGCGCGAGGCCGAAACGCTGATGAGCTACGTGCTGGGCAACTTCTTCGACCCCACCGAGCAACAGTTCTTTTACACCGATGCCAGTGCCGAGCCGCTCATCGCCCGCAAAAAGGAGCTGTTTGACAACGTGATACCTGGCTCGAACTCGGTGATGGCCCATAACTTGCTGCGCCTGGGCCGGCTGCTCGAAAACGATGCCCACCAGCAGCTAGCCGCTACCATGCTGCAGCAGGTGCAGGCCTTAGTGGTGCAAGAGCCGCAGCACCTCACCAACTGGGCCAGCCTTTACGCGGCCCTGCTGCGGCCGGGCGCCGAGGTAGCCATTGTGGGCGAGGAGTTCGAGCAGTTTCGAGCCCGCTTAAGTCGGCAGTTTTTGCCTACCGACGTGCTGGCCGGCGGCCCTAGGGCCGGCGCAATGCCGCTGCTGCAAAACCGCGGCGAAACTGGCCAGACCACCATCTACGTGTGCCGCAACCGCGCCTGCCAGCTGCCGGTGCCCTCGGTGCCCGAGGCGCTAGCGCAGCTAGCGCTAGCTGAGGGGCCGGAGTAGTGAGCTAGTAGCTTGAGCTTTGTAGCCTGAGCGCGAGCGTAGCAAGCACCCGGCGCCGGGTGACCCTAGGGCAAGCTGCCCGCTGCACTCGCGCTCGGACTACAAAGTCCAAGCTGCTGGTTGGCGAACTTCGGGAGGTGCTTTGCTGTAGCTCAAGGGTTATCTTTACTATTCGCCTGCCGCCAAAGTATCCTGTGTCGCTTACGTTCGAATTTGCTTCGCCTGCCCCCGCCCCGACGCCCGCGCCCGACCGCGTGACGCTGTTCGTGGACGTGATTTTGCCCCTGCCCCTGCCCAAGCTCTATACCTACCGGGTGCCTTATGAGCTGAATGACAGCGTAGTAGTAGGCGGGCGGGTAATCGTGCAGTTTGGGCCCAAGCGCACGCTGAGCTGCATTGTGGCCGCCGTGCACGAAACGCCGCCCAAGGAGTACCAAGCCAAGTACATCCTAGAGTTTATCGACGATGCGCCGGTGGTGACGCAGCCCCAGCTCAAGCTGTTTCGCTGGATGGCCGAGTACTACCTCTGCACGCTAGGCGAGGTGATAAACGCGGCCCTGCCGGCCGCGCTCAAGCTCTCGTCCGAGTCGCGCATTCAGCTGCACCCGGCCTACGCGGCCGAGGGTTCGCCCTATCCGCTCGACGGCCAGGAGCAGCGCATTGTGGACGCGCTGAGCGGCGAGGACGGCAAGGCGCTGACTTTTACTGAGGTGGGCGACTTGCTAGGGGTCGCTTCCTTTCATAAGGTTATCAAGTCCTTGATGCAGAAAGACATCATCTTTCTGTTTGAGCAGCTGGCCGATAAGTACACGCCCAAGGTGGTGAAAAAAGTGCGCCTAGCCCATCGCTATGTGAGCGAGGCGGCCGTGGAGCAGCTCTTCACCGAGTTTGCCAGCAAGGCCAAGCAGATTGACGTGTTGCTGAAGTACTTGCAGCGCGTGCCGGTGCACCGCGACGAGCACCTCAACCAGGCCGGGCTCGAAAAAGCGGCGCTTACCAGCTCACCCCACCTCTCGCCCTCGGCCGTAAATACGCTAATAAAGAACGGCGTACTGGAGCAGTTCGACCAGATTGTGTCGCGCTTTCCGCTGGATGAGAACCCGGTGGCGCAGCTCCAGTTTCAACTCAACGAGGCCCAGACGACGGCGCGCGACGAGGTAATGGACTTATTTACGCGCAAGGAAATCGTGCTGCTGCACGGCGTCACGGGCTCGGGCAAAACGGAGATTTACATCGACCTGATTCGTAAAGCCTTGGATGGCGGCGGGCAGGTGCTGTATTTGCTGCCCGAAATTGCCCTTACGGCCCAGATTGTGACTCGGCTGCTGCGCGTGTTCGGTACGCGCCTAGGGGTATACCATTCCAAATTTTCGGACAATGAGCGGGCCGAAATCTGGAACGGCGTGCTCTCGGGGCGCTTCCAGGTGGTAGTGGGCGTGCGCTCGGCGGTATTTCTGCCGTTTGATAACCTCGCGCTTCTCATCGTGGATGAGGAACACGAGAGCAGCTACAAGCAGTACGACCCCGCCCCGCGCTACAACGCCCGCGAGGTAGCCCTGATGATAGGCAACTTTCAGGGCGCCAAGGTATTGCTAGGCTCGGCTACGCCGGCCGTCGAAACCTATTACATGGCTCGCCAGGGCCGCTACGGCCTCGTGACGCTGAGCAAGCGCTTTGGTGAAGCGGGGATGCCTGATATTGAGCTGGTGGACACCCGCAAGCTGCGCGAGGCTAAGAAGATGCACAATCACTTCTCGGCCGATTTGCTGGCCGCGATGGAAAGCCGGATTGCGCAGCAGGAGCAAGTCATTCTGTTTCAGAACCGGCGGGGCTACGCGCCGGTGGTGGCTTGCCAGGACTGCGGCTACATTCCGAAGTGCCAGAGCTGCGCCGTGAGTTTGAGCTACCACAAGCACGCCCACGAGCTGCGCTGCCACTACTGCGGCTACCACGAGGGCATGCCCACCCAGTGCCCGGCCTGCGGCTCGCGGGCGCTGCGCACGCAGGGCTTCGGCACCGAAAAGCTGGAAGACGACCTCAAAATAATGCTGCCCCAGGCCAACGTGCAGCGCATGGACCTGGACACGACGCGCGCCAAAAACGCCTACCAGCAGATAATCGGCGACTTTGAGCAGCAGAAAACCAACGTGCTGGTGGGCACCCAGATGGTGACCAAAGGGCTTGATTTTGAGAACGTCAGTCTGGTGGGCATCGTCAATGCCGACGCCATCATTCACTACCCCGACTACCGGGCCCACGAGCGCGCCTACCAGATGTTTGTGCAGGTAAGCGGCCGGGCCGGGCGCAAGGGCAAAAAAGGTAAAGTGCTGATTCAAACGGCCGATACCACCCAGGTAATATTCGACAAGGTTATTCGCAATGATTACCTGGAGTTTTACGAGTACGAGATAGCCCAGCGGCGCGAGCACGAGTACCCGCCCTTCACGCGCATGATACGCCTGACGGTGAAGCACATGGACCAGGAGCTGGCCCAGCACGCCGCCATTCGGCTAACCCAGGAGCTGGTAGAGCGCCTGGGGCGCGCGCCAGTGCTAGGGCCCGAGCCGCCTTATATCTTCCGCATCCGCAATTTTTTCTTGCAGGAAATCCTCATCAAACTTCCGCGCGAGCACACCGTGCTCAAGCAAGCCAAGGTTGATATACTAACCGCCATAGACGTGGTGCGCGACCAAAAAGACTTCAAGCAAGCACGCCTAGTGGCCGATGTAGACCCGATGTAAGCAAAGAGGGACCTAGGGCCCGGCCACCAAAAAGCCCCGACTGCACCAGGCAGCCGGGGCTTTTTGGTGGCCGGGAGGCCTAGGCCTCGTCGAGCACCCAAAGGAGCAGGAATATCAGACCGATAATGATGAAGATGACGCCCAACACATAGAAAATGCCGGCAATGCCGCCCAGAAACGTCAGCAGCAAGCCTATAATGCCGAAGATAATGGCCGAGCGTAGGTTGCCGCTGACGCGGGCCGTGCCAGCGGCGGCATCACGCTGCTTCAACTGGGGCGACTGGGCCGCCAGCTTGTTCAACTGCTTGCTGACTTTCTTCAGGGCCAGGCGCTGCACCAAGTTTAGCTTGGCAGGCGCGGCGGCCGGAACTACGGTAGCTACGGCTACCTCGGGGGCTAGGGGCGCAGCCGCAACAGGGGCCACCGGGGCAGAAGCTACCGGCGCGGCCACTGTGGCTGCCCGAGTTACTGAAGCCTTGGCGATGGCCGCAGGAGCAGGCGCAACGGCGGCGGGGACGGCCGCTTGAGGATGGGCAGCAACCGGGGCCGCCGGGCGCGGAGCCGGCGCAACGGGTGCCGAGCCTAGGTAAGAAGCCGAGCGGGGCAGCATAGCATATTCGGCGCGGTTGCAGGCGCCTAGGGCCAGGGTTCCGGCTAGGGCGAGGGCCGCGCGGCGAAGCAGAGAAAAGGAATGGTGCATAAGGTGAAAGAATAAAGCGTGTGCTAAAGGTGTGAAAGAAAAACGGCCTCTCTACGTTGCTTAGCGTGAAAGCGGCCAAAAAAAGCTCGGTAATTTTGCTGGTGAAGGTCAAATAGTTGGGTAATATTACTGACTAAGAGCATATAAGTCGTCCGAACGCGCGGGCCGCACTTTATGTTTATTCCCTGTTGTGGCTCAGTGCTTGAGTTGCTTCTCCTTCTTGCTACTCTATGAATTATGCCATTGCAGTGTGGGCCGGGCTAGGGGCCCTAGTGGTAGCGGGGGCCTGCACCCAGCTGCCGCTCGAATCGAGTGCCGCCGCTAGTACTACCGCGTTTCGGGCCAGCCCCCTCACGGCCCGCCCGCCCGACTCGGCGGGCTACGAGCGCCGCGCCCCGCGCGACCCCAACGGCATTGGCCTCTACTACGAGGGGCGCCAAATTGCCCACGTGATGGGCCACGAGGGCGCCGACTGGCTGGAGCGCGACGACCGCCCCCAGGACGAGGGCACCGACTTACTGCTGAAAGAGCTAGCCCTGAAACCTACTGATAAGGTAGCCGATATTGGGGCTGGCACCGGCTACTTCTCCTTTCGAATGGCGCGACTAGTGCCGCGCGGTGAGGTGCTGGCGGTCGATATTCAGCCCGAAATGATAACCGAGCTGCAGCAGCGCCAACTCAAGAACGGCCTAGCCAACGTGCGGCCCACCCTCGGCACTACCACCAACCCGCACCTGCCCGCCAACGGCCTCGACCTGGTGCTGATAGTGGACGCCTACCATGAGTTTGACCATCCGCGCGAGATGGGCCGCGCCATTGCCCACGCCCTGCGCCCCGGCCGCGGCCGCCTGGCCCTGGTAGAGTACCGTGCCGAAGACCCCAACGTGCCCATCAAGGCCATTCACAAGATGACCGTGGCGCAGGCTAAAAAGGAAATGGCGGCCGTGGGGCTCAAGCTGGTGCAGCTGGATGAAAAGCTGCCCCAACAGCACCTCATGTTCTTCCAGCGCCAGTAGTACCCTAGGGCTAAGCGTAGTGATTGCTCCGCCCTAGGGCGTAACCGGGCGGGTGGCCACGGCGATTTTCGAGTCGGCGGTGCCATAGTAGAGGAACCACTTGTTGTTGTAGCGGGCCAGGCCCTCCAAGAATACCACTTGGTTTACCTGGCCAGTCGTTTCGTAGGAGCGCTCGGGGCGCATGAAGTAGGTATCCATGCGCTCCAGCAGCTTGGTGGGGTCGTTCTTATCGAATAGCGCCTGGGCAGCCGTGTAGGTGCCTTCAGGCAGGGTTTTGTCGCCGTAGGCGGGCACATTGCGGCTGTTGTAAATCAGCCGGATGCCCTGGTCGGTGAGCATGGCCGGCGGGCCCGACTCCACTAGGTTGCTGTCGAACTTGCCCTCGCGGGTGGGCAACACCACCTTCAGGTCGGGCACGGTCAGGGCCTGGTCGCGCAGGGGCACGGGCGGCTTTTCGCCAGCAGCCATTTCTAGCGGCGTCCAGTTGATAAGGTCGTCGGAAGTAGCCAGCCAAATCTGTGCGTCGCCCCAATACATCCAGTACTTGCCGTTAATCTTGGTGGCTACAATGCGGCCGTCCTCCAAGTAGCGCGACACGATAGAGCCCGATTTGCTCCACTTGTTCACGTATTTCTCGTTGTAGGCCTTGGCAAATACGCTGCCGTGCTTGGTCCACTTCACCAGGTCGGGCGAGCTGGCTACCAGCAGGCGGGCCAGCTTGCCGTCGTAGGCAGTGTAAGTCATATAGTAGACGTGGTTTTCGTCTTCCACTACCCTAGGGTCTTCGGTGCCGCCGGGCCACTCGTATTGCTGCTGCGCGTCGGGAGCAGGGTAAAATACGGGGGCCGGCTGCCGCGTGAAGTGCAGACCGTCGGTGCTCATGGCCAGGCCGATGCGCGAGGCCTTGCCTACCGCGCCCGCCACCAGGTTTTCGGCCCGGTACAGCAGGTAGATTTTGCCGTCCTTCACCACCACGGCGGGGTTAAACACATCCTTCTCTTCCCAGTGAATGGTTTGGTTCAGGATGGGGTCTTGGAACACGCCCACCGGGCTAGGGCCCAGGATGGGGTTCACGGCGTCTTCCTTCGTAAAATCGATGAGCGGCCAGCTGGTAGTGGGCGTGGCGCCGCTGCCAGCCGCCTGCGAATCAGTCTTTTTGGCGCAGCCCAGCAGCGCGGCTAGCGCCAGGGTGGCGCCGGCGGCCAGGGCCCGGTGGCGGATGAGGTATGTCATGGGGCAAGGGAGTTTAATCAAAAAAAGAGCCCGCCACCTGGCCTGCTGGGCGGCGGGCCCCTTGAGGCGCTAGGTAGCCCTAGGGCCTATTGCGTGCTTTCGATGGTGTAGATGGAGCCCACCTCGGCATCGGTCAGCGCCCGGTTGTAGATGCGGATGTCATCGAGGCGGCCCTTGTAGTACGCCGCGCTGTAGTACTGGAAGTAGTCGGCTGCCTGGCCGCCGGTGGGCTTGCTGTTGTACACGTCCTTGGGCAGCTGCTGGCCGATAGCGATGTTCACGTTTTGCGGAGCGGCCGACATGGCGCCGGTTACGTCGGTGTAGGTTTTGATGAGCTTGCCATTGATGTAGAATTTCATGGTGCCATCCACGTACGACGAGGCCACCTGCGTCCAGGTGTTCAGGGCCACGATGCCCGAGTCGTCGTCGCGGTCCGAGGTGCCCTTGGTGGTGGTCACGGTCAGGAACGGCTTGCCAAAATCCTGCAGCTGAAACTTATAGCTGTTCCAGCGGTTCAGCGACACGATGTAGTTATCGGCGTTATTATCAAAGCGATACACCCAGGCGCTGATGGTAATGGCCTGGGGGTTGAGGGCCGCTTTATAGGGCACTTCGATGTAGGCGCCGTTGCTGAACTCATACGCCTGGTTAGCATTACCGAAACGGTCGGCGGCTAGCACCGGCAGCTGGCCGCCGTCGCCGGGGGCCGTGGCGGGGCCGGCAGGGCCGGTTTTGAGGGTGCCGTTGTTGCCGTTGGTGGTGGCGTCGTTGGCATTGCCGTTAAACTTGTACTGGGCCATCAGGTTGGCCACCGACACTTCTTGAATGCGGCTAGTTTGGAAGGCGGCGGCGGCCCGGCGCAGGTTAGCTACGGCCGTACTCACGGAAGCCTGGGTGGCGGCAGCGTCGTTTTTGGTGGTGGTGGCCAGGTCAATCGAGGTTTTCAAGGTGGCCTTCGAGCCGGCCGCATAGGCACCAGGCTTGGTCCCTTCGGTGGCCCCGTTGTAGAGGGCGTTCACCGAGTCGATAACGGCCGTGAGCTTAGTCTTGTCAACTACTACCTGGGGGGTCGAGTCGTCTTTTTTCGAGCACGCCGAGAACACGGCCGTCAGGCCCACGAGCAGCGCCGAAAGCAGCAGCATGTAAAAATTAGTCTTTTTCATGAGGAAGAGAGAAAGTGGTGGGGAAAAAGAAAAGAGGTGAATACCGCCGAGTAAGCCCTAGATACCCAGCTTTTTGTTGGTGTCGCGCTCGCTCTGCGGAATGGGGAAGTACTTGTTGCGGGCGTAGTTGAAGTTGGGCTTGTCGCGCAGGGCCTGGGTGGCGTAGGCCTGCCCGTAGCGAATGAGGTCGAAGAAGCGCTGAAACTCGGTGGCCAGCTCCGAGCGCCGCTCGCGCCGAATGGCGTCGCGCAGGGTATTCTGGTCGGTGGTGGTGAGGTCGGGCAGCAGGCCCGTGGGCACGGTGCCGGCCTTGGGCAGCGAGGTGTCGTAGAGGTAGCTCTCGCGGGCCCGCTTGCGCACTTGGTTGAGGGGCACCAGCGCGGCCGCGCCCTGGCCGTTTTCGTTCAGCGCCTCGGCCTGAATGAGCAGCACCTCGGCGTAGCGAATGGCCTGGAAGTTGAGGTTACCATCGCCCTTAATCGAGGCTGGCACCTCGCTCAGCGGCTGCACGTGCTTTTTGGAGAGGTAGCCCGTGGCCGACCAGGTGGTGTCGTAGGCTACCCCAAAGTAGGACTGGCCCTTGCGGGCAATGGTGTAGTCGAGGCGCGGGTCGACCACGCCGGCGCTGGTTTGCTCGTAGTTGGCCACCAGGCTTTTGGTGGGGTAGTAAAAGCCGTAGCCATTCTGCTGGCGCGGGGCAAACCACTGGTTGAGGCTGTTGCCCTGGCTGGGGCTGAGCAGGCTGGTGTGCAGCACCGAGAAAATGGCCTCGGCGTTGATTTTAGTAGCTGCCCGGAAGTTGTCGGCAAACACCGGCAGCAGCTTGTAACCCTGGGCCGTTACCAGCTGGGCAGTTTGGGCGGCTAGGGCCCACTTTTTCTCGTAGAGGTAAGTCTTAGCTAGCAGCGCCAAGGCCGCGCCCTTGGTGGCGCGGCCCACGTCGGCGCCCGTCCAGCTATCGGGCAGCAGCTGGGCGGCGGCCTGGCAATCGGTTTCTACCTGCGCAAAAATCTGCGCCTGCGGCACTACCGGGCTTTGCAGCTCCTCGGGCGTCACTACACCCAGGTGCAGCGGAATATCGCCGTAGATGGTCGTGAGCTGGAAGTAGTACCAGGCCCGCAGAAACTGGGCCTGCCCCACCGCCTGGCTGAGCACGGTGGCGCTCACGGCGGTGTTGGTGGCGGGCAGCCCGTCAAGTACCACGTTGCAGCGAAACACGCCGTCGTAGTCGCGCTTCCACTGGGCCTCCACGGCCGCATTGATGGGCGTGATGTTGAAGCTCTGGATGTTGTCGAAGTCGGCCTGGTCGCCGGGGTTGCTGCCCTTCAGGGCATCGTCCGAAGCCACGTCGCCCAGCACCCACAGCACGTTCGACGACGCATCGCGGAACGAGAGGGGCACGTAGGCGGCGTTTACGGCCAGCTTAGCGTTCACGTCGGAGGTGAAGAACTGGCCGGCCGTGTACTGCCCCAGCACGGGCTGCTCGAGGTAGTCTTTGCAGCCGGCGGCCAGCAGCAGCACCCCTAGGCCCAGCAAATAAGCACGCAGTTTCATAGGTAATTTACTGTTTATAAACAGGTTAGAAACCAGCATTGATGCCCACCGTGAAGGTGCGGGCCGAAGGGTAGTTGCCGAAGTCGATGCCCACGGCCCGCACCCCGTCGCCGAGCGAGTTGTTGTTCACGCCCTGCTCGGGGTCGAGGCCCGTGTAGCGGGTGAAAGTCAGCAGGTTCTGGATGCTGGCGTAGAGCCGCACCGACGACACGCGCAGCGGCGCCAGCAGCTTGGCGCCCAAGGTGTAGCCCACTTGCAGGTTTTTGAGGCGCAGGTACGAGCCGTCTTCCAGGAAGCGGGTCGAGGGCTGCTTGTTGTTGGTGGCGCCGGTCCACGAGAGGCGCGGAAACTCGTTGGTGCTACCCTCGCCGGTCCAGTACTGAGTGGCGGCGCGCTCGGTCAGGTTAAAGGCGCGGTAAAAACCCTCGATGTCGGTATTGACCTGGTTGTACACCTTATTGCCGTGCACGCCCTGGAAGAAGATGCTCACATCCAAGTTCTTAAAGCGCAGGCTGCCCGTCACGCCGTAGGTGATTTTTGGGATGGGACTGCCCACAAACGTGCGGTCGTAGCCGTCAATCACGCCGTCAGGCACCCCGTCGGGCCCGCTGATGTCCTTGAACTTCACGTCGCCCGGCTGGATGCCCAGCCCCTGGTAGGCGCTGGTGAACACCTGCTGCGCGTTCTGAAAAATGCCGTCTGTTTGCAGCAAATAGAACGAGCCGATGGGCTGGCCTACCTGCGTGAGGGTGGCGTAGTAGTTGTTATCGACGCGCCCGCCCACGATGGGCGGCGCCCCGGCTAGCGAAGTCACCTCGTTGTGCAGCGTGGCCAGGTTGCCGCCGATGCTGTAGCTCCAGTTGCTGCCGATGGTGTTGTGGTAGTTCAGCTCCACCTCCAGGCCGTTGTTGCGCACGCTGCCGGCGTTGGCAGCCGGGCTGCCCACCTGCCCGCCGCTGGGCGGCTGCGGCAAGAATTGCAGCATGTTGGAGGTGTTTTTAATAAAGTAGTCCACGCTCAGCTGCAAGCTCCCTTTCAGCAAGCCCACGTCCAGGCCCACGTCGGTTTGGGTGCTGGTTTCCCAGCGAATGTTGGGGTTGCCGGTGGTCGTGATGGTCAGGCTTTGCGTCGAAACACCCCCTAGGGGGTAGTAGCCGCCATTGTTGATGAGCGAGGCGTAAGGGTAGTTGCCAATGGCCGAGTTGCCGAGTTGGCCCACGCTGGCGCGCAGCTTCAGCTGGTTGAGGAAAGCCAGGCTGCGCATAAACTCTTCCTGCGCAATGTTCCAGCCCACCGAGCCCGAATAGAAGCTTTGGGCCCGCTGCCCCGGCGAAAGCTGCGACGACGCGTCGCGCCGGAAGTTGGCGCTGGCCAGGTAGCGCCCGCCGTCGAAGTCGTAGCTCACGCGCCCGAAGCCCGAGAGCAGCGCCGAGTGCGACTCGCCCCCGCCGTTGAGCTGCACGCCGGTGCCGCTGTCCAGGTACTGAAACGTGGTCGACTGGTCGGCGTAGCCGGTGCGCGAGGCCGAAATGGCCTGCTGGTCGAAGTGCAGCGCCTCGGAGCCCACCAAAAAACTCACCGCGTGCTTGCCCAGCGTCAGGTCGTAGGTGGCCGTGTTGGTCCAGTTGTAGTTGAACTGCTTGGCGTTGGACTGCGCCAGCTGGGGCGGCGAGTTGAACGAGCGGTCGATGCCGAAGGTCTTGAAAAACTGCTTGTAATCGGTGATGTTGAACGTGATACCGTAGTCGGAGCGGATGCGGAAGTGGTTGAAGGGCGTCACCTCCAGGTAAGCGTCGCCAATGATGCCGTAGTTGTAGAAGTTGCGGTCGGCCGCGTCGGCCAGCGCCACCGGGTTGATGCCGTCGCCGAAGAAGGGCGCCGCGTTCTTACCGTCAAGCTTGGGCAAATCCACGAACTGACCCTGGTCGTTGTAGACGGGCGTGGCCGGCGTGCGAAACAGGGCGTAGCGCACAATGCTGGCGCCGGGGTTGCCAGCCCCGTAGCCGTCGCCCGACGAGCCCACCTGCCGGGTTTTGGCATACGAGAGGTTGGCGTTGGTGCCAATCTTGACGTACTTCGACAGGTTGCTGCTGATGGCCGTGCGCAGGTTGTAGCGCTCGTACGACGAGTTCTGAATCAGCCCTTGCTGGTTGAGGTAGCTGCCGCTCACGATATACTGCGAGTTCTCGTTGCCGCCGCTCACGTCGAGCTGCACGCTGTTCTGAGCCGCCGGCTTCAGCACCTCCTTCAGCCAGTTCACGTCGGCCAGCGTCGGGATGACGGCGGCCGGAATCTGGTCGCGCCCGTCGTTGATGGCCGCCAGGTTGTAGGCATTCACGTACTGCGCCGTGTTGGCCATCTTGATGAGGTTGGCCGCCGTTTGCACGCCCGAGTAGGCACTGAGCGAAAGCCGCGCCTTGCCCGATTTACCGCGCTTGGTGGTCACTACCACCACCCCGTTGGAGGCCCTAGCCCCGTAAATGGCGGCTGAGGCCGCGTCCTTCAAAATGTTAATGCTCTCGATATCCGCCGGCGCAATTTGGTTGATGCCGTCCTTGGTGGGCACCCCGTCGATGATGTAGAGCGGGTCATTGTCGTTGATGGTACCCACGCCCCGAATGCGCACCGCAATGGGGTCGCCGGGCGCGCCGGTGGCGGCCGTAATGGCCACGCCGGCCGCTTTGCCCTGCAGTATCTGGCTCACGTTAGTGACGGGCAGGGCGTTGATGTCGCTGGCTTTTACCTGCGCTACCGCCCCCGTCAGGTCCGATTTGCGCTGCACGGTGTAGCCCGTTACCAGCACCTCGTCCAGGCTTTTGGTATCGCCCTGCAAGGTCACGTTTAGCTGCGTGCGGCCCCCTAGGGCCACTTCCTGCGCCACGTAGCTAATGGAAGAAAAAACGAGCGTGGCCGTGGCATCGGGCAAGCTCAAGGTGTAGTTGCCGCCCACGTCGGTGGTGGTGCCGTTGGTAGTGCCCTTCACCACCACCGTCACGCCCGGAATGGGCTCGCCCTTCTGGTCGGTTACCTGGCCTTTTACCGTCACCGCCGCCGGGGTTGCCGCGCTTGGGGCGGCGCTGGCCGTTTCGGGGCCGTCGGGGGCTAGGGCGGCGGTAGCGGCGGCAGTCCCGGCCGGGGTGGGCAGAGCCGAGCGGGCGTTTTTCGGCACCGAAATCAGGTACACGTTGTGCTGAGTTTTCTCGACCTGCAAGCCGCATAAGGTTACTACGTAAGTCAACTCCTGCTCCCAGGTGTTGAACTTGCGCGCTTCCAGGTTTATAAACTTGCCCTTTACTGCCTCACTGCGATACAAGAAGAAGGCATGGTGCTCGGCTCTCATCTGCTGCAGAATGCTTTCGAGCGAGGCGCCGCGCGCAGCCGTGAGCACCGCCGCTGGCGCTGGGCCCACTTGCTGCACTGCCTGCGCTAAAGCCAGCACAGGAGCTTGGGCCTGGGCCGGCCGACTAGCTGCCACTAAAGCAGGCAGCAGCGCTAACCATCGGGTAGAGATGACCATGGGGTGGGAAATGGAAAGAGTGAGAGAGCAAGGCAACTGCGCGCGCCGGGTGGAAGACCACCGCGCTTACTTCAGCCACACGTGGCTGCCCTGGCGGCGCACCGGCACGTCCAGGATTTTACCAAAAGCGGCCAGCAGGCCATCGAGGTCGTGGGTGGGCAGCGCGCCCGTCAGCTGCTGGCGCAGCAGCTGCGGGTCGTTTACCGTAATGGTCAGGCCATAAGCATCTTGCAGCATCACTACCAGGTCGGCCACCGGCATATCAGTGAATTCGAGCTGCCCGCTTACCCAGGCCGAGTACAGCTGGGCGGCTACCGGGCGCTTGCGCAGCGGGGCGGCCGGCGTGGCGGTATCGTACTCGGCCAGCTCGCCGGGCCTGAGCAAGAGCCGGGCCGCCGCGCTTTGCGGCCGGCTCAACTCTACCTGCCCCGTGCTTAGCACTACCTCGGTGCGGCTGCCCCGGCTGAGCACCGTGAACTGGGTGCCCAGCACGGCCACATCGAGCGGGCCGGCGTGCACGATAAACTTCACGCTAGCGGGCGCTTGCGGCACGGCGCGCAGGGCAGCGGGGGCCAGGTGCCGCACGTCGAAGTAGGCGCTGCCGCGCAGCCATACCTCGCGCGCCTGGCCGGCGGGCCAGGTGGCAGCCAGCGTCAGGGCCGAGCCGCCATTGAGCACCACTTGCGAGCCATCGGGCAGCTGCACCTGGCGCTGCTCGCCGGGCAGGGCAGCGTAGCGGGCGTAGGTGGGGGCCAGGGCCGGGCGCCCCCACCAGCGCAGCCCCGCCAGCCCTAGGGCCAGCACGGCGACCAAGGCCCCCGCCCAGCGCCAGGCGCGCTGGCTGCTGCGCAGGCGCGGCGCCGCCGCCGGGCGGGCGGGCAGCAGCAGGCTGCGCCGCAGCTTCTGCGTTTCCTGCTGCCGCAGGGTAGTGGGCACGGGGGCTGGCTGGGCGGCGCGCAGTAGCTCCAGCACGGCCAGGGCCTCGCGGGCGGCGGCCTCCTGCGGGGGGTGCTGCCCCAGCCACTGCTGCCAGTGCTGCACGGCGGCGGGGTTGTGGCCCAGCGCGAAGGCCTGAAAGGACTCATCGCCCAAAAAGTCTTCCGTGGAGTAATGCTGGTACTGCATAGGCCGGCGCGGTGAATTATAAAGGCCACTAGCGCCTTCCTCTCCCAGCCATACAGGCCACGGCGCCGTTTATACTCTATGTGGGAACTAAAAAATTGTTATTTTTTTCAGCGCGTCCTTTTCGCCGCGGCCCAGCCCTAGGCACTTAGTAGGCACAGCAGGGCCAGCGACACCACCAGCACCTGGCGCAGCACCTGCAAAGCCTTGAAAATCAGATTACGCACCGATTGGGTGTTGAGCGACATTACCTCGGCCACGCGCTCATAGGAAAAGCCATCGAAAAAGCGCAGGTACAGGGCCTCGCGCTGCCGCTTCGAGAGGTGGTTGAGGGCGGCCAGCAGGCGCTGGCTTTGCTCAGCATCGGCCTGCTGGTTTAGCAGAAACTCCTCGTGCGAGTAGGTAACCTCAAACGAGTCGGAGTAGGCGGGCAGCAGGTGGCGGTAGCGGCTCAGCCGCTTGGCTTCGTCGCCCAGGTGGCGGCGCAGGGCCTTAAATAAATAGGTTTTCACCACTGGCGCCGCCCCAATGCTGGCGCGCCGCCACCATAGCTTCTGAAATAGGTTCTGGATGCAATCCCTTACCAGTTCCTCGTCGCTGGTCAGCTTCCGGCCGTAGCTGAACAGGGCGTCGTAATACGCTTCAAAAAGGACCGCCAGCGCCTCCGCATCACCCGCACGGAAGGCTTCCCAGAGTTGCGCGCTTTTCTCGTCGGTCATGGTAGCGGGCCGGGCAGGGGCTAAGAAATACGCAGGTGCAACGCAGTGGCGGGCGGCCGCTACCGTTGCCTAAGCGGGTAGCTGCCAGGCAAGTTAGGCAGCTCCCTACTTCCGCGCCATTAAGCTCTGCACTTCTACTTTTCAGAGCAAGCCCCAGGGGCGATTTTGGCGCCCATTGCCCCTAGGGTGCGGGGGCTACTCAACCACCTAAGCGGCTAGCCAACGCCCCGGGCCCTAGGGGCTTGTGGGCAGCTACTTGCGCATCAGGCGCTCGATGTCAGCCAGCTCCAGCGGAATATCGGCCATCAAATCCTCGTTGCCGGTGGCGGTGAGCAGGAAGTCGTTTTCAAGGCGAATGCCCAGCTTTTCCTCCCGAATGTAGATGCCCGGCTCATTGGTGTACACCATGCCCGGCTCGAAGGTGCGGTATTTGTAGCCCACATCATGCACGTCGAGGCCCAGGTAGTGGCTGGTGCCGTGCGGAAAGTACTTCTTGTAGAGCGGCGCATCGGGGTCTTGGTTGCGCACATCGCTGGCTTTCAGCAGGTCGAGCTTGATGAGCTCCTGCTCCATGGTTTCGCCCACGGCCTGGTGGTAGGCCTCGACGTTGCCGCCGGGCACCAGCCGGCTTTGCGCAAAGCGGAATACGCGCAGCACCGCCTCGTACACCTGGCGCTGCCTAGGGCTAAAGGTGCCGTTGACCGGAATGCTGCGCGAGAGGTCGGCGGCGTAGTTGGCATACTCGGCCCCAAAGTCCAGCAGCAGCACGTCGCCGGCCTGGCACTGCCTATCGTTGCTGATGTAGTGCAGAATAGTGGCGCTGTCGCCGCTACCGATGATGCTGGTGTAGGCCGGCCCCCTAGAGCCCGAGCGCACAAATTCGTGCACGATTTCGGCCTCTATCTCGTACTCCCACACGCCCGGCCGCACGAAGCCCAGCACCCGCCGAAAGGCCTGGCCGGTAATCTCGCAGGCGCGGCGCATCAGCCGGATTTCCTCGGGGCTCTTGATGGCCCGCAGCTGGTGCGTTAGCTTGGCGGCGCGGCGGTACTGGTGCAGCGGGTAGCGGGCCTGCAAGTCCTTGACGAAGCGCGCATCGCGGGTTTCGACCTCCACCACCGAGCGGATATGCTCATTGGCGTTCAGGTATACGTACTCGGCCTCGTTCATGAGGGCCGCCAGCACGGCCGGAAATTGCTCCAGCCACATCACCGTCTTGATGCCCGACACTTCGCGGCCCTGCTCCTTGGTCAGCTTATAGCCCTCCCACACCAGAATATGGTCCGAGGTTTCGCGCAGAAACAGGATTTCGCGGTGCTTTTCCAGCGCCGCATCGGGGCAGATGAGCAGGATGGTTTCTTCCTGGTCAACGCCACTCAGGTAAAACAAATCGGTGTTTTGCTTGAGCGCCAGCGTGCCGTCGGCGTTGGTGGGCAAGATGTCATTGGCATTGAAAATGGCCAGCGAGCCAGGCGGCAGTAGCTCGCGGAAGCGGCGGCGGTTGTCAACAAACAGGGCGGGGGCGATGGGGCCGTAGCGCATGGGCAGAACGGGGTTTTCGGGGTTACGGGCGCAAGGTACGCGCCGGCCGTAGCGCCACTTGCAGCGGGCATAGCCAACTTTGCGGCCTATTCCTTCTGCTATGCTCCGGCAAGTCCGCTCCTTTCTGTTGCCCTATCTCGCACTGCTGGCCCTGGTGGGCGGCGGGCTGCTGGCCACGCCCCGGCACACGCTTTTTTTCTGGGTCAATGGCCACCACGCGCCGCTGCTCGACCAGTTTTTCCGGCCCTTCACCAACGTGGGCGACGGGGCCTTTTACGCGCTGGTATGCCTAGGGCTGCTGTTCGTGCGCTTTCGGTGGGCGCTGCTGGGCTTCGGGTGCTTTGCGGTCACGTCGCTGGCGGCGCAGGTGGGCAAGCACCTTATTTTCACGGGGCACCCTAGGCCGGCGCGCTACTTTCAGGAGCACCCCGGCTACCCGGCCCTGCACACCGTGGAGGGCGTAGTGCTGGGCACGCTCAAGAGCTTCCCGTCGGGGCATTCTACCTCGGCGTTCTCGGTGTTTTTGCTGCTCACCTACCTAGTGCGGCGCCGGCAGTGGGGCATCGCTTTTACGCTACTGGCGGCCCTCACGGCCTATTCGCGCGTATACCTGGCCCAGCACTTTGTGGAGGATGTGTTTGCGGGCTCCGTGCTGGGCACCGGCCTCACGCTGGGGCTGCTAGCCTGGCTACCGGGCTACCTGGCGCGCCACCCACGCCGCTGGCACGACTACCGCCTGCAACTGCGCCTAGCGCGCGACTAAGCCAGCTGAGCCACCAACTCGGCTTGGCCGATGCGCCGGGTGCGGGCGCGCAGCAGCGCTATTACTTCCTGCTCGGTGCGGCTGGGCCCGGCCAGTTCCACGTAGTGGCGGGCCAGCAGGTCGTAGCGCTTGCCCATGAGGAAGAAGAAGATGTGCAGAAAATGGATGCCATCGAACACGATAGCCTCGTTAGCAATGTATTTGGGCACGTTTTTACGGAAGTGCGCGGGGTGCTCGGTCCAGTGCATGGCGGGCCGCAGGTGGTGGCTGATGTGGTAGCCATCGTTCCAGCACTTGTGGTTGTAGCTGGTGTTGATGCACGTCACGCTGTTGGTGTAGCAGTTATCGGGGCTTGCGGGGGCGATGAAGGCATGCTGTGCCCAGTTGCCCAGCATCATAATCAGGCGCGAGAGCACGAATGGCACCACGAACACCCCTAGGGCCGCCGGCAAATTCACGAAGCACAGGCCCACGCCCAGCAGCACGTAGGTCAGCTCGCCGCGCAGGGCTCGGCGCGCCAGCGCGGGCTTGTCGCGCTGCGTGAAATAGCCCCACAGCCGCACGATGCCCAAGGCAAAGAAATCGCCGAAATAATGCAAAAAGCCCCACACCGAGTCGCGCTGGTAGCGCATGGTCGAGCTTTCATCGTCGGGCATATTGTTTTCGGCGTGGTGCATGCCCAGGTGGTGCACCACGTAGGTTTCGGGCGTTTGGCCAAATAGCGGCCCGATTACCCACGGAATGTAGTAGTTGAGGTAGGCGTATTTTTTCTTGAACAGCATCCGGTGGCTGGTGCAGTGCAGCATCAGTCCAAAAGAGCCTTTAAAGCGAGCCAGGCTTAGGTACAAAAACAGCCCTAGGGTTACCCACCAGGCCCAACCTGTGAGCGCGGGCACGAACAAAGCCACGGCCAGCGGCAGCACCGTAAACGTGATTTTTAGGATGAGGTGGGCGAAGGGTAGGTCGCGGGCATCTTGCAGGTAACTCAGCAAAAAGGCATCGAGCCGCGAAGGAGTAGCTAACGCCGTGTACTCGGGGTCGGTAGAAGCGGTGAGTAGCTTCATAGGGCTTGGGAAAAGGAACGCGCTAACCGCAAGTCGAATACGCGCTCCTTGCCCGGCGAAGGACCCAAAGCACCAGCCGAAGAAAAAGGCAGCAGGTAAAAGATATTGCTTTGGCCAATAGCCAAAACAACGTCGTAAGCTAACTCTAACGGCTGCAATTGGGTTCGCGGTTCCGCCCGGCAATAGACCACGAAACTCATTACAACGGTGAACCGGACCTTTCGGCGGGTTGTTTTTTTACTGCCTTGACTCCTAGGCCCCTGCCGGCGCCTGGCTTGCCGGCCCACCCCGCACCGGGTACCTTAGGGTCCATTTAACAATTAAGAGCTGGCCCTTACCAGGCCCCTAGGGCGCTTGCTAGGGCTAGCCTGCTTGAGCAACTGCCAGTCTGGCACCCTGTTAAATGTTCCTTGCTAACTGCTAATTGACTTACCGTGCCTACTTTCTCGCACCTGCACTCGCACACCCAGTACTCCTTGCTCGACGGCCAGGCCAGCATTGGGGCGCTCATGAAAAAAGCGCAGGCCGATGGCATGCCCGCCGTGGCCCTCACCGACCACGGCAACATGTTTGGGGCGTTCAACTTCGTGGCCGAGGCTAATAAGTACAACGTCAAGCCCATTATCGGCTCGGAGTTTTACATGGTGGCCGACCGGCACAAAAAGACTTTTTTGCGCGAGAAGGGCGAGAAGGACAACCGCTACCACCAGCTGCTGCTGGCCAAGGACCAGGCCGGCTACCATAACCTGGCCAAGCTCAGTTCGATGAGTTACATCGAGGGCGTGTACTCCAAGTTTCCGCGCATCGACAAGGAGCTGATTCTGAAGTACCACGAGGGGCTGATTGCCACCAGCTGCTGCATCGGCGCCGAGATTCCGCAGGCCATTCTGTTTGAGAGCGAGGCGCGGGCCGAAGAGCTGCTGAAGTGGTGGCTCGACGTGTTTGGCGACGACTACTACATTGAAATTCAGCGCCACGGGCTGCAAAACTTCGACGGTACCGGCAAAAGCCAGGAGGACGTGAACCAAGTGCTGCTAGGCCTGGCCAAGAAGCACAACGTCAAGGTTATTTGCACCAACGACTCGCACTACGTCAACCAGGACGACTACGCGCCGCACGACTTGCTATTGTGCGTGAACACGGCCGAGGAGCGCAGCATTCCGGTAGGCGACTTCGAAACCAACTACTACACGATTATGACTGGTGCCCCCGGCACCCGCCAGCAGGTGCACTACGACACGCTCGACAACCTGCGGGCCAACCACCTGGGCGACGAGCACGCCCGGCGTATGCTGTCGCGCATTGACGAGGAGCTGCAGAAGCCGCCCAAGCAGCGCCGCCGCCGCTTCGGCTTCGCCAACGACCAGTTTTATTTCAAGACGCAGGCCGAAATGAACAAACTCTTCGAGAATGTGCCGGAGAGTGTGGACAACACCAACGAGATTGTGGATAAGATAACGCCGCCCAAGCTGGCGCGCGACATCCTACTCCCCAACTTCCCGCTGCCGCCCCAGTTTGCCACCGCCGACGACTTTCTCCGCGAGCTAACCTTCGTGGGCGCTTTTGGGCCGGCAGCCGGCAACGGCACCGTGACGATGAACAAGCCGCCGCGCTACGCCGACCGCACCCCCGAAGTAGAGGAGCGCTTGGAGTACGAGCTGCGCATCATCCAAACGATGGGCTTCGCGGGCTACTTTCTTATCACGCAAGACTTTATCAACAAGGGCCGCAGCATGGGCGTGGCGGTGGGGCCCGGCCGGGGCTCAGCGGCGGGCTCGGCGGTGGCCTACTGCGTGGGCATTACCAACATCGACCCCATCAAGTATTCGCTGCTGTTCGAGCGCTTTTTGAACCCCGAGCGCGTGTCGATGCCCGACATCGACATCGACTTTGACGACGTGAACCGTCAGAAAGTTATTGACTACGTGGTGGATAAGTACGGCAAGACGCAGGTGGCCCAGATTATCACCTTCGGCACGATGGCCGCCAAGAGCAGCATTAAGGACGTGGCACGGGCGCTGGAGCTGCCCTTGCCCGCCGCTAACGAGATTGCTAAGCTGGTGCCCGAAAAGCCCGGCACTACGCTGGACGGCGCCTTTCGGGATGTGCCCGAGCTGCGGGCCCTGCTCGACGATGAAAAAGACCTCAAGAGCCAGATTCTAGGGCTGGCCCGGCTGCTGGAGGGCTCGGTGCGCAACACCGGCATTCACGCGGCGGGCGTCATTATCGCGCCCGACGACATCACGAAGTACATCCCGGTTTCGACCTCTAAGGACTCGGACCTGCTCGTGACGCAGTTTGACGGCAAGGTGATTGAGAGCGCCGGCATGCTCAAGATGGACTTTCTAGGGCTCAAAACCCTGACCATCATCGAGGATGCCATGCGGCTGATTGAGCGCAACCACGGCCTTAAAATCGACATCGACAACATTCCGCTCGACGACCCCAAGACCTACGAGCTTTATCAGCGCGGCGACACGATTGGCACGTTCCAGTTTGAGTCGGAGGGGATGCGTATGTACCTCAAGGACTTGAAGCCCACCAACATCGAGGACCTGATTGCGATGAACGCGCTGTACCGGCCGGGCCCCATGCAGTTCATCCCCGACTTCATCAACCGCAAGCACGGCCGCGAGCCCGTGGAGTACCCGCACGAGCTGCTCAAGCCCATTCTGGAGTACAGCCAGGGCATTATGGTATACCAGGAGCAGATTATGCAAACGGCCCAGATTCTGGCCGGCTACTCCCTAGGGGGTGCCGATTTGCTGCGCCGCGCCATGGGCAAGAAAGACATGAAGAAGATGGCCCTGGAACGCGAGAAATTCGTGGAGGGCGCCGGCAAAATCCACAAGATTCCGGCTAAGAAGGCGTCGGAAGTTTTCGACGTAATGGAAAAGTTTGCCGAGTACGGCTTCAACCGCTCGCACTCGGCCGCCTACTCGGTGGTGGCGTACCAGACTGGCTACCTGAAGGCTAACTACCCGGCCGAGTACATGGCCGCCGTGCTTACCAATAATATGGGCGACATCAAGAAGGTGACTTTCTTTATTGAGGAAGCCCGCAAGCAAGGTGTGGCGGTGCTAGGGCCCGACGTGAACGAAAGCGAGCAGAAATTCAACGTGCCGCGCGAAAACCAAATCCGCTTTGGCTTGGCTGCCGTGAAGGGCGCGGGCGAAGCGGCAGTACTGGAATTGGTTGAAGAGCGCCAAAAGGCCGGGCCTTTTACCGACGTGTTTGACTTTGCTAAGCGCGTGAACCTAAGGGCGGTGAACAAAAAAACCTGGGAGAGCCTGGCCCAGGCCGGCGCCTTCGACGGGTTTGAGCGCTACCACCGGCGCCAGTTCATGGACGCGCCAACCGGCGACCAGAATCTGATTGAGAAGGCCATGCGCATGGGCCAGCAGCACCAAGCAGCCAAGGAA
Source organism: Janthinobacterium lividum (assembly GCA_050954355.1). GTDB lineage: Bacteria > Bacteroidota > Bacteroidia > Cytophagales > Hymenobacteraceae > Hymenobacter. The sequence goes on from JBPBPH010000090.1 coordinate 58,006, forward strand.
TCGGCCCAGCACAGCTTGTTCGGAGCCGGCGCCTTTGGGGCAGTATCGGCGCCGCTACCCAAGGTGCAGGAGATGGAGCCGTGGAGCCCCACCGAGAAGCTGCGCCGCGAAAAAGAGGTAGTGGGCTTCTACCTCTCGGGCCATCCACTCGATGCCTACCGCATGGAAATTGACGCTTACTGCACCTGCCCACTCGACAAACTCGAAGCGCAAAAAGGCAAGGACGTAAACATCGCGGGGCTGATTTCGGGCGTCACGTTCCGCACCACCAAGAGCGGCCAGCCGATGGTGTCGTTCAATGTGGAGGATTATGAATCGACGCTCAACCTGGCGCTGTTTCGCGATGACTACACCAAGTTTGGGCCGCTCATCAACCCCAAAAACCATCCCCAGGACCAGGTACCGCCCATGTACATCCGGGGCAAGATGGAATTGCGCTACGGCACCCAGGACCAGTGGGAGCTGAAAATCAAGCAAATCGAGCAGCTGAGCGGCGTGGCCGATAAGATGAGCAAGGGCGTGCGCGTGAAACTGGACCTACGCACCGTAACCGGCCCCATGATTGACCGCCTGCAGGAAGCCATTGAGCACGCCCGCGGCTCGAAGCGGCTGGAAATCCAGTTCGTAGAGCCGCACGAGAAGCTGGCCGTGGACATGTTCTCACGCCGCTTCCAGATTGAGCCTAAGGCGTTTATTGAGAAGATGCGTGAGTTTGAGTTGGACGTGTGCGCGCTGCTCTGAGCGCGCGTACTTTGCAGAATGTGAGGAGCTTGTCGCCAGGACTTACCACTTAGCCGGCTGCCAGGCCGCGTGATGCTGCCCTTTCTGCTTATGCAACTACTGCTTACCCTAGGGGCCGGGCTGCTGGCGCTGGCAACCCAGCCGGCCCGCGCCCAGGATACGCTCGCCGCGCAGCGGCACCCGCTACTCCTCAACTTCAAGGGCGACTTTAGCTTGATTACCTACACGCATGGCGGTTACATTAGCCGCCGTCGTTTCCGCAGCTTCAGCAACCGCGCCAGCTAACGCGTTCGCGCCCAACTAGGTCAGCAGATAACTAGCCCCTAGGCGCACAATCCTTCAACTTTCCGCGCCGTACCTTTGTTGTACATCCACTCCGCTACCTTGCAGCCCCGCCGGTTGTACACGCCGGACGTTTTATCAACCAAAAATTATTTAGCGTCATGGCGCATAAAGCAATTGAGATAACCGACGCCAACTTCGAGCAAATTATCAATTCTGATAAGCCGGTGCTCATAGACTTTTGGGCTGAGTGGTGCGGCCCCTGCCGCATGGTAGGCCCGGTGGTAGAAGAACTGGCCGGCGAGTACGAAGGCAAAGTGATAGTAGGCAAGATGGACGTAGATGCCAATTCGCAGATTCCCAGCAAGTTCGGTATCCGCAGCATCCCTACCCTATTGGTATTTAAGAATGGCCAGATTGTAGACAAGCAAGTGGGCGCCGTGCCCAAGCATGTGCTGGCCCAGAAGCTCGAAGCCCAGGTTACGTCTTAGGCAGCTACCGCTCCTGAAAAAGCCCCGCACTGAATAGTGCGGGGCTTTTTGCTTTAGGGTTGGTCAATAGCCCAGGGGCCGTACCGGACCAGTACCCACTACAACTTAATGCGGCCCCTAGGCCTGTCCATGATGCGCCTGGCCAAGCTGAGCCGGCCCAGTGGCACCTGCCAGGGCTTCACGCATTTTCACTGGGAAGTGCGCTATATTTCCGGCGTTGCCGCGCCAGGCAGCGGCATCTTCTCACCCACCTATTTTCTCTTTATGAAAAGCTTTCTCGGTTTTCTCCTTGCTTTGCTCGTGACGGGCAGCCTAGCTGCCCCGGCTCAAACTGCTCCGGCCACCACCATGAGCAGCAGCTCAAGCTCAACTAAAATGAGCACCACGAAGACGACAACGCCTTCTTCGACCACCACTACGACCAAGATGAAGGCTGATGGCACGCCCGACATGCGCTACAAGGCCAACAAAACCACCAAGATGGCTACTGGCCCCACGAAGGCCGATGGCACGCCCGACATGCGCTATAAAACCAATAAGACAACCACCAAAACCAAGATGTAACCCGCAGCTAGCCAACGGCGCAAAAGCCCCTCCTGCTGGTAGCAAGAGGGGCTTTTTATGGCCTGCACCCAGCCAGTACCCGCTGGCTACCCTAGGGGTCGCTGGCGCGCCAAGTCCCGAGCTAGTCGGCAGCTACGGCGGTTTCGTCGAGGCGCACGCTACGGCTAAATACCTCCTCCAATGAAATCAGGGTTTCGGTGCGCTCCACCCCTTCTATTTGCTGCACCGAGTCGTGCAACACGTTGCGCAAGTGCTGGGTGTCGCGGCAGGCGATGCGGGCAAATAGGTTGTAGCTACCGGTGGTAAAGTGCAGGCTAATGACCTCCGGAATCTCGCGCAGCTGGGCGATGACGGCATCGCAGTAGGAGCTTTTCAGCAAAAAGATGCCCAAAAAAGCCTGAATGGTGAACCCTACTTTGGTCAAGTCCAGGTCGAGGGTGGCACCACGCACCACCCCTAGGTCTTCGAGGCGGCCCATGCGGCTATGCACGGTGCCCCCCGAAATATGTAATTGCCGGGCAATTTCAGAGTACGCCATAGTGGCATCCTGCACCAGCAGCGCCAGGATGCGGCGGTCAATATCATCGAGTTCGTGCGGACGCGTCATATAAATACAAATTTAACATATTTATCAAAAAGGAGGCGCGAAAAAAGCAGATTTTATAAAATTCAAATTTTTTATCTATAAAGTTTGCATCATTAAAAAATAATGCGCTATCTTTGACGCAGCAAAACGGCAAACGGCCCGCCTGCACCCAACCTTGTAGTGTGGTGAAACTGGCAGACACGCCCTCCTATCTCGGGGGTGAGGATGATGGGATAAACGCTGGCTCTTCGGAGGCGCGCTAACTACTTCGTGGAGGTTCAAGTCCTTCCGCTACAGCAACTTAAAAGGTGGCTTCCTTGTTAAGGGAGCCACCTTTACTTATTTTTACCCCCGGCGCGCTAGTTAGTCCAGTGGCTAACCCGCGTCGCCAAAGCACGTACTTTCGTGCTACCGAGGCCTGCCCGACCGTCTGCGTTGGGGCCAGGGCCAACTACATGGGCTCACAATTACTTCTAATACTGCTCTTCGTTTTCGTCAACGCGCTGTTCGTTGCGGCCGAGTTCTCCCTTATTCGCGTTCGGCTTTCGCAGCTCGAAATCAAAGCCAAGGAGGGCAGCCGGCTAGCCGGGCAAGCCCTGGGCGTGGTGCGCCACCTCTACGACTACCTTTCGGCTACGCAGTTTGGCGTTACGGTGGCCTCGCTAATTTTGGGCGCGGTGGGCGAAGAGTTTTTTACGGAAATCTTCTTAGGCCTGCTGCCTAAGCTGCACCTGCCCGTAACGGTAGCTACGGCCCACACCGTGGCGGTGGTAGCGGGGCTCATCGTTCTCACGTTTCTGCACGTGCTCTTTGGCGAGCTGTTTCCGAAGGCGCTGGCCATTCAGCGACCCGAGGCGGTGAGCCTAGCCTTGGTGCTACCGCTCCGCGCATTTTATTTTATTACGCGGCCACTGACCTGGTTCTTATCGAAGTCATCCAACTTGCTGCTAGGGGCCGTGGGCCTGCGCAACGATGCCCACGGCACTGAGGCCCACACCTCCGACGAGCTACGCCTGCTAATTGACCAGAGTAAGGAAAGTGGCGAGATTCAAGACTCGGAGCACGAGCTGTTTGAGAACGTGTTTCAATTCAACGACCGCACGGTGCGGCAAATTATGGTGCCGCGCACCAAGATTGCTGCGCTAGATGTGGCGGCCTCGGAAGACCAGATTCTGGAAACGGTGTTCAGCGAGGGCTACTCGCGCATGCCGGTGTTTGAGGGCAACATCGACAATATTGTGGGCGTGCTGGTGGTGAAGGACTTGCTGCCCCTTATTCGGGCCCGGCAGCCGCTGGAGCTGGCGCGCATTATGCGCCCGGCCTACTTCGTGCCCGAAACCAAGAAAATAAACCGGCTGCTACGCCAGTTTCAGCGCAAGCACCTGGTTATGGCGGTGGTGAGCGACGAATTTGGCGGCGTGTCGGGCATCGTCACCATCGAGGATATTATGGAGGAGCTAGTAGGCGAAATCCAGGATGAGTACGACAACGAGGTGCCGGTGGTGGAGAAGGTATCAGAATCGGAGTACCGCGTCAATACCTCTACCTCCATCCCCGACGCCAACGAGTTCCTCCCTTACCCTTTACCCGAGGGCGACGACTACGAAACCGTGGGTGGCCTGCTCAACGTGCTCTACGGCAATATTCCGGAGGTGGGCGACGTAGCCGTGCTCGAGCCCTACGAGTTTCGAGTGCTGAGCCGCACGCGCCGCGTAGTAGAGGTGGTGCAGCTGCGGGTGCTTTCACCCTCGGCCGCCGCCGCCGCCGAAATTGACCCGCTGGCGGCTTAGCGGCTAGGCATCGCCGGCTCAGTAGCTGAGCGGACTTGAAAAAAGCGGCGGTTGTATTCGCCGTTCTTGGGCTTCAAGTTGCCAATAGCGATACGCACTACGTCAATTATTTGCAAAATAAAGAGGGCACTGTAAAGGACGGACCCGATGCCGAACAACGCCGTGGCACTATTGCTAGCGGCGAAAAACACTGCCCCAAAGCCAACTACTATCAGTGAAAAGGCCGCAGCTAACACAGCGAGGTTGAGCAGGCTCCGCCCCACGTAGCCCAAGTAGAAGTAATGAAGCCCTAGAGGTATCCCAAATAACAAGGGCAACAGCGCTGCCAACAGGGCAATGCCGCAGCTGCGGTAGCGCACGGGCTCGTCGGTAGGCAGGGGCTGCTGGGTTGCCGCCCTACTGGCAGCGCGCCCCGTAGCTAGCACCCGAAGCAGCTTTTGCGGAGCGCGGGCGCGGGTAGCAGTGGCCTTGGCTGGCATAGTGGCCCTAGGGTAAAGCAAGCGCCTGGAGCGCAAGCGGTGCCGAGCAGCTTGGCTTGGCAAGAACTCGGCGGCCGGGGGCATACTGCTCAGCGGCGTAGTGGCGGCTAGTGGCGGCGGCCCGGCTAGCAAACTCGGGTGGGCAGTTTGAAACGAATAAGTAGCGCGCTGGCAGGCGCCGAGCAGCAGCAGAAAGGCCAGCGCCCAGTGGCGCGGTAGTAAGTGTGGCATTGCGATAAAGCACGTCCCGAATGGATGGCTCAAAGCAACTATTGCCCAGGGGGCTTTTGCTAATAGAAAGGCGCGCTAATCTGACTTTAGCCCCGCCGCGTGCCCTAGGGCAAAAGTGCGCTAACAGGCTAGGCAAGCGCCTTTTTTTCCCACGCTAACCGACTTTAGCGCGGGAGGAGAACACCTAAAAAAAGCCTCGGGCACGGGGCCCGAGGCTTTTTAGATGCTAGTGGCTAAGCGGCCGGGTTGCTTACAGCGCGCCGAGCAGCAGCAGCACCAGGCCAACTACCAGCACGATGGCGCCCAAAACGATAACCAAGCCCGAACTGGCGATAATACCCACCAGCAGCGCAACCAGACCGATGATGGCCACCGTGATGCCAGGAGTTTTTGCAGCCGTTGCAGTCGTGCTGGCCGCGTTTTGGTCACGCACGCCGGCTTTGGCCAGCTGCTTGTTAATCTTTTTTAGCACTAGGCGCTGGGCGAAGCTGGTTTTAGCTGCTTTGGTGGGTTCAGTAGCTATGGCTACGGGCACAGCAGTTTCAGCCTGCAAAGCGGGGGCAGCCTGGGCCGGGCGGGCCGGCGCTGCTACCGCTACCAAAGTTTTGGCGGGGGCTACTACGGCGGGAGCAATTGGAGCAGCTACTGGCTCGGCAACTACCACGGCCAGCGCAGGCGTAGCGGTAACTACCGCGGGGGCGGCCACTACAGTGCGAGCCGGTTGGCTACCTAAGTAGGCCGGGGTGCTAGGATTGAAGGCGTAGTTGGCGCGGCTGCACGAAGACAGGGAGGCGGCGGTAGCGAAGAGAGCTAGCGCTAAGCGGTAGGCTTTATTCATGGCGGAGAAAATGGGGATGAAAAGAAAAAAGTGTTTAGTTGAAATAGGTAAGCTCTCTGATTCTCAAACCGTTCATTTAAGCTGCACCTATGCCAACGGCTATGTTCCTGTTACGGCTAATGCATAACCCAAGTTGAAAAAACAGTTTGTCAACCTTTGAAAACTCCACTTCAATTACCGCGGCAGTGCTTAGCAAAGCGCTTGTACCCCTTGCACTTTAATCGGCAGCATATTTTTTACATAAATCGTGTTCGTACTAGCTTTTATAGGTTCGTTTTGCGCTCTTTGCTCGCTGCGAAGCGGCCGTTAGCGCTAGCAACGTATCCATATTGGCACGCCAATAGACCAGGTTACTTAGGTAGCCGGCGCCGCTAGCCGGGCAGCTACGCGGGCCCTAGGGTCCCGCTTTGCAAACAAGCCTCGTAGCGATGCTGCCTGGCCCGGGGCCTAGGCTGGCATAGGCTACGCTGCGCCCCTAGGGGCAGGGCCACCGGGCAAGGGCTCGGTGGACGCGCCGCCCGCAAACCAGCTGGCGTAACGCTGGTAGTTGGCCGCTGTGCGCTCAATGCTGGCGCGTTGCGCTGCGCTGAGGGGCTTGATTTTTTGGGCCGGCACGCCGGCGTAGAGGTAGCCGGGCTCGCAAATGGTGCGCTCGAGCACCACGGCGCCGGCCGCAATGAGGCAGCCCGCGCCCACCACGGCGTGGTCCATCACGATGGCGCCCATGCCAATCAGCACGTCGTCGGCGATGGTGCAGCCATGCACAATGGCCCGGTGCCCAATGCTGACGCGCGCGCCGATGGTGAGGGCTGCCCGCTCGAAGGTGCAGTGCAGCACGGCTCCGTCCTGCACGTTGGTTTCGTCGCCGATGCGGATGCTGTTCACATCACCCCGGATGACGGCCGAAAACCAGACCGTGCAGCCGCGCCCCAGCACCACGTCGCCCACAATCGTCGCGTTGCCGGCTACGAAGCAATCGGGGCCTAGGGTGGGCAAAATACCGTGGACGGGCAGGATGAGGGCGGGCATAGGTGAACAGGGCAGGCTTCGGTGCGTAATACTACTAGCCAGCGCCTGGTTTGGCTGGCTTACTCAGTTAATTTTACTGCCTTTATCCGCACCTCCGATGCCCCGCCCCGATGCCCCTAGCTACCGCGAAACGCAATGGTTTGGGCGGCGCTGGTGGTGGCTGCTGCTCCTGCTGCTGGCCGCCGCCAGCTGGATAGGCTACTCCTCGCCCCAATACAACCTAAAGTCGCGGGTGGTGCTGGCGCTGCCCGCTTTGCTGGTATTGGCGTTGGTGGTGGGCCTAGGGCTGCTGCGGCTGCAAGTGCGCCTCGATGCCGAAGGGGTGCACTACCGCTACTTCCCTTTGCTGTGGCGCTGGCGGCACTGGCCCTGGGCAGAGTTCAGACAGGTATACGCCCGCCACTATTCGCCGCTGGGCGACTACGGCGGCTGGGGCCTGCGGGGCCTCAGCGGCAATAAAGCCTACAACGTGTGGGGCTCCGAGGGTCTGCAACTAGTGTTTAAGAGCGGCAACCGCCTGCTGCTGGGTACCCAGCGCCCCGCGGAGCTGCGCGCCGCCCTGCGCGGCCTGAAAACCGCCCTGCCTACCTTGCCGATAAAGGCGCCGGCCGCTTCTTAAGTAGCTGCTTCCAGGTGCCCTTTTCCCAGTTGTACTTGAGGGTACTGGGCAGTGCTTGCCAAAAATACTTGCTGGTTTCGACCGCGAAGCTGGGCTGCATGTAGCAGTTGATGGTGCAGCCCTCGCACTGCGGCAGGCGGCCTTCAAGCGCGGCCAGGCGCTGCACCTCAGTTGAATTATAGAGTGCAAATAGCTGGCTTTCAATTGGAAACTTCTGCTGGCCGAGGTGGTAGCAGGGCAACACCAATTCGTTGTAGGGCGAGATGACGAGCGTGGTGCTGGCGGCCCGGCACACGGGCGCAGCCACGTGGTTGCCGCCGTCGCGGCGCAGCGCAACGAAGCCCTCATTGAGGTACACGCCCTTGCGCTTGCCAAAGGCCGACAAGTAGCTAAGCTGCGCGTCGGTTAGCTGCTCACCAGTTTCCACCTCGCCGTACTCAAAGGCGGGATTGAGAATGAGCATCAGGCCGTTGGGTTGCGTTATCTCCTGGTACACCCGCTCCAAATCGGCCAGGTTGTGGCCGAATACGGTGAACAGCACATCGGGCCGCTCGCCCAGCGCGCGGGCCACCCGAATGCTTTCGAGCACGAAGTCGTAGCAGGCCACGCCCCGACCCTGGTCGTGGGTGGCGCGGTCGCTGCTGTCGAGCGAGAAGTGCAGCATATCCACCAGTCCGCGCAGCTTTTCGGCGTTTTTGGGGTAGAGCAGCCCATTGCTCGTTACGGTGGTGAGGAACCCTAGGCCTTTGGCCAGCGCCAGCAGCTCGGGCAGCTGCCGGTGCAGCAGCGGCTCACCGCCCGTAAAATCTATCACCTTCACCCCTAGGCGCTTAAGGTCGCGCAAGTTCGCTTCGGCCTCTGCCAGCGTCACGTAGGGCGAGGGCTTCTCCCAGATGTCGCAAAACGCGCACTTCGCATTGCAGCGGTACGTGACGTAATAATTGCAGAGAACCGGGTGGCGGACAAGACGCATAGGTTGAATTTCTAATTATCTATAAAGAACGTCCTAACCTAACCTCTAATGCGGCAGCTTGCCCCAGGCGGCAGCGTCCCAGTGGGCGGGAGTGGCGGCCAGCGCCTCGGGCGTAGCGGGGCCAAAGTGCTCGGCGTAGTAGTTGCAGAAGCCCTTGAGCGGGCAGCGCGGGCAGTTAGGCCGTTGGAAAAAGCAGATTTGTTGCCCGTGCCAGTAGTTGTGTTTGTGGAAGTTGAACAAACCTTCGGGGTCGAGCTGAGGCTTGAGCATCGTTAGCAATACGTCGTGGGCTTTCTCGACCGACACTTTAGGGCCTAGCACCCCTAGGCGCTGCATCACGCGGTGCACGTGGGCATCGACGGGCAGCACGGGCTTGCGGAAATTGAAGAGCAGCACCAGCGAAGCGGTTTTCAGTCCGATGCCGGGCATGTCGGTCAGCCACTGCATGGCACGCTCGGTGGGCCAGTCGGCCAGGAAATCCAGCGCAAACTCGCCGCCCGTTTCGGCCTGAATGCGCCGCAGAATGTCCTGGATGCGCGGCGCCTGGGTGGCCGGCCAGCGCGTGGTGCGAATAGCGTGAATCAGGTCGTCGAGCGGCGCGGCGAGCACGCCGGGCCAGTCGCCAAACGCCTCCAGCATCCGGTCGTAGGCCAGTTCCTCGTCGGCGTGGGTGGTGCGGTGCGAGAGCAGCGTCGAAATCAACTCGCGCATGGGCGTGCGGCGCGGCGCCTTGGGTACGGGCCCATAAAACTCGTTCAGCAAGTGGTGGTCGGCCAAGGCCTTGTCGAGGGGCGGGGAGGTATAGGCGGTCTGAACCACGGATTTAGCGGATTTTTCGAATTAATTAAGTTTCGCAAACAGCCCATTAAGGTTGCCAAACGGCTTTATTGCCACGGCTGCCCTAGGGCATTGGCAGCAAAAAAGGCCACTCCTCAAAGTGGCCTTTCGTGTACGCAGCAACTAGCTGCCGGGTGCTTAATCACCTACAAAATTCGACTAATCCGCCAAATCCGTGATTCAGACAATTACAGTAGGCCGCGCTTGGCAGCTTTCTGCATCTTATCATTAGCGAAAATGGCTACTTCTACGCGGCGGTTGGCGGCTTTACCAGCCACGGTGGCATTGTCGCCCACGGGCTGCGTCGAGCCGTAGCCGGTAGCCGTGATGCGGCTGGTATCCACGCTCTTAGCGGTCAGCTCGTTGGCCACGGCCTGGGCGCGGCGCTGGCTCAGGGGCTGGTTGATGGCGTCGGAGCCACTGCTATCGGTGTGGCCTTCTACTACCACGTTGGTATCAGCATATTTCTGCAGCGTGGTAGCCAGCTCGTCGATGTTGCCGGCCGCGGCGGCCGTCAGGGTCGAGGAGTTGCTACCGAACAGGATGCCCGAGTTAAAGGTCACTTTGATGCCCTCACCCACGCGCTCCACGGTGGCGCCGTCCAGGTCGCGGCGCAGCTCGGCCGCCTGCTTGTCCATGCGCCGGCCAATGAGCGCGCCGCCCGCGCCGCCCACGGCTGCACCCAGAATGGCGCCCTTGGCCGTGCCCGACTTGCCCCCAATAACGCGGCCCAGAATAGCGCCGCCGGCCGCCCCGCCCAGGCCGCCAAGAATGCCGCCTTTCAGCGTTTTGGTCATGCCCTTCGGCTTGTCCGTCGATACGGTAGTGGTCTGGGCCTGGGCCAAGTGGGTTAGCGCCACCAGCAAAACCAGCAAGAAGCTAAACGAGCGTTTCATTTTTTTCATGGAATAGGTAAATAAATTGGCCATACTGGCTTAAAAAGTGGCAAGTTCGCTACTGGCAAGCACCTTGCCAAACCCAGTGGCCACTCCAGGCCTTAGGGCTACCCGCCGCATAAAGGCCCAGCCTAACGGCCGGACCCTTTGGCGGCGGGCAGTTGCCACCTACAAGGGCACTCGCTTCGACTTGTTATTGACGTAGTGATTGTAGCGGGCCGGGTCTTTTTTCTTGTCTTGGCTTTTGCCCACGGCGCTGCCGCCTATCAGCCCAGCGCCGGCCCCGATAAGGGCGCCCTTGCCACCACCCAGCAAGCCGCCCACTACGGCCCCGCCCGCCCCGCCAACGGCCGCACCCTTCGCCTTGCGGCTCCAGCCTTTGGGTTTATCCTGGGCTTAGGCTAGGGTACCAGCCAGGGTGAAGAATAGTAGTGGTAGCGCGCAAAATTTTGGGAAGGTTTTCATGAAAGATAGTTGAAGTAAGGAGGGCAACGCCTAGCTAGGCGCCTAGATTTTAACGCGCGCAACCAAGCCAAGGTTGAGGTTTCTCTTTAAAAGCAAAGACCCGAAGCGCCTGCCCCGGGTCTGGTATTTATTGGCTTACTGCTAAGCTTACAGCGTGCCTTTCTCGGCGGCTTTCTTCATCTTGTCGTTGGCAAAAATGGCTACCTCCACGCGGCGGTTAGCCTGGCGGCCTTCGGCGGTGCTGTTGTCGGCCACGGGGTCGGCCGAGCCGAACCCTTTGGTGCTGACGCGGCTGCTAGCTACCCCTAGGCCCGTAAGCTGGGTGGCCACCGACTGGGCGCGGTTCTCGCTCAGCGGGTTGTTAACGGCGTCGGTGCCCGTATTATCGGTGTGGCCCTCCACAATGACGTTGGTGTCGGGGTATTTCTGCAGCGTGCTGGCTAGGCTAGAGATGTCGCTCGCCGAAGCCGAGCGCAGCGTGCTGCTGTTGGTATCGAAGAGAATGCCCGAGTCGAAGGTGATTTTGATGCCCTCACCCACGCGCTCAACTTTGGCGTTGGCCATGTCGCGCTGCAAGTCGGCAGCTTGCTTGTCCATTTTGCGGCCGATGAGCGCGCCCGCACCGCCGCCCACTGCCGCGCCCAGAATAGCGCCGGCCGCGGTGCCCCGGCCACCGCCAATAAGGCTGCCCAGCACGCCGCCCACTACGGCCCCGCCGCCGGCCCCGAGCAAGCCGCCCTTCGCCGTCTTGTTCAGCTTGCCCGTTTTGCGCACGCCCGTGCCATTGGCGTCCGATAGTGAACCACTGTCGGTGGTTTGGCGCGAAGTGGCGCAGGAGCCCAGCAGCAGCACAAAGGCCAGCAAAACGGCCAGCAGTGACTTGGAACTTGTCATCGTCATATTCTCAATTTTTAAGGTAAAACAGTGCGAGTGCAACCGGAGCTTATACGCGAAAGCCCGCCCCAGTTGCCTAGGGCGGGCTGTTCAACAGTCGTGCCAGGCGGTGAGCTACCTCACCAGCGCGAACAAATCGGCCAGGCGCTGCTTCAGCTCGCGGCGGTCCACGATGAAGTCCAGGAAGCCGTGTTCCAGCACAAACTCGGCGCTCTGAAAGCCCTTGGGCAGGTCCTTGCCAATAGTTTCTTTGATGACCCTAGGGCCGGCAAAGCCGATAAGGGCGCCCGGCTCGGCAATGTTAAAGTCGCCGAGCATGGCAAACGAGGCCGTGACGCCGCCCGTGGTGGGGTCGGTGAGCAGGCTCACGTAGGGCACGCGGGCTTCGGCTAGCAGCGCCAGCTTGGCCGAGGTTTTGGCCATTTGCATCAAGGAGTAGCCGGCTTCCATCATGCGGGCGCCGCCCGACTTAGAAATCATGAGAAAAGGCACCCGGTGCTGGCGGGCGTAGTCGATGGCGCGGGCAATTTTCTCGCCCACCACCGAGCCCATCGAGCCGCCGATGAAGCGGAAGTCCATGGCCGCGATTACCAGCGGCTGGCCGGCGCTCTGGCCGTGGGCGGTGCGCACGGCGTCGCGCAGGCCGGTGGTGCGCTCGGTGGCGGCCACGCGCTGCGGGTAGGGCTTGGTATCCACGAAGTGCAGCGGGTCACCCGAGGTCAGGTCGGCGTTCAGCTCCTCAAACTTGCCCTCGTCAAACAGCAACTCGAAATACGTACCCGCGTCGATGCGGTCGTGGTAGTGGCAGTTGCCGCACACGTAGCTCAGGCGCTTGTGCTCGGCCATCGTCGCCACGGTTTTGCACTCGGGGCACTTGTACCACAGGCCGTCGGGCGTTTCCTTTTTCTGTTCGGTCGGCGTGATAATGCCCTTCTCCTGTCGTTTAAACCAAGCCATAGCGGGAGTAGAAAAATCTAACTTATTCTAAATCAAACAAACGGAGCGGCAAAGTAACCCAAAGCCTACCCACCGGCCGGCCGAAGCGGCTGGGCAGTTGGCAAAATTACGCGCTACCAGCGGCCCGCACCCCCGCGCCTTCTCTAGCCCTAGGCCCGGCCGGCGCCGCCAAGCCTACTCAGGTCCCTGGCCGGGCCGCGCGTACCGGGGGCCAGCCGGCCGGGCCGCGCCCCGTTGGGCGGTGCTGGGCACCTAGCAAATATTGCTAGCAAAGCGCGCGACGGCTGTTCGGCCCGCGGTGCGCCACTGGGGTTTCGTTCCTTTAAATTTTATTATCGGTTACTTATCTTTAAATGCATTTTCCTTTAGCCTGTTATGCGCTCACTTTTCCACGTTCGTTGGCTGCTGGCTTTGGTGCTGGGCCTAGGCAGTTTTTTGGTGGCCCATGCCACTCATAATCAGGGGGCCGAAATCGCCTATAAGTCCATTGCGCCCACTACGCCGGGGGTGCCGCGCTACCACGTGCTCGTCCGGCTGTACCTAGACCCTGCTAATCGAACCCTTGCGACGACCATCGCCCTGGTAGCGACCCAGGGTGGCTGCGATGCCACCGGGCCGAATAAAGTAGTCGTGCCCAACATACTCCGTACTCAACCTACCCCCGGCTACGCCATCAATTGCGGCACCGCGGGCGTTACCCTAAACTACTACACCGCTATTTACGAAACCGACCTCGACCTACCAACGGGCGCCTGGGTGCTCGGTGTGACCCTAGAAAACCGCGCCAGCGATATTCAGAATATCGCCAATGCGGAAGCTCATAACTCGTTTGTCAATGCGTATCTAAACAGTTCCTTGGCCGCGCAGGATTCCTCGCCGCAGTTTCAGGCTACGCTGCTGCCCTACGTGGGCGGCAACGCCGCGCAGCACTACAGCTTCAGCGCGTATGACGCCGATGGCGACTCGCTTAGCTACAGCTACATTCTGCCGCGCGAAGTAGTGGCCGGCATTGAGGCCAATTCGACCTGCGGCAGCAGCTTAAGCGGTTTCTACTCGCCTCAATACCAGCTCGATGCCCGCACGGGCGTGCTCACCTCCACGGCCGGCACCACGCAGCAGGGCCGGTTCAGCATGTCGGGCCAGGTAAATGAGTACCGGCGCCTCAATGGGCAGTGGCAACTCATTGGCTTCGTCACGCGCGACCTCACCTACCTGGCTTACGCCACCACCAACCGCCCGCCCGATTTCACCAGCCTCACCGTCAATGGGGGCGCCGCGCAGCCCGTCGACCAGCCCATTGCGGCTCGCCCCGGCCAGCTGCTCACCCTCACCCTCACGGCCGCCGACCCCGACGCCGGCCAGCAGCTAACCTTTGCCTGCGCCTCCACGGCCATTATGCCCGGCCTCAGCCTGGCTACGCTGAGCGGCACCCAGGTGCAGCTAACGTGGCAAGTGCCCGCCACCCTGCCCCCAGGGCGCTATACTCTGCCCGTAGCCGTGCTCGACGATGGCTGCCCGCAGCGCACCACCCAGGAGCGCACCTTGCTTATCGTGGTCGGCGGCCAGGCCCTCGCCACTCGGCCGGCCACCAACGCCGAAAGCCAGGCCTACCCGGTGCCTTTCCGCGAGCAGGTGCAGTTTCTGGCCGCGCCCGGCCAGGCCGTAACGCTGGTAGATGCCCTAGGGCGCGTGGTGGCTCGCCTGAGTGCCGATGCCAGCGGGCGCGTGCTGTGGCAGCCCAGCGCGGGCTTGCCCGCCGGCCTCTACCTGGCCCGCGGCGCTGGCGGCCAGGCGCTGGCCCGCCTGCTGCGCGAGTAGCCTAGCCGCCACGGTGCCCCTAGGGTACCTGACACTAAAAAGGCCCGCCCCAAGTACCTGGAGCGGGCCTTTTGCAAACCTAAGGGCCTAGGCAACAGCCTACAGCGAGATGGCCAGGCGCGTGAAGTAGAACGCGCCATTAAAGCCAAACTGGTTGGCGTTGTAGAGGAAGCGGCCGCGGTTGGAGTTGTCGAGCGTCGAATTATAGCTCAGGTTAGGGTCCACCGAGAAGTTGGTGGCGTTGTTGCGGGGGTTCACGTAAATCTTGTCGGGGTACACGTTGAAGATATTATTTACGCCTACCGTGAGGCCCACTTGCTTGGTAAACTGCGCGCTCAGCGTGAAGTCGGTAATCCACTTGGCCGCAAAGGTTTGGTCGAGGTTGGCGCGGGCGGGGTCGGCGTCGGCCGTTTGCACCTCGCCGAAGCGCACCGAGCGCGCCTCCAGCCCAAAAATGCCGTAGTTGAGCAGCGCCGAGAGGTTAATCTTGCTGCGCGGGTTGCCGGCTTCGAGGCGGGTGCGCTGCTGGCGGTCAAACAGCGTGTTTTGCAGGTTGGTGGTGCCGGCCGTTTGGTCGTTGTTGATGGTCGAAGACGTGCTGTTGAAGCCCGTCACTTCGGTTTTATTGAAGTTAGCGGCGGCCGTCAGCAGCAGGCGGACCTTGTCGCTCAGGGGCAGGCGCTCGTTGGCCACCACGTCCACGCCCCGGGTGCGAGTGTTCACGGCGTTGGCAAAAAACTGCACCCGGCTCACGGGCAGCGACCCTAGGATGGTGTTTACCAGCGCGTTGGTGCGCACGAACTGCGACGAAAGCACGATGCGGTCGCGAATGTCAATCTGGTAGGCATCGGCTGTGAAGGTGAACTGCCGCCCCACGCTAGCCGTGAGGCCGACACTGTAGTTGGCCGATTTCTCCTGCTTGAGCGCCTCCACCCCAAAGCCCGGCTGGGCGCCGGTGAAGCTGTTGCGCACGATGGGGCTGTCGTTGTTCACGGTGAGCACCTGGTTGGCCACGCCGCTCACAAACTGGGTGCTGGTGTTGGTGAAATAGCGCTGCTGCAAGGAAGGCGCCCGGAAGCCGTTGCCGATGGAGCCGCGCAGGGCTAGGCCCTCCACGAGGCTAAAGCGCGCGGCGGCCTGCCCACTCACGTTGCCGCCAAAGTCGCTGTAGCGCTCGGCGCGGCCGGCCACGTGCACCAGCAGGCGGTCGGTCACGTCGCTTTCTAGGTCTACGTAGCCGGCCAGATTGGTGCGGCTCCTATTTACCTCATCCTGAGGCTGGTAGCCAGGAAAAACCTGCGAGCCCGCCGCTGCAAGGGTGCCATTGCTGGCTGTGCGGCCTCCAATTGCGCCGAAGTAGGAGGCATATTCGCCGCGCCCAATCTGGAAATTATCAACCCGAAACTCGCCCCCAAACGCCACGTTTAGCGTCGCCAGCGGCCCTAGGTCGCGGAACTTGCGCACGAAGCCCAGGTTAGTCGTATTCTGCAAAAAGGCCAGCCGGCCGGCGTAGAAGCTCGTCGGGTTCAGGCCCACCAAATTCGGGCCTTGCGGCAGTGCGGCGTTGATGGAGCCATCGATCCGGTAAGCCAACTCGTTGCGCCCGAAGGTGTTGCTCAAATCCAAGTCGAAGCCGCCATAGTTCTTGCGGATGCCCGTAATGGCCGACTGGTCGTAGATAGTGGTGTTGATGAACGGCAAAAAGCCGTTGGGGTAGATGTTGAGGTCGCTCTGAGTGGGCTGGTTGGGCAGGCGGTTAAAGCCCGGTCCGCGGCCCGTACGGTACGAGGCCCCGCCGCCCACGTAAATTTCGTAGCCGCCGTTCAGGCGGTAGCCGCCGTTGATATAACCGCCGTAGTTGCGCGACGACGATTGCCCCACCCGGATATCGTTGCGGTCGAAGCCGTTGGCCGCCACCAGGGCATCGTCCTGGGCTTTCAAGTCGCGGCGGCTTTGCTCGGTGGTGGCCGAGGCGGGGTAGTTGCCGCCGTTGGCCCCTAAGTAGATGAGCGGGGCCGTGTCGGCAAAGGCCCGGTTGGTGTAGCTGCGGTTCAGAAACTGCCCGCTGATGTCCAGGAAGCCACGGCCCCCCAGGCCCAGCCCGACGTTGACGTCGGCCTGCACGGTTTGGCCGTCGTTCTGCGTGGTTTGGCCATAGTAGCCGCTGGTTTGCACGCCCACGCTGTCATCCTTGAGCTGGATGTTGATAACGCCCGCAATAGCATCGGAGCCGTAGAGGGCGGCCGCGCCGTCGCGCAGCACCTCAATGCGCTTGATGCTGGCCGTGGGAATCACGTTGAGGTCGGTGCCCACCGAGCCGCGCCCTACCGTGCCGTTGATATTAACCAGGGCCGAGTTGTGGCGGCGCTTGCCGTTTACCAGCACCAGCACCTGGTCGGGGCCTAGGCCGCGCAGGCTGGCTGGGTCCACAAAGTCGGTGCCGTCGGAAATGCTCTGGCGCGACGACTGAAACGAGGGCGCCACGTAGGTAAGCACCTGGGCCACATCGACCTGCGCAAAAGCCTTGATTTCGCGGGCCGAAATAACGTCGACCGGCGCGGTGGTCAGGATGTTGGAGCGGCCCTCGGTGGCGCGCGAGCCAGTTACCACCACGTCGCTCAGGTCGGTGGTTGAGGCGGCCAGGCGCACGCTAATAGTTTGGCGGCCCTGCACCGCAATGGTCTGGGTGGCAAAGCCAATGGCCGAAACCACCAGCGTGCCGTCGGTGGGCACGCTGAGCGTAAACTCACCGTTGGCGCCGGTGGCCGTGCCGTTGGTAGTGCCGCGCTCCAGCACGGTGGCGCCCGGCTGGGCCTCGCCGGCGGTGCTCAGCACCCGGCCGGTAACGGTAATTTTCTGCGCCTGGGCGGCTAGGGCGGTGGCAACGAATAGGGGGACAAGTAACGGATGCTTCATGCAAATAGGGCCTAGATAAGGTGAACTGTTGAACTTTTGAAGCTCGCAAGTTACTCGCAAACCCTACCCTAGCAACATTTGTTCTTCACATAATGCTAACGCTACTGGCGTGGCGCTGGCACCGGGCCGGGCTTATCCCGGCCCGGTGCCCCTAGGCCGGGCGCTCCCACCAGCGGCTGTTGAGGGGCCCGGCGGCCACGTCGACGCGCTGGCCGGGGGCGGGCAGCAGCAGCGGCACCGCCGGCCCGGCGGCCGCCAGCAGGCGCTGCACCGGCTGGCGCCAGGCGTGCAGGGCCAGGTTAAACGTGCCCCAGTGCAGCGGCAGCAGTGGCCCGCCACCCAGCAGTTGGTGCGCCGCCAGGGCATTGTCGGGCCCCAGGTGGATGCCGGCCCACTCGGCATCGGCCGCGCCTACTTCCAGCATTACCAAATCAAACGGCCCATACTGCGCCCCAATCTGCCGGAAGGCTTCATCGAACGGGCCCGAGTCGCCGCCAAAAAATACCCGGTGCCTAGGCCCGCGCAGCACCCACGAAGCCCACAGCGTGCGGTCGCGGTCGCGCAGGCCCCGGCCCGAAAAGTGCCGCGCTGGGGTGGCCGTCAGCTCAAAAATGGGCCCCAGGGCCACGCTTTGCCACCAGCCCCGCTCGGTAATTTGGGCGGCCGGCACGCCCCAGCGGCGCAGGTGGCCACCCACCCCTAGGGGGCAGAAAAACGGCGTACCTCGCCTGGCCAGGTAGCGCACCGCCGCGGGGTCGAGGTGGTCGTAGTGGTCGTGCGAGAGCAGCACGCCGTCGAGCGGCGGCACGTCGGCCAGCGCCAGCGGCGGGGCAAAAAACCGGCGCGGCCCCAGCCACTGCACCGGCGCGGCGCGCTGGGCCCACACCGGGTCGGTGAGGAAACGGCGGCCGTCTACCTCCAGCAGCACCGTGCTGTGGCCCAGCCAGGTAGCGCGCAAGGCATCGGCCGGCACGGGCTGCGCCAGCGCCGCCTCGGCCCGAAAAGGCCCTAGGGGTTGGCGCGGCTGCCGGTCGTTTTTCTCGAATAGAAACCGGCGCAGCAGCCGGGCATAGCCCGCGGGCGGCTGCGTGGTAGTGGGCAAGGTGTTGAGGTAGCGGCGGCCGGCCCGGCCGGGTTGCACAAGGGTCATCAGCAAAAGCTGCCCTAGGGAGGCGGCCTGGCTAACAGACGCAAAACGAGGCCGCTTGCTTTAAGTCGCGGCTCTGGGCAGCCAGTAGCTTGGGCCCTGCGAGTCCAAGCTACTGGCTATTTAAACCGGTAGGCCAGCCCCACGCGAAGCAACTTGATTTCGGTGTCGGGGTAGCGGACGCTGCTGGTGCCGGGCTGGTAGTTGGTGAAGCCATAGGAGTAGCTACCCACCAGCCCCACTTGCTTGACCCACACCGACACATCGCCGCGCAGGCGGAAATCGAGGCGGTTGGCGGGCGTGCGCGACAGGCTGGTGCTCCAGGCGCTGCCGTTGCTGTCGGTGCCGCTGCCCGACTCTTGCTGGGCCATGGCGTAGGCCAGCTCGGGGCCCACCAGCAGGTCGATGGCCAGCTTATGGCCCTCGCCGCCCCCTAGGCGGTAGCCCACCCCGCCAAAGGCCGTAATGGCGTGGGTAAAGAGGTGCACCGCCCCCGAGCCCGAGTGGGTGTAGGGCGTCACGGTGCTGTTGTAGGCGAGGGTATTGACGTCGGCCTTGCTATTGATAAAGTCGTAGCCTAAGTCGAACGCCGCCAGGGCCTTGAACTTGGCCACGTACTGCGCCCGCAGGGCCAAGCCGCCGCCCACGCCCAAGCTACTGCCGTAGGGATTCACGGCGCGGCTGCTTTCCGAGTTGGGTACGTTGTTAGACAGGTTCACAGCCGTGATAGCCGTGGAGTTATCGCCGCGAAACCCGCCGAAGCCAACCGTGGCGCGGCCCGAGTATTCGATTTTCTGCCCTAGGGCAGGCAGCGCCAGCACCCCGAGGGGCAGCGCAAGTAGCAAGTACTTCATACAGACAAAGAGCGGGGGTAATGCTGAAAACCGACTGAATTTGCTAGCCGGCTCTAATCCCCTACGCTGCAAATTTCGGCATTATTGCCCAGCGCCCGTGCTTTTGCGCGGCCGCAATCGACTAGAGGGCCCTATTCCTCGCCTAGCGCATCTCTTTCACGGCCCCTAGGGCACGCTGGGCCCAGGGCGTCATGCTGAGGCCCGTGTAGTGCAGGCCATCGTCTACAAACTGCGTGGGGTCGGCGCCGGCACTACGGGTAAGAGGAGTGATGTTAACGAACACAATCCCAGCTTTTTGGCACTCTTCCAGGGCCACGGCGTTAAACTGGTCAATCTGCTGCGCGATGAGCGTACGACTCATGCCGCTGGCAAAGGGCGACTGCCCCCAATCGGGGATGCTGAGCACCAGTACGCGCCCGGCCCGGCCCCCCGCAAACACGGTAGCCCGCCCCAGCAGGCGCTTAAACTCGCTGCGAAACACGTCGATGCTCTGGCCCTCGTACTGGTCGTTCACCCCAATCAGCAGCGATACCAGGCCGTAATCGGTCCGAACGTTGCCGCTGGCAGCAATAGCATCGAGCAGGTTGGTGGTCGTCCAGCCGGTTTTGGCAATGATGTCGGGCGGGCGCACATCGAGGCCCTGGGCGCGGGCCAGGGTAGCCAGCTGGTTGGGCCAGCGGTCGGCGGGGTTGACCACGCCCTGGCCAATGGTGTAGGAGTCGCCGAGCGCCAGGTAGGGCAAGGGCCCGCTAATAAGGGTGGCAGTAGGCGTAGTAGTGGGCGACATAGGCGCGGGGTCGGCAGCCGAGGTGCAGGCTGAGATAAAAAGCAATAGACTGGCAAGCAGACGCATGGCGCACGAAGTAGCAAAGGTGGGGTACGCTAAATGTACGCAAATCAGGGTCAGCCAGGATTTTTGCAATGAGCGATGAGTAAAAAGGCGGTCATGCTTCGACAGGCTCAGCATAACCGCTTTTTACTCATCGCTCATTGTTCATTCGCCTAGGGCTTGGGCCAGGTCGTCAATCAAATCCTCAGCGTCTTCTACCCCCACGCTCAGGCGAATGAGCGAGTCGGAGAGGCCGGCCCGGCGGCGCTGCTCGGGCGGAATGCTGGCGTGCGTCATGGTGGCGGGGTGGCCGCTCAGGCTTTCTACGCCCCCTAGGCTCTCGGCCAGGGTAAAGAGCTGAAATTTTTCGAGCACCGCAATGGCATCGGCCTGCCGGTCGCCCTTGAGCACAAACGAAATCATGCCCCCGAAGTCGCGCATCTGGCGGGCAGCCACGGCGTGGTTGGGGTGGTTTTCGAAGCCCGGCCAGTACACTTTTTCCACCCTAGGGTGCTGGCGCAGGTATTCGGCTACGGCGCGGCCATTCTCGCAGTGGCGCTGCATGCGCAGGTGCAGGGTTTTGAGGCCGCGCAGCACCAGAAAGCAGTCCTGCGGGCCCGGCGTGCCGCCGCATGCATTCTGGTAAAAGCTCAGGTCCTTCAGCAGCTGGTCGCCGTTGAACACCAGCGCACCCATCACCACGTCGGAGTGCCCGCCCATGTACTTGGTGAGCGAGTACACCACGATGTCGGCCCCTAGGGCCAGCGGCTCCTGCAGGTAGGGCGTCGAAAAGGTATTGTCCACCGCCAGCAGCGCGCCGGCCGCCTTGGCAATGGCCGCCGTGCCCGCAATGTCGATGATGTTGAGCAGCGGGTTGGTGGGCGTTTCAACCCAGATGAGCTTGGTTTTGGCAGTCACTTTCTCCTGCACGGTGGCCAGGTCGCCCATGGGCACGAAGTGAAAAACGATGCCCAGCGGCTCGTACACCTTGGTCATGATGCGGTAGCTGCCGCCGTAGAGGTCGTCAGTCGAGATTACCTCGTCGCCGGGCTTCAGCAGGCGCAGCACGCAGTCGATGGCGGCCATGCCCGAGGCAAACGCTAGCCCGTGTTGCCCGCCGTCGAGGGCGGCCAGCGCATCCTGCAGCTGGGTGCGGGTGGGGTTGTGGGTGCGCGAGTACTCGTAGCCCTTGTTATCGCCCGGCGAGCGCTGGGCGTAGGTCGAAGTTTGGTAAATAGGGGTCATGATGGCCCCGGTTGCGGGGTCGGGATGCACCCCGGCGTGGATGGCTTTCGTGGCGAACTTCATAGGCCAGCAAAGGTACCGGCTGCCGCCCGCGGCCAGACCAGCCGAGCTTTATAAATGATATCATAAATTGACTAATAACAAGATTTATCTTCATTCTGAAAGCTAATTTATAGTGGCGGTTATCCACTTGATTGCGCACATAGCTTTTGCACTATAACCTAGCTTATTCGCAAGCAGGCAACTATTTAGCAGAAGCCAGCACCAAAAATAAATACGCTTTGTATCTTGGTCACGCAGCAGCCCCTAGCCCGTCTCTTTTATGAAAAAATCATTATCCGCTATTCTCATTCTGCTAGCCAGCACTGCCAGCTGGACCACTGAGGCCGCACCCGCGCCGCGCCCAAAAAAAAGTTTGCCGGCGGCCGCAACAGTTGACCCAGCCTCTGCCGATTCTATCGACGCCACTTTCCGCTACCAGACGGGCCGCATTGCGCTGCCCGGCGGCATTGGCGAGCTAACCGTGCCCGCGGGCTTCCACTACCTCGACTCGACGCAGAGCGCCTACGTGCTGCACGAGCTGTGGCACAACCCGCGCCGGGCCAACCTGGGCATGCTTTTCCCCACCGACGCCGCGCCGCTGGCCGCCAAAAGCTGGGGCTACATCGTGGAGTTTGACCCCATTGGCCACGTGAAAGACGCCGACGCGGCCAGCCTCGACGACCGCCGCCTACTGGCCGACATGCAGCGGCAAACCGAGGGCCAAAACGCCGAGCGCGTGGCTGCCGGCTACGCTCCCATTCACGTGGCGGGCTGGGGCGCCAAGCCGGCCTACGACTCGCAGTACCACGCCCTGCACTGGGGCAAGCTGCTGCGCTTCGGCACCGACCCCACCCAAACCCTCAACTACCAAGTGCGGGTGCTGGGCCGCCAGGGCGTACTGGTGCTCAACGCCATCGCCGAGCCCCGGTACCTACCCGAAATCAAGTCCAGCATGCCGGCCCTGCTGGCGGGCGTGCAGTTTGCGCGCGGAGAGCAGTACGCCGATTTTCAGCCCGAGCACGACGAGCTGGCGGCTTATTCGCTCGGCGGCTTGGTGGCGGGCAAGTCCCTGGGGGGCGCGGGCACCGTGGCCGTGCTGGGCCAGTTCTGGAAGGCGGGCCTGCTGGCCGTGGGCGCCGTCTGGACGGCCGTCAAGCGCCTCAAAGGCTACGCCGATAAGGCGGCCTAGGCAGCCTTCAAGGGCCGGGGGCCGTAAAGTAGCGGGTGGGCCCGCCGGGCCACTGCCCGGTGGGCCCGCTTTTTTTACGACCTTGCTGACCGCATGATAGCTTTTCTGCGCGCGCTTTTTCAGAAGAATTTTTCCACCTTCCTCACTTTGCTGCTGCTGGTGGCGGTGCCATTGCTGGGCTCTAGTAGCCTGCTGGTGCTGCTCTACGAGCGGCAGGCCTTGCTGCAGCACCTCACCCTAGGGCAAAGCCTGCTGTACTTCGTGGTGGTGGGCCTCACGATGACGCTGGCCCTCACGCCCACCACGTTTGTGGCCATTATATCGGGCTACTTTTTGGGTTGGCCGGGGCTGCCGGGCATGGTGGCGGCCTACGCGCTGGCAGCGGCCCTCGGCTACGAGTTGGCTCTGCGCCTCGACCAAGGCAAGCTGCGCGGCTTTTTGCTGGGCTTCCCCAAGGCGGGCGCAGTGCTCAGCGAGCTGCACCAGCAAAGCTGGCAGCTCATCGTGCTCACGCGGCTTTCGCCGGTGCTGCCCTTTGCCCTCATGACGTTTGTGCTGGCGCTGGTGGGCGTGCCGCGCGGGCGCTTCCTGGGGGCCTCGGTACTGGGCATGCTGCCGCGCAGTCTATTCTTCTACTGGCTCGGCACCGAGGCCAGCGACGTGCTGGCCCTGCTGCGCAACCCCGACCAGGGCACGGCTTCTAAGCTGCTGCTCATTGGTTTGGTAGTGGCCTCGCTCCTAGGGCTGTACTTGCTCTTCAACCGCGCCCTCAAGCGGGCCCTGGCCAAGCAGGCAGTGGCGGCCGACTAGCTTCTACTGGTTTTTTTAAGTGCTATAAAAACCAGTCCCTTATCAAGCAAAACCATTTTCTTAAGGAAATACTTGCGCGGGCAGCTTGCGAATTTCCCGCATTTCTTCCTACCTTTGCGCTCCCAACGCGGGAAACTGGTTGCATAGCTCAATTGGATAGAGCATCTGACTACGAATCAGAAGGTTTGGGGTTCGACTCCCTATGTGACCACTAAAAAGGCCCTCACAGTACTGTGAGGGCCTTTTTCTTTACTCTGGGGGCAGTTTCGGGGGCAGTTTACATTTTCCACTATATAGAAATGGCATTGCTGATATGCTGTCCAAACCCGATACCCAGAAGCAGCAATCAACAGAAAGTACGTTTGACTAGGTTGGGTTAGACTTAAATTCTACGCCACCAAGCTATCAGACCAGTTGTTTGCGTCACTATTGCAGGTTGAGAAACTGGTTTATACATATAGTGCTGCCCAGCGGCAGCCCTCGCTTCGTGTTCTCTAGCTCCCCAATAGCCTTCTTTTTTCCATATTCCTTGCTTTATTGTAGTTTCAATCTCTTTTTCGGTAAGAAGCTTTCCATGTGTAGATAACAACCTCTCTTGCTCCGCCTTGAGTACTTCAAAGGAAGCATTTATGTAGTGTCCTAAGCCTTTTGGATACGGCGCCATAAGCTTTACATACTCTCTCCAATCATCAAGAATTACACTTTTTATTCCATTTTGCTTTTTGAACTCCTCTTTGGATAGCTTTATAAAGGATAGTGAAATTCTAAAAGTAGCAAAAGGTATTTTTGCGATGCATTTCGCTTCTGATACTCTCTCCGCAGAATTCGACCAGCAACTCGCCCACCTCACCCAACTCCGCCAAGCCCTGCTCCGCGAGGCCATGCAGGGCCAGCTCCTCCGCCAAGACCCTGTACGCTTCCCCGAATTGAGAGCCAGTTGTAAGTAGAGAAAAGTGTATTTTCACTACCTGACACCTGCGAGATGAAAAAAGGACGATTCAGTGAA
>JBPBPH010000074.1:0-78176 GCA_050954355.1 Janthinobacterium lividum
ACGCCGGCCCAGGTCTTCGCCCATCCTTCATTTATCCAAGCATAGACATATTACTTAACAAGCCCCGCTAAACTGTCCAGTTTTTGGGGAGTAGTACAGTAGCTCTAGCACGGACACCAGGCCTTCGCGCAGGTATATTTAGATAGAGTAGGGAAAGGTAGCGTGCGCATGGGCTAGAGGGGCTCCATGGCCCAGACGCGGGCCTCTTCCATCGTGGAAAAGTAGCGATGGCTCATCTGGGTGCCGGGAATAACATCGGTAAACAGGGCCGTGACGCCCATGCGGTTCATGGCATCGAGCGACTCAACCACTGCTAGGCGGCGCACGCCTAGCGCGGCCATGGGCTTGAGTACTTCCTCGCCCGTCCAGGCCAGGTCGGCCGTGCGCAGAGCGCGTATCAGGCGGTTGTCCGCTGTCCACGCGCTCACTCGGTGCAGCTGGGCCAGGTGCAGCATTTGGCGCATGCTAGCTCGAAAATCGGTGCTGGGTACAAAGTCTAGCCACTGAATCTCGATGGTTTTGGGCGGCCCCTGATGCAAGTAGATGTTGATGTACGAATTGGAAAATAGCGGTTCCATATGTAAAAAGAAATTAATCAGGCCAATTAAATTTACCCCACAGTAGCGTAAGCAACTGGAGTTTCAGCATAAATTAATCCTGCGTTGCAACTCTGGAGTCAGGAAATGGGGGTGGTAGGGCAGCAGCACGGCAATGACTTCCTGCTTAATGCGTGCTACTGTCTGAAAGTGGGTGCATTGCTGGACGGCCATTTGGTGGGCCGCTTGCGCTTGGTAATAACGGGCTACTATGTCTTGGTAGCGCGTCTCAAAACGAGCCTGCTCAGCCTGCAGCGTCTCATTTAACAGGCTTGCCTTCTGGTATTTACTCAAAAGACTTGTGGAGTCTGGCATTAGATGAATTAGTTATAGCTGGCGCGTAGCAAGGTAAGGGGTTCTTCTTTAGAGGCTAATTGAGACGCGCAGCCGCCGATAGAGTTGAAGAGCGGCCAAACTAAACAGCTGTATCGTGTTCAGTAACGATGGATACTAGACATGTTTCTGAATAGAAAAACAGGAATTTGGTCGTCATGCTGAGTTTGCCGAAGCATCTCTACCGCGTCGTTGGATGGCCTAAATGAAGTAGTAGAGAGCTACTTCGATAAGCTTAGTATGACGCTTTTTTATAAAAGTATAAATTTACAAACAATTTCTAATTAGTTCGGCCGGTTAGACCCACCCCGTAACAGGGTGAGCATTTCATCTTTAGAAGCCAGCAATGCCGCCTGTAGTGCTAGCTCCCGGCGTAGGGCAGCCAATTCTTTGTAGACGCTTTCTAACTCCCGTTGGCAGTCGTAGATGTTTAGATTATTGGTGAAGTTGTCAGTGCCGCCATGGTTTACTCCGACTCCTGAATCATTTTTTGTGTTGGCTTGCTGCACAGCAGCAGTTTCTTGCGCACCAGGTAAAAAGACAGCTCCCTCACCCGTTACGAGCCAACTTAAATTGACGCTTTTAAATTGAATAGCTATTCGTTGTAGATAATCAGAATTAAGTTTAGTCTGCTTATCCAAGTAGTTGCGGGTATTACTTTCAGGGACTTCTAGCTGTGCGCTGAATGCCCTAGCGCTCAATTGGAGTACATCAATCAAGATTCTTAACCGCTCGTTTATAGTTTGCTGCACTATTTTATGCGTATTTGCAATGACGTATACGCAATAATAAGTTTGCTTAAATACGCGCACTAACATATGATTGTGACGCGTATGCGTCATGCACCTGCAAGTAAGCAGCTAGCTAGCGAAAGTGCTCAAACACACGATAATAAAGAAGCAGGAGTTTTACTGGTTCCGCTCGCTGGTGTGCGAACACCTATCACCAACGCCATTAATGTGGCCATCGCGGGCGGCTATGAAACTAGTGTCGTGCGGTTGATGCACGTGCGACAGAGCCACCTTATTGCCGGCAGATGGCCGAGAAGCGCCGGCTGATTTAGGTAAAGTAACCAGGTGGTGCTGGAGAAGGAGCGCCTAGCCCAGCAGCAGGCCGATGCCGACGAGCAGGCTATGCGCCGAGTCGCGCTCGACCGCCAGTACTAGGAAGAGTACTTCTAGGAAGAGCTTAGTAATGAGTAGAAACTAGCCATTTTGCGCTAGTATCTGCAAGCCAAGGAAGACCAAGAAAACGAGTTCGACGAGCGCCAGCAAAATTGGGAGAAGGACGCGGCCGACGCAGGGACTCAGATTGGCACGGCCGTCGTGCAAACCGTGGCCGACTTCGAGAAGATTGCCAGCGACAAAAAGCTTGCAACTGGACAAGGAAAAGCCCAGCGCCTGGCTAAGCTCGAGGCCGAGTACAAGGCCAGCACCGTGAGCAAGGCAATCTACGAGGTCCAAAAAGCCAGCATTGAGCAGAACTACAACGAGAGAACCCCGGACAGTTAAAAGGCAAGCGGCCGAGAAGGAGAAGGAATTCAACATCGCCCAGGTCATCATTGCCGGTGTGTTGTTGGTCCGCGTTCGAGAACGTATTCAGTCAGCTTAAGCCAGGCCTAGTCCGCCGGGCGGCTAGCGCCACCGACCGCGCCTGGCGCGGGGTGCGCGAGTATGCCTGGTGGCCGCATCAACCCCACGGCCGGCGTGGCGGGCGTCGGCCAGTGTCACTCGGGTGGCATCTGCATGGTGGACGGGGCCACTGGCCAGCATTTAGGGGAATGGAAGAAAGGCGAGGCCTACATGATTCTGAGCCGCGATACTTACGCCGATAATAAGCACTTGGTCGATGAGCTGCTTGATACCAGCCTCTACCAGTGCGGCGCACCGGTGCATTTGGAGTCCGGCTACTACGAGGACGGGAGCATCTTCGGCAGCAGTAGTTCTGCGCCGGCGGCCACCGGCACCGGCCGGTGGCCAGGAGTTGGTACAGGCGGTGTATCGGGTAGAGGCAGCGGTGAAGGCCTTGTCTTCGCGTCAGTACACCAGCCTGGGATGACAATGATACGGCCAATGTGGAGGAACGTTTGAAGGAGTACGAAGCCGACCACTAGCTAGGTGCTGTTCGCTAAGCCTGCCACAGAAACTGCCACAGTGTAAGAAAAAAAAGGCCTTCCTGTTTAATTAGGAAAGCCTTTTTAGTAGTCCGTAGGGGAATCGAACCCCTGTTGGTAGAATGAAAATCTACTGTCCTAACCCCTAGACGAACGGACCATTTTCGTTTTTCGTGGGGCAAAGATACGGCGAGCGGTTTTTTTTACAACGGCGAACAACTAAAAAAAGCAAACAAAAGGGGCAGCAAGTTGATTTTCAAGCCAAAAACTACCGGCCCTAGGGTGGACTGCTGGTTCAAAGCTGGGGAGCAGCAGCTAGCGGCTGGTAAAAACTCCTGCCCTGGAAGCCGCCCTAGCCCGTACCTTCGCCCACATACTTAAATGGGGCCGCCGCAGTGGCCCACCCAACTTCCATTTCACCCCCTACCATGGCAAAAATTAAAGTCGCCATTAATGGATTTGGCCGCATTGGCCGCCTCACGTTTCGGGCCCTGCTAGGGCGCGACAACGTGGAAGTCGTGGCCATCAACGACCTGACTGACAACAAGACCCTAGCCCACCTGCTGAAGTACGACTCGGTGCACGGCCGCTTCGACGGTACCGTGAGCTACGACGAGCACAGCCTCACCGTGAACGGCCAGCGCATTGAAGCCCTGGCCGAGCGCGACCCCAAGCTGCTGCCTTGGAAAGACATGGGCATCGACGTAGTGCTGGAAAGCACTGGCCGCTTCGTGGACGAAGCCGGCGCGGGCCAGCACCTCACGGCGGGCGCTAAGAAGGTCGTGATTTCGGCCCCGGCTACTGGCAACATCCCGACCGTAGTACTCGGCGTGAATGAAGACACCCTGACCGGCGACGAAACTATCATCTCGAACGCTAGCTGCACCACCAACTGCTTGGCTCCCATGGCCAAAGTGTTGGATGATGCCTTTGGTATTGAGAAAGGCTACATCACCACTGTGCACGCCTATACCTCGGACCAGAACCTGCAGGACGCGCCCCACAAGGACCTGCGCCGCGCCCGCGCCGCCGCCCTGAGCATCATCCCCACTAGCACTGGCGCCGCCAAGGCTGTGGGCCTCGTACTGCCCCAGCTCAAAGGCAAGCTCGACGGTATCGCCATGCGCGTGCCCGTGCCCGATGGGTCGACTACTGACCTGACGGTGGTGCTGAAGAAGGAAGTTTCGCGGGATGAAATCAACGCCGCCATCAAGGCCGCCGCCGATGGCCCACTGAAGGGCATCCTGGAGTACAGCACCGACCCACTGGTGAGCATTGACATCGTAGGCAACCCCCACTCGTGCATCTTCGACTCGCAGTTGACTTCGGCCAACGGCACGCTGGCTAAGGTCGTGGGCTGGTACGACAACGAGTTTGGCTACTCGACCCGCACCGCCGACCTCATCCAGAAGCTGGGCGAGAAAATGGCTGGTTAGCGCTGTAGTAATTAACTACTATACGACAAATGTCGTTCTGGTGGCCCTAGGGCTTGCTAGAACGACATTTGTCGTATAGTACTGGTGCTTACTAATTGGCGGCCGGCAGTTACCCTGCTCATTACTCACTAGTCGTCACTACTCTATTATGCCGCGTACTTGCTTTATTTATAACCCCACGGCGGGCACGGGCCAGCGCAACGATTTTGCGACCCTGTTGCGCCAGCAACTAGGCGCGGCCGACTACGAGCTGCGCCCCACCGAGGGGCCAGGCCACGCTACTGAGCTGGCGCGGGCTGCGGCCGCCGCGGGCTGCCGCGTGGTGGTGGCCGTAGGCGGCGATGGCACCGTGAACGAAGTGGGCCAAGGCCTGCTGCACCAGCCAGCCACCGCCCTAGGCATCGTGCCGCGGGGCTCGGGCAATGGGCTGGCCCGGCACCTGCGCGTGCCCCTCAACCTAAAGGCGGCGCTGCGGCGGCTGCGGCAGCCCAGCTTCAGCCACATCGACGTGGGTACTATTAATGGGCGGCCCTTCTTTTGCACGGCGGGCCTAGGGTTTGATGCGCGGGTGAGCGAAGTGTTTGCCCAAGCCGGCACGCGGGGCCTCGGCACCTACCTGCGCGTGACGGTGCGCGAGTACCAAACCTTCGAGCCGGTGCCCATGCTGGTGCTGGCCGAGCAGGAGCTGCTGGCTTCCGACTGCTACGTGCTGGCCTTCGCCAATGCCTCACAGTACGGCAACAACGCCTACATCGCGCCCCAGGCCGACCTGCGCGACGGCCTGCTCGACATGTGCCTGCTGAATGCGCTGCCGCCCTGGCGCGCCGCCCAGGTGGTGCTGGGCATGGCCCTAGGCACGCTACCGCGCACCGGCGGCGCCGCCTACCGCCCCGTGCGCCGGGCCAGCGTGCGCACCGCCGTCCCGGTGGGCTGCCACGCCGATGGCGACTACCTAGGGCACGCTACCGAGTTCGAGGTGGCCTTGCTGCCGCTAGCCCTGGAGGTAGCCGGGTAGCCTAGGCGGGCGCGCCCTAGGGGCAATCCGGCCGTAAAGGTGCTTCGTAAGCTGTTTGCCCCAGTTTTTTGGTGGGCTAGGAAGCAAATTTGCCGGCTTGGCAGTTATCAGCTAGCCTAGGCTCTTTATATTATGACCCCCGACCACCGGAACCAGGATTTTATGGCGGTGCTGCAAGCCGAGCTGCAGCCCGCCCGCCAGCGCATGGTGAGCCACCCCATGTACTGCCGCATTCAAACCCTCACCGAGCTGCGCACCTTCATGGAATACCATGTCTTTGCGGTGTGGGATTTTATGTCGCTGCTCAAGACCCTGCAGCGCGACCTGACCTGCACCACGCTGCCGTGGGTGCCGGTGGGTAGCCCCGCCACGCGCCGCCTCCTCAACGAGATTGTGCTGGAAGAGGAAACCGACCTGGACCCCGAGGGCCGGGCTACTAGCCACTTTGAGCTGTATTTGCGCGCCATGCGCGAAGCCGGTGCCAACACCGCCCCCACCGAGCGCCTGCTGGCGGCCCTGGCCGACGGCGCCAGCGTACCGGCCGCCTTGGCCGCTGCCGGCGCGCCGCAGGCCGTACAAGACTTCGTGCACCATACGTTTGACGTCGTCGCCAGCGGGCAGCCGCACCTAGTGGCCGCCGCCTTCACCTTCGGGCGCGAAGACGTCATTCCCGATATGTTTCGCAACCTGGTGGCCGACTTGGGCGAGCGCTTTCCCAACCAGCTCGGTACGTTTATTTACTACCTCAATCGCCACATCGAGCTCGACGAAGACAACCACGCCCCGCTGGCCCAGCAAATGGTGCGCGACCTCTGCGGCCCCGACCCCGCCCGCTGGCAGCAAGCCACCGAGGTAGCCGCCCAGGGCATGGCCGCCCGCGTGGCCCTCTGGGATGGCATTGCCGCCGCCCTAGCCCCCCAACCCGCTCAAACCCTGCCCCAATGAAAAACGCCGCCGGCCGCCAGGGCGTGGTGTACTCCACCAACCCCGACTTCAGCTACCACACCGACGAAGCTGCCGCGGCTACTACGCTGCCGCCCCAGCAGCAGCAGCTGCGCGTGCAGCTCGATAAAAAGCAGCGCGGCGGCAAGCAAGTCACGCTCATCACCGGCTTCGCGGGCCGCGACGAGGACTTGCAGGCCCTAGGCAAGCTCCTCAAAACTAAGTGCGGCGTGGGCGGCAGCGCCAAAGACGGCGAAATGGCGGTGCAGGGCGACTTCCGCGCCAAGGTGCTGGAAATATTGCTCAAGGAAGGCTACAAAGCCAAGCAGATTGGTGGGTAGAAGGGAAGTATAAAGAACGTCACGCTGAGCTTGCGAAGCATCTCTACCGTGCCGCTAAGGTTGTCCGGCTGAAGCTGTAGAGATGCTTCGTAAGCTCAGCATGAGGTGCTAATTCTTAAGCTTAAAAGCTGGACGGAAACGCCCGGCTTTTTCATTGTGGTTGCACCCCTAGGGCCGCCCGCCCGTACTTTGCCTTACCATGTCTGAACCTACCGCTGCCCCCGCCAAGAAGCTTTTTTTGCTCGACGCCTTCGCCCTGATTTACCGCTCGCACTTTGCCTTTGCCAAGAACCCCCGGGTGAACTCCAAGGGCATGAACACGGGGGCGGTGCTGGGCTTCACCAATACGCTGGTGGAGGTGCTGCAAAAAGAGCAGCCCACCCACATTGGCGTGTGCTTCGACGCGGGCAAGACGTTTCGGCACGAGAAGGACGAAAACTACAAGGCCAACCGCCAGGCCATGCCCGAGGACATTGGCATTGCCATTCCCTACATCAAACAAATTATTGAGGGCTTCCATATTCCGATTCTGCTAATGGCCGGCTACGAGGCCGACGACGTGATTGGTACGCTGGCGCAGCGAGCGGAGGCGCAAGGCTTTGAGGTGTTTATGATGACGCCCGACAAAGACTACTGCCAGCTTGTGACCGAAAATATCAAGATTTACCGGCCCGCTTTTATGGGTAACGCGGCCGAGGTGCTCGACGTGGCGCACGTGCTGGCCCGCTTCGAGATAGAGCGCACCGAGCAGGTGATTGACATCCTAGGGTTGCAGGGCGACGCGAGCGATAACATTCCGGGCATTCCGGGCATCGGCGAGAAGACGGCCAAAACACTCATCAAGCAGTTTGGCTCGGTCGAAAACCTAATTGCCAACTCCGACCAGCTCAAGGGCAAGCAGCAGGAAAACGTGCGCAGCTTTGCCGAGCAGGGCCTGCTGAGCAAAGAGCTGGCTACGATTCACGTCAACGTACCCATTGAGTTTGAGCCCGATAAGCTCCTTATGGAAGCGCCCGACGCCAACCGCCTGCGGGCGCTGTTCGAGGAGCTGGAGTTTCGGCAGCTGTCGGCACGCATTTTTGGGGGCGAGGTAGCGGGCAGCCGCTCGGCGGCCCCGGCCGGGCCGGTAGGGCGCGGCGCGCGGCGGCCCAAGGTGACCGCGCCGGCCGGCCAGGGCTCGCTGTTTGGCGAGGGCAGCGCGGCGGTGGTTATTGCGGCCGAAAACGGCGAGTTTGGACCCGGCGAGGCGGGGCAGGAGTACCACGGCGATACGCGGCGGCTGGAAGATATGCCCCACAACTACCACCTGATGGACACGCCCGAGCTGCGTAAATCGCTCCTAGGGTTCTTGCTGCAGCAAAAGGAGGTGAGCTTCGACACCGAAACTACCGGCCTCAACACCATGACGGCGCGGCTGGTGGGCCTGAGCTTCTGCTGGCACGTGGGCGAGGCCTACTACGTGCCCGTGCCGCAGGACGAAACCGCGCAGGCGCTGGTGGAGGAGTTCTGCCCGTTTTTTGAGAGCAATATTCTGAAAATCGGGCAGAATATCAAGTACGACCTGTTAATTCTTAAGAACTACCGCGTGCGGGTGAACGGGCCGTTCTTCGACACTATGCTGGCGCATTATCTGATTGAACCGGACATGCGCCACAACATGGATGTGCTGGCCGAAACCTACCTGCACTACACGCCGGTGCCCATCACCGACCTCATCGGGCCCAAGGGCAAGAGCCAGAAAACTATGGCCGACCTGGAGCCGGCCGCCGTGAGCGACTACGCCTGCGAAGACGCCGACGTGACCCTGCAGCTGCGCCACACCTTCGAGCCCATGCTAAAGGCCCTAGGCCTGCTCGAGCTGCTAAACGAGGTGGAAAACCCGCTGGTGCCGGTGCTGGCCGACGTGGAGCACGCCGGCGTGCGCATCGATTCGGCAGCGATGGGCGAGTATTCGGCCGAGCTGCAAGGCTACGTGCAGGAGTTGGAAACCCAGATTTACAAGGAGGCCGGCGAGGAGTTCAACATCGGCTCGCCCAAGCAGCTGGGAGAGGTGCTGTTTGACAAGATGCAGGTGGGTCGCGGCACCATCAAGAAAACCAAAACCGGCCAGTACGCCACCGGCGAGGAAATACTGAGCCAGCTGGCCGGCGACTACCCCATCGCGGGTCTCATCCTGGAATACCGCCAGCTTAGCAAGCTGCGCAGCACCTACGTGGAGGCCCTGCCGCAACTCGTGTGCAGCGACGGGCGCGTGCACACCAGCTTCAACCAGGCCGTGACGGCCACCGGGCGCCTGAGCAGCACCAACCCCAACCTGCAAAACATCCCTATTCGCACCGAGAAGGGCCGCGAGATTCGCAAGGCCTTCGTGCCGCGCGACGACAACCACTTGCTGCTGGCCGCCGACTACTCGCAAGTAGAGCTGCGCATTATGGCCGATTTCTCGGGCGACGCGACCATGATTGAGGCTTTCCGCCTCGGGCAGGATGTGCACCGCAGCACCGCCAGCAAGGTATTTCGGGTGCCGCTGGAAGAAGTGGACGGGGAGATGCGCCGCAAGGCCAAGACCGTGAACTTCGGCATCATCTACGGCATTTCGGCCTTTGGGCTGGCCCAGCGCATCGGCATCAGCCGCAAGGAGGCCACCGAAATTATCGAGACGTACTTCCAGGAGTTTCCGAGCGTGAAGCAGTTCATGGACGACAGCATCAACCGCGCCCGCGAGCTGGAATACGCCGAAACCCTGCTCAAGCGCCGCCGCTACCTGCGCGACATCAACTCGCGCAACGCCACGCTGCGCGGCTACACCGAGCGCAACGCCATCAACGCCCCCATTCAGGGCACGGCCGCCGACATCATCAAAAAGGCGATGATAAACATCCACGACTGGCTGGAAAAGGAGCGCCTAGGCACCAAAATGATACTCCAGGTGCACGACGAACTCGTGTTCGACGCCGTGAAGGAAGAAGTGGACTACGTGACGCCCAAAATCCGCGAGCTGATGACCCAGGCCCTGCTGCTGCCCCGCGGCGTGCCGCTGGAAGTGGAGGTAGGCACCGGCAGCAACTGGCTAAAGGCGCACTAGGGGCTATTTATAGTTTTTAGCCGACATTTGGGCCGCTTCCGATAAGCTGGAAGCGGCCTTTGCTATGTTAATGGATTCGTTTGAAGTCGAGAATTTCCGCAGCCTGAAGCATTTAAAGCTGGAGAAGTTAGCGCGGGTGAATTTATTGGTAGGGAAAATAATGTTGGTAAAACGTCTATATTGGAGGCGGTTTATACACTAGCAGGTATCCATAGTCAATACTGGCCAATTATGATTGAAGCAATACGGGACTCTAACCCTGAAAGGGTTAATTTTAATCAATTATTTTATGAATTCAGTACAGAAAAAAGATAATTTTAACAGGTATATATAAAGGAGAAATATTAGAATCCGATATTCCCAATGCCAGAATTAGCGCTATTATAGAATTATTAGACAGACCAACTTTAATGCCTCGCGAATTAGCATACTATGAGCGTCAGCCTAATACACCTAAAAACCCATATAATCCCGAATCTTTATTAGTAACATTAACAACATCAGAAGTGCCTCATGTTGTTAATTTTGAGTTAAGGCGTGTTGCACAGCAACAAGCTGCAATTTATCCAAGCACACAAGAAAGTCGTGATTATCTTGAGAAAGGACCTGCATTTATTGCCGGACCACGTAATTTAACAAAAATTTTAGGTACTCGCAATAATTTTTACTCTCTTAATGATGAATTAGAAACATTGAAAGTTGGTAAACGGGATAAAGAGCTTGTGCAAATTCTGAGGATATTTGATACAAGAATTAGTCGTATAGAGTTATTACCTAGCGGTCAGATTTATTCTGATTTAGGGCAAAAAAGCCTTTTGCCACTCAATTTAATGGGTGAAGGTTTACAAAGATTGTTGTCTATACTGACTTCTGCTACTAGTGATGCCGGAGGTATGATTCTAGTTGATGAAATAGATAATGGGTTACACTATTCTGCTCTCAGAGTTCTATGGAATGGTATACTGCGGACTGCTAAAGAGTATAATGTGCAGATTATTGCTACTACACATAGCGCCGAGGCTTTGCGTCACCTGACCTGGGTGCTGGATGAGGAGGAAAATGCTGGTTTCCGCGAAGACGTAGCTGCTTACACACTTATCCAAGCAGACGACGATACGGTGCGTAGCTACCGGCACGATTATGAACAACTGGACTACGCTCTAGACCACGGTGTGGAAGTACGTAATTAACGCGCTGACTTATTGAACATATGGCAGCGAAGCAGTTTAGTATTTTCGTGGAGGGGACCGACGACCACGATTTAGTGATGGTACTGGTGAAGCAGTTGCGCGGCACGCTACCGCATCCCACCATAAAAAATACGCGGGAAGGCCAGATGGTAACCACCTATTTGGTGGTGGAAGCTACGGGCGATATCATCTTTATTTCCAGTACCGGTGGCTGGAAAAACTTAGGGCCAAAGCAGTCTTTTTCCATTCGACAGTCGCGGGATACGGGTGGCAAAACGCTGATTGTATTTGATGCTGACGACGACCCGCTCACGCGAGCCGCAACGCTACGGCAGCAGGTAGCTACCGACGACCCTGACCCCGTGCTATACTTATTTCCCGGTCCCGACCAAGCCGGCGAATTAGAGAACCTGCTATTTCAGTTGGTGCCAACGGTGCATCAATCCGTAATGGACTGTTACGATGGATATGAACAGTGCCTGCAACAATTGGTAGATGCTGGCGGCGTTTACTACAATACGTCTTCTAAAAAGCGGCGTGTATACGACTACGTAAATGTGATGCCGCTAGAAGGCGAGCAGTGGGAGCGGCACCACCGTAAGGGCGGGCAAAAGATTTTTGAGAATGCTGCCATTTGGAATCTGAATTCGCCTGCTATTCAACCTTTGCGCAATTTCCTTGACCAATATCTAGGCTGATGACCCGGACCCCGCAGCGTGCCGCTGGAAGTGGAAGTAGGTATAGGCAGCAGCTGGCTGAAGGCGCACTAGGGCATTACCCATTTCAGCGCCAACTTTGGGCCGCTTCCTCACCACCGAGGGAGCGGCTCTCTGCTGATGCGCTACTTACTGGCCCTAGGGCTCCTGCTGCTACTCAAGCCCGCCCATGCCCAGCAGGCCCAGCTGGAGGCGCTGCTGAAACGCTACCACGTGCCCGGTATGCAGCTGGTGCACACCAAGGGCAAGGCCGTGCGCGCCTACTACGTGGGCGTGCGAGAGGCCGGCACCAGCCAGCCCGTAACAGCCGCCACCCTATTTGAGGCGTGCTCGCTAGGCAAGGAGCTGCTGGCCTACGTGGCCCTGCGCTACCATGACCGGGGCCTGCTCGACTTGGACAAGCCGCTGCTGCAGTACCACGAGTACCCGCGGCTGCAGGGCCAGGCGCGGGCCGCCCGCATCACGGCGCGCCTGGCGCTGGCGCATATGGCCGGGCTGCCCAACTGGGCTGAGAACCCGATGGGCGCCGGCTGGAAAACCTCGGCCCTGACCGTGAACTACGCCCCCGATAGCTGCTGGAACTACTCGGCCGAGGGCTACGTGCTGGTGCAGCGGGTGCTGGAGCACCTGACGGGCAAACCGTTCGAGCAATTGGCACAGGAGGAAGTATTCGGCCCCCTTAGCATGACGCACAGCAGCTTTCGGTGGCAGGCGCGGTTTGCCGCCACGGCCAGCGCCGGCCACGATGGCGCGGGCCAGCCGGTGCCCATCGACCACTTTGCCGACCCTAACGCGGGGTATAGCTTGTACGCCACGGCCACCGACTACAGCCGCTTTTTGCAGGCGCTGCGCACTGGGCAGGGCTTGCAGCCCGCCACTGCCCAGCTGCTGCTGACGCCCGCCACGGCGGCCGACCGCTGCGGCCGGCCCGCCAGCGCTGCCGACCCGCACATTGCCTGGGCCTGCGGGGTGGGGCTGGCCACCACCAGCCAGGGCCTGGGGCAGTGGCAATGGGGCGACAACGGCAACTTCAAGGGCTTTTTCATGACCCTGCCCGGCCGGCAGGAAAGCCTGCTGTTTTTCACGAACAGCGCCAACGGCGACCAGCTGACTGACGAGTTGCTGCGCCTGTTTTTTGGCCCCGGCCAGTACTGGACCACGCAGTGGCTGGCCGCGCCCTAGCCTGGGTGGCCAGTGCCCTAGGGCCTGGGTAGCGCGCTCGGCGTAGCTTAGCTGCCCACCTGCCTGCCTTCGTCCCATGAAAACCATTTACTGGCTGGCTGCCTGCCTCATGTTAGTTACCGCCGCGCACGCGCAGCGCCTGCACTTTGAAACCGACTCGCTGCGCCAGGTGCAGGCGCGGGCGCAGCAGCAGCACCAGTTGGTGCTGGTGGTGGTAGCGCCGCCGGTGCCGCCCGCCTCGGTGAAGCTCTCGCCCGAGGCGCGCAAGGTGCGCAGTGAGTCGGGCCTGACCGCGCCGGAAGTGGTGCGGGCCCTAGGGCCCGCTGTGCTGGTGAAGCAGGTAGCGTTTGGCTCGGCCGAGGCAGGGCGGCTGGGGCGCGAGTTTGGCATTGCCTCGTACCCCACCTACCTGTACTTCGCGCCCGATGGCGCCTTGCTCTACCGCCGCTTCGGCAATGCTAGCAGCGCCCAGCCCTACCTCAAGGATATTGCCGCGGCCCGGCAGGAGCTTACTAACCCGCACAACATGAGCTACTACGAGGCCGAGTACGCCCGCGGCAACCGCGACGCCACGCTGCTGCACGACTACCTGGCCAAGCGCCAGCAGCTGGGCCAGGCGGTGCCGCCGGCCCTGCTCGATACCTACGCCGAGCAGCTGCCCGCCGGCGCCTTCGATCAGGGCGCGACGGTGCAGTTCATCTTGGAGCAGGGGCCGGTTATCAACAGCCGCGCCTACCAGCTCACGCACCTCAACCAGAAGCTCATCGATAGCCTGTACCGGGTGCTGCCGCTGCCCCAGCGCATGGCCATCAACAGCCGCATGATTGCGCGCACCCTGGCCGAGGCCGTGGCGCGGCATGATGCCAACCTGGCCCGGCAGGGCGCCAACTTCGCCAGCAGCAGTTGGAAACCGGACTACCTGCGCGCCGGCCGCGCCTACGAAACCAACATGCTGGATTTTTACCGCCTTACCAAGGACACGGCCAACTACCTGCCCCAGGTCACCGCGTTCTACCAGCGCTACTACATGACCATTCCGGCCGACTCGGTGCGCAAGGCGCTGGCCGCCCAGGCTGCCCGGCAGCGTCTGGCGGCCAGTCACTTCCAGCCCGGCACGGTGATGGTGGCCACCACCGTGCGGGCCAGCGCCGGCCCCACCCCGGCCTTCGTGAGCGAGCTGAACATCGGCGCCTGGAACGTGTATTTGACCGGCACCCGCAACCGCCGCTACCTCACGCAGGCCGCCGAGTGGAGCAAGCGCACCGTGTACCTGGCCCCCACGGCCACCTACTACGACACGCTGGCCCACCTGCTCTACCGCCTGCGCTACTTCGCCGAGGCCGAGGCCATGCAGCAGCAAGCCGTGGCCCAGGCCGCGCCCGAGGGCATGAGCGCCGACTAGTTTGCGCAGGAGCTGGCTAAGATGAAGAAGCGCCAGTTGCTGTAGCAACCTGGCTGCCCGGCCCGCTGGCGCCGCCGCTGTCCTGGCCCCGGCTGGAGGCCTAGGGCAGCGGCGGCGTGCGCGAGGTGCGTACCTTGCCCGCCCCCAATCCTACTCGCCCATGCCCACCCGCTACCTGCTTGCGCTGGCCGCCTGGCTGCTGGCTTTCAGCGCCTACGCCCAAAAGCCGCTCGTGCTGCGCTCGCCCGACGGGCAGCTGACGTACCGCTTCCACCTCACGCCGCAAGCGCCCGTGTACGCGGTGGCGCTGGGGGGCCGGGCGGTGGTGGCCGAATCGACCCTAGGGCTGGTTTTCCAGCAAGGGGGCGCCTGGGGAGCTGGGCTGCGGCAGCTTAGCGCCCGGCAAACGGCAGTGGATGAGTACTATACGCTGCAAGTGGGCAAGGCCAGCCGGGTGCGCAACCACTACCAGCAGCTGACCATTGCCCTGCAAGAAACTGCTGGCGCCGGGCGGCTGGTGCACTTGGTGGTGCGCGCCTTCGACGATGGGCTAGCGTTTCGCTACGAGTTTCCGAAGCAAGAAAACTGGGCCGGCTACGTGCTGACGGACGAGAACACGACCTTTAGGCTGGCCGGCGACCCCACGCTGCTTACGTTGCAGCGGCCGGGTTACACCACCTCGCACGAGGGGTTTTACAGCCGGTTACCCCTAGGGCAGGTGCAACCCGATACGCTGCTGGATTTGCCCACCCTGGCCGAGTACCCTGGCGGGCCCTACCTGGCCATTACCGAAGCGGCCGTGCGCGACTACGCCACCCTGTACCTGGCCAAGCACGCGGGCGTGCTGACGAGCCGCCTCTCGCCGCTGCCGGGCCAAACGGCGGTGAAGGTGCGGGCTGCGCTGCCGCACCGCTCGCCCTGGCGGGTGCTGCTGCTAAGCCAGCGGGTGGGCGCGCTGCTCGAGTCCAATATCATCACCAGCCTCAACGAGCCGCCCAGCCTGGATTTTAGCTGGCTGAAGCCGGGTAAAAGTGACTTCCACTGGTGGAACGGCGACATCGCGCCCGACACGACGTTTGCGCCCGGCCGCAACTTCGAGTTCAACCAGTACTACATCGACTTTTGCGCCAGCCACGGCCTTGATTACCATTCGGTTATCGGTTACGGCAACGCGGCCTGGTACCAAAACGACGGCGAGGGCTACGCGCCCGGCCCCCACACCGACGTGACCACACCCGTGCCGGGGCTGGACATGGCGCGCCTAGGAGCCTACGCCCGCAGCAAGGGCGTGGGCCTGCGCGTGTGGGTGCACTGGCAGCCCTTCTACGCGCAGCTCGACAAGGCCCTGGCGCAGTTTGAGGCCTGGGGCGTGCAGGGCATGATGGTAGATTTTATGGACCGCGACGACCAGCAGATGGTGAACATGCAGGAGGAAATGCTGCGCAAAGCCGCTCAGCACCACATCCACATCCAGTTTCATGGCGCGGCCAAGCCCACCGGCCTCGCGCGCACCTACCCCAACGAGCTGACCCGCGAGGGTGCCCTTAACTACGAAAACAACAAGTGGGGGCCCGCCATGCCGCCCGAGCACGACCTGAACATGCCCTTCACGCGCCTGCTGGCCGGGCCCACCGACTACCACCTGGGCGGCTTCCGGGCGGTGCCGCCAACCCAGTTTCGGCCCCAGTACACGCGGCCGCTCATGGTGGGCACGCGCTGCCACATGCTGGCCATGTACGTAGTACTCGAAAGCTACCTGGGCATGGTGTGCGACTACCCCGCCGCCTACGAGGGGCAGCCGGGCTACGAGTTCGTGCGGGCCGTGCCCACGGTGTGGGACGAAACCCGCGTGCCGCTGGCCGAAGTAGCTGGCTACGTGTGTATTGCCCGCCGCAAAGGCGCCGATTGGTACGTGGGCGCCCTCACCGGCGGCCAGGCCCGCACGCTACCGCTGAAACTCGATTTTCTGCCGCCCGGCGACTACGAGGCCACCCAGTGGGCCGACGCGCCCGACGCGCCCACCGCGCCCAACCACTTGCTGAAAAAGACCCTAGGCGTGACCCGCCGCACCACCCTGGCGCTGGCGCTGGCGGCCGGCGGCGGGCAGGTGCTGGTCCTGAAAAAAATAAAATGAGCCCACCCCTTCCCCCCAAAGCGGCCTGCTACGCCGCCTGCCTGGCCTACGTGCACGAGCGCCTGGCGGCGGCCCGCGCCGGCATGGCCGCCGCTCAGGAGTCGAGCAACTCCGAAACTAAGAGCAGCGCCGGCGACAAGTACGAAACCGGCCGTGCCATGGCCCAGCAGGAGCGCGACCGCCACGCCGCCCAGCTGCACGAAGCGCAGCGCCTGCTGGCCGACTTGCAGAAGCTTAACCCCGAGCTGCCGGCCGCCGCCGTGCGCCTGGGAGCGCTGGCCGCCACCACCCTAGGAGTGTTTTACGTGAGCAGCGGGGCGGGGCGGCTGCGCACCACCGAGGGCCAGGAGTTCGTGGCCGTGTCGCCTAGCGCGCCACTTATGCAGGCGCTGGCGGGCCTAGGGGCCGGCGAAGAAGCGGTGTTCAACGGCCGGCTGGTGCGGGTAGAAGCCGTGCGTTAGTCGGGGCCACCGCATCGGTAAGTGGCTGGCGGCCGTATGCCTAGGGGGTAGGCTTTCCACTTACCCCTTAGCCCTATGTTCGAAGGCAAAACTAATCTAACCCAAGACGTAGCCCGCAACACCCTCGGCACCTTTATGGTGGGGGCTGGCATTGGCCATTTCACCTTTGCGCGCCGGCCGTTTCAGGCGCAGGTGCCCAACTGGGTGCCGGTAGATAAAGACACCACCGTGCTGCTCTCGGGCGTGGTGGAAGTAGCCCTGGGCCTGGGTATGCTGCTGCTAAAAGGCAAAAACCGCGTGCGGCTGGGCATTGGGCTGGCTACGTTTTACGTGGCCATTTTCCCCGGCAACTGGGCGCAATACAAGCACAGCCGCTCGTCCCTAGGCCTCGATACCGACCGCAAGCGCCTAGTGCGCCTAGTCTTCCAGCCGGTGCTCATCGGCACCGCCCTGTGGAGCACGGGCGCCTGGAAAACGTTGAAGGAAAACCCATAGGCCAGCGCTTGTTATGCGCTACTGACTAACCCGCTTTCTCGTTCTTGGCCACCACAAACATGCGGTCGCCGAAGCGGCCGGTTAGCTTGTTCAGCCAGTAAGTAGGATACTGCGTGCCGAGCTTGGCAGCCTGCTCCAGCGGGTTGCCCCCCAGGCGGATGTGCTGGGGCGGCTTCACGGGGTTTTGCAAGTCGACCACCGAGAAGCCATTCTGCGCCAGCAGTTTACGGATGGTAGCGGGCGTGAATTCGTAGAGGTGGTAGGGCGGAATGTCCATGCGGCGCTGGCGCCCTAGGGCCCGGTAGGCCGCAAAGCCCAAACGCATGCTTGGCAGGTTGGTGACGCTGGGCAGCGCCAGCACCAGCAAGCCGCCGGGCCCCAGCATGCGGCCAAACTTGCGGATGGCCGCCGCCGGCGACAGTAAATGCTCGAGCACGTCGCCGAGATAAGCTAGGTCGAACTGGTTTTCGTGGAAGTCCTCGGTGGTTTCAATGTTGCCCGTCACCACCGGCAGGTGCAGCTCGCGGCGGGCGTAGTCGGCGGCGTGCTCGCTTATTTCCAGGCCGTGGGTTTGCCAGCCTAGGGCCTGCAGGCTTTTGAGGGTGTAGCCGGGGCCGCAGCCCACCTCCAGGTAGCGAAACTGGCGGCCGGGGTAGTGCCGCTGCATATAAGCGGTAAACTTGTCTTCCTTTACCTTGCTCAAATCCAGGCCTTTACCTGCCTCAATAAAGGTCTTATCTTTTTCGGTGCGGTCGTAGTTGGGGCGCTCCGTGAAGTACTCTTTGCCGTAGAGCTTTTCGAGCTGCGCGGGCGTGGGCTGCGGGTCCAGAAAGGCAAGGTTGCAGCTTAGGCAGCGGGTGCCCTGCAGGCGCTGGCCGTCGAAGAGGTAGTAGAAGGGCAGCGGCTCGAAGCGGGTGGCTCCGCACAAATCGCAGTGGCGCATCTTTTCAATTATTAGTTATCAATCAACAAGTATCAGCCCGACAATTGGGCGGTAATGGCGCCCTACTATGTCCTGGCGGTAAAGGTCAGCACCAGAACCCAACTCAAAGGCTGTTCGTTGGTTAACTGAAGTAAGCTGATAATTGATAATTGTTCTATGATAATTGAAATGCTAGATGCCGTGGTGATTGGGGCCGGCCCCGTGGGTTTGGCGTGCGCCCTCGAAATGCAGCGCCTAGGCCTTACAGTGGCCGTGGTAGACAAAGGG
The DNA here is from genome assembly GCA_050954355.1 of Janthinobacterium lividum. Classification (GTDB taxonomy): domain Bacteria; phylum Bacteroidota; class Bacteroidia; order Cytophagales; family Hymenobacteraceae; genus Hymenobacter. The sequence continues at coordinate 18,652 of JBPBPH010000074.1, forward strand.
GCGTTGGTGAACTCGCTGGTGGGCTACCCCACTCAGATGGAGTTTTTCTCGACGCCCGAGCTGCTCGAAATCGGTGGCCACCCCTTCCCGATGGCCAGCTACAAGCCGCACCGCGAAGACGCCCTCGACTACTACCAGCGCGTGGCTGCCGCCGAAAAGCTCGACCTACGCCTTTACGAGCGCGTAACCGGCCTGCGCGGCCAGGCCGGCGACTTTGTGGTCGAAACCAGCCGGGGCGAAATCCGGGCCCGCGCCGTAGTGGTAGCCACCGGCTTCTTCGACGTGCCCAACCGCATGGGCATTCCCGGCGAGGACCTGCCCCACGTAAACCACTACTACAAAGAGCCCTACGCCCACGCCGACCGCGATGTGGTGGTGGTGGGCGCCAAAAACTCGTCGGCTAAGGCGGCCCTGGCGCTGGCGCGCGCCGGTGCCCGCGTGGCGCTGGTGGTGCGCGGCCCCGAGATATCGGAAAGCGTGAAGTACTGGATTCGGCCCGACCTGCTCAACCGCATCAAGGAAGGCCGCATTCAGGCGTATTTTAATGCCACCATCGACGCCATCACGCCCCATGCGGTGGAAGTGACCACGCCCGAGGGTTCGCGCAGCCTGCCGGCCGACTACGTGTACGCCCTTACCGGCTACCGGCCCGATTACTCGCTGCTGGTGGAGGCCCTAGGTCTGCCGCTCGACGAAAACGACCCGGCCCGCCCCATCGTCTTCGACCCCGCCACCCACGAAACGGCGCGCCCCGGCGTGTACGCCGCCGGCACCGTGTGCGGCGGCCTGGCCACCAGCCGCTGGTTTATCGAAAACGGCCGCCATCACGCCCAACTCATCGCCAAGGCGCTGGCGGGGGCGGCCGTACTGGCGAAATAAGCGCTTGGGGGCCAAGTGGGCTGTGTTAATGGCAGTCAGCTACTGCCTGCGCGGCATAGCCGTAGCCTGCCGCCGCCCCGCGCCGAAAAAACTCGCAGGCGCTCACCGAATCAGCCGTTTGCTGAGCCAGCCGGCCTAGCAGGTACAGCGTGCGGCCGTCGCCCACATTGCGTTCTAGGGCCTGCTCATACACGGCGCGGGCCTCGGGGTAGCGGCTCAGGTGCACCAGGGCGGCGCCCTCAGCTTGCAAGTAAGGTAGCGGCACGAGGTGGGCCGTCGCCGCGTACTGCCGGTGGCCACGCTGCAAATCAGCCAGGGCAGGCGCGGTGCGGTTGAGCTCCAGCAGGCGGTTTTCGCCGCGGGCCAGGTAGGCAGCGGCTAGGGTAGTGTCGAGGCCCAAGGCCCGGCTGTAGCTATGCTCGGCGGCCCTAGGCAGGTGCAGGCCGGCCTGGCACTGGCCTAGGCGCAGCAGGGTGCGGGCCATCTCGGGCGGCGGCAGCGGGTTGATGCTGGCGGCCAGGGCAGCTTCGTAGTCGGCGCGGGCGGCGGGCAGGTCGTGCTCGGCATCTTGGGCTAGCTGGCCGCGCAGTTGCAAGGCCGGCGCCTGGTCGTCGCGGAAGCCCAGCGACTGGTCGAGGTAGTGGCGGGCCAGCGCCCAGCTGCCGCGCCCGTAGGCTGCGCGGGCGTCGTCGTAATTGGTGCTGGCGGCCACGCGGTCCATCACAATCTTGGCCGAGATGCCGAATAACAGCAGCAGCGCCACAATGCCCACCACCAGCCACAAATCCTGGCGGTTGAAGCGCACTTGCTGGCGGGTAGTGCGGGGCTGGTAGTGGCGCTCGCGGGCGCCGGCCGGGCGGCGGGTGCGTAAGGGCGGCGCCGCCGGGGCCGGCGTAGGCGCTCTGTACACAGAGGGGCCGTTGGCTGGGCCGGTAGTAGTTCCGGCATGAGCCTGGGCGGCCTGGCGCAGCTTGTAGTCGTACTGGGCACGGCGCGCAGGGTCTGAGAGCACGCCGTAGGCCACTGCCACGGCTTTGAAGCGCTCCTCGTAGCGCGGGTCGCCCTGGTGCTTGTCGGGGTGCAGCTGGGTAGCTAGGCGCCGGTATGCCCGCTTGATGTCGGCAGCGGGCGCCGACACTGTGACCCCTAGCGTTTGATAATAATTCTCACTCACCACCGGGTAATTTTTGGGCCCCGCCAACCGAAAGTCAGCCCTGACCCGCAGTTTTTCGTAAAGAACGCCCTAGCCGGCTGGCCGTTGTCTGGCGTCGGGCTTTTCTCAACCGAATTTACTTGCAAAACCTCTCTGCTCGTATGGCTTTTATTACCGACGACAAAAATCCGCGTCCCGAGGGCATCATTAGCCACCTCACTGGCTACCTCGACACCCGCATCGACTTGGTGCGCCTTGAAACTCAAGAGAAAGTAAAGGGCGTATTTGTGGCCACTGTGCATGGCGTAGCGCTGGCTATGCTGGGCTTTCTGTTCGTCATTTTCGGCTCCATTTACTTGGGCTTCGCGCTCAACCAAGCGCTTGAAAGCCCCTCGGCCGGCTTTGGCATTGTGGCGGGGCTATACCTGGTGCTGGCCATCATCTTTGTGGTGGGTATCGATAAAAAAGTGTTTCAGGGTGTGGCTGATAAACTCTTGAACAATACCATTTATAAGTCAGATAAACGCCGGTAGGCATTTACTAAACAGCCGCCCTCCGGCTACCCAACTGAGGCAGTCAATAGGCATCAACCGACCAACCACCCCTAGGATATGAGCGAGCCCACTAACCCGCTGTTTGAGGAAGAAAAGGCTTTTTTAGAGCGTAAAAAGCTAGAATACGAGCGCGCCCTGCGCGGCGACGTAGCGCAGCTTAAGGAGCACACTGCCCAAGCGGGCCGCGTGGCCCTAGTAGGCACCGGCTTAGCGGGTAGCATCTGGTTAATTGCTAAAGCCTTTGGCGGCCGCAAGCGTCGCCCTAAAGATGCTGGTTCCGAGTGGCCCGATAGCTACAAAACTGGCGACTACGGTACCCAGCGCTTCGCCGATTTTGACTTGGCCGACGACGATGACAACCAGCTCGCCGAAGATGACCAGTGGCAGGATGCTGATGCTTACTTTGGTAGCAGTGCCGACGCGCACGGCACGGTATATCATTCCGACACCGATGACTATGACGCCCCTAGGGCTTCTGGTGATAATCTGGACGACAATGGCTTAGGAGATTACCCCGACTTCCCTGCGCATTCGACCTCTCACCACGGCGCCGAGGCCGATACCGCTGCGCATGGCATTCAGTCGGAAGCCTACGGCCACCCCGAGTCTAACCTGCCTTTTGACGATAGCCGCCGCCTGCCTGGGTCCGACGATTTTGCGGAGCCAATTGAATTTAGCGATACCGAGGATAAGCCCAAGCGCCAGTTGGGAGCCGTGCTGCTGGCACTAGCTAAGAGTGACATGGGTAAGGTAGTGCTGGGCCAGGCTGCCAGCCTAGGTGTAGCGTTGGTAACCAAGGCGTTGAAGGCTAAGCTGACGAGCGACGCGCCGGAAACGGCAAAATCTTCCGACCTTGCGAACCCAACGACGGGCTCAACCGATGGCTATGCCCACGGCCACCCCGCCACGCCGCACCCGGATGCCTACCCCGCCGACGCCCCTGCCTACCACGAGCCGCTTACTTGATGTTTTGGCCGGGCTGCGCCACCAGGGTCGCAAGGCCCTAGCCGTGCTGCTCGACCCCGACGATTTTGTGCCCGTTCGCACGCGCCAACTGCTGGCCCTCGTGCGGCAGCACCCGATAGATTTCTTTTTAGTGGGGGGCAGCCTAGTGCTTACTGAGCACCAAGCTGCCCTCATTGCGTTGCTCAAAGCTGAGGCGCCTCAAGTGCCAGTGCTGTTGTTTCCGAGCCATGCCCTGCACGTAGACGCCGCCGCCGACGGCATTCTGCTGCTCTCGCTTATTTCGGGCCGCAACCCCGATTTCCTGATTGGCCAGCATGTGGTGGCAGCCCCGCGCCTGCGCCAAAGCGGCCTGCAAGTGCTGCCCACCGGCTATATGCTGGTCGATAGCGGCCGGCTCACTACGGCCTCTTACATCAGCGGCACTGCGCCCCTACCCCACGATAAGCCCGGCATTGCCGCCGCTACGGCCTTAGCTGGCGAGCAGCTAGGCTTGCGCCTGATGTACCTGGATGGTGGCAGCGGCGCGCAGCAACCCGTGTCGGCCGCCATGATTCGGGCAGTACGCGAGGCAGTAGAGGTGCCGCTTATCGTGGGCGGCGGGCTCAATACGGGTGCTAAGATTAGCACCGCCTTAGCCGCTGGTGCTGACCTGGTAGTAATCGGCAACCATTTAGAGCGCAACCCCGATTTCCTGGCTGAAGCTACCGCGGCCGCTACTGCCGCCAGCGCCCGCAACGGCTACACCGGCTAGCGCCCCAGAGCAAAGCACTTGGCCTTTTACCAGTACCCTGCCCTAGGCCCCTCTAGCGAAGCTGCCGCTAAGCAAACACCAAAAAGGCTGCCCCTAGGGGCAGCCTTTTTGGCAACAGTCCTCACCCGACAAATCAACTGGGAAGCGCAAGAACCTTTGCGCAATCCGTTGAATCTGTGATTAGATGTTCATGGCGGACTCGCGGCGGCGCATTTTGCCAGCCGGAATGCCGAACATCATCTTGAAGCGGCGGCAGAAATAAGCGGTGTCCTTGTAGCCCACTTCCTTGCCAATGTCGCGGATGCTCTTCTTGGTGGTGCGTAGCAGCGATACCGCGCGCTCCATGCGCTGGTACTCAATGTAATCCTGCGGGTTGATGTTGGTCAGCATTTTGAAGTACTGGCCCACGTAGTCCTCGCTCACATTGGCCACGCCGGCCAGTACCTTATTCGAGAGGTCGCCGCTCAGGTTCTCCTTAATGAAGTTAAACAGGTCGATGAGGCGCGGGTCTTTAAAATAGGTGCTGTTGGTGGCCAGCTGCTCCACAAACATATTGTTTTGCAGAATGTAGCGCACTATTTCCACCACCAGGTTTTCGGTGTAGATAGTGACGAGGCGCTCGCGGCCCGGCAGGTCCTGTATCGACTCCTCGATAATCTTGATGACCAGGTTGGCCAGCCGGTCGTTCTTTTTAATCACGAAGGCTGGCACGTCGAGCGAGGCGAAGAAATTCACCGAGTCGAATACCTTGGCCTCGAATACCACCGAGCTGTGGCTTTCCTCGGCGTCGCCGATGTAGTCGAGCTGGTCGTTGGAAGTAAAGAAGCGGTCCTTGTTAGTAATAAAGTCGTCGTTGGAAATAATGCGGCTAGCAGCACTCTGGCCGTAGCCCACGCGGGTGGCGCGGCCCCCTGGCAGAAAGAGCAGCTCGTTTTCTTCTACCGTCAGGTCCTCATCGCCGAAAGTGATTTTTCCTTGATGCAGCAAAATCAGGTTGTTGCCTACATCGTAGGCATTGCGCACCGTCACGGATTGCCGCAGCACCAAATTCTTGGCTTTAATATAGCGCACTCCTAATGATTCAATTACCTTATTGTAATCTTCCATAACTTAATTGTAAAATTTGAAACTTGTTGAGGTAGGACGTTCTAACAGGGGCTAAAGTTAATAAAAACGTTTGCAATATCGCATAAAAAAATTTATGTAAATAAAAAACCCAGGCTGAATCGGCCTGGGTTTTGTGCAAAATGCTTGCTACACGAAGGTTTCAAAACTTCCTATTTGAGGATGTCGCGCGAGATGACGATTTTTTGTATTTCGGACGTACCCTCGTAAATCTGGGTAATCTTGGCATCGCGCATAAAACGCTCTACGTGGTACTCTTTTACGAAGCCGTAGCCGCCGTGAATCTGCACGGCCTCGACGGCCGCGTCCATTGCCGTTTTGGAGGCAAACAGCTTGGCCATGGCGCCGCTCTTGGCGTAGTCCATATGATTATCCTTATCTGCGGCGGCTTGCAGGCACAGCAGCCGGGCCGCCTCCACGTTGGTGGCCATGTCGGCCAGCTTAAACTGAATGGCTTGGTGCTGGGCAATGGCCACGCCAAAGGCCTTGCGCTCCTTGGCGTACTTGATGCTCAGCTCAAGCGAGCCCGAGGCGATGCCTAGGGCCTGCGCCGCAATGCCAATGCGCCCGCCCGCCAGCACCTGCATGGCAAACTTGAAGCCGAAGCCGTCTTCGCCAATGCGGTTTTCCTTGGGCACCTTCACGTCGGTGAACATGAGCGAGCAAGTGTCGGAACCCCGAATGCCGAGCTTGTTCTCCTTGGGGCCCTGCTGGAAGCCGGGCATGTCCTTGTCCACAATCAGCACGTTGATGCCGCGCGACTTCAGCTCGGGGTGGGTTTGGGCAATGACCAGGTACATCGAGGCGGTGGTGCCGTTGGTAATCCAGTTCTTGGTGCCGTTCAGCAGGTAGTGGTCGCCCATGTCCTCGGCGGTGGTGCGCTGGCTGGTAGCGTCGGAGCCGGCCTCGGGCTCGCTTAGGGCGAAGGCGCCGACGATTTCGCCCGAGCACAGGCGAGGCAGGTACTTGCGCTTCTGCTCCTCGGTGCCGTACTTCTCCAGGCCCCAGCACACCAGCGAGTTGTTCACGCTCATCACTACCGAGCAGGAGGCATCGACCTTGGAAATTTCCTCCATGGCCAGCACGTAGCTCACTGTATCGAGGCCCGAGCCGCCGTACTCGGGGCTCACCATCATGCCCATGAAGCCTAGCTCGCCCATGCGCTTGATTTGCTCGGTCGGAAATTTTTGGTGCTCGTCGCGCTCAATGACGCCGGCCCACAGTTCTTGGGCGAAGTCACGGGCTGCGGCTTGCACGGCTAGTTGCTCTTCGGTGAGCTGAAAGGGAGAGGCGGTGGCAATGTCGGGTTGCATGGCAGGGGTAGGGAGGGGAGAGAGAAATATACTACAAAAATACGCAGCCCTAAGAGCAAAACTCGCCTAATAGTGCCCCTAGGGCACTGAAGGTGGCAAACTTACCCTGGTAGAGTAGCAAAAAAATAACGCCGGCTTGCGTCGACGTTATTTCTATATTGCCAGGCAGCTATAAGGGGCTAACTGCTAATTGCGGCGGTTGCCACCCAGCAGCAGCATACCATAATAGACGAGCGTGGCTAGCGAACTGATGGCGGCTACCACGTAGGTCATGGCGGCCCACCACAGGGCATCCTTGGCCACGGCGTGCTCCTGCGCGGTCACTACGCCGCTGCGGTCCATCCAGGCCAGGGCGCGGCGCGAGGCGTCGAACTCGACCGGCAGCGTGATGAACGAGAACAAGGTAGTGAGCGCAAACAGCGCCACACCCAGCCCAAGGGGCAGGATGCTGTAGCGCAGTAAAAACACGCCCCCAATGAGCAAAATGGGCATGAAGCGCGACACCGACGAGAGCGCCGGCACCATGGCCGAGCGGAAGCGCAGGAAGCTGTAGGCTTGGGCGTGCTGCACGGCGTGGCCGCACTCGTGGGCGGCTACGGCGGCGGCCGTGGCCGAGCGGCCCGCGTATACATCGGCGCTCAGGTTCACGGTTTTGGCAGTGGGGTCGTAGTGGTCCGAGAGTTGGCCGTCGGTGCTAATAATCTGAACATCGCGAATGCCGAAGTCGGCCAGCATCTTGGCCGCTACCTCGCGCCCGCTCAGGCCCGATTGCAGATGCACCGCGGCGTACTCTTTGAACTTGCTGCGCAGGCGCCACTGAATGCCATAGCTAACGGCGGCGAACAGCATTAGGATAATAAACATGACTGAAAAAAGATGGATTTGTGGTAAGCATGGGGGTAAATACCGCGCCTAGCTGCCGGGCACGGCCCTAGGCTGCCAACCTGGCCCAAGGCCTACAGCTGCCGCGCCTTGGCCACCAGGGCCGAGGTGCTGTAGCCCTTTACCAGCGGCACCGTCAGCACTTGCCCGCCTTTATTCAACACCGTTTCGTGGCCCACAATTCCTTCAATGGCGTAGTCGTCGCCCTTCACCAGCACATCGGGCTGCACGGCCTCGATGAGGCGCAGCGGGGTATCGTCGCCGAAGAGCACCACGGCATCCACGAAGGCCAGCGCGGCCAGGATGCGCGCCCGTGAGGTTTCGTCCTGCAGGGGCCGGCCGGGCTTGAGGGCGCTCACCGAAGCATCGGTATTAAGGCCCACCACCAGGCGGTCGCCCAGGGCGCGGGCTTTCTCTAGGTAGTCGACGTGCCCTAGGTGCAGCAAATCGAAACAGCCGTTGGTGAACACTACTTTTTCGCCGGCGGCCCGCCAGGCGGCCAGCGCGGCGGGCAGTTGCTTGGGCGCGAGAATCTTGTCGGCAGTCATTTTTTAATTAGCAGTTATCAATCAGCAATTATCAACAAATAAACACTGACCTAGTACTTGATGACTGATAAGAGAAGCTACTCGCTCGTCAATGGCTCGTCGGCCAGGGCCTCGGCTTCCTGCACCAGGCTGCGGCGGTCGGCGGCGGCCACGGCTACGAAGCTGATGCCGCCCATTACCACTACCAGCAGGGTTTGGGCGCCGTGCACCACCAGGGCGTAGGCAATGCCGGCCTCCTTGCTAACGCCGTACACCAGCAGCACGCCCTGCACCAGCACGTGGAAAGGCCCGATGCCGCCCGCCACCGGCGCGGCCATGCCAAACGCCCCGAAGGTGAGCACCGCCAGGCCCGCCTTGGCCCCTAGGGTATACGTATCGGGAAAGCAGTAGAAAGCCAGGTAGTCAAGCAGGAAGTATACCAGCCAGGTAAAGAGCGTGTGCAGCAGAAAAAGCCCCTTATTTTCGAGCTTCAATATGCTGAGCAGGCCCGTGAGCAAGCCCTTGATGAACACGAGAACCTTGTTGAACAGCGCGTTTTGGCGCAGGCGCTCCAGGTTGCGGTAGAGCGTGTAGCCGGCGGCCAGCAGCAGCAGCAGCGCCGCCAGCCCGGCCAGCACCAGCGGCATAGGGTTGCGGGCCAGCGTGTCGGCCTTGCCGCCCAGCAGCTCCTCATTAAAAAAGCCCCAGAAGGTCTTGAAATCGAGCAGCAGCGTGGCGCCCAGCAAACTCAGCAGCACCAGCACGTCGATAACGCGCTCGGTCACGACCGTGCCCAGGGCCACTTGCACCGGCACGCCGCTGGTGCGCCGCAGCACCGAGCAGCGAATAACCTCGCCGGCGCGGGGCAGCACCAGGTTGGCCAGGTAGCCCACCATCATGGCGTGGTAGATGGGCCAGTAGCCGGCCGGCGTGCGCGAGGCCGTGAGCTGCATTTGCCAGCGGTAGGCCCGGCTGAAGTAGCCCAGCACCGAAATGCCAATGCTGAGGGCCAGCCAAAAATAATTGGCCTGCCGAATGCTCTCGCCCACGCGGCTCAAGTCCTGGCCCCGCAGCGCGTACCACATCAGCGCCCCCGAAATGCCCAGCAGCAAGCCGTATTTTAAGATGTTCAGTAGTGTTTTCATAGAGGTAGGAAAAGGACGGAGCGCCGCCGCCCTAGGGGCAGCCAGCGCCCAAAGGCAGTGCAAGCCTTGGGCGGGTAGCCGGGGCCTAGGTCAGGCGGTTTTGCTCGTTGGGGAAGATGACGGTGGGCTGGTGGGCGCGCGCCTCCGCGAAGTCGATGAGGCAGTACGAGAAAACGATGACCACGTCGCCCAGGGCCACGCGGCGGGCGGCCGGCCCGTTGAGGCAGATGGTGCCCGTGCCCCGCTCGCCCCGAATGGTATAGGTTTCGAAGCGCTCGCCGTTGTTCACGTTCACGACCGTCACTTTCTCATGCTCCACCATATTGGCCGCGTCGAGCAAATCTTCATCAATGGTGATGCTACCCACGTAGTGCAGCTCGGCTTGCGTCACGTGGACGCGGTGAATCTTGGATTTTAAAATTTCAATTTGCATAATGGATTGCCTAAAGCGGCCCGCAAAGATACTGGCGCGCCCAGGCCCCGGCGGGGTGGCGGCTGGGTTGTACTTTCCGGCTCACATGTGCTTTCCCGTTGTTTTGGTATGCTGAACCCGTCTTTTTGTCGCCCGCCGGGCCTAGGGCTGGCGCTAGGGCTCCTGCTGGCCGCGCTGGCTAGCCCCGCTGCCCGCGCCCAAACGCCGCTCGGCCAGCCCTCGCTCGACGAGGCTAAAGTGCAAATCTGGTGCGCCACGGCCCGCTACGTGTACGCCGACCTAGGCCACCCGCGCCTGCAAAGCACCCTGCGCTGCGAGGGCGGCAGCCTGCCCGCGCTGGCCGCCAGCCTGCGCCCCGACAGCCTGCGCATCTACTCGCTGCTCTACGCGCCCATTGAGCAGCGGGGCCGCATCTACCAGGGCCTCCGGGACAACCACGCCCGCCTGGCGGCGTTGGTGCGCGCCATTGTGAGCAAGTTGCGCGCCTCGCCCGCCCGCCAGCGCAGCCCCGAGCGCCTGGCTGGCCTGCAGGAACTGGAAAAAAAGCTGACCAACTACGTCGAAACCGGCCTGCCGCCCGCCACCGTGGCCGCCGCCCCGCAGGCCGAAGCCGAAACCACCCTCAACGGCCCCGCCGAAGCGGCCGAGGCTACCGCTACTGCGGCCGCTACCACCACCGCGGCGGGCCTTGACGCGCTGGCGGGCCCTAGGGCCGCCGCCTCGGGGTCGCTGCTCGACCGTTTTCTGGCGCCGCTGGCCCTCACGTTTAGTTTGCTGAGCTTGGTGCTGTACGTGCTGCTGCGCCTGAGCTTGGGCCGCACGCTGCGCCAGCTGCGGCGAGCCGCGGCCCAGGCTGGCCGCAGCCCCGCCGACGAGCTAAGCGCCGCCCAGCGCCAGCAGGTGGAGGAACTGGTGGCCCGGCGCGTGGCCGAGGCGCTGCGCGCCGCCGGCCCGGCGGTGCCCTAAGTCCTTAGGCCCCTGGGCCCGCTTGTGCCCCCAACAATTCGCCTCCTTACTGCCTTATGTGCTATGCAAACCCCTAGGGCTGCAACTTGGCTGGCGGCCGCGCTGCTGGTAGCTGGCTGCCGCGGCAGCGCCACCGTGCCCCGCACCGCGCGCCGCGCCCCCGACGAGCGCCTGGGCGTGGCCAACCGGCGCACCCTTACCGAAACGCCCATTATCGAGCGCGCCGAAAGCGCGGTGCGCCCCTTATTTTCTCCTGCTTTGACTTACCCCGCCACCCGCCGCGACGCGCGGCCCGACACCTACTTCGGCACCACCGTGCCCGACCCCTACCGCTGGCTCGAAGACCCCGACGCGCCCGAAACCCAGGCCTGGGTGCGGGCCGAGAACGAGGTGACGTTTGGCTACCTCACCCAGATTCCGTTTCGCGATAAGCTGCGCGAGCGCCTGACTACCCTCTGGAATTACGAGCGCTATGGCGTGCCGGAGCAGGAAGGTGACTTGCTCATATTCAGCAAGAACGATGGCTTGCAAAACCAGGCCGTGGTGTACGCCCTACCCCTAGGGCAGCCCGTGGAGCAAGCCCAGGTGCTGCTCGACCCCAACAAGCTTTCGCAGGATGGCACCACGGCGCTGGCGGGCCTGCACTTCAGTGCCGACCACCGCTATCTGGCCTACGCCACCAGCGGCGGCGGCTCGGACTGGCAGCAGGTGCATCTGTTGGACATGCATACTCGCCAGTCCCTGCCCGACAAACTCGACTGGGTGAAGGTATCGGGGGTGAGCTGGGCGGGCGCCGGCTTCTACTACAGCCGCTACGACGCGCCCACCGACGGCGAAAGTGCGCTGGCTGGCAAAAACGAGTTTCACAAGGTGTATTACCACGCGCTGGGCACTGCGCAGAGCGCCGACCGGCTGGTGTACGAAAACCGCGCGCAGGCCCTGGGCTTCCGCATTGCGGGCACCACCGAGGACGAGCGCTACCTATTCCTAGCCCTCACCGATGGCCAGAGCGACGGCAACCAGCTGCTGGTGCGCGACTTGCACGCGCCGCCCGCCCACGCCTGGATGACCGTGCAACCCAGCTACCAATACGACACCAGCGTGATTGGCAACGTGGGCGGCGAGCTGCTGGTGTATACCAACGACCACGCGCCCAACTTTAAGGTAGTAGCCATCGACCCGCGCCGCCCCGAGCCCACCCACTGGCGTACCATCATTGCCGAGGCCAAGGAGAAGCTCGAGGGCATCAGCCAGGCCGGGGGCTACCTGCTGGCCACCTACCTGCACGACGCCAGCTCGCAGGTGAAGGTGTACACCGAGCGCGGCGAGTACCGCCACGAGGTGGCGCTGCCGGCCCTAGGCACAGCCGTCGGCTTTGGCGGGCGGCGCACCGATAAGGTGCTCTACTACGCCTTCACGTCGTTTACCTACCCCACCACCATTTATAGCTACGACCCGGCCGCCAACCGCAGCACCGTGTGGCGCGCCCCTAGGGTAGACGTGCGCCCCAACGACTACGTGACGACCCAGGTGTTTTATCCCAGCCCAGACGGCACGCGCATTCCCATGTTCATCACCCACAAGCAGGGGCTGGACACCAAGAGCGGCCAGCTGCCCACCTACCTCTACGCCTACGGCGGCTTCAGCGTGAGCCTGACGCCGAGCTTTTCGGTGGCGCGAATGCTGTGGTTGGAAAACGGCGGGGTGTTGGCCGTGCCCAACCTGCGCGGCGGCGGCGAATACGGCGAAACCTGGCACCAGGCCGGCATGACTCCCCACAAGCAAAATGTGTTCGACGACTTCATCGCCGCCGCCGAGTACCTGCAAACCGCAGGCTACACCAACCCCAGCCGCCTGGCCATTGCGGGCGGCTCGAACGGCGGCTTGCTCGTGGGTGCCGTGATGACCCAGCGGCCCGACTTGTGCCAGGTGGCACTGCCCGCCGTGGGCGTCATGGATATGCTTAAATACCAGAAGTTTACCATCGGTTGGAACTGGGCGCCCGAGTACGGCACTTCCGACGATGAGGCGCAGTTCCGGAACCTGCTGGCCTACTCGCCCCTGCACAACCTGCGGCCCGGCACCGCCTACCCGGCCACGCTCATCACCACTGCCGACCACGACGACCGCGTGGTGCCGGCGCATTCCTTTAAGTTTGCCGCCCAGCTCCAAGCCGACCAGGCGGGCCCTAGGCCCACCCTCATCCGCATCGACGTAAACGCCGGCCACGGCGCCGGCAAAAGCACCCAGCTGCAAATAGCCGAATGGGCCGACGTGTGGAGCTTCACCTTCTATACTATGGGGGTGACGCCCTAGGGGTATTTCTATCGCGAAAGACGCGAAAAGCTCCCGCGCCCTTCGCCCTGAAAATACCCGTGCACCTTACTCTACTACCTCCAGCACGGTGCGAAAGGAGTGGTACTTGCCCGCAAACCGCCGGTCCATATCCTGGCGCAGGTCGGGGGCAAAGTGCTGCTGGTAGGCTTCTAGCTGCTCCAGGCTGATGGCGTAGTACTGCGCCGCGTAGGTTACGCCGTCGTCCTCTTCGTTGAGCAGGTGCAGCAGTTGGCTGCGGATGAAGCAGCCAGTGCCCACTACCTCGGCCATGTGGTGCTCACGCATGTAGCTCACCCACTCGTCGGCAACGGTGGGGTCGAGGCTGGTTGTCACGTTGTAAAGAATCATAGTCAGTAGTAAAGTGGTGAGCTATTGAACTGGTGAGTGAAAATCTCATCAATTCATCGCGCCTCACACCCGCATCGCGTCAAACTGATAGTCGTTGATGCGGGCCAAAATAGCCTTGGGTGCCAACTGCTCGGCGGCAGCGGCCTGGGCCAGGGCGGGCAACTCCTGGTCGCCGGCCAGGCGCAGGGTCAGGATTTGCTTGAGGCTGAGGTCTTTTTCGAGCGTCGCGAAGCGCTGGCCGCTCACCTCAAAGTAGCGCTGGCGCACTTCAAGCCGTGCCAGGCGGTCTTGCAGCGTAAGGGCATAGTGCTGACGCAGCATGGTGAGCGTAGCGAAAAAAAGCAGCGTCACGGCCGCCAGCGAAAACCACAGGCGCGAAATCTCGGAGTCGTCGCCGGCCACGCCCACGTAGCGCCGGATAGTGTAGATAACCATCACCAGCGTAAGCGGAACTAGCACGTAGTGGTGGAGCGGGTAGTAGCGGGTCGGGTTTTTAGCGGCCATGGGGCTAGGGGTTGCGGCAAGAATACTGCTAGCAGTACGGCCAGCCATAAAAAAACTCCGACTTGCGCCGGAGTTTTTTTGGTAAGCGCCTAAGCGCCGTCAGCAGGTACTTACATACTGCTGGCTTTGCGAGCAACCTTGTCGGCTTCCTTCTGCGCCTTTTCCTGCTTCTTGGTGGCGCGCTCCTGCTCGCGGGCTACGTCGGCCTGCTGGCGCGCCATTTTTAGCTGCTCCTTCTGCTGCTTGGACTGCTGCTTCTGCTCCTTCATCTGGGAGCGCAGGTCGCGGGTTTGGCTTTGTTGAGATTTGAGCGTGCGGCGCTGGTCTTTCACGGTCTGGTCGGCCGAGTTGGCTTGGTCGCGCTGCTGCTGGCGCGTCTGCTGCAGGTCCTGCACGGTTTGGGCGGGGGCCGGCGCTACGGGGTCGGGCGTGGTGGTTGTTTGGGCGTGGGCCGAGGTGGCGGCCAGGCTGGCTACGGCAAAGGCCGCTAGCAAAAATACTTTTTTCATAAGAAGAGAAAGTCAACTAGTTACTTAGCTGCAAGCCTTATACGAGCAAGTAACGTGCCGCTGTTACGAGTTAGAAAATATTTTGGCTTAGAATTATCCCACTCTCGGCTAGTAAAGAGCACTTGGCGCAAAATTGCCCCTAGGTAGGCTCGCTGTAGTCCAGGTCTTTGCCAAAGCTCTCGGGCAGCGTGCTCACGGCCCAGGCGGCTACCGCCAGCAGTAGAAACCCTAGCGCGGCCGCGCCCACGATGCGCCCGCCCAGGTGCGCCTCGGCCCAGCGGAAGGCGGGCACCAGCCCCACCACCGCGCCGCGCGCAAAGTTGGGCGCCGTGGTGGCCACCGTAGCCCGCAGGTTGGTGCCAAACTGCTCGGCTGCCACCGTCACAAACAACGCCCAGAAGCCTACCGAAATCCCCATGACGAAGCACATGGCGTAGAAAGCCGTATCGGTGGCTCCGCGCATGGCAAACAGGTACACGCCCACCATAAGTGCGTTGAAAGCCAAGAAGATGAGTAGCGCCCGGTTGCGGCTGTGCAGCAGCTGCGAGAGACCGCCACTCAGAAAATCGCCGAATACCAGCCCGAAGTAGCACCAGAATACGGCCAGCCCCGCCGACACGGCCGGCTGCCCCGCCACCGCTGGCCGCACCCCCAGGGCATCGGCGAACTCGGGCGAGAAGGTGATGAGGATGCCCACCGCAAACCACAGCGGCACCCCAATGAGCAGGCAGCGCAGGTAGCGCCCCAGTAGCGCCCTGTTGGTAAACAGAGCCAGAAAATTGCCGCGCGCAGTACCGCTCTCCTTGGTTTTTTGGAACATGCCCGACTCGAACACGCTGACGCGCAGCACCAGCAGCGCCAGCCCTAGGCCCCCGCCCACCAGGTAGGCATTGCGCCAGCCCAGGCGCTGGCCCACCCAGTAGCCCAGCATGGCCCCGCTCACGCCCACGGTGGCCACTATCATGGTGCCCAGGCCGCGGCGCTCCTTGGGCAGGCTCTCGCTCACCAGCGTGATGCCCGCGCCCAGCTCGCCCGCCAGCCCGATGCCCGCCACCAGGCGCAGCCAGGCGTATTGCTCCAGGGTGTGCACATAGGCGTTGGCCAAGTTGGCCAGCGAATACATTAAAATGGAGCCGAACAGCACCGACAGCCGCCCGCGCTTATCGCCCAAAATGCCCCACAAGATGCCGCCCAGCAGCATGCCGCCCATTTGCATACTCAGCAAGTACTCGCCCTGGGTTTTCACGGCCACCTTGTCCACAATGCCCAAATCGGCCAGGCTTTTCACCCGCACGATGCTGAACAGAATCAAGTCGTAGATATCGACGAAGTAGCCTAGGGACGCGACAATGACCACGGCCGAAAGCAGCTTGGCCTGAGTGGGCGAGGAAGTAGTGGCTTGCATGGCCGAAATGTAGGGCCAGCAACCGGAAACCCGCTAAACCGTGGCGGCTACCGGCGCTAGGCAGCCGCTCTGGCAGCCGTGCGCCAGCTCCGAATCTTCGACCTGCACCGTGCTGTGGTGGATGTGGAATTCGTGGAGCAAGCCCGCCGAGAGGCCGGCCAGCCAGGCGGCGTCGGCCCCGCCGGGGCGCACCAGGTGGGCCATCAGGGCGGTGTCGTGGCCGTCGCTGCTCAGGCTCCAGATGTGCAGGTCGTGCAGGCTTTGCACGCCGGGCTGGCGCAGCAAGAAAGCGTGCACCTGCTCAAAGTCAATGCTTTCGGGCACGGCTTGCAGGCCTAGGCGCACGGTATCGCGCAGCAGCCCCCACGAGCCCACGGCAATGACGCCCAGCAGCCCCAGGCTGATGATGGGGTCGAGCCAGGTCCAGTGCGTGAAGTAGGTAACTGCCCCGCCCACCACCACGCCTGCGCTCACCAGCGCATCGGTGAGCATGTGCAGGTAGGCGCCGCGCACATTCACATCACCCTTTTGCCCGCTGCGAAATAGCCAGGCAGTGAAGCCGTTGACCAAGATGCCCGCGCCCGCCAGGCCCATCACGGCCAGGCCGTTTACCGGTTCGGGGTGGCGCAAGTGCGCCACGGTTTCCCACAAAATGAACCCTAGGGCCCCGTAGAGCAGGGCCGCGTTCAGCAGCGCCGCCTGAATGGTGGCCCCGCGGTAGCCGAAGGTGTAGCGCGCGGTGGCCGGCCGCCCCGCCAGCCAGGCCGCGCCCCAGGCCAGGGCCAGGGCCAGCACGTCGCTCAGGTTGTGGCCCGCATCGGAGAGCAGCGCCGCCGAGTTGGCCCACAGCCCACCAATTACCTCGGCCACTACAAAGGCGAGGTTCAGCCCAATGCCCAGGGCAAAGGCCGCGCTAAACTGGCCGCCCGCCGGCGGGGTAGCGTGCACGTGCCCGGCGTGCGAATGGTCGTGGTGGTCGTGGTTATGCGCCATAGCTGCAAAGTAATCGGTTGCCAGCTTAACGCAGGCGGCGGCCGTTGGATTCAGCAGCAAATGGCCTAGGGGTAGGCTGGCGTCAAAAGGCGGTCCTGCTCAGCTGGCGTCCGCCTGCCGAAGCATCTCTGCCGAACGGTACTGCGCGGTAAAGATGCTTCGGCAGGCGGACGCTAAATGAACATGACTGGCTTTTTACTTTTGGATGTTATCTACTTCAGCGTCAGCGGCACTACTAGCTTGACGCTCAGCGTGCGGCCCATGTTGTAGATGCCGCGCCGGCCGGTGGCGTAGTTATAGTCTGCGTACTTGAGGCGGCTCAGGTGGCTTTGGTAGGCTACGTCAAACAAGTTGTTGGCCGTGAGGAAGATGCTGAATAGCGTGCGGCCTTTCGCATCGGCCACATCGGTGCCGGCGCCGGCGTTGAAGAGCGTATAGGCGGGCGTGGTCGTTTCGGTGTCGAAGGCCCCGAAAAAGCGGTTTTGGGCAAAATTCTGCTCGAGCTGCACGCGCACGTACAGGTTGGTCAGGCGCTGGCCCTGGCGGCGGAAGTTGCCGCGCAGCTCGCTCTGGAAGCGGTCGGGCGGAATGAAAGGCAGGTACTGCTGGTCGGTGGGCACTTCCAACTGGCGGGCGCGCACCAGCGAAAACGAGTTTTCGAAGTGCAGCCAGTCGAGCGGGTGGGGGTGAAAGTCGAGCGTAGCCTCGCCGCCCAGCAGCCGGGCCCGGCCCTGCACGTACTCAAACAACCCGATGGCGGGCCCCGTCGATACCAGCGAGTCGGTGCCGCGCTCGTTCAGCACCCGGCGCGAAAAAATGTAGCCGTCGATGCTGTTCTCGAAGGCATCGAGGCTAAAGCGCACGTGCTCGGCCGAATAGCTCACGCCCGCGTCGAGCTGCAGGCTGGTTTCGGCCTTCAGGTTGGGGTTGCCCACCTCGTAGCGAATCGTGCCCTCGTGCACCCCGTTCGAGCCCAGCTCGGCAATGTTGGGCGCCCGAAAGCCGCGCGCAATGTCGGCCTTAACGGTTAGCCGCTCGCTCAGATTGTAGGCCGCCCCCAGGCTGCCGCTGTAGTTATTAAAGGTGCTGCGAAAGCCCGGAAACTTGGTTTCGGCGCCCGGCGTGCCCAGCGGCACCGGCTGCTCGTCGGCCCCCAGGTACAGCGCCTGCGCCTCGATGCGGCGCACGTCGTAGCGCAGGCCGCCGCTCACGTCGAGCGCCCCTAGGGTCTTTTTCACCACCCCAAACACGCCGCCCTCGCTCAGGTTGTAGGCCGGTATCAGGAACTCCAGGCCCAGGTTGCGGTTTTGCTGGCGCAAGCCGCTAGCGCCCACCACCACGTTCCAGCCGCTCATTTCGGGTAGGTAGTAGCGCAGCGCCGCGTCGGCCGTGCGCAACTGAAAGTATAGGTCGGGCGTGTCGGGCGCCAGCGCGTTGCCAAACTCGCGGCGCAGGTTTTGCTGGTAGTTGGCCTGCACCACCAGCCGCCCGCCCTGGTCGCCGATAATGAAGTTGTTATCCAGGCCGATGCGCATGTGGTTGACGCGCTGGCGGGGCACGTAGAGCGCGTAGCCGCGCAGTTCGTCGCCGCTCACCACCCGGCTTTGCACCGCGCCCCCTAGGGCCACGTCGCGCACAAAGCGCCCGCTCACGCTGTCGCGGGTGCCCTCGCTCAAGCCCAGGTTTTGGTTGAAGGTGGTGAAGGTGAGGTGCGAGTAGCCCCAGCTTTTGTTTACGCCCACGTAGCCGCTGGCATCCCACTCGTTGAAGCCCGAGTTGAACACGCGCCCGTCGTAGCGGTTTTGGTAGTCGGCGGCCACTTTGCGCGTGCCGCGCACCCGCCAGTTCAGGCCGTGGATATTGCCCGCGTTTTCCAGCGAGTAGCCCTGCAAGTTGTTGTTGGTTTGGTAGTTGGCCACGGCCTGGGCCGTAATACGGCCCTCGGGCAGCGGGTCGGGCGCCAGGAAGTTGATGACGCCCGCCATGGCATCGGAGCCGTAGAGCAGCGAGCCCGGCCCCTTGATAATCTCCACGTGGTCCACCCCGTACTGGTCGAGCTCAATGCCATGCTCGTCGCCCCACTGCTGCCCCTCCTGGCGCGCGCCGTTGTTGAGCGTCACCACCCGGTTGTAGCTCAGCCCGCGCACCACGGGCTTGCTAATGGCTGCCCCGGTGGTAATCTGGCTCACGCCCGGCGTGTGGGCAATGGCATCCACGGCGTTGGTGGCCGAGGTTTGGTTGAGGCGCGTGCGGTCGATGATGCTAGTAGGCACCGGCGAGCGGCGTACGGCCGTAGCCTGGCTCACGCCCGTCACCACTACCTGCCCAATTTCGGTGGCGGCCGGCGTCAGGGCCAGGTTGAGGGGCTGGCCGCTGCCGGTGTCCACCAGTTGGGTTACCGTGTTGTAGCCCAGCGAAGTTACCTGCACCGTGAAGCGCCCCCTAGGCAGGCTGCCGAAGCTAAAGGCCCCGTTGGCATCGGTAGCCGTGCCCTGCTTGAGGTCGGGAAATACCACGTTGGCGCCCGGCAGTCCCTCGCCGGTTTTGGCATCGGTGAGGCGGCCCGCGAAAGGCGGCGCGGCCACCCGCGGGCGGACCCCAGTTGTGGGCTGCTGCGCCCCGGCTGGCAAGGTCAGCGCGCTCAGTACCAGCCCTATAAAATAGATTAAACGCATTAGTTCAACTTAAAAAAATGACGAAGTAGGAAGTGGTAGCCTTCGGCAGTTTGGGTGGCCCTAGGCCCCCGGCGCCTCCCCAACGGCCTACGGCCGCATCCCTAGCGTCAACGCCAGTGCCAGGCCACCCTGGCTAGTGTCCCAAAAAGGACCTAGGGGGGAGCTAGCTAAAAGGCTAACTTGTTGGGTGGGGCGCCAGTTGCGGCGCACTGGCCGCGGCGTGAGGCGTAGAGGGGTGAGCCTGCCGCCCTAGGGCTGGCAGATGAATTTAGGCTAGGCCCACGCTGAGCCCAAACTGAGGTGGGATATACCCCAGGGCGGGCCACGGGAGGTAGCCGCGGGCGCCACCAGCCGGGGGTGGCCCAATTGGCGGGCGCCCCGCCAGGCGGGGTAGTGCGGGCACCGGCGCGGTTGCGGCAGCACCAGTATACTACCCAGCGCAAACGGCACGTTATAGAACTGCTCGGCGTGGCAGTGCTGGTGCTGGGTGGTGAAAAGCAGTTGGCGCAACCCCGCCGTGGGCTGGCGAGCGTAGGCCGGCTCCTGGGTGGTGTGCGCGTGCGGGTGCCAGGCCAGCATCCACGCCTCGGGCAGCAGCGTTCGCCCTAGGCAAAGCAGCAGCAGCAAGGCGAGGTAGGGGCGGAGCGCGGCGCGAAACACGGGAGGCAGCGTAAAAATGAGCACTTAGCTGGTGCAGCAGCGAGGTAAAGATACCCGTTAGGGACGTTACTTATGAACCAATGTTGCAATTAACTATTTCCTACCGCACCCCGCGCATTCCCATGCCAAAAGCGGTCGCTCACGTAGCAAAGCCATCGCGGTCGAGGGTTTTTTAAGTAGCGAGCGTCTATTTTTCGGCATTTACCGTAGGTTGAGCAATAATAGCTGTAGCTACATAGAAAAAAGAAACGCACAAAAAGAATAGTACAAAATCAATTGACTAAATGATTATCAAGCACCTATCACCGTTGCTTATTCAAGAAGATGCTGAGTTGCGCCTGCTGCGGGTGTGTTGGGTGGGTGGCCGCAGTACGTCGGCTTTTCGGGAAGCCGCCAGCGGCCTCGTCGACCTAGTGCAGCAGCACGGCACCCACCGCCTGCTGCTAGAGCTAAACGAGCAGCCCGATGTGCCGGTGTACGACCAATTGTGGCTGAGCACCACGTTGTTGCCGCGCATTGCCCAGCTACCCGTCACGCAGTTGGTCATCATCCTTTCGAGCCAGCGCGTGTACAACCGCCACGTGCTAGAATCGCTGCTGATGCAGTACCAGGCGCGTATTCGGGCTGATATCCAGTTCTTTGCCCAGTCTGAAGCAGCCCTTGACTGGCTGACCGACAATTCGCCCCGCGTGCCTGCGCTACTGGCCGAGTGGGCGCGCGAGGTGCACCCAGGCAGCAGCTCGCCGGTGAGCCAGCAACGGCGCTAGTTCCAGCCGAGCCAGCCAGCCTGGCTTGGCTGCAAGCTGCTTGCAACACACAATTATGTGGTAAGCACGCACGCGTTATGTGGCGCCGGTGAGAGATATTTGTGATTAGCAACCAACTTATTACCCCGGTTGTATCAGGGGCAATAGTTATGCTTAGTTGCCTATGCCATTTTATGATACCGCTGAATTGCGCATTCAGCACGACGAAGCGCTGGGCTTGCTGCGAGCCGAATGGGTAAGCGGCCGCAGCCTGGCCCGGCTGCAGCCTGCGCTACTAGCGCTGCTGCAGCTGGCCCAGGCGCAGCAGGTTACGCACGTGCAGCTCGAGCTAGATGCGCTGCCCGACCTGTCAGTATTCGACCAAATATGGCTGGGCACCACCTGGATGCCCAAGGTGCTGCCGCTACCGCTGCGGCAAGTGGTGCTGGTGCTAGGGTCGGCGCGCATCTACAACGTGCACGCCATCGAAACGCTGCTCATGGCCCTGCGCACCTTTATTCGCTTCGATGTACAGTTTTTTTCGCAGCCGGAGCCAGGGCTGCAATGGCTGCTGGCTAGCGCGTCAGCCCAACTGCCCCGCCTGCTGGCCGAATGGCAGCAAGCCTACGGACTACCGCCCGCCGGGGCCGACAGCTTTGCCGAGCCGTTGCCCGCTTACGGGTCGCCGCTGCCCCTAGGGCTGCCAACCTGACAGGCTGCTCTGGCTTGGAATAGCCTTTGAGTGCGTGGGCTGAGCGGCAGGCCCTAGGGGCCCGCGCCACCTTTTTTAACGACCATCCACCACCCCACGACTATGACCGAAACGGGCTCTATTTCCATTCATACCGAGAACATCTTCCCCATTATCAAGAAGTTCTTGTATTCTGACCACGAGATTTTTCTGCGCGAGCTGGTCAGCAACGCCGTCGATGCCACTCAAAAGCTGCAGAGCCTGGCCCGCCAGGGCGAGTTTCAGGGCGAGCTGGGCGAGCTGAAAGTGCGCGTGACCGTGGACAAGGACGCGCGCAAGGTAACCGTGTCGGACCACGGCCTGGGTATGACGGCCGAGGAGATTAAGAAGTACATCAACCAGATTGCTTTCTCGGGTGCCACCGAGTTTGTGGAGAAGTACCAGGAGAAGGACGCGCAAACCAAAGACCAAATAATTGGGCAGTTTGGCCTAGGGTTCTACTCGGCCTTTATGGTGGCCAAGGAGGTCGAAATCTGGTCGAAGAGCTACCAGCAGGACACGCTGACGGCACACTGGACCTGCGACGGCAGCACCCAGTTTACGCTGGACGAGCCCACCGGCGAGCATGCCAAAGCCGAGCGCGGCACCGACGTAGTGCTGCACATTGCCGACGATGCGGACGAGTTTTTGGAGGAAGGCCGCCTGAAGGGCATCTTGGAGAAGTACTGCAAGTTTTTGCCGGTGCCGATTGAGTTTGAGGGCCACCTGATTAACGACACCACGCCCATCTGGACCAAGCAGCCGGCCGACCTGACCGACGAGGACTACCGCAAGTTTTACCACGAGCTGTACCCGATGACGATGGAGGAGCCGCTGTTCTGGATTCACCTGAACGTGGACTATCCGTTTAATCTGACGGGCATTTTGTACTTCCCCAAGGTGAAGGACGAGCTGCAGTTTCAGCGCAACAAGATTCAGCTGTACTCGCGCCAGGTGTTCATCACCGACGAGGTGAAGGATGTGGTGCCCGAATTTTTGATGCTGCTGCAGGGCGTCATCGACTCGCCCGACATTCCGCTCAACGTGAGCCGCAGTTTCCTGCAGGCCGACGCCAACGTGCGCAAAATCAACACCTACATCACGCGCAAGGTGGCCGATAAGCTGGCTGAGCTGTTCCGCAAGGACCGCGCTGGCTACGAAGAGAAGTGGAACGACATTGGGCTGTTTGTGAAGTACGGCATGCTGAGCGACGACAAGTTTTACGAGCGCGCCAAGGACTTCGTGCTGCTAAAAAGCGTGGATGGCAAGCTCTCCACGCCCACCGAGTACACCGAGCACGTGCAAGCCAACCAGCAGGATAAGGACGGCAACACGGTGCTGCTCTACACCACCGATGCGGAGGCGCAGCACGGCTTCGTGGCCGCCGCCCAGGAGCGCGGCTACAACGTGCTGGTGTTCGACCAGGTGCTCGACCCGCACTTCATCGGCTTGCTCGAGCAGAAGCTGGAGAAAACCACGTTTAAGCGCGTGGACTCGGCTACCGTGGGCCAGCTCATCGAGAAGGATGAAACGACGGCCAGCGTGCTGAGCGACGACGACCAGAAGAAGCTAGAGGAGGTGTTTAAGAGCGCCATTCACAACGACGCAATGCAGGTGAAGGTGGCAGCCCTCTCGCCCCAGGATGCGCCGGTGGTGATTACCCGCAACGAGTTTATGCGCCGCATGAAGGACATGCAGCGCACCGGCGGCGGGGGCGGCATGCAGATGTTTGGCACCATGCCCGATAGCTACGACGTGACCGTGAACGCCAACAGCCCGCTGGCTGCCAAAGTGCTGGCCGACAATGGCGAAACCGTCGCCAAGCAAGCCTTCGACCTGGCCCTGCTAGCCCAGGGCCTGCTGAAGGGCGAGGCGCTGACGGCCTTTGTGAAGCGCAGCACCGAACTGCTGTAGGCCCTAGGGTTGCTCCTAACAAAAAGCCCCGCTGCCGAGAGGTAGCGGGGCTTTTTCACGTGCGAACGGAGCGATTGTATGAGCAGGATGGCTTGCTTGAGAGTTGTTTTCTTAAACTCTAAACATGCTCCAAAGCAGCCGCTACTTAACGTCGTAGTTTGCCAAGTCGGCCAGCAAGTCGGACTGTGTGGGTTGCCAGCTTAGGCGGGCGCGGGTCTGCTCGCTGGCAGCCGGGCCATTGCCCGCCACGAACATGGCAATGGGGCCGAAGTGGGCGCTGGCTGCTTCGGGCGACTGCGACACTACCGACACGCCCAGGTGCTGGCCGATGGCCTCGGCAATAGCCCGGAACGGTACGCCCTGCTCGGCTACGGCGTGGAAGGGGCCGCCCTGCGCCCCGTGCGCCAGGGCCAGGCAAAATACGCGGGCCGCATCGAGCCGGTGCACGGCCGGCCACAGATTCTGGCCGTCGCCCACGTAGGCCGACACGCCCTTGGCGCGGGCCGCCCGGATGAGCATAGGCATAAAGCCGTGCTGCTCGTTGGCGCCGTGCACCGTGCGCGGCAGCCGCACCACCGCCGCCCGCACGCCCCGCGCCTGAACGGCTCGCAGGGCCTGCTCGGGGTTGCGCGGGAAGCCCGGCATCTGCGGGAGGGTTACTTCCTCCGGCAGCACCTGGCCAGCTGGCGCAAACCCTAGGCCACTCGTCACGATGAGGGGGCGGTCGGAGCCGGCGAATACTTCGCCCAACGCCTCGATGGCCCGCTGTTCATCGGCGCTCGACTTCGCGATGTCGGCCAGGTCGAGGCTAAAGGCGGTGTGGATGATGCCATCGGCCTGCTCGGCGCCGCGCCGCAGGCTGTCGAGGTCATCGAGCGACCCTAAGTGGGGCGTGGCGCCCGTGGCGGCCAGGGCCTGGGCGTTGGCTTCCGAGCGCACCAGGCCGAGCACCTGGTGGCCCGCGCCTAGCAACTGCTGCACAATAGCGGAGCCAACCCAACCGGTGGCTCCCGTAACAAGAACGCGCATAAATAGGATGTGTGAGGGTGAATTGCAGCTTGAAGTGGGCCTAGAAGCTAGGCTTCGTTGCTGCCAGCACAAAGGTCCGGCGAGGGCGGGGCGGCCGGGCTGCGCCAACTAAACCAGTTACTGCGCCAATTAAACAACCACGCCGCTACTGCCTGAAATCGCCCGGCGTGAGGCCGGTGTGGCGCTTAAAAAAGGTGCAGAAGTGCGCCACATCGGCAAAGCCCAGCAGGTCGGCTATTTCCGACACGTTGCGGGTGGTTTGTTTGAGCAGCAGCTTGGCTTCGTGCGCCAGCCGGTTGCCGATGAGGGTAGTAGTGGTGTGGCCGGTAGCTTCCTTAAGTACCCGGTTGAGGTGCACGATGTGCACGGCCAGCGCGTCGGCGTAGGCTTTAGCCGTGCGCAGGCGCGGCAGGCTGGGGAGCGACGCCGGCGAAAACTGGCGCTCCAGCAGCTCGGTAAACTGCGTGGCCAAGCGGGCGCCGGCGGGCGCCAGGGCCAGGGCGGGCGCCGGCTGCAGCTTCTGCACCAAATGAATCAGCTCTACTAGGTAAGTGCGCAGCAAGTCGTACTTATAAGCGTAATCAGACGCAATTTCCAGCGTCATCTTCTGAAGGACAGCCTCCACGGCGCGGCATTCGGCTTCGGTCAACTCCATAATTGGGTGGGCGCCGGGTCGGAAAATCGGCAGCTCTTCCACCAGCACACCGCCTTTGGCGGGCAGCAAAAACTCGTCGGTGAAGATGCAGAAGCAGCCGGTGTGCGCGGCGGCGTCGGGCGTCCAGCGGTAGACGAGGGCGGGCGTAGCCAGAAACAGGAAGTAAGGCCCGACTTGCTGAGTTTGGTCGGCAAATTCGAGACGCCCGCACCCGTGCATGAGGCTAATCTTGTAAAAAGCCTGCCGGTTGAAGTGCTGCGGGGGGCGGTGCGGGGCGCCCGCCTGCGGGCCGCCTACTGTAAACACGTCGAAGTGCCCTAGCTCGCGCCGCATGTCGGGGGGCGCTTCGCCCACGGCCGGCGTGAAGGCAGCATACAGGGCGTTGATGGGAACGGGTCTCATAGTAAAAAGCAACGAGTTATGGGCTGCCGCCGCTGGGCTGCTGCCTTGCCACAACAAGCGCCAGCAGCGAACGTTTCGGGCACTTCGTCTGGTAGCGCTTCGGAGGTAGCTTTCCGGCCACCGAGCCAAGCAATTGTTTTACCTTGCCGCCATGAAACTCCCACTCTTCGCCCCGGCCCTGCTACTGGCCACCGCCACCCTGGCCCAGGACCTTGCCCACGACCAGGCCCGCGTGGCGGGCGGCACCTTACAAGGTGCAAAAACCAGCAGCAACATCCACACTTTCAAGGGAGTGCCCTACGCCGCGCCGCCCGTAGGCGGGCGGCGCTGGCAGGCCCCGCAGCCCGCCCCCAAGTGGACTAGCGTGCGCCCGGCCACCCAGTTTGGCCCTAGGGCCATGCAGCTGGCGTTGTTTGGCGACATGAACTTCCGCTCGAACGGCGTGAGCGAGGACTGCCTGTATTTAAACGTGTGGACGGGTGCCCAGGCAGCCAGCGAGCGGCGGCCAGTGCTGGTGTACTTCTACGGCGGCGGCTTTGTGGCCGGCGATGGCTCGGAGCCGCGCTACGACGGCGAGGCCCTGGCCAGGCGCGGCATCGTGGCCGTGACGGTGAACTACCGCCTAGGGATATTCGGCTTTATGGCCCATCCCGAGCTGACCAAGGAGTCGCCCCACCACGCCTCGGGCAACTACGGGCTCCTCGACCAACAGGCGGCTATTCAGTGGGTTAAACAGAACATCGCGGCCTTCGGCGGCGACCCGGCGCACATCACCATCGCGGGCGAGTCGGCTGGCTCGTGGTCGGTGAGCGCCCAGCTGGCCGCGCCGGCCTCGAAAAACCTGCTAGCGGGCGCCATTGCCGAAAGCGGCTCGCTGCTGGGCTTGCAGCCGCTGCCCACCCTGGCGCAGGCCGAGCAAGTGGGCGTGGCTTTTGGCACCGCCCTAGGGGCTGGCAGCCTGGCCGCGCTGCGGGCGCTGCCGGCCCAGCAGGTACTGGAAGCCACTGGCAAGCAGGGCGCCCCGCGCTTCTCGCCGGTGGTCGATGGCTACTTCCTGCCGAGGCAGCCCACCGAGATTTTTGCCGCCGGCCAGCAGGCCCACGTGCCGCTGCTAGTGGGCTGGAACTCGCAGGAATCAGGTTATCAAGGGGTGCTTGGCTCGGCCGCGCCCACGGTGGCCAACTACACCACGGCGGTAGATAAGCTCTACGGCGACCAGGCTGCCGAGGCGCTACGCCAGTACCCCGCCGCCACCGATGCCGACGTGGAGCAGGCCGCCACCAACCTGGCCAGCGACCGCTTCATCGCCTACAGCACCTGGAAGCTGGCCGACGCCCAGCTGCAAACTGGGAGTAAGCCCGTGTACCGCTACCTCTACGCCCGCCCTAGGCCCGCCATGACGCCCGAAATGGGCAACGCCACCGCCAACCTGGCCGGCGGCGTCACTAAGGGCACCGGCGCGGCCGCGCCCGCGCCGCCCGCTAAGGGCGCTGTGCACTCGGCCGAGATTGAGTACGCCCTCGGTAACCTGCCTACCAACAAGGTATTTGCTTGGACCCCCGACGATTATAAGCTGTCGGAAGTGATGCAGGGCTACTTCGCCAACTTCATTAAAACCGGCAACCCCAACGGCGCCGGCCTGCCCAACTGGCCCGCCGCCAGCCAGCAAGGCGGCCAGGTGCTGCACCTCAACGCGACCACCCAGGCCGAGCCCGACCAGACGCGCGCGCGCTACCAGTTTCTGGAGCAGCACGCGGCGAAGTAAGCAGTCTCGCTAATGAATTGAAAACTACCCGTCATGCTGAGCTGGTCGAAGCATCTCTCCCGCGCCGCCTAGGGGTTGTTCGGTAGAGCTGCTTCGACCAGCTCAGCATGACGTTCTTTTGGTATCCGGGCCTACCACTTGGCCGGAAAAAAATGCGACGAAGAAGCACTTGGCCTCATTTTCGCGTTAGAGACTCTAATGGCCGGGCTTGTGCAAGGCAGGCCGCCGCTTAAATCTTCTGTTCGATGCGTAAGCTACTGCTTGGTTTTCTGGTATTTATCGTGGTGTTGGTGCTGGCCGCCGTGGCCGCGCCGTTCCTGTTCAAAGACAAGCTGCGGGCGCTGGCCGACAAGCAGATTGCCCAGCGCGTGCGCGCCAAGGTGGAGTATAACCCCGCCGACATTGACGTGACGCTGCTCAGCACGTTCCCTGATTTGGGCTTGGCTATCAGAAACCTGCGCGTGATTGGCGTCGATTCGTTCAGCCGCGATACCCTAGTCTACTTGCCCGAGCTGCGGGTAGGGTTGGATTTGATGAGCGTGCTCAAAGGCCAGCAAATTGACGTAAAGAGCGTGGCCTTGGAACGGCCCGACATTTCGGCTAGGGTGCTCAAGAGCGGCAAGGCTAACTGGGACATCATGATTTCCGACTCGGCCGCAGCGGCTAAGGGCCAGGATACCAGCTCGGTAAACCTGGCCATTCAGGGCTGGAAAATGACAAATGGCCGCATCCGGTACAGCGACCTCACCATTCCGTTTAACCTCGATGCACGCGGCGTGAACCACACCGGCAAGGGCGACTTCGCCAAGAATGTGTTCGACCTGACCTCGAATACCACCATCGACCGGCTGACGGCTACTTATAATGGCGTGGACTACTTGACCAACAAGCAGATAACCGCCGACGTGGCCCTGGCCATGGATTTAAACAAAAACCTCTATACGTTTAAAGATAATAAAGTCACGCTCAACGACTTTCCGTTCAGCTTCGCGGGCGCCATTGGGCTGCCCAGTGCGGGCGATATTACTTACGACCTCACTTTTAAGGCGCTGCAAACCGACTTTAAGAACATCTTGAGCCTCGTGCCCGGCGTGTTCAACAAGCAGTTTAAGGATGTGCAAGCCAGCGGGCAAGTGGCGTTTGACGGCTACGTAAAGGGCGTGCAGAACAAGCTGCATTTGCCCGGCTACGGCGTGAACCTGGCCGTGACCAACGGCCGCTTCAAGTACCCGCAGCTGCCCGAAGAGGCCAAGAATATCAACCTCAAGATGCAGGTAGATAACCCGTCGGGCTTTGCTAACAACGTGAAAGTCAACATCCCGCAGTTTCACCTCGACCTGGGCACCAACCCCGTGGATGGCAACGTGGCCATCGACGGCCTAGCCCCCATGCAGGTAGACGGGCGCGTGAAAGCCAACGTGAACCTGGCCGAGGCGCTGAAGGTGTACCCCGTGGCGGGCCTCAACATGCGCGGTCAGCTTTTCGTGGATGCCACTGGCAAGGGCACCTACTCGAAAACCCAGATGCCGGTGGTGAACGCCGCCATCAAGATGACCAACGGCTACGTGAAGTCCAACAAGTTTCCGGCGCCGATTGAGGATATTAACCTGAGCGGCATGGTGGTGAACACGACCGGCCAGGTGAACGATACGCAAGTGAATTTGCCGCAGTTCCACATGGTGCTGGAAGGCGAGCCGCTCGACGGCCGCCTGACGGCCCACAATATCAACGCGCCGGTGTTCGACGCCAACGTGCGCGGCACGGTGGACCTGACTAAAATGACCAAGATTTTCCCCTTGCAGGGCATGACCGTGACGGGCCGGGTGAGCGGCAACATCGCCGCCGCGGGCAACATGGCCGACGTGAACGCCGGCCGCTACCAGAACGTGAAAGCCAGCGGCACGGTGCAGGCTAAGAACGTGACTTACAAGAGTAAAGACCTGCCGCAGGGCGTGAGCATCAGCAGCGCGGCGGGCACGTTCAGCAACAATCAGATTGTGATTCAGCAGCTGAACGGCACGGCGGGCAGCTCCGACTTTGCGGCCAGCGGCACGGTGAGCAACTACCTGGGCTACCTCTTCACGCCGGGCCAGGCGCTGAAAGGTACTTTGAATGTTAACTCGCACAATTTCAACGTGAACGAGTTTATGGTGGACCCCGTGAGCAACAAGCCAGCCGCCGGCGCCACCCAGGCCGCGCCCGCCAAAGCCGACGGCGTGGTGCCCATTCCAAAGTACTTCGACCTGGTGCTGAACAGCAAGGTGGATAACGTGACCTACGACAACCTGAAGCTGCAAAACGCCACCGGCACCGTGACGGTAGCCAACCAGATTGCCACGCTCAAAAACCTGACGTTTAACACCCTAGGGGCTACTTTTGGCACTACTGGCAGCTACAACACCCAGAGCCTGGCGCACCCCAAGTTCGACTTTGGGCTGAATATCAAGAACCTGGATTTTCAGAAAGCTTTTGCCTCGTTTAACACCGTGAAGGCGCTGGTACCGCTGGCGCAGGCGGTGCAGGGCGTGTTCAATACCAACTTTAAGGTGAGCGGCGAGATGGGCCAGGACATGCTGCCCAAGCTGGCCTCGCTGAGCGGCCAGGGCCTGTTCGACATCGTGAAAGCCAGCGTGCTGCAGTCGCCGGTGCTCAGCCAGATTTCCAGCCTCACTACCCTGCCCGACCTTAAAAACCTGCAGGTGCTCAATAAGATAGTGAACGCCCAAATTGTGGATGGCAACCTGGTAGTGAAGCCGTTCGACATTACGGTGGGCGACATCAAGATGACCCTAGGGGGCACCAACAGCTTGGCCGGCGCGCTGCAGTACGTCACGGCCATCAACACGCCCACCGGCAAGCTGGGCAGCGCCCTCAATAGCCAGCTCACGCGCCTGACGGGCGTGCAGAACATTCAGGGGACCGACCGCGTGACCCTAGGGCTTAATATTGGCGGCACCGTGGCCAGCCCCCAGGTGAAGCTGACCAGCGGCAGCCTCAAGGACCAGGGCAAAACCATCGTGACCAACGTGGTGAAAACCAAGCTCACCGATGCCCTGCTGGGCCTGGCCAACAAGAAGCGCGCCCAGACCGACAGCACCCAGAAAGCCACCGCCATTACCCAGCAAAATGCCCAGGAGCAGCTGAATCTGGAGCTGCAAAAGAAGAAGCTGGAGGCCGAAGCCAAGGCCCGGCAAGCCATTGGCAAGGGCCTGAACAGCCTGTTTGGCGGTGGGCGCAAGGCCACGCCGGCCGCGCCCGACACTACGAAGAAGTAGCGGTTGGCCTGGCGGACCCAAGCCAAGTTGCCCGCGCGCAGTAAAAGCTATTAATAAGCGTGTGCAGCCGCAAAAAAGGCGGTCGTGCTGAGCCCGCTGAAGCATCTCTACCGCGCCCCTAAGGGGTTAGTTGGTAGCAGTGCTTCAGCAGGCTCAGCATGACCGCCTTTCTTGCGGCTGCCATGCACGCGCTGCGTAGCGGGCAAAGCTGCTAGCTTTTTTAGCTGTAAGGTTCTGATAATAAGTGGATTCCGAAAATTACGTGTCAAATTTGTAGCAAATTTCACCAGATTTTCATTTAAGCTATTCCTTCGCTTTAGTTGCCGCGCTGCGAGCCGGCCCGGCGAAGCTCATTCCATTACGGACTGTATTATGATGGCTTCACACGCTACGGTGGGCTTGCCGCCGCCCACGCCCTGGCAACGCCTCACGCGCATGCTGGACACTGAGCGCAGCACTATCCGCTACATCATTTTCTACGCCATCCTCACGGGTATTATCAGCCTGACGCTGCCCCTAGGCACCCAGGCGGTCTTCAACCTAGTATCGACGGGGGCCGTGTTCAGCTCTACCTACATCTTGGTGGCGGTAGTGGTGGGCGGGATGCTGCTGGGGGGCATCTTGCTGATGGGCCAAATAACGCTGGTCGAGGCCATTGAGCAGCGCATCTTCGCCAAGGCGGCCATCGAGTATGCCTACCTGCTGCCGCGCATCCAGGCCCAGGCCCTGGCCGGCCAGAACCCGCAGGAGCTGGTGAACCGATTTTTTGACATCCTCACCATTCAGAAGGGCCTGACCAAGCTGCTGGTGGACGTGATGTTTGCCTCGCTGCAAATCTTGATGGGCGTGCTGGTGCTGGCCTTTTACCACCCCATCTTCATCGCGTTTGGGCTTTTCACCATCCTGGCCCTGGTGGGCGTATATGCGCTCAACTATCGCCAGGCCCTGCGCACGAGCATTGCGGAATCGGCCTACAAGTACGAGCTGGTAGACTGGCTGGAGCAGGTGGCGGGCCGCCTCGACGAGGTGCGGGGCAGCGCGCACGAGCAGGAGCAGGCCCTAGCCCGCACTGATGCGCTAACGGCAGCGTATCTGCACTCGCGCAACCAGCACTTCCGGGTGCTGAAATCATACTATGCCTACGGCGTGGCCCTGCGCACCATCCTCACGGCGGGGCTGCTGGTGTCGGGCACCCTCTTCGTGGTGTCGCGCCAGATGACCCTAGGGCAGTTT
The DNA here is from genome assembly GCA_050954355.1 of Janthinobacterium lividum. Taxonomy (GTDB): domain Bacteria; phylum Bacteroidota; class Bacteroidia; order Cytophagales; family Hymenobacteraceae; genus Hymenobacter. Next base: position 50,526 of record JBPBPH010000074.1, read on the forward strand.
GTGGCGGCCGAAGTGATTATCGTGCTCATCAGCAGCTCGATAGAAAAGCTGATGACCAGCGTAAACACCATTTTTGACGTGCTCACGGGGGTAGAGAAAGTAGCCGCCGTAACCGACCTGCCCCTCGACGAGCCCCAACCTGCGCTAGCCCATGCTTAACCTCTCCAACCAGAACGTGGCCGACGAGGTGTGGGAGCGGGTGCCCCGGCAGTCGCGCCCCTAACTGCTGCGTACTTACGCCAGCCGCAAGCTGGGCCGCATTTTGCTGGTTATCGGCCTCGTGTTTTTGCTAATTCTGTTTCTGCCTTGGCGCCAAACTATTTACGGCAGCGGCAGCCTTACTGCCCTCACGCCCCAGGACCGGCCCCAAAACGTGCAAAACCAGATTGCCGGCCGCATCGAGCACTGGCACGTGCGCGAGGGCCAGCTGGTGCACCGCGGCGATACGCTGCTCACCATTTCCGAAATCAAGGACGAGTACTTCGACCCCAACCTGCCCGAGCGCCTGCGCGAGCAGCTGGCGGCCAAGCGCGGCAACGTGACCGCCTACGCCGCCAAGGTGGGCGCTACCGACCAGCAAATCGGTGCCCTGCGCAATACCCTGGAGGTGCAGCTCGAGTCGGCCCGCAACAAGGTAGCGCAGGCCCAGAACTACCTGAGCAGCGACCGCGCCGACCTGGTGGCGGCCACCACTTTCTACGAAACTGCCAAGGCCCGGCTGGCGCGCTACGAGGAGGGCTACTAGAATGGCCTCTTCTCGCTTACCGATATCGAGACGCGCCGCCTCAAGCTGCAGGAGGACCTGGCCAAGGTAACGGCCCAGCGCAACAAGGTGAGCAGCAGCGTGCAGGCGCTGGCTAACGCCCGCATCGAGCTGGCCAACCTACGCGCCAAGTACGGCCAGGACCTGGCCAAAACCCTGTCTGACCGCAGCTCGGCCGTATCGAGCCGGGTGAGCGCCGAGGGCGAGGTGGCCTCGCTGCGCAATAAGATGAGCAACGTGGCGGTGCGCCGCGGCCTATACGTAGTGCGCGCGCCCCAAACCGGCTACGTGGTGCGCGCCCTCATGGCCGGTATTGGCGAAACGATAAAGGAAGGCGAGAGCATTGCCACCCTGCAACCCGAGACGCCGCTGCTGGCCGCCGAGATGTACGTGCGGGCCATGGACGTGCCCCTGATTCAGCGGGGCCGCCTGGTGCGGCTGCAGTTTGAGGGCTGGCCAGCGCTGCAGTTTACGGGCTGGCCCTCGGTGGCGGTGGGCACTTTTGGCGGCACGGTGGCGGTGATTGACGAGGTGAACAGCCCTGGCGGCCAGTACCGCCTGCTGGTGCGCCCCTACCAGCCCCACCAGCAGGACTGACCCTGGCCTCCGCAGCTGCGCCTGGGCTCGGGCGTGCAGGGCTGGGTCATCCTCGACTCGGTGCCGGTGTGGTACGAAATCTGGCGGCAGCTCAACGGCTTCCCGCCCTCGCTGAATGCGGAGCCGAGCGGCGATAGTACGCCCGGCAAGGAAGATAAAGGCAAGTAAATAGTTATGAATAACTTACTTGCTTCACTAGTGCGCGGCGCGGCGTCTTGCCCGGCCTTGGGGCGGGTGCTGGCCCTAGGCGGCCTGCTGCTGGCCCTAGGGCCCTCGGCCTGGGCCCAAGCCCCCGCGCTGCCGGCCCGCCGCTCGGGCCTGGAGCGGGCGCCGCTGCAAACCACCCAGCTCGATGAGGTGCGGCCGGGCGACACGGCCCGCGTGTTTTCGCTGCAAGACCTGGCCCGGCTGGTATACGCCAACCACCCCATTGTGAAGCAGGCGGCCTGCTCAGCGCCGAGGCCCAAAGCCAGGTGCTACAGGCCCGCGGCGGCTTCGACCCCAAGCTAGGGTCCGATTTTCACCGCAAGCTGTTTGGCGGCACCGACTACTACAACAATTGGAGCAACGAGCTGAAGGTGCCCCTCTGGCCCGGTGGCATCGACCTGAAGGCCGGCTACGACCGCTACGTGGGCACCTATACCAACCCCGAAACGCGCACCCCCCTCAACGGCCTGGCGGGCGTGGGGCTGAGCGTGCCCATCGGCCAGGGCCTGCTCATCGACGCCCGCCGCAGCACCCTGCGCCAAGCCAAGAGTATGCTCACGGCCGCCGAGGCCGACCGCGTGAAGCAAATAAACGAGGTGTGGCTGCAAGCCGCCAAGGATTACTGGACCTGGTACTACGCCTTTCAGCAGGCGGCCCTTATCGGCGAGGGCGTGGCTTTGGCCGACCGCCGCTTCCAGGCCACGGCCCGCCGCGCCCAAATTGGCGACCAGGCCCCCATCGACTCGGTAGAGGCCCAAATAACGGTGCAGGACCGGCAGGGGCAGGCCGTGCAGCAGCAGATTGAGGTGCAAAATGCCCGCCTGGTGCTCAGCAACCACCTCTGGAATGCTAAAAACCAGCCCGTGGAGCTGCCCGCCTACGCCGCTCCCCAGCGCCCGGTGCCCGACACGGTGAGCCGCCAGGAGTACCAGCGCCTGGCCGACCTGGCCGCCGCCCAGCACCCCACGCTCGTGAAGCTGGGGGCCAAAATTAGCCAGCTCGGCGTGGAGGAGCGCTACCGCCGCGAGCTGCTCAAGCCCAAGCTCAACGTGAGCGGCCTGCTCATCAGCCAGGGCAATTTTTACCAGCCCGAAGTACCTGGCTACTACAACTTTGGCTTTGATAATTACAAGGTGGGCGTCGGCTTTTCCTTTCCGCTTTTTCTGCGGGCCGAGCGCGGCAAGCTGCAGTACACCCGCATCCAGATTCAGGAAAACCAGCTGGAGCGCCAGCAGCGCCAGCGCACCATCGCCACGCAGGTAAACACGGTGTACAACACCCTCAAGGCCTACGAGCGCCAGCTGGTGCTGCAAGCCCAAACGTCAACCAACGCCTTGTGCTGCGCGCCGAGCTAGCCAAGTTTGAGCTGGGCGAAAGCACCGTTTTCCTCATCAACGCCCGTGAAACCAAGTTCATCGAGCTGCGCATCAAGCAGGAAAGCCTGCGCGCCAGCTACGAAAAGTCGTGCGCCGAGCTGTACTACTACGCCGGCACGCGCTCCATCGCAGAGTAGAGCGGTTTCGAGGTTCGTGCCCGGACTCCGAAACCGCCCTAGGCGCCGCTTAGCCAGCGGCCACCTGGGCTAGCGTGGCCAGCTGCTGGCCGATGGCCGCCGCCAGCGGCCGGCGGGCTACGGCCGGCTGCAAGCAACTGTCAATCAGCGTTTGCCAGGGCTGGCGCAGGGCGGCCGGCGCGGCCGGGCAATGGGCTAGTAGCTCTTCGAGCAGGCAGCCCAGCGCCCGCGTTTCAAGCTGCTGCAGGCCTAGGGCTTCGGGCGCGGCGGGGTCGAAAAAAGCAGCTGCCCCAAAATCGCTCAGCAGCGCCTCGCCGCTGGGCCGGCACAAGATGTTGTGGGCGTACAAGTCGCCGTGCAGAATGCCTTGGGCGTGCAGGTGCGCGGCGGCTTCGGCCACCCCTAGGGCTAGGCGTAGGGCCGCTGCGGGCGTGAAGGCCGTGCCGGGCGCGTACACGTCGCGGGTGCAGGAAGCCAGGCTAGGCGGGCCCGCCAAAATGGTATAGGTGGGGTCGATGAGGCTGAGTACCAGGGCCTCGGTGCCGGCCGGGTGGCCCACTACCTGCCCGCGCACGGGCACCAGGTGCGGGTGCAACCCGGCGCAGCGGCACGCCAGCATTTCGCTGTGCGGCAGCCCGTCGCTGGTCACGGCCCCCTTAAAAAGCTTCACGGCCACCTCGGTGGGTGGGGCTGCTAGGGCCGCGCCCCGGTGCCACGCCGCCCGGTAAATGACGCCCGAGGCGCCTTCGCCTAGGCGCTGCGCCAGCGCCAAGCTTGCCCACTCGATGGTAGCCACCGGGTGCTGGGCCACGGCCGCCGCCTCGGCCGCGGCCCCTAGGGGGTTGCCAGCGTAGGCCAGCCAACTCAGGCGCGGCAACGCCAGCAGCCACGCGGGCAGCGCCGGCAGCTGGTTGGCGGCTAGGCGCAGCAGTTCGAGGCGCTGGCAGCGGGCCAGGCTGGTGGGCAGGCTGCGCAGGCGGTTGCCAGCCAGCATCAGCTTTTGCAAGTCGGGGCAGTTGCCAATTTCGGTGGGCAGCTCGGCCAGCTCGTTGTCGGTGAGGATGAGCCAGCGCAAGCGGGGCGGCAGGGCGCCAGCGGCCACCGCACGTATCTTATTGGCCTTGAAGCCAATCATGGTGAGGTGCGGGCACTGCCCCAGTACGGCTGGCAGCTCGGTGAACTGGTTGTCGGAGCAGAAAATGACTTGCAGCCGGTGCAAGCGCGGCAGCTCGGCGGGCAAGCTGCGCAGGGCGTTGCCCGAGAGGTTCAGGATTTCGAGCGAGTCGGCCAAGTCGAATATTTCGGGTGGAAACTCGGGGAGGCCGGCCGCTAAATCGAGGCGGGTGCAGCCGGCCAATTGACCGGCGCGGAGCTGGGCTAGGGTATGCAAGCGGAGCAAATGCGAATGAGGCGGCAAGTTCGGGCCGGCCGGGCAGAGTAGCGAAGCAATGGCGGCCCAGCCGGCCCCTAGGGGCTGAGCGCGCAGCCAAGCCGCCAGTTTGCCGTATGCACCTATTCCCCTTCTATTTACTACCCATGAACAAGCGCTTGCTCACATACGGCGGCCTGCTGCTCGGCGCAGCGGCGGGTGCCGTGCTGCTGCTCGAAAAAAACCGCCGCCAAGCTCCCACCGCCCAGCTCAACCCCGCCGCGCCCGTGCGCAGCAAGCACACCATCCGCGTGCAGGCACCCGCCGAGCGCGCCTGGCAGGTGCTGAGCGAAGTAAACAACTGGCCCAGCTGGCAGCCCGACATCGCTTACGCGCGCCTGCCAGGCCCCGCCCAAAACGGCGCGCGCTTCGACTGGAGCGCCAGCGGCTACTTGCCCATCCACTCCACCCTGCACACCGTGGAGCCGGGCGCGGCCTTCGGCTGGTCGGGGTCGGCCTTTGGGGCGTTTGCCGTGCACAACTGGCAGTTTATCAGCCACGAAGGCTACACCGAAGTAACGGCCGAAGAAACGATGGAAGGCTGGCTGGTGCGCCTGTTGCAGCCGGTTATGCAGCCCGCCCTCGACAAGGGCAACGCCCGCTGGCTAGAGCGCCTCAAGCAGCAAGCTGAGCGCCAGGCCTAGGGACCTAGGGTTAAATTTAACAAAAAAGCCGGTCCTGCTCATCTAGCGTCCGCTTACCGAAGCATCTCTACCATGCCGTGTCCGTGCGGTAGAGATGCTTCGGTAAGCGGACGCTAGATGAGCAGGACCGGCTTTTTTGTTAAATTTAACCCTAGGCTTGCGCTACTCCCATTGCCCAGCCGGGTTGGCATAGGGGTAGCGGTGGTGGTGCAGCTCAGCTACCTTGCGGCCTAGCATTTCGCGCAGGGCCTCGATATTTTCTTTTTGCTGCGCCGAAATGAACACTACCGGGTCGTGCATCCGCGCCATGTAGGAGGCTTCTAACTCGGCCAGCGGCGGGCGCGGCGTGGTGTTGTCAGCGGCAAAATCCTCGGCTGCGCTGCCGTCATACTCGTCGCCGTCGGCGAAGGCTAGCACCGGGGTAGGCTCGGCTTCGTACTGGTCTATCTTATTAAAAACCAGAATCATGGGCTTATCGGAGGCGCCGATTTCGCGCAGCGTTTCGTTCACTACTTCAATCTGCTCCTCAAAGGCCGAGTGCGAAATATCCACGACATGCACCAGCAAGTCGGCCTCCCTAATCTCGTCGAGCGTGCTCTTAAAGCTCTCAATGAGCTTGGTAGGCAGCTTGCGGATAAACCCGACCGTATCGCTCAGCAAAAACGGCACGTGGTTGTCGAGCACTACTTTGCGAGTGGTGGCATCGACGGTGGCAAAGAGCTTGTTTTCAGCAAAAACCTCGGCCTTGCCCAGCAAATTCATGAGGGTGCTTTTGCCCACGTTGGTGTAGCCCACCAGCGCCACCCGAATGGTGTTGGTGCGCGTCTTGCGCTGGGTGTGGGCCTGCTTGTCAAGGTCTTCGAGCTTCTCCTTTAGAAACGCGATGCGGTCGCGTACCACGCGGCGGTCGGTTTCAATCTCGGTTTCGCCCGGGCCCTTCATGCCTACGCCGCCGCGCTGCTTGTCCAAGTGCGTCCAGAGGCCCGTGAGGCGGGGCAGCAGGTACTGGTATTGCGCCAGCTCGACCTGCGTGCGGGCGGTGGCCGACTTGGCGCGCAAAGCGAAAATATCCAGAATCAGCAGCGAGCGGTCCACGATTTTCACCTTCAGCTCGGCTTCCAGGTTGCGCAGCTGCGAGGGCGAGAGGTCGTCGTCGAACACCACCATCGAGCTGTTTTCGTGCTGCACCCAGGCCTTTATCTCGGCCAGCTTGCCCTCGCCCACGTAGCTGCGGATGTCGGGTTTGTCGAGCTTCTGCACGAAGCGCTTGGTGGCTTCGGCGCCGGCCGTTTCAATCAGGAAAGCCAGCTCGTCGAGGTATTCGGTGGTTTGCAGGTCGCTTTGGCGGCGCGGGGGCACGCTCACCAGCACGGCGGTTTCGCGCTCCTTGGCCGTGGCGTGGGTTTTTACTTTCAGCAGGTGCTTGGGTGTTTTGACGTCGCGGCGGGTCGGGGTGCTGTCGGTAGCGCCCACGTGGCGGGTACCGCTGCGGTTGCCTCTTTTATCAGACATAAAACTGGACATGGCGCAAAGCTCCAGCTTCGCATATCAATGAATTCAGCAACTGACCAGCGCTGCGCAAAGCTGGAGCTTCGCGCTACGGCCGTCTGGGCGCACTACCTAACAGCAAGTACGGTGGAAACGTTGAATGGTGAATGTAACCCCGTATTTTTACTTTATGCCTACGCTTACGCTTGCCCCCGTCACGTCGCTGGCCGACCTCGACCCCAACGGCACCTACTCTTACGCCGACTACCTCTCGTGGAAATTTGAGGAGCTGGTGGAACTGTGGCAGGGCAAGATTATGCGCCGCATGAGCGCCCCCACCGACCAGCACCAGGCCATTGTGGGGGAGCTGTTTGCCCGGTTGCACATTTACCTGCGCAAGCAGCCCTGCCAGGTGCGGGTAGCTCCCTACGATGTGCGCTTGCCGCAAGCCGGCTCCCGCGCCGACCAGGCCATTTATACCGTAGTGCAGCCCGATATCTGCGTGGTGTGCGACCCTGGCAAGCTGGAGCCGCGCGGTTGCTTAGGGGCACCCGATTTAATAATTGAGGTACTTTCGCCCGGCACCGCCGCTCGCGACTGGAAGGGCAAATACGACCTCTACGAGGAAGCCGGCGTGGGCGAATACTGGATTGTGGCGCCCCTAGAGCAGGACATCACGGTGTTTGAGCGCGATGCTGCCACCGGCTGCTACCGCCTCGCGGGCGAGTACGGCGGCCCCGGCCCGGTGCCCAGCCCTACCCTCACCAACCTAGGGCTGCATTGGGAGGATATTTTTGCCGTTGGAAGAGCCTAAGTTAGTGGGCACGTCTACCAGTACCTCGGTGGCGGCGTAGTCGGGGTGCGAGCCGGCGGGCACGTGGTAGGCGGCCCCCAGGACCTGGGGGCCGCCGGAGCGGCGCAGGGTCACCGCGTGCTCGCCGTCCTGGGTGGGCTCGGTGGTGTAGGTGGCGGCCAGCACGCGGCTGGGCTTAGCAAGCCAAAAGCCTGCTTGATGAGCCCTAGGGTCTTGCTGGGGTCAAACTTGCCGGCCACCAGCAGCACGGCGTTGTCGGGCTGGTAGTAGCGCTAATAAAAGGCCTTGAGGTTGTCAATCGGCACGCGCTCAATGTCCTCCTTCGAGCCGATGGTTGATTTGCCGTAGTTGTGCCACAGGTAGGCGTTGCTTAGCACGCGCTCTTCCAGCACCCGGCTGGGCGAGTTTTCGCCGCTCTCAAACGCATTGCGCACCACGCTGAGCTCGCTTTCCAGGTCCTTCTTGGCGATAAAGGAATTGGCCATGCGGTCGGCTTCCAGCCCTAGGGCCCACTGCAAGTTCTCGTCGGTAGCCGCAAAGGTCTCAAAATAGTTGGTGTGGTCGAGCCAAGTGGTGCCGTTTGAGCTGGCGCCGTGCGGCGGTTTCCGCACTCCGCTACTGCTTCAGCGTCAGCGAATACGCCACCACCTGCGTAATCTGCGCCGCCGTCAACGTTTTGCTGAAAGCTGGCATTTTACCCATTCCGCTCGTTACCAAGTAGGTGCGACCAAAAGTGTTGAGGTTACTCCTAGTCAGGTCGTGGGCGCCGTTCAGGCCTAGGCGGCCATTGAGGCCGTGGCAGCGCGCGCAGTTTTTTTGAAAGAGTAATTGGCCGGGCGTGGGCGGCGCGGCCTGGGCTTGGGTGCTCAGGGCTAGCAAGCCCAGCGCCAAACTTCTATTTTGGTACCTATTCATAGCAAATCCCTAACGCGAAAACTGCGCCGAAAGTAACCACCCGGCTGAGGCGCGTAGCGCCCGCGCCGCTTCCGCGCCCGACCTTTGCCCCGTTATTCTATCCTTTAGTTACCCTAGGCCCGTGCGCGTTGCTATCGTTATCAATACCTCCTGGAACATTTGGAATTTTCGGCGCGGCCTCGTGCGCGCCCTGCAAGCCGCCGGCCACGAGGTGCTGGCCATCGCCCCGCCCGACGACTACTCGGGCCGGTTGGCAAGCGAGTTAGGCTGCCGCTACGTGCCCATCCTGATGGAAAACAAGGGCACCAACCCGGTGAAGGATGCCCAGCTTACGCGCCGCTTCCTGCGGATTTATAAGCACGAACGGCCCGACGTGCTGCTGCACTTCACCATCAAGCCCAATATTTACGGCACGCTGGCGGCCCGGCTGGCGGGCATTCCGTGCATCAACAACGTGAGCGGGCTGGGCACGGTCTTCATCGTCGAAAACCTGGTGAGCAAGGTGGCGCGGGGCCTATACCGCTTCGCGTTTCAGTTTCCGGCCAAGGTCTTTTTTCAGAATAACGACGACCGGGAGCTGTTCATTCGCTACGGGCTGGTGAAGCCCGCCCTCACGGGGCTGGTGCCCGGCTCGGGCGTCGATTTGGCGCGCTTCCAGCCCGCGCCCGCCCCGCCCGCCGTGCCCTTCACCTTCCTGATGGTGGCGCGGGTGCTCTACGAGAAGGGCGTGGTGGAATATTTTGAAGCGGCCCGGCAGGTGCGCGCCGCCCTAGGGCCCGCGGCCGTACGCCTGCAGCTGCTGGGTGGCCTTGACGAGGCCGGCGGCGTGGGCGTGCCCCGCGCCACCTTCGAGCAGTGGCTGGCGCAAGGGAATGTGGAGTACCTGGGCACCAGCGACGACGTGGCCGCCCACCTGCATCAAGCCCACTGCGTGGTGCTGCCCAGCTACCGCGAAGGCACGCCCAAAACCCTGCTCGAAGCGGCCGCCTGCGGCAAGCCCCTGGTAACCACCGATGTGCCCGGCTGCCGCGAAACCGTGCAGCACGGCCGCAACGGCTACCTCTGCCAGGTGCGCTCGGCCGACGACCTAGCCGCCAAGCTGCTGCAAATAACCCAGCTGCCCGCCGAGCGGCTGGCCGCCCTAGGCGCCGCCAGCCGCCAGCTGGCCGCCGACAAATTTGACGAGCAGCTGGTGCTGCGCGAATACCTGGCCGCGGTAGCCGCCGCCGGCAAAAAATAGCCCGGACTATAAAAGCCAGACCGCTGGTAATTTTATCCCCACTATGCAAGTAAATACCTTTCCCATTGCGGGCTTATTGGAGTTTTGCCCCCGCATTTTTGGCGACGACCGCGGCGCGTTCTTCGAGTCGTTCAGCGCCCGCACGATGGAAGGCCTCGGGCTACCGCCCCTCGACTGGGTGCAGGACAACCAAAGCAGCTCGAAAGCGGGCACCGTGCGCGGGCTGCACTTCCAGCGCCCGCCCCACGCTCAGGCCAAGCTGGTGCGCGTGGCCCAGGGCCGCGCCCTCGACGTGGTGGTAGACTTGCGTAAGGGCTCGCCCACCTACGGCCAGCACGCCACCGTGGAGCTAACCGCCGTGCTGGGCAACGTATTTTTCGTGCCCGTCGGCTTTGCCCACGGCTTCGCGGCGCTGGAGGATAACACGCTTTTCCTCTACAAATGCACCGACTACTACGCCCCCGCCGCCGAGGGTGGTTTGCTGTGGAACGACCCCGCCCTGGGCATCGACTGGCAGCTGCCCAGCGAGGCACTAGTATCGCCCAAAGACGCCATTCTGCCCACACTGGCCGAGCTCGACAGCCCGTTTTAGGGCAGTTAACACTCACGCACCAATCGTTTGTCCTTGCGAGCGCAGCGCGGCAATCGCACCAGAACAACTCGCTATAGGGTCGTCCGGGTTGCGGTTGCCGCGCTGCGCTCGCAAGGACAAACGATTGGTGCGTGAGTGTTGCAGTCAACAGTTATCAATGCCGGATTGCTAATCTCTAACTGTTTACAGTTGCTCTAGCAGCGTTTCCAGGCCCATGCCGCGGCTGCCTTTTAGTAGCACCAGCTGCCCGGCCAGGGGGTGCGCGGCCAGCCAGGCGGCGGCTTCGGCTTTGGTGGCGAAGTAGTGGGCGGCGGGGTGCGCCTGGGCGGCTGCTTGCAGCAGCGGGCCCACCAGCAGGGCGTGGGTTAGCTGCAGCTCGGCCAGCAGCTCGCCTAGGGCCCGGTGCTCGGCTAAGGCGCTGTCGCCCAACTCAAACATGTCGCCCAGGATAACCCAGCGGCCCTGGCCGGCGGCCGTGGGCCGGCTGGCGAAGCTGCGCAGGGCGGCGGCCATGCTGCTGGGGTTGGCGTTGTAGGCGTCGAGGATGAGGTCGTTGCCGTGGGCGGTGCGCAGTAGTTGTGAGCGGTTGTTCTGGGGGTTGTAGGCGGCTAGGGCACTGGCAATTTGGGCAGTGAGCACGCCGAAATGGGCGCCCGCGGCGGCGGCAGCGGCCAGGTTCGGGAAGTTGTACTCGCCCGTGAGCTGGGCGGCTACCTTGGTGCCGTCCCAGAGGCGCAGGCGCAGGGCCGGGTCGGCGCCGAGCAGGACGGTAGCGTAGCTATCGGTGGGGGCGGGGTAGCTGATGCGCCAGGCCACGGTCGCGGCCAGGGCGGGCAGCTTGGCATCGAGCGTATTCACGAAGGCGGTGCCCTGGTGCGCGGCCAGGTAGTCGAATAGCTCGCCCTTGCCCAGCGCAATACCTGCTTCGCCGCCAAAGCCTTCGAGGTGGGCCTTGCCGATGTTGGTGATGAGGCCGTGGGTGGGGGCGGCCCACTGGCAGTAGGCGGCAATTTCACCCCGGTGGTTGGCGCCCATCTCCACCACGGCCAGCTCGTGCTGCCCGGGGCGCAGGCGCAGCAGCGTGAGCGGCACGCCAATGTGGTTGTTAAGGTTGCCACTGGTAGCCAGCACGTTATATCTCTGGGTTAGCACCACCGTCAGCAGCTCCTTGGTGGTGGTTTTGCCATTCGAGCCCGTAATGGCCAGCACCGGGCCCCGGAAGTGGCGGCGGTGCTCCTGGGCCAGGGCCTGCAGGGCGGCCAGCGGGTCGGGCGCGTAGGTGTAGCGGGCGGCGTCGGTGGCGGCCAAGGCGGCATCGTCCACCACGGCGTGGCGGGCGCCCTGCGCCAGCGCGCCCGGCGCAAAGGCGGCCCCCCGGAAGCTGGGCCCGTTGAGGGCAAAGAACAGCGTGCCCGGCTGGGGCTGGCGCGAATCGGTGCTGACCTGGCCCTGGGCGGCGAGGTAGTGGTCGTAGAGGGTCATGGTGGGGCGGCGCGGGCTGCCCGGCCTAGGGGGCCCGCGCCCGCAAAGGTGGGGCGGGCCCGCCTTTGCGGGCGCGGGCGTACCCTAGGGGCCGGCCGCCGAAAATAAGTGGGCAGCCCCGGCCGTTAGCTAACCGCCCCGCTGGCCGCCGTAGCTTTTGGGCGGTTTTTGCGGGCGGCTGCAACCCTTGGTCCGGCCGGTGGTGTTAGCCAGCTTAGGGCTCATTCTCTTTACTTTACTGCGATGCGGATACGTTTTACTTGGTGGTGGGGCCTAGGGGTGCTGGTGGGGCTAGCGATGCTGGGGGCGGGGCAATCCGCGCGGGCCCAGAGCGTGGGGCTGGCGTTTGGCAGCGTGGCCCAGGTGGTGCAGGGCACCGATACGCTTGCCCAGGCCTGGGTAGGCGGCCTCAACACGCCGCAGTTCAGCACGTTAGACCTCGATGGCGATGGGCAGCCCGACCTCTACGCCTTCGACCGCGAGTCGGCGCGCAGCTACACCTGGCTGAGCGTGGCTACCCCCAGCGGCCGGCGCTATCGCTACGCGCCCGACTACGCCGCCGCCTTCCCGGCCGATATGACGGGCTGGGCGCTGCTGCGCGACTACGACTGCGACGGCCGGCCCGACCTGTTTACGGCCGCTACCAGCGGCAATATTCGGGTGTTTCGCAACGTGGCCGACGCCAGCGGCCGACCCAGCTTCACGCTGACCAACAACGAGTTGTCGTTTCCGGTGGGTAATGGCTACACGGCCAACTTCAATATTGGGGCCTACAACCTGCCCGCCATTCAGGACGTGAACGGCGATGGCAAGCTCGACATTCTGACTTACGACTTCTACGGCTCGACGCTGCTCGAGCTCTACCTCAACGCCAGCCCCGACGCCTGCGGGGGTGTCAGCACCTTCAACCGGGTGAGCACCTACTGGGGGCAGCTGCAAGTATCCTGCGTTAGCTGCAACTCCTACCAACTGATGGGGGATACTTCGCCCTGCGCCACCTACCGCACCGACCACAGCCAGGGCCACAACGTGCTGCTGCTGGACCTGAACGGCGACGGCAAGCTCGACTTGCTGGACGGGCGCGACAACTGCGCCTCCCTCACGCGCCTGCTCAACTCGGGGGCCAGCAGCACCGACGCCGTGCTGACCCCGGCGGGGGCTAGCAGCAGCTTCCCGTCGGCCGCCGCGCCGGTTAACTTGCCCGTGTTTCCGGCGCCCTACCAGCTCGATGCCGACTTCGACGGGGTGCCCGACCTGGTAATTGCGCCTAATATGACCGATAACTCGGCCGACCGCGTGAGCTTGCGCCAGTGCGTGCGCCTCTACCACAACGCGGCCGCCAGCGCCGCAGCCACGCCCAGCTACTCGCTGACTAACAGCAGCTTCCTGCAAAGCGAGATGCTCGACGTGAGTGAAGGCGCCATGGCGGCGTTTGGCGACCTCGACGGCGACGGGCTGCCCGACATGCTCATCGGCAACCAGGGCGACCAGGTGAACGGTTACTACCGCGCCAGCCTAGCCTACTACCGCAACGTGGGCAACGCCCGCCGCCCCGTGTACCGGCTGGTGAGCGACGACTACCTGGGCCTGGGCGCGGCGGCCGTGGCGGCCAATGCCCGCTTCGAGAGCCTGCGCCCCGCCCTGGTCGACCTCAACCGCGACGGCGCGCTCGACCTAGTGTACTCGGCCTACGACGGCACCACCAACCGCTTGTATTACCTGCTGAACGCGGCCGGCAGCAGCCGGGCGGCCAGCTTTACGCCTAGCTCGGCCAGCTACTTCAAGGCTGCCGACGGCACCAGCTCGCTGGCCGCCACCCAGAACGATACCCCGTGCTTTTATGACGTAGATGGCGACGGCTACGTAGACATGCTGCTGGGCACCAATATTTTCCCTAGCGACGGCAGCCTGCGCTACTTCCGCAACCGGGGCGCGGCCGCCAGCAGCCCCGACAACTTGTTTGTACTGGCCGATGCCGACTACGGCCAGCTGCGCACCGCCGGCAGCCGCCCCCCCAACTTGGCCGTGGCCGTGGCCGACTTCGACGGCAACGGCCAGCCCGACCTGCTGACGACCGACGGTACCGGCGCCATTGCCCTGTACGCGAACTTCCGTAGCCAGAGCGGCAGCTTCGTGGGCAGCAATAATCTGTTTTACAACGCCTTCAGTGGCCAATACACTGCTTCGGTGCTGGGGCATACCTACAGCGCGCTGCGCATGGCTCCCACCGCCGCCGACCTCAACCAGGATGGTACGCCCGAGCTGTACCTAGGCACCGAAACCGGCGGCCTGGTGAGCTACCTGCCGCGGCCCCGCGCCGTGCTGGCCACCCAGCCCAGCGCGGGGGCGGCCCTAGGCCTTAGCCTCTACCCCAACCCCGCCGCCCGCGCCGCCACCGCCGAAACCGCCCAGCCCACCCGCCTGGTGCTCTTCGACCTAACCGGCCGCCGGGTGCTGGCCGACGCTACCCTGGCCCGCACCCACCAGCTCAACCTGGCGGGCCTGGCGCCCGGCCTCTACGTGGCCCAGGCCACCGCCGCCGATGGTATCAGCACCACCCAGCGCCTAGCCGTGGCCGAGTAGCCGGGCCCTAGGAGTTGGGCAGGGCAGCAAGTCGGCTGTAATCCAACAAAGCCCAGGAGCGCCGCGCGGTGGCAAGGGCGCGGCGCTCCTGGGCTTTGGAAGTAGCCAGGGGCCTAGGGGCCGGCTAGGCGGCGGGGAAAGAAAAGTCGTCCGCGTCCTGCAAAAACGCCATTTCCTCGCGAAACTGGGTTAGCGCGCCCGCTTTCAAGGTGCGGGTAAGCACCGTTTGCAGGTTGCCAGCCTGGGCCAGGTAGTTGCCCTGCATCGTCAGCAGGGCCGACTGGCCGGAATGGGGCTGGCCGCGGCCGTCGTTGCCCAGCCGGTTGACGCCGGCCACGTAGCTCACGTTTTCGATGGCGCGGGCCCGTAGCAGCGTGTTCCAGGCCTCGATGCGAGCCTGGGGCCAGTTGGCCACGTACAGCAGCAGGTCGTAGGGCCGGGCGGCTTCGTTGCGGCTCCACACCGGAAAGCGCAAATCGTAGCAGATAAGGGGTAAAATGCGCCAGCCGCGCCACTCCTCTACCAGCCGCTGGCGGCCGGGCGTAAACACCTGGTGCTCGCCCGCCAGCCGAAACAAGTGGCGCTTGTCGTAGCCTGCGTAGCTGCCATCGGGCCGCACCCACAGCAGGCGGTTGTAAAAATTGCTCTCCTCCTTTACGAGCACGCTGCCCGTTACCACGGCCTGGTGGTGGGCGGCTAGCGTGCGCATCCAGGCCAGGGTGGGGCCGTTGGTGGGCTCGGCCTGGGTGCGGGCCTCCATCGTAAAGCCCGTGGTAAACATTTCGGGCAGCACAATGAGGTCCGTCATGCCCGAGCCATCAAGGGCCGAATCCAGGAGGTTAGTCAAAAGGGTCCGGTTGGCGGCGGGCTGGTGCCAATGCAGCGTGGGCTGCACTATCGAAACCGTAAAATCTTGCATAGTCAAAAAGATAGGAAAAAAGAAAACAGGAACGTGAATAAGTCGAGGAGCAATGGTGAATAACAAGCACCACCGCTTTATATAAAGCACTGATAAAAAACAGCTTATTAATATAGATGTACTTCGTTAGCTGTTTTAAGTCCTTTGGCTAAGCTACAATAAGGCGCATAGTAAAAAGCATAGTTGCTTGGATGCGAATACTAGGCTGCTAGCCCGGCTGCGGGCGGGTGCTGCAGCCGGGCCGTGGCCGCCGCCAGCGTAGCAGCCTCCTTGGCAAAGCAAAAGCGCACCAGGCCAGGGTCGTAGCCATCGTGGTAAAAGGCCGATACCGGCACCACGGCCACGCCCCAGGCCTGGGCCAACTCCTGGGCAAAAGCCAAGTCGGGGGCCGCCGAAAAAGCCGCGTAGCTGGCCAGTTGGAAGTAGCCGCCCGGCACCGGCAGCAGCTGCCACCCGCTGCCCGCCAACCCCGCCCGGAAGGCATCGCGCTTGGCTTGGTAAAAGGCAGCCAGCCCGCGCCAGTGCGCATCGGTGGGGTCTGCTGCTAGGGCGTCGGCCAGGGCGTGCTGGGTGGGCGTGCTCACGGCAAACGTCACGAACTGGTGCACCCGCCGCAGCTCAGCCGTGAGGGCGGGCGGCGCCAAGCAGTAGCCCACCTTCCAGCCGGTGGCGTGGTAGGTTTTGCCAAAAGAGGCCAGCACGAAGCTGCGTGCCCGCAGCGCCGGGTGCTGCCAGGCGCTGCCGGGCGCCACCCCGTCGTACACCAGCGGGGCATACACCTCGTCGGCCAGCACCAGGGCGTCGTAGTCCTCGGCCAGCTGCCCTAGGGCCGCCCAGTCGGCGGGGCCAAAAACCGCGCCGCTCGGGTTATGCGGCGTGTTGATAATGAGCAGCCTAGTGCGCGCCGAGCAGGCCGCCCGCACCGCCGCCCAGTCGGGCCGAAAGTCGGGGGCGGGCAGGCGCACGTAGCGTGGCACGCCGCCTTGCAGCCGCACGGCGGGCCCGTACAAATCGTAGGCCGGCTCCAGGATAATGACTTCGTCGCCGGGGCGCACCACGGCGGCCAGCACCGCGTAGAGCCCCTCGGTGGCTCCGGCCAAGATTGTGACTTCCTGGGCGGCATCGGGCGCGGGCGTGGTGGGCAGCAGGCGCGCTACCTGGGCGGCAATAACCTGGCGCAGGCGCAGCAGCCCCGGCATGGGGGCGTATTGGTGGCTGCCGGGGGCTAGGGCGTGGCGGGCCAACGCCTCGCGCAGCGCCAGCGGCGGGTCGTAGTCCGGGAAGCCCTGGGCCAGATTGAGCGCGCCCGTTTGCTGGGCCAGGGCCGTCATCTGCGCAAAAATACTGACGCCTACTTCGGGAAGCTTAGAGGAGAGCATGGCTAAAAAAACAGAAGCGTGGGCTAATATAAAGCGGCTGGCGGCGCTTGAGATAGGGTGCCGCGCAGTCTAAATTTGCGTACCAGGATTAGCTATTTCTACGAAAACCTTGTTTACTCTATATGTCAGTTATCTATCGTACTAGCTTTCTATTGCTGCACCACGACCCCGAAAATGCCACGCTTGAAACCGAATGGTTGGGATTTGTAAATTCGGAGCAGCTGCGCTCGTCGCTAACCGAGGTGCTGCGGCAGGTGCGCGCCCTGCGCATTCAGGGCTACGTGGCCAACAATACCCTGCTGCGCGCCATTCGCCCCGCCGACCAGGACTGGATTAGTGGCACCTGGTTTCCGGAATTTGCTAAGTTGGGGGTGAAGCGCCTCGCCATCATCGTTTCGCAGGATGGCCTCAACCAGATGGGCATCCAAAACATCATGCAGCGGGCCACGGCCCACATTCCCTTCGACACCCTGCACTTTGCTAACGCTACCGAGGCCCGCCACTGGGCCGCCAGCAATAGTATCCAGGTGCGCGCCTAGGCCCCTGCTAGGGCAATGGCCTTGCAAAAAGCCCCGCCAACTTGCGCTGGCGGGGCTTTTTAACTTAGTAGGCCTAAGCCAGTTGGGCTACAGCACCGGCAGGTTGGCTTTCAAATCTTGCGGAAACATTTTGCGTACGTGCTCAACCTTATGAGCCGATACGGCCTCGATGTAAGGATTGTCGGGGTGCAGGCGGAAGTAGCCCTGGTGGTACTCCTCGGCGTCCCAAAACTTGGTGAGTGGCGTTACCTGGGTCACGATTTTGCTGTCGTATTCCTTCGAGGCGTTCACCTTGGCAATGGTTTGCCCGACTACCTGCTTTTCCTGGGGCGTGCGGTAAAATGCTACCGAGCGGTACTCAGGGCCGGTGTCGTTGCCCTGGCGGTTGAGCTGCGTAGGGTCGTGGCTGGCCGTAAAGAAGATGTCGGCCAGCTTCTGGTAGCTCACCACCTTGGGGTCGTAGTAAATGTTCACCGCTTCGGCGTGGCCGGTGTTTTGGGCCGCTACCTGCTCGTAGCTGGGGCTAGGCACGGTGCCGCCGGCGTAGCCGCTCACCACCTGCTTCACGCCTTTGATTTGCTCAAAAGCCTCTTCCTGCGCCCAAAAGCAGCCGCCCGCGAAGGTGGCCTGGGCCAGCCCAGTCAGGTCTTTGGGCGCGAAGCCGGTGGTGCTGGCGGGTGGGTCGCTGGCGGCCAGGCCTTTAGCCTGGGCCGGCTGCTCCGAGCCGCACGAGGTGAAACTGAGAATAGCGAGGCCAAGGGTGGCCGGCAGAAGCTTAGTCATAATGAACTGAAAGAAAGAAGAATACTGCGCCTAGGCTATACGCCGCGCGCAGGGCGGTTGGATGTAGCTATAACCGCTTAGGGGGCCCAGACGTTCCGTTATGCCCCCTAGGCCCCGCGGCCGCATTACGGGTGCCAGCGGGCTTACCGATAGCTTTTTAGTTGTGGGTTACGTAGCAATTTTATGTTTAGCCTTGGCCGCCCAGCGGCATTCCTCCCCGTACTGCCCTACTGCTTGGCCGGCCTGCTGCTGGCCGCTAGCCCCGCGCGGGCCCAAAATGTGGTGGCCAACTACGCTCTGGGCCGGCCTGGCACGGCCAGCTACGAGCATTTCAGCTTCTGGACCAAAGACGGCCGGCGCTACCAGCTGCAGTACAGCTACGGCCCCGACCGCATCGACGCCACGCTGCATTACGCTGGCCCCGCCACCGTAGGCGGCCAGGCCAGCTTCAAAGTGCAGTTTGCCGATGGCCACGTGCTTTACATCACCCCTGGCGATACTACGCTACGCGTAGCTGCGGCCTCCAAGGCCGCGCCCAAGGTATTCAGCTGGGAATACGAGGGCCCAATAAACGGCGTGGGCACCGATTGCAGCGTGTGTACCCCCAGCGCGCCGGCCGCCATCCGCCTGGTGCGCACCCGCTATCTCAAGTAAATGGGTAAATGCATGAAACAGGCAGTCATGCTCAGCTGGCGTCCACTTGCCGAACCATCTCTACCGAACAATACGGCACGGTAGAGATGCTGCGATAAACTCAGCATGACCGCCTGTTTCATTCACTCCTTCACCATCTCTCTAGGTGCCCACCAGTCCCTTTAGCTCCTGCAGCTTTAGCAAGGCCTCGATGGGCGTTAGAGTGTTTATATCCAGGGTGTTAAGTAGCTCGCGCAGTTGTTCCAGCCTAGGGTCGCTGGGCTCGAACATGCTGAGTTGCAGAGTGGGGCGCGTGGCCAGGGCAGTGGTGGCGCGGGGCCGGGGCTGGGCCGTGCGGGGCTGCTCATCGAGGCCCGCCAGCACGTCGTCAAACTCAGTGGGCGCGGTGGGGTCCACGGCGTCGGGCAGGCCGGCGCCGGCGCGCTCCTGCTCCAGGTGGTGCATTATCTCGTTGGCCCGCAGCACTACCGCCGGGGGCATGCCCGCCAGCCGCGCCACATGAATGCCAAACGAGTGCTCGGAGCCGCCCGGCCGCAGCTTGCGCAGAAAAAGCACCCGGCCATCAGCTTCCTGCACGGCTACGTGGTAGTTGCGCACCCTAGGGCAGTCGTCGGCCAACTGGTTGAGCTCGTGGTAGTGGGTGGCAAACAGCGTTTTGGCGCGCGCGCGCGGGTTGTTGTGCAGGTGCTCCACAATGGCCCAGGCAATGCTGATGCCATCGTAGGTACTGGTGCCGCGCCCAATCTCGTCCATCAGCACTAGGCTGCGGTCCGAGAGGTTGTTGAGGATGCTGGCCGTTTCGGTCATCTCCACCATGAAGGTGCTCTCGCCCTTGCTCAGGTTGTCGGAAGCGCCTACGCGGGTAAAAATCTTGTCGATAATGCCTAGCTCAGCCGCATCGGCCGGCACAAACGAGCCAATCTGGGCCAGCAGCACTATCAGGGCCGTTTGGCGCAGCAGCGCCGACTTACCAGCCATGTTGGGGCCCGTTATCACCACTATCTGCTGGTCGTCCTGGCTCAAACACAGGTCGTTGGGGATGTAGCTTTCGCCGGGCGGCAGTTGCCGCTCAATCACCGGGTGGCGCCCGCCCTTAATGTCCAGCGTGGGCCCGTCGCTCACCACCGGCTGCACGTAGCGGTGCTGCCGCGCCGTGGCCGCAAACGACCCTAGGCAGTCGAGCACGCCCACGGCGCGGGCGTTTTGCTGCACCTGGCTCACGAAGTCGGCCGCCGCCAGCACCACCTCTTGGTAGATGCGGCTTTCAATCACGCCCAGCTTTTCCTCGGCGTTCAGGATTTTCTCCTCGTACGTTTTCAGCTCTTCCGTCACGTAGCGCTCGGCGTTCACCAGCGTCTGCTTGCGAATCCACTCGGCCGGCACCTTGTTTTTGTGCGCGTTGCTAACCTCCAGGTAGTAGCCAAACACCCGGTTGTAAGCCACTTTCAGCGACGAGATGCCCGTGGCCGCCTGCTCGCGCTGCTGCAACTGCACCAGGTAGTCCTTGCCCGAATAGGCCAGGCCGCGCAGCTCATCGAGTTCGGCATCCACGCCCTCCTGAATAACGTGGCCCTGCGTGACGAGCAGCGGCGCGTCGGGCCGGATTTTGCTGGTAATCTCGGCCCGCAGCGAGGTGCAGGCGTGCAGTTGGTCGGCCAGCTTTTCGAGGGCTCGCACGCCCGAGGCGGCCAGCTTCGCGCGCAGCGGCGCAATGCTTTCGAGGGCCCTGGCCAGTTGCAGCAGCTCCCTGGGGTTTACGCGGCGCACCGCCACCTTCGAGATAAGGCGCTCTAAATCAGCGATGGGGCGCAGGTAGCTCTGCACTTCTTCCAGCAGCTCGGGGTTGGCCACTAGGGCCGCCACCGTGTCGAGCCGCCGCTGAATCTGGCTCACCTCCTTGAGCGGCAGCACCACCCACTTGCGCAGCAGGCGCGCGCCCATCGGCGTCAGGGTTTGGTCCAGGATGTCAATCAGCGGCACGCCGCCGGGGTGCTGGGCGTGCACCAGCTCCAGGTTGCGCACCGTGAAGCGGTCGAGCCACACGTACTTGTCTTCTTCGAGCCGCCCTAGGCTGGCAATGTGCTGAATGTCAGTATGCTTAGTTTCGGCCAGGTAGTGCAGGATGCAGCCCGCCGCAATGACGCCCTCCTTTAGGTTATCGACCCCAAAGCCCTTGAGCGAGGTGGTGCGGAAGTGCCGCGTGAGGGTATCGTGGGCGTAGTCGGCCCCAAATACCCACTCGTCGAGCGCATAGGTGCAGAAGTCGGGACCAAAAGTGCCCTCAAACTCCTGGCGGCTGCGCTTGCAAAACAGCACCTCGGCGGGCCGGAAATTTTGCAGCAGCTTGCCCAGGTAGTCGAGCGTGCCCTGCGCCACCAGAAACTCGCCGGTACTGATGTCTAGAAACGACACGCCCGCCTCGCTCTTGCCGAAGTGCACGGCGGCCAGGTAGTTATTTTGGCGGCGCTCTAGGGTGTGGTCGTGCAAACTCACGCCGGGCGTCACCAGCTCGGTGATGCCTCTCTTTACCAGGCCCTTGGCTTGCTTCGGGTCTTCGAGCTGGTCGCAGATGGCCACGCGCTGGCCGGCGCGCACCAGCTTAGGCAGGTAGTTATCCAGGGCGTGGTGCGGAAAGCCTGCCAGCGCCACCTCGCTGACCGTGCCGGCCCCGCGCTTAGTGAGCGTAATGTCGAGCAGGCGCGCCGCCGTCACGGCATCTTCGCCGAAGGTTTCGTAAAAATCGCCCACCCGAAACAGCAGCACCGCGCCGGGGTGCTGCTGCTTGAGCTGGTAGTACTGGCGCATCAGGGGCGTGTCGGCCACCGGCTGGGGCGCAAAGTGGTCGGGCCCGAGCTGCTTGATGGCAAACTTGGCTTTGGGCGGAGCGGGAGGGGTAACGGAAGCAGACAAGGCAGGGCGGCGCGACCTTTGGGGCCCGCGCGAGAAGAGCGATTAAACTACAAAGTACACCCTAAAACCTCAGGCGCGGACTACAAAGTTCGGGCTACTACCCATGCGCAAGCTCACCATGCCGGAGCTGAACCGGCTGCCCGTCGCCGATTTTCAAACCGCCTCCAAAAGCCCCGTGGTGCTAGTGCTCGACAATGTGCGCTCGCTGCACAACGTGGGCGCCGTGTTTCGCACCGCCGACGCCTTCGCCCTCGAAAAGCTCTACCTCTGCGGCGTAACGGGCCGGCCGCCGCACCGCGAAATCACCAAAACGGCCCTCGGCAGCACCGAGTCGGTAGCCTGGGAGCACGTCCCCACTACCCTAGGGGCTGCCCAGCAGCTCAAGGCCGCGGGCTACCAGTTGGTGGCCGTGGAGCAAACTACCGCCTCGGTGCTGCTGCCGCAGTTTCAACCCGCCCTGGGCTCGCCGCTGGCGCTGGTGCTTGGCAACGAAGTATTTGGGGTTGATGACGAGGTGCTGGTCTTGTGCGACGCGGCCGTGGAAATTCCGCAGCTGGGCACCAAGCACTCGCTCAACGTGAGCGTGGCGGCCGGCGTAGTGCTGTGGGATGTGCTGGGCAAGCTGGGAATATTCTGAAACGGTGAAGGATTAGTGAGAAAATAATTTGGAGCGGCGGTCAGTAAGCCCATTGTCTTCTTGGCTGGCTAATTACCTTTGGCAACGGCCGGTTTTTAGCCGGCGTTTCCTGCCTATTTTCCTTTTCTATGACAAATAAGTTTACTCGTTCAGGCTACTGGGTTTTGGCGTTGGCGGCTGCCATGGCCGGGCCCGGCCGGGCCATGGCGCAGCAAGTGAAAGCCGTGGCGCCGGAGGCGTTGGCCGGCTTTGCTACTAAAGCTAAGGCGCAGGGCCTAACGGCCGCCGACGTAAGCAACCCGGTGGTGACGGGTAGCTACGCCGATGCTAATGGGCTGACCCACACCTACCTGCGGCAACGGGTAAATGGCCTGGCCGTGTTTAACGCCACGGGCGCGGTGCACACCAACGCCGCTGGCAAAGTGGTGCTGGCTACCCAAGATTTCGTGCCCAACGCCGCTGCCAAGGCCGGCGCCGCCACGCCGGCCCTCACGCCCGAGCAGGCCGTGACGGCGGCCAGCGTGCCCCTAGGCCTGCCCCGCCCCGTGGGTTTGCGCACGCTGGTAGAAGCCCGCGTGGCCGACGGCATCGTGTTCAACAACGGGGGCATTTCGGAAGAAAACATCCCAGTGCAGCTTATGTATGAGGCTGTGGATGGCCAGCTGGTGCTGGTGTGGAGCGTGACTATCGCCACCCTCGACCAGCAGCACTATTGGAATGCCCGCGTGGATGCCCAAACGGGCCGCCTGGTGGGCAAAACTGACTACGTAGTAAGCGAGCAAAGCACCTTTCGGCAGCACACCACCACGGCGGTAGCCCGGCAGCAGCGGGCCCTGGCCTTCAATATGGCGGCTGCCCCCAGCTCCCCGCCCGCCCCCAGCCCCCTAGGGGTGACGGCGGCCAATAGCCTGACCGTGGTGCCCGTGCCCTACGAAAACCCCGTGGTGCACCCGCGCGAGGTGGTGCCGCTGAGCGTGGCCAACCCCCTGTACTCGCCCTACGGCTGGCAGGTAGAGGAAGGCAAAGCCCCGAGCGGCTTCTTTGCCGATAGCTACTCGCTGCTGAGCAGCGGCAAGTACCTGACGCGCGGCAACAACGTGGCCGCCTACGACGATTATGGCAATGCGGCTAGTACGTCGCCCAATTTGGCCAACGCGGCGGCCTCGCCCGACGGCGGCAGCACCCTCAACTTTGATTTTCCCTTCAACCAGCTCCTAGGGTCGCGCGAGCCCGGCAACCTGGCCGCCGGCATCACCAACCTGTTCTACTGGAACAACATGCTCCACGACGTGATGATGGCGCACGGCTTCAACGAGGTGGCGGGCAACTTCCAGTACAAGAACATCACCGGCCAGGGCCTGGGCAACGACTTCGTGCGGGCCGAGTCGCAGGACGGCAGCGGGCGCAACAACGCCAACTTCTCGGCCCCGGTGGACGGCAGCTCGGGCCGGATGCAGATGTACTTGTTCGATAATCCTCCGCTCAATGCCTTGGCTGTAACCGGCTCGTCGGCGGTAGCGGGCACGTACTTGTTCGCCACCGTAGCCTTCGGGCCTACGCTCACCAAAAAGCCCCTGGCCGGCAAGCTGGTGCTGGTCAACGACGGCGTATCGGCCGACGGCGGCGACCACGGCTGCGCCACGCCCTTCACTAACGCGGCCGACGTGAGCGGCAACATTGCCTTCATTCAGCGCGGCGGCTGCCCGCAGCTCACGGGCCTTAGCCCGCGGGTCAACAACCAGTTTGCGCCCAAAGTGCGGCGCGCCCAGGCCAACGGGGCCACCGGCGTTATCGTGTTTGACTCGCTGGCTACCCCCGGCCTGACCAGTTTTGGCGGTACCGACACGGTGGGCATTCGCATTCCGGCCATCTTCATCAGCGGGGCCGATGGCTTTAAGCTGCGCGACGCCATTCGGGCGGGCAGTGCCCTCAACGTGGCGGCCACCCTAGGGCCCGACTTCGACGGGTCGTTTGACAACGGTGTGGTGTCGCACGAGTTCGGCCACGGCATCACCAACCGCCTCACCGGCGGCCCGGCCAACTCGAGCTGCCTCAACAATGCCACCGGCAACCAAACGATGGGCGAAGGCTGGAGCGACTTTTTTGGCCTCTGGATGACTACCCACCCCGGCGACATTGGCAGCACCCCGCGCTACGTAGCCACCTACGACAACGCGCAGTCTGTCGCTACTGGCCCGGGCTTCCGCCACCAGCCCTACACCACCGACATCACCAAGAATACCTATACCTACGCCCAGCTGGGCACGGCCGCCGGCAAGTACAGCGAAACCCACGACGTGGGCGAAGTGTGGTGCACGGTGCTGTGGGATTTGAACTGGCAGTTTGTGTATAAGTACGGCTACAACGCCGACTTCTTCTCAGCTACCGGCGGCAACAACAAGATGCTGCAGCTGGTGCTGGACGGCTGCAAGCTGCAAGTGTGCAACCCCGGCTTCCTGGACGGGCGCGACGCGCTGCTGCGGGCTGATACCCTCACCAACCGCGCCGCCAACGCCGACCTCATCTGGGCCGTGTTTGCGCGCCGGGGCATGGGCTACAGCGCCGTGCAGGGCCCGCGCACCAACGGCGTGCCCGTCGTAAACGGCTCAATGCAAGCCTTTGACGTGCCGCCCACCGCCCACGCCATTACCCTGAGCACCCACAACGGCGTGGTGAGCGGCAGCGCCCTGGAGGCCTTCCCCAACCCTGCCCAGGACCGCCTCACGGTGCGCACCCAGTTGGGTAGCGCCGCCCCCATGGAGGTGACGCTGCTCAACCTGCTGGGCCAGGTGGTACTGCCCGCCACCACCGTGCCCACCGCCCAAATGCAGCAGGCCGGCTACGAGCTGCGCACCGGCGCGCTGGCCCCCGGCCTCTACGTGGTGCGCGTGCGCACCTCCGATGGCACCTACACTACCAAGGTGACTATCGAGCGCTAACATGCCCTAGGGTAGCTGCAAAACAAAAAGCCCGGCTTCGGCCGGGCTTTTTTACTGGCCGTACAGCAACCTATGTCTGCTTTTTATATTCGCCCCACGGCGGCGCTGCTCGCGCTGCGGCCCGCCATTGCCGGCCAGCCGGCCGCCATCCCTGCGCCGGCCACCGTGCCCGATTTTCAGCACCAGGTGCTGCGCCCGCTGCTCAAGCTGCAGCACGAGGTAGCAGCCAGCTTGCTTGAAGACTTTGCCCAAGACTACCGCCTGCCCTCGCCCGCCGCCAACCCCGCCGAGGCCACCCGCCAGCGCGCCGACTTGCTGGCCCGCAACACCCGCCTGCGGGCCCTGCTGGCCGGGGTCGTGGTGGGGCTGCTCACCCCTGACGAGCTGGCTTTTTACCGCCAGCACCGCCCCGAACTCACCCGCCGCCTGCTCGATATGCTGGCTGTGCGCCTAGGGCTGGTGGCGGGCTAGCCGGCCGCCAACTCCCCAGGGTGGTTTTGGGGTTGAGGAGTGCCCTAGCCCCGATACCACGCTGGGAAGCTATGTGCAACCGCCGGGCAACTCGACGCGGCCGGGCAAGTAACCCTGCGGACCTAGGAGCGCTAGTCGTACTGCGAGTCGCGCAGCACGATGGGCTTGCTCTTTTTACGCAGGCGCATGTTCAGCAGCTCGACCACTAAGGCAAAAGCCATGGCGAAATAGAGGTAGCCTTTCTCCACGTCTTTGTGGGCCGCTTCCATCACCAGCATAAACCCAATCATAATGAGGAACGACAGCGCCAGCATCTTGATGGTGGGGTTGCGGTTCACAAAGTCGGCCACCGTGCCGCTGAAGGCAATCATAATAATCATGGCGCAGATAACGGCCGCAATCATTACCAGCACGTTATCTACCAGCCCCACGGCCGTTAAAATGGAGTCGAAGCTGAACACAATGTCGATAATGATAATCTGAATGATGATGCTGGGCAGGCTGGCGTGGCCCTTGCGGGCGTGTTCCTCCTCTTCCTCGCCCTGCAGCTTGCTATGAATCTCGGTGGTGCTCTTGTAAATAAGAAACAAGCCGCCGGCCATCAGAATCAGGTCGCGCCCGCTCACGCCGAAATGGTCAATAACGCCCGGCAGATTTAGAGTAAAGAGGGGCTCGCGCAGCCCCACCAGCCACGAGATGCTGGTGAGCAGCGCCACCCGAAACAGCAGCGCCAGCAGCAGGCCAATGGTGCGCCCCTTGGCCTGCTCGCCGGGGGCTAGGCGGTTAACCGTGATGGAAATGAAGATGATGTTATCAATACCCAGCACAATCTCCATTACGGTGAGGGTCAGGAGGCTAACCCAGGCCTGGACGTGCCCAAAGGCGGCAAAATGCTCGGCAGAAAACGCGGAGAGAGGTGACAAAGCTTCTAAATGTGGAAATGTAGATAATAAAAAAATGTGAAAATGAAAGCTAGCATGTGAAGATTAGAAGCCCCCCGATTAAAGCAACGAATAATCTTCACATCTTCCACATTCTTACCTTTTCACATCAGTAGTCCTAGCTTTTCATATTTACGAACTGCAGGGGCTGGCCGCTATCGGTGCGGCGCAGCAGCGCAATAACGGCCTGCAAATCATCAAGTTTCTTGCTCGTGACGCGAATCTGGTCGTCCTGCATCTGGGCCTCCACCTTGATTTTGCTGTCCTTGATGGCCTTGATGATTTTGCGGCCCGCGTCCTTGTCTACGCCCGAGCGCACCTTGATGGTCTTTTTTACCAGCGCCCCGGCCGGTAGTTCCTCGGCCGTGAAGTCGAGGGCCGTGCCATCGATGCCCTGCTTCACAATGCGCGTTAAGAGAATGTCTTCCAGCGCCTTAATGCGCATCGAGTTTTCGGAGCTGAGCTGAATGGTGCTCGCCTTCTTATCCAGCTCAATGCCACCCTTAGTATCGCGCAGGTCGTAGCGGGTGGCTAGTTCCTTGCGGGCCGTGTTCACGGCGTTTTCGAGCGTTTGAGGGTCTACTTTGCTCACAATATCGAACGAGGCCATAGCGGGAAGCAAGAGGTTAGGTGCGCGAAGCCAGCCGGCTGAAGAATGGCTGAAGCTAGCCTACAAAGGTAGGGTGCGCAAACGGGGCTAGCTGCGGGTGCATCTTCGCCCCATACTTCCTTCTGCCAACCTGGTCGCCGCCTTAACCTACTACAACCGCATCAACCGTTACGGCCAGGCTAATGGCATGGTGCTGACCGTGTCTGCCCCCGGCCAAGCTGAATACCGTATGGTGGGTGACGTGTGACGAGCACCCTTCCTCGCCCGGCGTGACGCACGGCGGCGTACTAGCTGGCTTCATGGGCGTGGCCCTGGGTGCGGCGGCCCGTTTACTAGCTTTCGCCACCACCGCGCCGGTATCCACCGCCGAATTCAAGGTGAACTACCTGCGCCCGGTATTGCTTGGCGATGAGCTGCGCGCCGTGGCCTAGGTAGCGCACGCCGCCCAGTCGCTGCCGTAAGCAGCGCCATTAGCTACCGCTGCCCAGCTAGTAACGCGGCCGCCGCGGAGGTAGCGGCTGCCTAGGGCCTAGGTACCTACAATGGTTACCCGGCCGCCAAGCAGCGGTTGTAAAGGAGTAAGTGAATAAATGAGTAGGGGC